>JAMOUQ010000023.1 GCA_027068085.1 Desulfobacteraceae bacterium | reverse complement strand
GTTGCGCTGCCGATTGAAAATGCGCGGATCAACTCCGCCCTTCAGCGTTCCTACGATCGTGTCAGAGAGCTGAACCGGGCCAAGGACAAGGTGATTCACCACCTGTCCCACGAGCTGAAGACGCCCCTGGCGGTCCTTTCGGCCTCGGTCGAATTACTGGAAAAAAAGATCGGCGGCAGCAAGAAGAAATCTCTGGAGAAAGTCTTTGCCCGCATCCATCGCAGTCTGGACCGTTTGCTGGAGATGCAGTACGAGATAGAAGATATCCTCAAGGAAAGGGACTACCGGACCCGTGACATGCTGCATGTGCTCCTTGACGCCTGCCGGGATGTGCTGGAGAGTCTCATTGAGCAGGAATGCGATTCCGGAGCCGTTGCAGATGAAGTCGGCCGCAGGATTGACGAGCTTTTCGGCCCGCGCAGATCCGACCCCGTGGAGATCAGTATCGATGACTTTGTCGTGCGCCGCCTGGAGGCCCTGAAACCGCAGCTTGCCCGCAGGCAGGTGAAAATCGAGACCGACCTGAAACCGGGCGCGACGGTGATGATTCCGGAAGACGTGCTGGCAAAGATTTTCGACGGTCTGCTGCGCAACGCGGTGGAAAACACTCCGGACGAAGGCGTGGTGGAAGTAAATGTCGGGCCAGAAGATGGCAAAGTGATTCTTGAAGTCAGAGACTATGGCATCGGAATGACGGAAGAAAAGAGAAGATTGCTGTTCGGCGGATATTTCACCGCTTACGAAACCATGTCATATGCTTCCAGGGAACGCTTCGATTTCAATGCCGGCGGCCGGGGATTCGATCTTTTGCGGATGAAGATTTTTTCCGAACTGTACGGCTTCAGGATAGAAATAGACTCTGCAAGGTGTAAGCATCTGCCCCTGGACTCCGACCTGTGCCCCGGAAGAATAAGCAGTTGCAGCAAATGCCGGAGCAGTGAAGATTGCCGGGAGTCGGGCGGCACCACTGTCAGGGTGATTTTCCAAGCGCTTAATGCGAAAAACAGTTGACGGGAAAGCCTGGCCAATGTGTTTGCAAAGCCATCAAAGATGACGCATGGTGAGAGATATGGAACGAAGAAAACAGACAAACGATCAACTGGCATGTGAGAGTGATGCGCGGACGTTTTTCCGGGACCTTAGTGTCGAGTTTCTGGTGCACGAACTGAAAGATCCGCTGGCCGTGGCCGAAACAGGTGTGCGCACCCTGCTTGAAAAGGCCGACAAGTACGGTCCCCTGAGCGCCAGGCAGCGCCGGACCCTGGAAAGAGTGCTTCGCAGCTGCCGCAAGGCCCGGGGCATGCTCAGCGATCTGCTTGAAATCGGCCGCGGTCAGAGCGGATGTTTTCTCTGTCACCGCTTCGTTCCGGCCGATGTGGTGATGCAGGTACTGCTGGAGGTCCTCGAAATGGAGGCTTCCCAGATCTATGACAAGGTGGCCGAGCAGCAAGACAGGGATACAAGATTGAAACACCTGGCTGAATGTGGAATAATCTGGGAAGAGTACGGTAAAGCAGGGAACGTTTTGATGGAGCAGGATGAAACCAAGTTCAGACAGATAGTGGCAAACCTGGTAAAGAACGCCCTGCGCTACAAACGCCGGCGGATGATAACCCGCCTCGATTGTGACGGCAGTCACCTGGAGATCAAGATAATCGATGACGGCCCCGGGATTCCTCCGGAACACCATCAGCTGGTTTTCCAAAGATACAGGCAGGTTTGCCAGGATGCCGTTCTTTCACGCAACGGCCACGGCCTGGGACTGGCCGGCGCCAGGATTCTGGCCCGCTGCCTGGGAGGCGAGCTGACACTGGAGAGCGAACCCGGAAAGGGAGCTGTTTTCACGCTGGTCCTGCCCCTGACCTTTCCGGGGTGAGAAACGGTATGCAACCGGCTGGAAGCAGATTTGCAAAAGTGCGGTTTCCGGACCGGATTCCCGGAAATCATAAATGGCTTTGGCGGCAAGTGAATATGGACGGCAGCCGGTTGCGCAGCCATCAAGGGATACCATGAAAGGAGCAAAGTCTATGGCAGCAAAATCCTACCTCAAGGGCAAACGTATCCTGGCCGTTGATGATGAGACAGACATTCTAGAAACCATTGTTGACATTCTCGACGAGGCCCGGGTGGACACCGCTACCGACTACCAGAGCGCATCGGAAAAAATCAGGACCGGAAATTATGATCTGGTAATTCTGGATATAATGGGAGTCGACGGGCTGAAGCTGCTGGAAGAAGCCGTCGAACGCCAGATACCGGCAGTGATGCTGACCGCCCATTCGGTCAATCCCGAAAGCCTGATGGCGTCCATTCGTAAAGGGGCCATCGCCTACCTGCCCAAAGAAACCCTGGCCGACCTTGACGAGCTGCTGGAACAACTGCTGGCCGCCTACGCCGAGGGCCGGCCGCCCTGGAAGCTTCTTTTTGAAAAACTCGGCGATTTCTTTGACCAGCGCTTTGGAAAGGGGTGGCAGGAAAAGGACAAGGATTTCTGGTCGAAGTTCAACCGCAGTTTCCAGGTCGGACGCGGAATCCAGGAACGGCTGCGGCACAGCCAGAAGGTGCTCGACAAGGGAATCTGAAGTAAGAGAAAAACATATTTTCAGTCACCACCAGCCACTGAGGCCTGCTGCCGGGGTTTTCCGGCTCCCTAAAAAGGCGTCAGTGGCTTTCAGTTGCCGGCCAGGCGGATGTTGCGGAGCATGCCGGGATGTATGTTTATGAATTCGGGCACATTGGCCGCCAGATCTTTGTCGCTGAAACGCCAGAGCCGGACCGGCGGGCTGGACCGTCCGGCCCGGTCGACGTGGGCCAGGAAAAGCTCCGTGCAAGGCGTGTTTACCTTCGAGATGAAAACTATCCAGCGCCCGTTGGGAGACCATGAATGCCATGAGATGGTACGGCCGATATTGCAAATCATTTTTCTCGGCCGTCCCCCTGCGGCCGGCATGATGTAAAGCTGAGCATCAGGCTGGATAACAAGGCCGGTGCGGCTTCGGGTGAACACGATCCACTTGCCATCGGGTGAAAAACGCGGATAGTAATTGCTCATCCCGTTGCCGGACGCTCCTGCCACCGGTTCCGCAACGCCTCCTTGCCCTTGGTTGAAAGGCAGGCGGCAGATGTCGAAATGGACCGGATAGCGCTTGTTCAGGGTTTCAATACTTTCCTTGCTGCTGAATATGGTGCGTCCCCTGAATGATTCGATCAGGGCGTCATCCTTTTTTACCCGTGAAAAGAGTATGTATTTTTCGTCCGGGCTCCATTCGGGAGCAGTCTGGACATAGTGTGGATCGTCTGCTCCCGGCAGGGTCTGAAACCGCCTGGCATCGATGTCGTAAATCGCCAGCTTGCCCCTTAAAGGGAAAAAAAGCTGGGAACAGTAAGGGTCGTCGATCATTATGAGCAGTGATATTTCGTTTACGGTGCTTACCACATATCTGCCGCTGGGAGATATCCGGGAATAGAGGCCGGTGGAAGGGCGGCGGTCTCTATTCGGCATACTGTTCCAGCTGATGAAGTTTTTCTCCGTGAGTCTGATCATAGGTTTAATAGGCATGAGAGCATAGGCTCCCTTGTCTTTACGGAAGTCCAGATCCATGCCAAGCAGCCTGCCGTCGGCCGAGGCTGTATGACAACTGCCGCAGATAGACTGCTTTTCCATAAGCGTGGCCGGCGGATCGTATGACGAGACATCTCCCAGACGCCACTTCACTAGCCTTGGGTGGTGCCGGCCGACACTGAAAAAAGGCGGAACCTGCCGGAACAAGATCGGATTTGCCACCGGGTCTGACGATATTTTTATTTCGACGCTTTGCCTGGATACCAGGTCCTGGAGCTTGCTGCCTTTTAGACCGTATACGGACAGCCGGACAGGGTTGTTGCCGGCACCTTTCTTGATGTCTTCCCATACGTTCCGGCTTGGCGCCCACCGGCACTGCCTGGTAAGAATGGCAAAGGTGTCCGTTTCCGGTGCCTCGGCGGTTACCAGCCAGGCAGTGGCCTGGCTGTGAATGTCTTCCCATTCTATCAGGGGGGAAGCGATATCGGCGGGAAAGACGGCTCCCTCGCAGGGATAAAGTATCCTGACAGGCTCCAAGTATTTGCGGCTTGCAGCTTGTGATATTACCCTGGCCAGGAGTTTTCCCACCTGCGGGTCGCCACTTCCGTTTCCCCCGGGCCTTCCGCTCCAATAGCGGTTCTGGTGTGCGGAGCAGGACATGGCAAGCGCCATGATTACTACTATCAGACCTCTGACCGAACAATTTCTCATGCAGATCACCCGATGGAAAACACTGTTGCAAGAAAGGATGCGAACGTTGGCTTACCGGCGGTTGGCCAGCAGTTTCTTTATCGCTTTGCCCGAACCCTTAAGCGGGATTTTGGTGGTAAACTTTTGGCCGTCGATCATGGTGCCGCTTACCGAAACGAATCTTCCTTTCATAAGGGCGGACAGCAGTGAGCCGGATTTGACTTTTTCATCCTGGCCGGCTAATTGCCAGCAGATGGAGGTTGCCAAAGGCTGCAGGATTGGGTCATGGGGGGAAAATTCCTTTCCGTTGTCCACCCTGACCGTGAAGGGTTTTCCAGTGTCGATGGGCTGGGAATCTGACGGCAGATTGAATGCCAACCATATTTCGCCCGACTCCAGCGTGTAGACGCCGAAGAACGATTCTGCCGCTCCACTCCAGTAGGCGACGTTGCTCCGGTTCGCATAGCTGTGCTTCCACTTGCCCTGTGCCAGGCAGGTTGAAGTCAGGCCGCTCAGAACGAGGCAAAGCGCAATCGGGACTGCCAATATATTTCGCATACTTTCCTCTCTTTCAGGCATAGTGCTTTTAATAACCACCCATTTGGGTATCGTCGGCGCTGTCGTCGGGGTGGCCCGGAGGCGGGCTAAGTTCCACCAGGGACTGGAACGCCTGATCCCTTTCATGGATCAGCCGGTTTCTTTCGGTTTCCAGCATATTGATGAACTGGTTGGAACGGCCGATCTCCATCAGGTAATGTGCCCGGCCGGTTCCCCCCATCATTGAAATAAAACAAAGAGATGCAGAAGCGCCTATAGGGCCCTTGCTTTCGAACTTGTCGATCATGGCCTGCAACCAGGGGGGTTTTTCATGGTAAGCCTCGGTGCGCTGGCCTGTTGCCGTTGCTGCGTGGTGTAGCCTGCTTACATCGGGCTGGGTATGGTTTCTTTGCGCTTCAGCGAGAATGGCTTGCATTGATCTGATGTTGTTGCGATGCCTGGCGATCTCGGCGTCGATGACGGCGATTCTGCCGTCGATTTCCCTGATCTTGTTTTCAAGCCGGCTTTTTTCCCTGTTGTACTTGCTGTAAGACATTGTTCTTGATGTGACTATGCAGCTGATTGGCCAGGCAAGACAAAAACAGATTATCAGGGTGAGTAACATTTTGACGACTGATTTTGTTACCATTTTGACTCCCGGTCTGTATTGATAAGGTTTAGAATCCTTGGGTTGAAAACATCGATGCCTCTGGGATACGGAAATTCGTATCATGAAATCGTGGTATTGAAAAGATTTTCGTTGTTGAATGGTTCGCAAAAAGTCCGAAACCAAGGTTTTCGGTATGGCATGTCTCGCATGAGTTCCGAGATGAAGGCGGCCGGGAGCCGGCGGCGACGGCGCAATGACGATGGCATGGGCTATTTGCGGAAGCCGTTTTCCAGGAAAGGCTTGAACAGGGCCCTGATAGAAGCCAGGGTGTCATCCAGGGGCGGCATCATGAACTTGGCAAAGACATCCAGGTGGACCAGGGCGTTTACCATGGAATCCTTGCGGGAGGCGGCCCGCAGGCGCACAACCATGGCGTCGTTGATGCGGGCTATGTTGTCGTAGATCTTTACCAGACCGTCGAGGCTGAGATCGGCTTTTTTCAACCCTTCGAAATGGCGCGCCAGAAGATAGGTGGCCAGAGCCCGCCAGATGGTTTCCTCCCTGTTGGCAAAGGGCAGGTGGAAGCGGGCCATGGGTTTCAGAAAGTGGGTATGGGGGCACCGGCTGGCGGCTATGACCAGGCCCATGATCGAACTGATGGCTTCCTGGGCCGAGCAGCGGTTGCAGATCCTGCGCTGTTCGGTGATTATGTTTACCGTCACTTTGTCGAAGGACATCAGCTTGCCCATCCTGTGATACACCGTCACCAGGTTAAGGGCCACCGGGCAATGGGGATATTCTGTTTTACTGAGCGGGCAGTGGGAGCATTGGTTGAAAGTCAGTTCAGTCCAAAATGGTGGGGATTGCCGGGGGTGGTTGCGCAGAACCATGGTGGCGCGGTCGAACCGGAGGCTTATATCCTCCCGGCGCCTGTCGGGCAGGGTAAAGCGGTAGTCGATGCGAAACGTGTTGCTTACACGTTTGTTTGCCAATTTGCAATGCTCCTAGATATAACCGATTTCCGGAGACAGGGGTACTTTACCCCTTACGAAGGTTCCGCTGCCCCGGGCGATTTCACGGCCGCGGGAATCGGTCAGCCGTGCTTCGGCAACGAAATAAGTACGCCCTGCACTGACCACCTTGCCGGTGGCTGTCAGTGTACCCCGGGACACCGGACGCAGCAAGTGGATATGGAAGCTTGTCGTCAGGACCAGGACATCTTCAACCAGAGCGTTTACCGCGAAAAATGCGGCATCGTCAAGGGCTTTGAAGTACACCGAACCGTGAACCGCGCCGCCCGAGTGGAAGAAATCCGGCCTGATCTCGATTGTGACTTTTGCGCTGCCGCGCCCGATTTCGATCAGCGGCCGGTAATAAACATTGCACCTGCCGGTGGCATACATTCTTTCCAGCCGGCGGTAATGCCGGTTGCGTCCGTTTTGTTTCCGGCCGCTCTTTTCAGTCTTCATAGTCTTTGTGTGTCAGCTGCTTGATGAAATTTTCAATCCGGCCGCTAACGGCTTCCGGCTTTTCCAGGGGGGCGAAGTGTCCTGCCCCGCCCACGGTTTCCAGGCTCGCACCTTTTATCTTTTGGGCCAGGAAGCCCGCGTATTTCGGCGGTGTCAGCCGGTCTTTTTCAGCGGCCATGACCATCGCCGGCTTTTCGATCCGGTCCAGTTCAGCCATGACGTCGAAATTGTCGCAGGCCCTGAAGTCTCCCAGGGCAACCTCGGGCCGGCAGCGGGAAACGGCCACCAGCTGCCGGTAGAGGACCGGGGTGCGGTTTTCCGGGGCGGTTCCGAGGCCGTAGAGCATTTCGACGTAAGCGTCGTAATCGGCCCCGATGGTCTCGAAGATTTTCGGGGCCACCTTCAGGCGGGCTCCGGTGTTGCACAGTATCCCGGCTGACAGCCGGTCGCCGTGGTCGATCAGCAGGTGCTGCGCGATGGCTCCGCCCATGCTCAGACCGCAAACAACCGGGGCCTCTATCCGGTTTTGCTCCATGAACTCCAGCAGGCAGGCGGCATAGTCTCCGATATCGGAAAAGCCGGCGTCCTGCCTGAGGCCGTGGCCGGGCAGATCGACGGCGATGCAGTTTGCCGCTTCTGCCAGGTCCCTGACCTGATGAACCCAGAAAGAAGCGCAGTGGGATGCGCCGTGGATGAAGATTATGGTCTTGAGCTTCGGGTCCGGCGGCCATTGGGACACCAGGACCGGCCACTGTCCAAGTCTGATCGTCGGCATGGGGCGTTCTCCGTCGCAGGTTGATGTGAAGCATTGCAAAGAGCTGAAGACTCGGGCCGCAATTACTGCGGCTCCATCTTAATCCCGATTCATCATCCAAAGCAAGACCGGCTGCGGTCCGTGCTGCCGGCGGCAGCCGCCACCACTGCCGCGTATCGTCTGTCCAGCAGCCGGCAGGCCTCTTCGACCCGGGATGGCGATCCGAACCAGGAGCCCATGGCTTCAAGGATGGCCCTTGTTTCAGGTGGCAGTCCGGCGACCAAGGGGCCTTCCAGGGGCGGCCGGCTGGGATGCTCCGATACGAACATGTTGTGACAGCATGTGTCGAACCGGGCCGGC
The DNA here is from genome assembly GCA_027068085.1 of Desulfobacteraceae bacterium. Classification (GTDB taxonomy): domain Bacteria; phylum Desulfobacterota; class Desulfobacteria; order Desulfobacterales; family Desulfosarcinaceae; genus JALVQM01. The sequence goes on along the minus strand of JAMOUQ010000023.1, from coordinate 2,057 downwards.
CGGAAAGGCCATTCTGCCTTCAGGCCCAGCAACGAGACAAGCGCCTGCCGGAAATTTTCGTCAGGCAGCAGCTCGTCCGGGGACAGCCCGTCAAGCTCTTGTTCCAGGCGTGATAACATGGCGTCGATCAGGCTGTGCTCGGTAATTACCAGCCCGTACCAGTGCCAGTCGGGGGCGATGGTTTTTATCAGGCGTTTGTGGCGAACCGGCATGAGCCTGGTGGAAGGGCAAAAGTATACCCGGCAGGCCAGCCCGCCGTAGTAGCTAAGCCCGCGCCAGTCGGTGCCCCCGTTGCCGGCCGGATGCAGCAGGCAGCCAGCGGTTTGCCGCGCCGGGCCGATGAGGCCCAGAAAGGGGCAGTGGTGCAGGTCGTCCAGGGGGCGGGTCCGGTTTTCGGCGGCTGTTACCCGGGCGGCAAAGCGGTCTATGTCGGCAACCGTTCTGGCGGTGGCGGCAAACAGTTCCGTACGGCGCCTGAGCATTTTCTCCAGGGCCGGCCGGGAAGGATCGGCCACGTTGTAAAGTCCGCAGCAGGCCCCGCAGGATACGCTCCGGCCGACCTGGCAGAGATACTGGTCTTCCGCAAGAGGCCGGTCGAGGGCGGAACCGGCGCTGTCAGTCGAGTCAGGTGTCATGTTCGTCATTTTCCGGCCGCAGGCAGGGCAGGAAGATAGGCGGAAAAATCCTGCCACACGATCTCTATCGGAATGGCAAAGCCCAGGCCTTCGAACTTGCGGGTCAGCTTTTTGAAGGTGTTGATGCCCAGCACCCGGCCCTTTTGGTCCACCAGGGGGCCGCCGCTGTTGCCCGGGTAGATCTGGGCATTGGTCTGCAGGTAGCCGTTCTCGTAGCCTGAAAATACTCCCGAGGTGACCGAATTGTGCAGCTTGACCGGATTGCCGATGGCATAGACAGGCTGGCCCTGGGTAACGGAATGATCCGGGGCGGCCTCCAGGCAGGGAGTCTGATAACCGTCCAGCTTGAGCAGGGCCAGGTCATGATCCCGGCTGACGGCCTCCAGGCGGACGTAAAACCTGCTGCGGTCGGCAAGGTAGATGGTAAAGGTGCGGCTGAGGCTGGCGACACTCTTGCGATAGGCATACTGCCGGTGCTGCTCGTCGAATTTGGCCTTTTCGGCCTCGAAGCGCTTTTTACGCTGCCGGTAATCCGCCTTCCAGCTGCGGTAGGTGGCCAGATCGTCGTTGTACTGATCCCGGTAGGCCCGCTTGAGGTTGGGATCGGTCTGCTTGGCCGTGATCTCCGCCATCCGCTCCAGACTGTGTCCGGCCCTTTCCAGCCGGCGGCCTTCTGTTTCCAGCCGGCGGGAGATTTCTTTCATCCTGGCCCGGGTGTCGGTAAAGTATTTTTCCTGCCGGGCGGTGGTGGCCACCACCGGCCTGACCACGTGCTTGTTGGTGATGATGTGGCCCTGGGCGGTTATGAAAAAACCGCTGCCGTAGCCCGCGGCCCCTTCCACGGCCACGGTGGCGGCAGCCGCCCTTTCGATGGCGTTGGCCGCCGGAAAGTTTTCCAGCAGCCGGGGGAGCTTGCTTGGCGCCGGTTTTTGCCGTTTTGGTGCTTGCCGGCCGGCTGCGGCCGTCTCGTCCGTTGCGGCCGGTTTCAGGTAGCGGGCAGGCACCCGGGCCGGGTCGTCGGTAAAGTGCCAGACGCCGTCTTGCTTGTACTTGTATATTTTTGCCTGGACGGCCGCCGGTGCAAAGGTCAGCAATAGGGCGGTTGTGACGGCTATCATCAGGCGCAGTGTGAATCTGATGGGCAAGTTGGACACGGTGCGGTCTTTCTCAAACTCACCTTCCACACGCCGTTTCGGAGCCAAGTAGTATTGTGTGACCAAGTCTGCCATCGACATATGGCGTTCCTCCATCTTCTGTATTCACTATACGTATGACAGGAAAAATGGTCAAGAAGATGGCCCGGCAGCCAGATTCCCTTTGCGCTCGGGGCGGCTGTCCTGTACAGTCCTGCCTGTAACCATGAATCCTGTAAGGAGCTGGCCGTGTTTGCCGAATTCAGAAAAGAGCTGGAGCAGACAGTCG
>JAMOUQ010000022.1 GCA_027068085.1 Desulfobacteraceae bacterium | reverse complement strand
CCACTGATATTGACGGTGATATTTACCAGGAAAAGATACATTCAAACGACGTGAATACGAACAATCTTTACCTTATGGACATAATTCGATGATAAAAAGAATTATTTTTCATAGATATGTTGCGTTCTTACATGATTTTCTTTGGATTCCGGTAGCAATATACTTTTCGTACTGGGTAAGATTCAATTTTGATGGGATACCCGAAGAAAATCTGAAATCTTTGTATAAGCTTCTGATTTTCGCCCCGCCTGTTCAAGGCCTATTGTTTTGGATATTCGGATTGTATCGTGGAATTTGGAGGTTCGCATCAATCCAGGATTTAATCAGGATCTTGAAATCCGTGGGGATAGGGGCACTTTTTATTACCGGATCATTCGGAATGATGACACATTTCCATGGTGTTCCGCGATCGATATTCTTTCTATATCCTATATTTCTTACTGCCGGTCTATCCATGCCAAGGCTGCTGTGGCGATATATAAAAGAAAGACAAATAAAGATTGTCGCTGATGATAGGCGCAGGGTGCTGGTGTTTGGAGCCGGTAGAGCCGGCGAATTAATAGTTCGCGATCTTCTTTATAGAAGTAATGAATATAATCCGGTAGCAATATTGGATGACGACCCAGTGAAAATTGACCGTGAAATACATGGTGTAAGAGTATTGGGAGGGAGTGATAAGATACCGGAGATCGTAGAAAGACTTAAAATAGAATTGGTCATTCTTGCAATACCTTCTGCCAGAAAGGAGGTAATGCAGCGCCTGGTCAGCATATGCCAAAAAATCAACGTTGAATGCAAAACATTACCCGCGCTGCTCGAGATGAGGGGTCAAGAAGTAAATTTCGAAAAACTTAGATCTATTTCGGTCAATGACTTGTTGGGGCGTGACAGTGTCCGTTTAGACATAAAAGCAATTTCCGATTATCTCAAAGGCCGAATAGTATTGGTGACCGGAGGCGGCGGGTCGATAGGCTCCGAATTGTGCAGACAGGTAGCATTACATAATCCCGAAATGCTGATAATATTTGATCATGGAGAATTTAATCTATATTCTATCGAGCAAGAACTATCGGCCAATGCAAAAGAGCTTTGCTTGGAAACCGTCCTTGGGGATGTCAGAAATTCAGCACAGGTTGAGTGGCTGTTTTCAAAATATCGCCCAAACGTGGTTTTCCACGCGGCAGCATATAAGCACGTGCCTATGGTCGAGTATAATCAAACAGAAGGGATCTCGAACAATGTATTCGGCACTATCAACATAGCCAACGCCGCAGATAAATATGGCGCTGAAAAATTCGTTTTGGTTTCAACCGACAAGGCCGTGAATCCTGTAAACGTTATGGGGGCAACCAAACGCGTTGCAGAAATATATTGTCAGAACTTGGATAAGCATTCAAATACGTCGTTTATTACCGTAAGATTTGGCAATGTCTTGGGTTCGACAGGATCTGTGGTCCCTCTGTTTCAGGAACAAATCAAGCGAGGAGGGCCCGTAACGGTCACACATCCTGAAATAACACGTTATTTCATGACGATACCGGAGGCGGCCGGACTTACCATGCAGGCCGGCGCCATAGGAAAAGGTGGAGAAATATTTGTTCTGGATATGGGAGAACCTGTTCTGATCAAGAAATTAGCCGAGCATATGATAAAATTATGCGGCCTGGAGCCAGGCAAAGATATTGAAATCGTTTACACGGGGCTGCGCCCTGGTGAAAAATTGTATGAGGAATTGCTTCACTCAAGCGAAAAACTTTTGACAACGACGCATGAAAAGCTTTTACTGGCGTGTTGCAGAGGACAGGTTGACTGGAATTGGTTAAATGATCAACTGGAAATTCTCAGAAACGCGGTGAACGAACATGACTATGAAGAAATATATAGGAGATTGAAGATAATTGTTCCTGAATTCAAGCATGAAATGCTGGACGATACTGTTGAACCGATTGAAGTGAATTGTCTAAATGGATAACAACTCGGCAAATCTATTAAAATCAAAAGGCGTTGAAATCATTGAGCCTGCAAGTGTGCATGCTTATGATATAGACCCGGACAGGATCCAGGGGCCGGGGACTGTAATTCATCCGGGCTGCCGCCTCAAGGGCCGGAAACTTTTCATTGGGGCAGGCTGCGAAATCGGCCGCCAGGGGCCGGTTACTTTGACAGACTGCTGGCTGGCCCCTGATGTGAAGCTGGAGGGGGGAGTCTTTCAGGGGGCTGTCTTTCTAAAAGGCGCAAAATTTGGCCCCAACGGTCAGGTAAGGCCGGGAACCATCCTTGAAGAACATGCCTCGGCAGCCCATGCAGTCGGGCTAAAGCAGACCATCCTTTTTCCTTATGTTACTCTGGGCAGTTTGATAAATTTCTGCGATTGTCTGATGACCGGCGGAACAGGACCTGAAAATCACAGCGAAGTGGGCAGTTCGTACATCCATTTCAACTTTACCCCCAACCAGGACAAAGCCACCGCCTCGCTGATAGGCGATGTGCCGCGCGGGGTCACGTTGCGGGAAAATCCGATCTTTCTCGGCGGGCAGGGCGGCCTTGTTGGCCCCTGCCGGCTTGCATTTGGCACTGTTGTGGCCGCCGGCACAATCTGGCGCAAGGACCTTTTAAAAGAAGACCGCCTGGTTGCGGACGCACCTGGCCGCTCGATCAATCTCCCGTTCAAAAAAGGGAATTACACCGGATTGAACCGGATTGTTGAAAACAATCTGGTTTATCTGGCCAATATCACGGCCCTTTTCCATTGGTATCTTCGGGTAAGGTCTTATTTCGTAGGAGGAAATCTTCCCAAAGAGGTTTATGACGGCCTGCTGGAAACTTTGAACCTGCATCTTGATGAACGGATAGCCCGTTTGGGCCAACTGGCAGAGAAGGCGTCTTCGGGCAGATCGTCAGGACTGCATTCAGCACTGCGGCAAAGCTGGCCGGAACTTGAAATTATCCTGCAAGATTTCCGGAACCATACGGGAAACAGTGAAATGCTGAAGGCCTGGATGGACGTGTTGCAAAATACCTACAAAGACGATTATCTTGCGGTCATAAAGTCCCTGGGATCAGCCCGTGCCAGGCTTGCAAGCCGATGGTTGCGGTCGATTGTTCGGCAGGTACTTGAAAAGGCGGGAGAAGTTTTGCCCGGTATCAGGGCCGACCTGATCTAAAAAAGGAACGAATAATGCTGCAGGAAGAGGGCAGGGAGAAGAAACTTTTCGGCACCGATGGCATCAGGGGCATTGCCAACCGGTTCCCGCTGGATATCGAGACAGCAGCCAAAACAGGTCGGGCAATCGCCCGGGTTTTTGCCAAACAACCGGGAGCGAAAATTTACATAGGCCAGGATACACGCCTTTCTTCCGACATGCTCGCCATGGCGGTGGCATCAGGTATTTGCTCAGCCGGAATCGATGCCTGCCTGCTGGGAGTGATCCCGACGGCAGGGGTGGCCTACTTGACTCGAAACTATGGTGGGGCTGCCGGCGTGGTAATATCGGCTTCCCATAATCCGTTTGAGGACAACGGGATCAAGGTTTTCCAGGCCAATGGCCATAAGGCCTCCCGCTTACAGGAAGAGGCGATCGAAAATAAAGTTTTCCAAGACAATGAGGAATTGTCCGAACCTGGCAAATTGGTTGAAAGAAATGGCAATTTAGATGGTTATTTAGAATTTTTAAAGAATAACTTTAAAATTTTTCCAAAACATATCGATATTATAGTGGATTGTGCCAATGGTGCTGCCTCAGACATCGCCCCCCGCCTCTTTGCATCCCTGGGGATAAGCGCCAGCATTATGGCGGCTGCCCCAGATGGCCGTAACATCAATGCTGATTGCGGCACTGAACATCCTGACAGGCTTATAAAAGAGGTGATCGCAACCGGCGCTTCCATGGGCTTTGCTTTTGATGGAGACGCCGATCGCCTGCTGGCGGTTGATGAAAAGGGTCAACCGCTTACCGGGGATCAGTTGCTGGCGATTTATGCCGATCATTACCAGAGGCACCGCCGGTTGAAATCAGCGACAATCGTCTCCACGGTAATGAGTAATCTCGGCCTGCGGCAGGCACTGCGTTCCATGGGCCTGGATTTCCGAAGCTGCCCGGTTGGTGACCGCAATGTAGTCGAGGCCATGCAGGAAAGCGGTGCGATAATAGGGGGGGAGCCTTCGGGCCATATTATATTGAGGGACATTCATACAACCGGTGATGGCTTGCTGGCAGCCCTTATGCTGTTGGAGGCAGCCGGTGCGTCCGGCCTTTCGCTTTCCAAGTTGTGCAAAAAGCTTATCAGACTATATCCCCAAAAACTGGTCAATGTTCCGGTTGTATCGAAACCGCCGCTTGCTTCAGTTCCTGAAATAAATTCCGCCATAGCCGGGGTCGAAAATGAACTTGGGGATTCCGGCAGGGTTCTGGTCAGATACTCCGGAACTCAGAATCTTTGCAGGGTCATGGTTGAGGCCGAAGATGAAAGGTTGGTCACCAAATATGCAGATCTTATCGCTGAATGTATTTCCTCGCAGCTGGGGCATTAAGTACTGAGGGGAAATTACACTTACAAAAAAGGCGGCTCCCTTTTTTTGAGGGGCCGCCTTTTTTTATATTGTCAATCAATCCCTGCTGCCGCCGAAGATGAAAAGCAGGTATTGAAACATGAGGATGAAGTCGAGATAAAGCTGCAAGGCCCCCATGATGGAACCTTTTCGAATGACTCCGGCATCGAGCCCGTCAGGCTGGCTAAGGGCCATCTGCTTGATTTTCTGAGTGTCATAGGCTGTAAGTCCGGCAAAGACCAGAACCCCGATATAGGAAATTATCATCTGCATGCCATGGCTGTGGATGAAAAATACGTTGACGATGCTGGCGATGACAATGCCGATCAGTCCCATGAACATGAAACTGCCTACAGGTCCCAGGTCTCTTTTGGTTGCCCAACCGTATAGGCTCAATCCGGCAAAGGCGGCTGCGCAAATGAAAAAAGTGGAAGCTATCGATGTCATGGTATAGGCAAGAAAGATGAATGAAAAAGTTGCTCCGTTCAAGGCAGCGTAAACCATGAACATGGCCGTTGCGGTACTTGCTTTCATTTTGCCGATTCTGGCTGCCAGGAAAAAGACCAGGGCCAGTTCGCCGATAAAAAAGAGCCAGCGGGCGTGATATACGAAGCGCAGCACGGGCTGATTGTTGGCAACCATATAGGCTACCACTCCGGTAAGGGCCAAGCCTGCCGCCATCCAGTTATAGACACCGCGTACAAATTCGTTGACTCGAACCTGAACTTGTGTCCTATTCAAAGAAACAGGTTGCATGTTGTTTTTCCTCCTGAATTTATTTGGATCGTTTTTGTAACTATAACACAGATTGCCCGATTATCAAGTTGTCAAGAAGGCCGCGCGAAACGGGAGTTGGAATATATGAAGCTTGAGCAGGCTTATCGCCATCTCAAAGAGCTTGCTGAAAAGATGGGTGTTGACGTTTCCGAACAAAGTTTCAAAAACACCGGTATCAGAGTCAGAAGCGGGTTCTGCAAGGTCAAGGGCAAAGGCCGCTGCATTATAGACAAACGGATCAAGCTTGCCAAGAAAGTTGAGATCCTGGCAGAATGCCTGGCCCAGCAACCGACAGAAAATATTTTTATAATGCCTGCCGTACGTGAATTGCTGGAACGATATCGCCCGTTGAAAATTACGGGAGATGGCCACCGTCAGGACCCGGGAGATGCCCCCGTTGAGCCGGGGGCTGCGGAATCGGGTAAAAGTTGACATAATATATCTTATCAGACGTTACGGTTCACAGCAGGGCAATAGGGATCAGGTCGTGATTAAAACCGACTTTCAAACCGACTTCAAACCTGTCGCCGGCGGACTTGCTCCGCGGATGGTGATGACCGTATCGGAGCTTACCGAAAAAATTAAAGCTCTTCTTGAAAACAAGTTTTCCATCATTTGGATAAAAGGAGAAATATCTAATTTTAAAATAGCTTCTTCGGGGCATGCCTATCTTACTTTGAAAGACGAAAAGGCTCAGATCAGCGCGGTGTTGTTCAGAGGCCAGTTGCGCCAGCTCGGATTCGATCCGGCCGACGGCATGCAAATTCTGGGACTTGGGCGTATTTCGGTTTACCCGCCGCGCGGCAATTATCAGGTAATACTGGAATATCTCGAGCCCAAAGGCGTCGGGTCGCTGCAGCTTGCTTTCGAAAAATTAAAACAGAAACTGATGGAAGAAGGACTTTTCGATCAGCGGCACAAAAAACCCCTGCCATTTCTTGTAAAAAATCTGTGCGTCATAACTTCGGCACAGGGTGCGGTCATAAAGGATATCATCAATGTGGCAACCCGGAGGTTTCCGCGTCTGGAAATAGATCTGATACCGGTAAACGTTCAGGGCGCCGAGTCTGCCGCACAAATCGTTCAGGCCATCGAAATGGCCAACAGACACGGCCGCGCCGATGTTATCCTGATTGCCCGCGGCGGAGGATCCTTCGAGGACCTTGCGCCTTTCAACGACGAAGAAGTTGCCCGTGCAATTTTTGCCTCCGAAATTCCGGTGGTCTCTGCCGTCGGCCATGAGGTCGATTTCACCATTGCAGATTTCGTTGCCGACTTAAGGGCCCCCACCCCTTCGGCTGCCGCTGAAATCATTGTCCCTGTTTACGCAGAGATCGAGCTGCGCCTGCAGGAGCTCATATACCGGATGGAAACAGCGCTTGCGAAACTCACTTCTTTTTATCGCCACCAGATTGAGCAGCTTGGCGAACGTTTGATTCATCCCGCCAAAAGGCTGAGTGAGAATTTTATCAAAATAGACGACCTGACCAAAAGGCTGGTTCTTAGCTGGGAATTTTTCCTGGCGGGACGCAGGCAACGATTACAGGACTGCCTTGGCAGGCTCAGGCACAACAGTCCCCTGCTGCGCCTGAAGACCGGAGTGCAGGAATTGTTGAATCTCAAGCATCGTGCCGCATACGCCATGCAGGAGTTGCTTGCCGGAAAACTGCGGCGGCTCGACGAGCTTACGGCGGCCTTGAACGCACTCAACCCGACAGCCATCCTGAAGCGGGGATACAGCATAGTTTTGCGCAAAGATGACCTTGAAATCGTTACCAGTTCAAACCAGGTAGCTGACAATCAGCATTTATACATATGGCTTGCCGATGGCCGGCTTGAAGCCGTGGTTGCCGGCAGGGATGTTGATATAAAAACGCCCGAAATCAAAATACCAAATTTACAGGACGGGAAATAAAAATGACCAGCCGAAAGCTTAATTTTGAAAAGGCCATGCAGGAGCTTGAAAAAATTGTCCAGGAGCTTGAAAAAGGAGATCTTTCCCTCGAAAAGGCGCTCAAAAAATTCGAGGAGGGAGTTAAATTGTCACGCTATTGTTCCCGGCAGCTGGAACAGACTGAAAAAAAGATAAGCCTGTTGCTGGAAGATGCGCAGGGCCGGATCGTCACCCGGGAATTTGCTCCTGAAAAAGATTCCGGGCAGGAGTAAATCACTTCTCAACCATAGAGATCGGCTTTCATATGGATCTGAAAAAGTACATTTCGGCCAAACGGTCTGTAATAAATAAGGCCCTTGAAAATCACCTGACAAACTATACCCTCTCCCGTCGTTTGCGCGAGCCCATGGCATACAGCGTGGCTGCCGGCGGCAAACGGCTCCGCCCGGTTTTATGCCTTGCCTCATGCGAGGCTGTCGGCGGCAGGCCCGATGATGCCATGACGCCTGCCTGCGCTCTGGAGATGATTCACACCTACTCCCTGATCCACGACGACCTGCCGGCACTGGATGACGACCGGATGCGCCGCGGCTCGCCAACCTGTCATGTGCGTTTCAATGAAGCCTTGGCCGTGCTGGCCGGCGACGGGCTGCTAAATACGGCTTTCGAACTGCTGGCCGACTGGGCGCTGGATGAAGAGGTCCCCGGACCGGATGTGCATGCAAGGCTCGAGGTGATCCGGACAATCGCCCGGGCTGCAGGATGCAGCGGCATGATAGAAGGCCAGGCGCGCGATCTGGAATTCGAAGGCCGGCAGATAGATATTGACGCCCTGGAAGAGATGCACCGCCTGAAAACAGGCGCCATGATAAGAGCCGCCGTTGTTTCCGGCGCCTTGATCGGGGGTGCTGACAATCGCCGGCTTGAATGCCTGGATACATACAGCTACAATATAGGTTTGGCCTTTCAGGTGGTTGATGATATATTGAATGTCGTTGGAGATCCAGCCGTCCTGGGCAAGGCGGTGGGCACCGACTCCAGGCGTAACAAAAACACCTACCCTGCCCTGCTGGGGCTTGAAGGCGCAAGGCAAAAAGCTTCCGAACTGGTAGAGGCAGCTTTGATCGCATTGCGCACGTTCGGCGAAAGGGCCGAGCCCCTGAGGGCGCTTGCACTCTATATTCTGGAAAGGAACCGCTGAAGGAGCAACCGAAATTGGATTTGCTGGACAAAATCAATTCACCACAGGACCTGAAAAAGATTGACAGGTCCCAACTGCCCCGGCTTGCAGATGAAATCCGGAGCACTATCGTTGAGGTGGTGTCTCAAACCGGCGGGCATCTGGCTTCCAGCCTGGGAGCGGTCGAGCTGGCCATAGCCATCCACTACGTCTTCGACACGCCCGCGGACAAGGTGATCTGGGACGTGGGACATCAGGCTTATGCCCACAAGCTGCTTACCGGCCGGCGTGATGTTTTCAGCACCCTGCGCCAGCACGGAGGCATTTCAGGTTTCACCAAGCGGAACGAAAGCGCCTACGATGCCTTCACGACGGGTCACAGCTCCACATCTATTTCAGCCGGCCTCGGCATCGCGTGCGCCAAAAAATTGAAAGCTGAAAAATCCAAGGTGATCGCCGTCATCGGTGACGGATCGATGACGGCCGGCCTGGCTTACGAGGCCATGAACCAAGCCGGCGACACCCACAAGGACAAGGACCTGATCGTCATCCTGAACGACAACGACATGTCCATATCCAAGAACGTGGGTGCCATCTCCTCGCTGCTGAGCCGTACCTTTTCGGCCGGCAAGCTCCAGACATGGAGGAAGGAATTCGGAGAGTTCCTTAAATCCCTGCCCAAAATCGGCAACAACGTCTACCAGCTGGCAAAGCGATCCGAGGAGTCCTTCAAGGCTTTCGTTACGCCGGGAATGCTTTTCGAGGCTTTCAACTTCGACTATTTCGGTCCCATAGACGGCCACAATCTTTCTCACCTTATATACATACTCAACAACATCAAGCAGCTCGAAGAGCCCGTCTTGCTTCATGTCACCACCACCAAAGGCAAGGGGTACCGCCAGGCCGAGAAAAACCCGACCTATTTTCACGGCGTGGGATGCTTCGATATCGACACCGGAACCTGCCGTCCCCGGGCACCGGGCAGCGCCCCGTCTTACACCGAGGTCTTCGGCAAGACCATGGTCGAACTGGGGCGGAACGATCCGCGCATAATAGCGGTTACTGCCGCCATGCCCGAGGGCACCGGGCTGACCGAGTTCGCAGCCAAATTTCCCGAACGTTTCTTCGATGTCGGTATTGCCGAGCAGCACGGTGTGACTTTTGCCGCCGGAATGGCGACCGAGGGTTTCAGGCCGGTGGTGGCCATTTATTCGACCTTTCTGCAGCGGGCCTACGATCAGATCATTCACGATGTATGTATCGAAAACCTTCCGGTCGTTTTCGCCGTCGACCGCGGGGGGCTGGTGGGAGAAGACGGCCCTACCCATCACGGCCAATTCGACCTTTCCTACCTGCGGGCCCTGCCCAATATGGTCGTCATGGCTCCGCGGGACGAGAACGAACTCCGGCGCATGCTTCTTACGGCCGTTCTATACGATGGTCCCATAGCCCTGCGTTATCCAAGGGGCAAGGCTGAAGGAGTGACCCCGGACGAAGAGATCAGGCCCCTGGAGATCGGCAAGGGCCAGGTAATGACCCATGGTGATGATCTGGTGATTTTCGCCGTCGGCAGGATGGTTTCAGAAGCCCTGGAAGCCGCCCGGCTGCTCAGGAAAGACGGCCTGGGGGCAACGGTGGTCGACTGCCGCTTCGTGAAGCCTTTGGACAGGGAGCTGATCACCGGGCTGGCCGAAAAGATTCCCAATATCCTGACCGTGGAGGAAAACACCCTGCATGGTGGCTTTGGCAGCGCAATCCTGGAGCTTCTGTCCGACTGTGAAATCCGTTATAACAGGCTCAGGCGGATGGGGTTGCCCGACATGTTCGTCGAACACGGTTCCCAGGATGTCCTGCGCACCAAGTACGGGCTGACTGCAGCTTCGATAGCCGCTGAAGCGGCAGCCATGCTTTCCCCCGGCAAGAACGCCTGTCCACTCAAGATGGCTGGTGTCACCAGCCGATCATCCTGACATGACCCCATGGCAGACAAAGCCCGCCTGGATATGCTCCTGGTAGAACGCAAGCTGGCCGTCAGCCGCCAGAGGGCCAAAGCCCTGATCATGGCAGGCCTGGTCCTTGTCGATGATGTGCCGGTAGACAAGCCCGGAACCCAGGTTGCCCGGAATTCAAGGATCGTTGTCAGGGGAAACGACAATCCGTATGTGAGCCGCGGAGGTTTGAAGCTCGAAGCCGCTTTGAAACATTGGGCCATCGGCGTCAAGGGAGCTGTCTGCATGGACGTGGGGGCCTCTACCGGCGGCTTTACCGATTGTCTGCTGCAACATGGGGCCAGGAAAGTATTTGCAATAGATGTGGGCTACGGCCAGCTGGCCTGGTCTTTGCGCCAGGACGAGCGGGTTGTGGTTCTGGAGCGGACCAATATCCGCCACCTGGACCCTGCCGTGATAACCTCTCCCATCGATCTTGCCGTAATAGATGTCTCTTTCATTTCACTGAAGCTGGTGGTGCCCAAAGTGGCGCAGTTGCTCCCTGGCCGCGGGCGGATAATCGCCCTGGTCAAACCCCAGTTCGAAGTCGGCAAGGGCCAGGTGGGCAAAGGCGGGGTCGTCAGGGATCCCCGCTTGCACCGCAAAGTGCTCGCTGAACTTGAAAAATTCTTTGTAGACATGGGGCTTGAATGGAAAGCGGTAATCGAATCCCCCATCAGGGGGCCCAAGGGCAACAAGGAATACCTGGCTTCCATAGTGCGTCCCTGCCCGCGGCAACCTTCTGTATTCTAAAAGCTTATTTGCCCTTGATTTTTTCACCCAACCCGTATATCAAGAATAACTTTGACATTCCCGGTAAAGTTCAATCCAAAATCCAATCAGAGAGGAGCGTTAGATAGAAACCATGGCAGAAAAATTACGGAATATCGCCCTGGCGGGCCACGGTGGCGCAGGCAAAACCTCCCTGGCTGAAGTAATGTTGTTCGATGCCGGGGTTACCAATCGGATCGGCAGGGTCGAAGAAGGCAACACGGTAATGGACTTCGAGCCGGAGGAGCTCAAACGCCAGACTTCCATCAGCAGCGCCTTCTGCCAGGCACCCTGGAAAAAGCATACCATCAGCATTATCGACACTCCCGGCGACCAGAATTTCTTCACCGACACCAAGCTCTGCCTCCAGGCGGCCGACGCGGTCGTACTCGTGGTGGATGCCGTTGACGGAGTAAAGGTCCAGACCGAGATGGCCTGGGATTTCGCCAAGGAGTTCGGCCTGCCGGTAGTGATATTCATCAATAAGCTCGACCGGGAGCGGGCCGATTTCCGGCGGGCTTTCGAAGACGCCAAGCAATCATTTGAAAAACCGCGTCCCATCATCACCCAACTGCCCATCGGCTCGGAAGCAGATTTCAAGGGTATCGTCGATCTGATCTCGATGAAAGCCTATATATACGACGAAAACGGCAAGGCCAAGGCCACCGATATTCCGGCCGACATGCAGGACGAGGTGGAAACAGAGCGTGAAGCCCTGATCGAAAACGTGGCCGAAGCCGATGACGCCCTTATCGAAAAATACCTCGAAGGTGAAACCCTGACCGACGAGGAGATTCAGGCCGCCCTGAAAAAGGGGACCCTTGAACGGGCTTTTGTGCCGGTGCTTTGTGGCGCGGCAACAAAGAACATCGGGATCGACCTGCTGATGGATTTCATCGTATCCTGCCTGCCTTCGCCCCTGGAAACCAGGCCGCGGATCGGTAAAAATCCGGCCGACGACAGCCAGGTCGAACGCAAACCATCTCCGGATGAACCTTTTTCCGCCTTCGTCTTCAAGACCGTGGCCGACCCTTATGCCGGCCGGTTGTCCATCTTCCGGGTGGTGAGCGGAACCCTGGGCGGAGACGGAACCTTTTACAATTCCACCAAGGAAGTACGCGAGCGCTACAACCAGCTGCTGAGCATTGCCGGCAAGGAACAAAAGCCGGTGTCGGAGGCAGGCCCCGGCTCCATTGTTGCCGTTGCCAAACTGAAAGAGACCGTTACCGGCGACACCCTGTGCGACGAAGACAACAAGATAGTCTTTCCGCCGGTGGAGCCCATGCCGACCCTGATTTCCTTTGCCCTGCGGCCCAAGTCCAAGGGCGACGAGGATAAGATCTTCAGTTCCCTTTCAAAGCTGCTGGAAGAGGATCTGGGGCTTACCCTGGAACGGCGTTCGGAAACCAAGGAGATCATTATTTCCGGTTCGGGCCAGGTTCACATCGAGGCTACCATCGAAAAGCTGAAACGCAAATTCAACGTGGAAGTCGTCCTGACTCCTCCCAAGGTCCCCTACCGGGAGACCATCAAGAAAAAGGTGCGCGTTCAGGGCAAACACAAAAAACAGACCGGCGGCCACGGCCAGTACGGTGATTGCTGGATAACCATGGAGCCTTTGCCCCGGGGCAAGGGATTCGAGTTCGTCGACGCCATCGTTGGTGGTGTCATCCCCAAACAGTATATCCCGGCAGTAGAAAAAGGAATCGTCGAAGCCGCCAAAAAAGGTGTCCTGGCCGGGTTCCCCTGTGTGGATTTCAGGGTTACCCTGGATGATGGTTCCTATCATGCGGTGGACTCTTCCGAAATGGCGTTCAAGATCGCCGGCTCGCTGGCTTTCAAGAAAGCGGCCGAGCAAGCCAACCCTGTCCTGCTGGAGCCCATCATGAAAGTCACCATAACCACACCTGACGAGTTCATGGGTGATATCATGGGCGACCTGAACGGCCGTCGCGGCCGGGTACTGGGCATGGACAGCGCCGGGAAATACCAGGTGATCAATGCCGAGGTTCCCATGGCCGAATTCCTGACCTATGCCCCCGACCTGCGCTCCATGACGGGCGGACGCGGCATTTTCACCATGGAATTTTCCCGGTACGACGAGGTGCCGGCCCAGTTGGCCGAAAAGATAATCGAGCAGGTAAAGGCTGAAAAGGAGGGTTAGTTCAAAAAAGCCCTTTTCAGGTTTGCCGGATTTCATCAGCCGCAACGCCGCCCTATCACGAAGATGGGGCGGCTTTTTTATTCCCTGTTACCGGCGCCGTCTGGTGTTGTCATGCCGGCGGCTTGTCAGCCGTGGCTGACACACCCTGCATGGCGACAGCCCCCGGTAATACGCATCCCAGGCCGTGGCCAGCAGGCAGCGGTTGCGCGGTGCAACGCTTTGACCCAGGGGGCATGTGGAAAGATGAAAACGACCTGATGCCAGGTTGCCGATGAAAGTCATGCCGCCTGGTTCCGACCAGAATTTCCACATTCCCCTTTTGTTGCGCATCGCCTCTTGTTGGGCATGCAAAAGCCGCCGGTAATACCTGGGATTGGAGCGATGGAAAAACATGTGGGCAAGGCCGGCCCGGAGGATAGCGGTATTCAGCATGCGGCCGGTGTAATCGTAGACGTATGCCAGCACCCTTCCGTACCTGTCATGAAGCTGGCGGCCGTATTCCAGCCGGACATACCCTGCCCCTGCCCGGATCAGCATGCTGTTCAGCCGCCTGGCCTCGAAACCGTAAGCTTCGGCCACACCGGCCAGATGGTCTATTTCCGGAGCGTCGATCCCGATATACCTCACAAGTTTACCGTTTGCCAGCAATACGGTGTCACCATCGATTACCTTGCTTACCCGGTACAGTCTCTTCTGGGCACCCGAGACCAGGCTGGCCGATCCAAGAAGAAGCCCGGCAAAGACCATGAATGCCGCAAATTTTTGAAAGTTGGATTTTGCTATCAAAACACTATCTTCTGCTACAATATATCAAGAAATACCGCATACTTTTGCGGCCGCCCGGTCAAGGTACGCAGGCAGGCCTCCCAGCTTTGAAGGACTCACGCCAAGGGCATTTTCCCAGATGCACTCGTCTTCCATGCACAGGTAAAGGGCCACATCCGGAGCATATTTTCGAATCCATCCGGACATCCTGGCGTATACTTCCTCCCGCAGCGGTCTAAGATAGCGCAATTTGCCGTCCAGGCCCGGTATGAACTCGCCGTAAATAAAAGTGCTGTCAGGAAACCGGCTCTGGATGATACTCTTCAGGGCCGGGATGAAACGAAAGGTGCCCATGCTTATCCAGACCACTCCCCTGGGATCTATCTGACCGAACAGCATGTCTACGACCTGCCGGTACTCGTCTTCCCAGCCAGGATAGATTACCATGGGGTCGAAATGGAAAGCCAGGGGGTATCCCCATCTCTGGCATGTCCGGGCCGCCCTCAGCCTGGCCTCCAGGCGAGCCGTTCCTTTTTCCAGATTCTTTATCATCCCGGGCGTGTTGAGTGACCAGGCCGCGATTGTTCTGCGGTTGTGTCTAAGACCCTGCAGACGGCCAACAGCGGTGGTCTTGGTTTTCAATTCCAGGACCAGCCTGTTTTGTCTTCCGAAATATTCCACCAGTCGTCCGGTAAGATCGGTGTAGTCTTCCCAGATCAGACTGTCGGTAAATTCACCGGTCCCGATCCGTCTGGACGACAGGGCTGATCCCTGCTCTTCCAGTTCAGCGAAAATCTCATCCTGGTTTACGAAAAACTGTAGCAGCGGGGGGTGAAAATAGACCTGCAGAATGCAATAGGCGCAATCCATGGAGCAGTAACTGGCCGCGTGCAGAATCTGGTAATCACAGCAGGTATAGTGGCTGGTGCCGGGGCATTTTTTCAGGAAACAACCCTTGTTTTCCGTAATCAGCAGGGTTCTTTTGCCACGGGCCACAGGGTCGTCCTGGCTCCGCACCCATTGGTAGGCGGCCTCGGGCCGTTCAATTATCACCGGCGCAACCCCTGTGGCGCGGATAATTTTACGCACCTCCTGCCGGCCGGACAGGTTCTGGATGACAAAGAGTTTGTCAATCTGCATGGTGACAACAATCAGCTGCGGACTTCGTTGAACCGGTTTGCAAAAAGTCCGGCAACCGGTCGGCACTGCTAATAGTCCGTGGCAGCCGGATGCGGCCCGACGAGGGTATCCGTCTTGTTACGGGGCCGTTCATTGTTTGAGCAGTTTCAGAAAGACAGGCAAAAGCACGACGATTATTATCAGGACTCCCGGAATGGTAAGGTAAGGCGCGTACCAGGGTTTTTGGGCCAGCTTGGCCCGTTTGACTTCCTTGAGAAACCAGTTGCCAAGCAGCACGGCTGCAATGACCACTGGCACGAATTTCAGCAGTGACGGTAAGCTGTTCATCTTGCAATCAATATCCCATCACGGTTGGTTTCCTGTCAGGGAGGCAAAGAAAAAAGGCTTGGCCTGTCAAGCCTCGCCCCCTGCCGACGACTTGAAAGATTTCTTTTTTTGTCAGACTTTGTTGAGCATGGCCATTCTCAAGGTGGTGTGAACGCCGTCTTTCCAGGGCCAGAGCTTGGCTATAATGGTTCCGTTCTCAAACTCTTTCTCAAACAATGTCTGTTCTATTCTGATACTGCCTGTATTGGCGGTAAGCACCAGGTCGGCTTCAGTGGGCTTCTGGCCGGCGGCTTTGCGGGCCTGACCGAGAAAAGCTTCCAGCAGACGCATCCACTGATCGATGTCGTCATTGAAAAATACGACTTCGTAAAAATCATCTGTCGAACAACGGTGTTCGTAAACCGGCAGGTCCTTGCAATAGGAGACGATCTCTTTCAGCTGCATGGAGATGGGTGTAGTCATGGTGTCGGGCACAAGCTCTTTTCGGGTTTTCCGGACAACAACCGGGCGAAAATTCTACTGTAAACTCCTGACTCACGCTGATATATATAGTTGCTTTTGGTGAATCTGTCAAAGAAATTCATCCGCCGGCCGAACTTGCCGGCCCGCGGCGTTTCACGTGAAAACACAACCAGTTGTGTTTTTTTTGAAATCCGATCACAATTTGTCAGGCGGGCACCATTTTCATTGATGCCTGTTGCCGGATGTCAAAGACGAGCGCAACCGGTCCAGAATCAGGCCGAAAAAGGCGTCGCCATGACCTGCTTCAAACCGCCAGCCCAGATGGGTGTAACAGCTGGCGCAGATGGCAATGCGCCATTTATATCCCCGGAACCAGGTAAAATCAGCGGTGGCTTCTCCAGTTACAAGACACCCCGGCGCCGGAGCAAAACAACCGATTTCAAATACCACTCCCAGGGGGTTGGCAAATGTGTGTCTGTGGCTTCCGTCAACGGAAATCCGGCTGACCGGCCTTGTGATTCGGCTTCCACAATTTGCGCAAACCAGCCATTGCTCGATATGGTCATTGAGGTCCGGCTCATGCTGCGTGCCTCTAACCGGCAGCGACGAACCGGATTTTTTCCCGGGTCGTGCCCTTAATAGCTGGCCGGACCCGACCGGCAGGCCGTTCAAAAGCAAAAGCGCACCCTTTCTTTTAGTCCTTTGCCGTTTGTCAGAACATTGATGATTTGTATATTGCAGGCCGGAACGAACTTCCACAATCATAAAAACAGGGATTTCAAATGTCAAAACAAACCGGCGGGCAGGCACCTGCCGCCATTTGAAAGAGTAAGGTGGTCCATGTCGTTGGTGCATGTCATGGACCACCCGGCGGAAAAGGAGGGATGTAAGAAGCAGGCTTCACCAGGAGATGATGCAATATCGTTGCCAGGCATACCCGACCGCAGGAAGCTTTCCACGGGCATGCGCCGCGGTAGCTTTGCAACCGGCCGCAATCTTACAGTTTTAAGCTTTTGGCGCGCGCAAACAATGAATGTACGAGGTTTTCGGCGACCGGCTCGAAATGGAAACCATCTCCTGTGAGGGTTGTTTTCATGGCGGAGATGTCAGGATTTTGACATGAAGCGCCGGGTCTGCCGGCACATTCCCGGGCAGGGAGAGCTTTCAGGAGCCATCTGCACATCAGCAGACCGGATTTCGTCCGGTCGGACCAAGCGAGTGATCTTTTTGCTGACAGCAGGCCTTCAGCTTGGCCACCAGGTGCAAGACATACACCACCATCAGCGCGCCGGATACCATTGGCAGATAAAAAATCATGGTATTTTCCATTTGCGGCGATCCTTTTAATTGACCGGGATACGGTCTGTTCAAAATTTGTTTCGGCCGATCTGAAAAAATATTTAGCTTCCGGATTCCGGGTCATCTCATGTGATCCCGTTCTGAAATTTGCAAAATGCCTGCCATTTGACACCGGCCCGCTTGCATCAGGACCACGGCGACAAGTGCCAAAAAAGAGAACGGATCTTACCTTCAAATGCAGGTAGGATCCGTTCTGCGATGGTGCCTGGAGCCAGAATCGAACTGGCACGGTACAAAGTACCGAGGGATTTTAAGTCCCTTGCGTCTACCAATTCCGCCATCCAGGCTTTTGAACCCGGGTTTAATGCCAGTTTTTTAAGGGCTTTTAGCCATCCTTGGCCCCATTGTCAAGCAAAGCCGCGCTTTTGCCCGGGGCCGAATCTGAACGGCTGTCATGGCGCCCGCCCGGAGATTGCAGGGAAAAAGTATCGATGACAGCGTGACAGCGACATGAAGTTGCCAGCAGCGCAGGTTGCGTTTTTGTTGTAAAATGCCTGATTATCTCTTGTTCGGCCCTGAAAAGCGATTTGACCTGAAATCCGCCCACACCGGGTGCTTTCTGATGGCTGCGCACAACCGTGGTAAAAAAACGGTTTTTGCCAACCTCGGCAATGAAATCGAAAAGGTCGTATTCACGATGCCTGCCGGTATGGTAACAATGAGTCTTTGGTTCGGGACAATCCGGCGGGCAGAAAAAATCGGCCGCGCTGGTGTAGATCCGGCCCCGGCCGCCCTCAATGACGTTAGGAAGCCTGTTTATTATTTCATTATCAATTGTTACGTGTTTGAATCTAAACCGATGCTTCAATCTTTCATGCAGCCATTTGTAAGCCAGGTGCAACGGCAGAGCCGGTATGATCCAATCATCGCCCTGTTGCGGCCTGAATGCCGCACAAAAGGCTACTCCGTCCCGTTTTTCAAATGCGCAGCCGGTTTCGCCTGAAAAATCAGGATCAGGATCCACCATGGTGATTCTCGCGGGGCAGTAGCGCCTGGAAAGAAGCCTTGCCGCCCGCCTGCCGAACCTGCCCGCCCCTATTATCCAGATATGTGTCATGAATGTATACCGGACTTGTTTATCGGGCCGGTATGGGGTAAAGATACCTGCCCTGCTGCCGTTACCCGATCTTACCGGAGAAGCCCATGCCGGAACCGTCTTCTCGTCCCGGGTACACCGGGATCATGCTCCTGCTTGCCGCTTTCATCGTGTGGGGCATTGCGCCCGTTTACTGGAAACAGCTTGAAACGGTGCCCGCCCTGGACATTATCCTGTTCCGGGTCATCTGGTCACTTGTCAGCATCATCCCGTTTTTTTTATGGGGATTGCTGAGAACCCGGGCATCATTTTTCAAAATCGTCCGGTCCGGGATCGGATTACGGATGTTCCTGCCGGCGGTGTTGCTGGCCGCCAATTGGTTCATTTACGTCTGGGCTGTAAACAACGGTCATATCATAGAAGCAAGTCTGGGCTACTATATCAACCCGCTGGTCAATGTACTTTTGGGATATCTTTTCCTCAAGGAAAAACTGACCACATTTCAAAAAGCGGCGGTGATGGTGGCCGGCGCCGGGGTTCTGTTTTACATTCTGGCGGCACAGGTTCCATTGTGGATAGCCCTCTGGCTGGCTTTCACCTTCGGTTTTTACGGCCTTCTGAGGAAGACCTCGCCTCTTGGATCGGTGGACGGGCTGCTGTTTGAGATGGTTTTACTCAGTATGCTGGCCCTGCCCATGATCTTGCAGCGGGGCATAATTTCAGGAGCCTCGGGCCGATGGGACTTCAAGATTTACCTCCTGCTTGCCGGAACAGGCCCTTTGACCGTCCTGCCCCTGGTAACTTTCACCATGGGCGCCCGCCGGGTGCCCCTGCATACAGTGGGCTTCATGCAATACCTGGCGCCGAGCTGTTCGTTCCTGATCGGATTGTTCTATTATCACGAGCCTTTTCCCTGGCCGTTGATGGCAACCTTCGGTTTTATCTGGATCGCCCTTATTATTTTTTCCTGGGATCTGGCGGTCCTTTCCCGTGCAGGTCGCCGGGGGGGCATCAATTGACAAGACAGGTTCTGGCTGATAAACAGGGCCAGTCTTTCAGGTGGCGGGCAATCGGCTTTTTTTGCCGGCCCCGGCAAGCCGAGTAAACCGTCACTTCCGGAAGGGCGAGTTTCTTACCGCCTGCAGAGCATGCGGTTTGCCAAAAAACAGAAGGGGATTAAAAAATGCGAAAAACAATCCTGCTTTCGATCACGACCTTCCTGCTCGTCTTTGGAATAGCAATACCTTCAGGCGCCCTGGCAGACGGCAACCAGCTGACCCTGGAGGCCGGTTCAAAGTATATCAACGGCAGTTTCTATCACCTGAAATACCTGGCAACCGGTTACCTGAAATTCGGCTTTTCAGGCACTTACGCGGATTACGACTCCAAACAGTACAGCCTGGGAACCATTGCCCTGGCCGTGGGAAACGACGCCCTGGCACCCGGCCTGACGTGCGAACTGGGCATCAAGGGTATCGGCGGCAAGGTCGAAAAATACAGTACCAAAAGCGACGTCGGCAACGTGGCCTTCACCCTGGCCGGCGGCTATATGCTGCCCCGCAGGATCGTGCCCATAGCGCTCGAGCTCAGGGGAAACCTGGAATGGGCCCCGGAAATTCTCAGCTCCCTGGACAGTGAAGGATATTGGGGCTACGGTCTGGGGCTGGGGTTCTATCTGGTGGACAATGCCGCCCTGCTCTTGTCCTTCAGGCATTACGAGTTCGACCTGGACGAACCGTATGCGTGGGAATTCAGCGACGATGTGGTCAGCATCGGGATCGAACTTCATTTTTGATGCTTTTCAGACGCTGCCGGCCATCGGTGACATTCAATCGGTCAGTTTCCGGCGGCTGATGATAGGTTCGACAAAAGAGGCTTCCGAGTCCCACGGGAAAAGGATCCAGGTATCCTGGCTCACTTCGGTTATGAAGGTGTCCACCGCCGGTCTTCCGGCCGGTTTGGCGTAGACAGTGGCGAAATGGGCCTCGGGCAGCATGCGGCGTACGGCCCGGGCTGTATTGCCGGTATCCACCAGGTCGTCGATCAACAGCCAGTCCCGGCCGCTTGTACCGGCTCTTTTCAGGATCTTTAGTTCACCCTGATCCTGACGGTCGTAACTGGCCAGACAGACTGTATCGATCAGGCGTATTTCAAGCTCGCGGGCGATTACCGCCGCCGGAACCAGCCCGCCACGGGTAACGGCGATTATCCCCTTCCAACTGCCAAGTTCCACCAGCCGCCAGGCCAGGACCCGGGCGTCCCTGTGGAGCTGCTCCCAGGATACGGGATAGATTTTCCGGTAACGTTGCTTGCCTTTTTTTTCAAAAGTCACGTCGAAATCCTTTGATCTATCCATCCTTTTTCAGGCATTCCAGCAAAGGCTTGAAAAACGCCACGGCGGTGTCTTGAAAAAGGGAACCGAATTCAGGACAGGGGCCGAAGCAGCACTCCAGATATGGGTCTTGGGCTTCCATCGGGCTCATATTATAGGTCCGCATTTTTTTCAAGGCGGCATCCAGGGCCGGCTTCCCGGGCTGGTTTCCCGTCAGCACCCTTCTGGCATACTCCATCGAAGCTTCCGGCACAAACGGAAGCGGCCGGCAAAGACCCTGCCAGTACAAATCGAGATAAACCGCCATTATGGCGCCCGGATCATCGGCCGGCTTCAGCCGCCACAGCTTATCCTTGCCAACCAGCCAGGTCTGCCGCCGTTCAGACCGGCTGCGATCCGCAAGCTGAAACAGCAAATGGCGGATGAAGGCGCGCACGAAATCCTTGGCTTTCAATCTTGTAAACCTGTAAAAGACCTGTCCCCGGGCACCGATATTTTCCAGCCGGCCCGAAATGTTGAAGCCGGAATGCTCCAATGCGAACCGCTTGGCTTCACCAACCCGGCCGTCTGTGACCCCTGCCAGTCTTTCCAGGAATGCGTCTGCTTCGGCAGCCATGGTTTTATAGATTGCCGGCGCCAGGCATCCGTGGGGCAAAAGACCGTCGGCCCTGACCAGTTCTTCCAGATCCTGGTGGGAAATCGGCTTTGAACGT
Source organism: Desulfobacteraceae bacterium (assembly GCA_027068085.1). Taxonomy (GTDB): domain Bacteria; phylum Desulfobacterota; class Desulfobacteria; order Desulfobacterales; family Desulfosarcinaceae; genus JALVQM01. Next base: position 139,997 of record JAMOUQ010000022.1, on the reverse strand, counting down.
CCTTCCAGAATTTTCTGGTAAACACGGTAGCGATCAAGACCTGTGAGGGAAAAATTTTCTTTGTCTTCCGGGGCCGTCCGCACCCGGGCAAACCTGATGCCGAGGCGGTTGCGGAGCAGGAAACGGCAGGGATGGACAAAAAAATCCTCCAGTTCCTTAAGGGATAAATTTGTCCATCTTGCAGACGGTTCCGCCAGGGTGCGCCCATGGAACAAGGGCATGGGTATTTCTTCGGGGGCGGCGGCCGCCCTGCAGGCCAGGCAATCCTGCCGGCTGAAACTGAACAGCCCGGCATCTTGCCCGCTGAAATACTCCGGGGCAAAGCCATGTAAACGGTGAATGGTCACCCAGTCGTCAGCAGACCTGCCGAAACGGCGCCCCAGGTATTCAAGCAGCTGGCTGACCATGGTGCTGGGCGGGATACCGGTGTCGTCATGGACGCTGCGGCCCACATAGCTCAAATAGAACACCTTGCGGGCCGACAAAAGGGACTCCAGAAACAGGTACATGTCATCCAGCCTGCGGTTGCGGTCCCATGGCCGGGGTTCAGCCTGGAGCAGATCGAAACCCGGATGCCTTGCGGCGCGCGGAAAACTGTCCTGCCCCATGCCGATAAGGCAGATGACCTTGGCGGGAATGCTGCGCATGGGCAACATGGCGCAAAAGGTTATTCCGCCGCTGAGAAAGCCTGTGCCGGCGCCGCTTTCCTCTATCTTGGCAGACAGCAGGTGAACCACTACCTCAAGAGGCAGTTCAGAATCGTAACCGGCCCTGGCCTGGCATTTTCCCCAGTTACTGATGATCTTCCGCAGCCCTGCCAGGCCCGCACCCGCGGTTCCGTCTTCCACGAACATCCGGTCGATGATCTGCTGGAGAATTTCCCTCCACCTGGTGCCGTTCCAGGATCCCGACAGAATCCCGGTAATCTGACCGAGGGTATCGAACAGGGCGATGAGCCGTCCCAGGGCGCGGCTCCTTCCGCCCTCGACCTGCTGACAGGGCAGAATTCCGGCTGAAAGTTTTGCCTCAGGCCGCATGGTGCTGCCCAGGACCAGGCGGTCCAGTCCGGCAACCCAGGTATTGCTTTCATCCCGACCGAAACCCCGCCTGGCCCGGTCATCACCATCTATACCCCACCTTATTCCGGCTTCTGCAATCCAGTGCGGAAGATCGGATTTTGTCTCGGGATCGATTCCGAACCTGGCGCAGATCGATTCGCATTCCAGAAGTTCCAGTACACGGCCGGCTTCCATGCGACCGTTGGGCAGGTCCAGAATTCTGAAGAAGGCCCTGACTGCCGGGTCGGTGCCAAGATCGTCTTTGTCGGCAACCGTATAAGGCAGCCTGGGACGGCCGGTTTCCTGATGGCCGAATACGGCGTGAATCAACGGGGCATAGCGGTCAAGTTCAGGAGTCATTACCAGAATGTCGTCGCAGCAAAGTCCCGGGTCGTTTGCCAGCAAACGGGCAAGGTTGTCATGGAGCACTTCAAGCTCGCGCATGGGACTGTGACAAACATGCACCTGGATGCTGTCATCTGCCTGACAGGCGGCTCCGCTTAGTTTATCCGCTTCGGGCTCCGACAGTTCCAGGATGTCCTGTTGGACTATTTCCAGTGCAGATTCCGGCCGGTTGTCAACGAAAAGCTCTGTCTGAAAGCTTTCCAGTGCGCTGACCTGTTCAAAAAAGGACCTTCCCATGCCTCCCCAATAAGCCAGCAGGCGGTTGCCGCTGAAAAGATGAAGGTCCTCCCGGATAGCGTCCGGACCTGAGTAACGCTGGCTGAAACGCTGTTGTTCGACCGGACTCAATATGTCTGCCCAGTAGGCCCGGCATGGATTGAGCAGGAATAAACAGACCGGAATTATGGTGCCCAGGGCCTGAAAGATTTCCAGATGAAAAGGCGGCAGGTGACTGATACCGAAAACCATCAGTCGCGGCGGCAGCTTAGGCCCGGCTTGCGCAGCGTCATGGAGCCACTCGAGCAACCGTTGCTGGCGCTGTCCGCGGTGACCGACAGTGCACTGTCCTGCCAGGGTACGCCAGAGTTCTGCCTGCCAGGATTCGTGCTTCCGGTCAGTCTCTTTGCCCTTTTCCCACCTTCTCAGCAGCTGGGGCCGGAAAACCTGATACTGGTCGAACGTGCGGGCGATGGCTGCCGCCAGCTGAAATCTCTTCAGAGCCGCCGGCTCTGGCTCCAGGTACCTGTGCAGGGGGGCGAAAACCGGCCGGTCGATCCCCTTTTCCAGAATGTCCAGAACGCGGAAAGCCAGCACGTCCGGGTCCCATGGATCCGAGCCGTCTTCACCGGGTACGATTTCATGCTCAAGGCCGCCGGTCAGGGACAGGAAATCCAGAAGCTGGTTGGGAAAGGAGAATTTTATATTGACACAGGCCCCGAGCAGATCGGCCAGACCCATGGAAAGCCAGCGCTGCATTCCCTTGCTCTGGACAACGATCCATTCCGGTTCAAGGGGGTTGCGCTTCTGATCTCCTGCGGATGCCAACACCCGGGCCATGGCGCCGGCCAGCACTTCGAGGCGGTTGCCGGTGTAGATATGGAGCCCCGGTATCATTTGCCGGTCAGCGGAGACCGGTTCAAGCTCAGCGTGTTTCCAGGACATGGGCCGGCAGCACAAAACAGGTGAAGGTGCCTTCGAAGACGGTATCATCGCCGCGGTTCACTTCGACCGCGACCACCCTTTTCTTTCCGCCTGTCTCCGTCACCCTTGCCGTGGCCAGAACAGTTTCCCCTGCCTTTACAGGTTTGAGGAACTTCACCTGGGCGGCTCCCAGAACCACATTGGGATGGTTGACAGCGATCATGGCGGCATGGTCTGCCAGGCCGAAGATGAAACCGCCGTGGACCAGTCCGTGACCGTCCACTTTCATCTCGGAAGTTGTGTCCATCTCAACCTGGCTGTAATCTTTATGCACGGCCTTGGGCCGGCCGCAAAGCCTGTAATCTATGCGCAGGTGGGTTCTGATATCCATGGCTTCCATCCTTTGAATTTCAAGTTACAACATGGCCCGGCAGACTGTCAATCAGCGGTTGCAATCCCCGGCTGCAGGCCGTATATCCGTATAGATCGATGTTTTCGCAGAAAATGCCTTCCGGTAGCGCTAACACTAAAAAAGCGGGCTTTGAGATGGAAACCGAAATTGACACCAGAGTCTCCGGGCTGCGAAAAGAACTGGAACTTCGCCGTCTGGATGCGGTCATCGTACTTATCGAGGAAAACCGGTACTATCTGAGCGGGTTCAGCGCCAAAAACGCCCTTCCTGACGAAGTCGCGGGCGTATTGTTGCTGGGCCGGCAGAAAAAGTCCCTGATCACAAACAGCATCTACCTCGAGCAGGCCAGGGCAGAATGCGCCAACTGGCAGACGGTGCTGGCTGATGACGGTTTTGAACACAGCCTGGCGGTGCTTCTGAAACAATGGAACGCCGGCCGGGTCGGCTTTGAAAGCAGCGGCTTTACCTATGAGCGCCACAGTCGCCTTTGCCGGAAACTGCGGGACACGGCGCCGGAGGTCAGATTGGAAGCCTGTTCCGACCTGGTGGAAAACCTGCGCCTTATCAAATCGGATCAGGAGATCCGGGCCACATGCCGGGCACTGGAAACAGCCGAGCAAGCCTTCACCATCTTTCTGGAAAAACTGAAGCCGGGAATGACGGAAAAGCAGGCTGCCTGGGAACTGGAAAAAGCCATGCGCGAGCTTGGGGCCGATTCCATGTCCTTCGAGCCGATAGTGGCCGCCGGACCCAACAGCGCCCTTCCCCACGCCCGGCCCGGCTCCAGGGTGATCCGGGAAGGTGAACCGGTGCTTTGCGACTGGGGAGCCCGTCTGGACGGCTATTGCTCCGACACTTCCCGAACAGTGGTGCTGGGCAGGCCCGACCGGAAATTTCTCGAGATGTTTTCAACCGTTAAGCAGGCCCAGCAAAAGGCTATCGCCGGCATAAGACAGGGGCGCAAAGCCAGCGATGTGGACCGGCTGGCACGTGAGTTTATCGATGCGGGCCCTTTCAAGGGAAAGTTCTTCCACGGCCTCGGTCACGGAACCGGCCTGGCCGTTCACGAGCAACCGCGGCTTGGTTCCAGGTCCGCATTCAGCCTAAAGGAGGGCATGCTGGTCACTGTCGAGCCGGGAATCTACCTGCCCGGTTGGGGCGGGGTGCGGCTGGAAAACCAGGTTCTGGTAACCCGGGAAGACGGACGGGTGCTCAACCGCCTGCCGATTTCCTGGAATCCGGAAGACTATTTCGTTTGATGGCCCTGACGTGGAAACTTTCAGCCTTATAGACATGTATATCAACCAGTTGACGGTGGAAAAAGGCCTGGCATCCAATTCCGTTCAGGCCTACGCTTCCGACCTTAACTTTTTCACGGACTTTATCGATTCCTGCCATTTGGAAGGGCTTTGTCAGGTCGACACTGCAGTTATCCTGAAGTATTTGATTTCAATGCAGAAAAAGGGGCTGAGCAGCCGGACCCGGGCCAGGCGCCTGGTGGCCCTGAGGGGCCTTTTCGGTTTTCTGAAAAAAGAAGGCCTGATAAAGCAGGATCCCACGGCAGGTATCGACCTTCCCAAGACCGGTCTGAAACTACCGGTCGTGCTCAACCGCCGGGAAGTCGAGCGGCTCCTGAACTGCCCTGACCGCAAAACCGTCCGCGGCTGCCGGGATGCCGCCATGCTCGAGCTGGCCTATGGCTCCGGGTTACGGGTGTCCGAGCTTGTGAATTGCCGCATGCGTCAGATAGACCTGGAGGCGGGGTTCATACGGGTCAGCGGCAAGGGTGAACGCCAGCGGATAGTTCCAATGGGCCGCAAGGCCCAGGAAAGCCTGACCGATTACCTGTCCTGGGCCCGTCCCCGGCTTTTAGCCAAATACCGGAGCGAGTCGCTTTTTGTGGCCCGGGCCGGCAGGCCCATGAGCCGGCAGGGCTTCTGGAAACTTATTAAAAAATATGCGGCCCGGGCCGGCATAAGCAGCAAAGTCACCCCCCATGGATTGCGCCATTCATTTGCCACCCATCTGCTGGAAGGCGGGGCCGACCTGCGTTCTGTCCAGGCCATGCTGGGCCATGTGGACATAGCCACCACCCAGATTTACACTCATCTGACCCAACAACAGCTGATCCGGGCCCATCGTAAATATCATCCGCGGGGATGAGGGCTTCTGGACGTTGCTGTGGAACTGTTAGCCAATGTTGCCTTCTTTTAGTAATTGAATACCTTTTAATATGCTCTTTTTGTCTATCAACTGATCTGTAATGAACTTATGTATCAAACTTGAAAGTAAAGTCTGATATGGTATTCCTTCCTGCCGGGCACGTTCTTTTAGCTTTTCTATATCATATTTTCTTAAACGAAGACTTATACTCTTTTTTTCATTTTCTTTATCAATTATGCTTTTGATTTTATCTTTCTCTTTCTTTGAAATGGGGATGAAGTGTTGAATTTCATTTTCAATCTTATTTTCATATTCGTCTAATTTCATCTTATCATGCATGGTTGTCTCCATATATCTTTTGTAGTTTGCGACTTGGATATGCGGTTTTTAGAATGATGTTATTTTTATCTATTAAAAACGGAACCGCCCAAATATATCCATTAAATCTAATTATAAATATTTTTTGATCAGGATGTGATGGGTTTTTTAAAATATCAATATATTCTTTGCCGAGTATAATTTGAGCGATTTCTTCAAAAGAAATTTTACGCTCTAACTGCAATTTTAAATTTTTCTCCTCATCCCATAAAATCATGAAATGCCCCCATTAACAATACAATGTATGCCTATTGTATAGACATAGTTTATTTTATGTCAAGCGTAACTTGGTAAAAGAGCTGACATAATACCAAATCTTTGATAAAAGACTGCTTCTGCCGGCCCGATGGCCGCACTGTAACGCGATATTGTGAACCTACTGCGCCGACAAGGGCGGACCGGTTCTTGAACGCCGCCGGGAAGGGACACTGGATAAGATGCATGGAACCGAAGCTGGAAAAATTGTCTGGACGGGGAAAAAAAGCTGGCTGAAAACCGGTCGTCAGGCCATTAAAGAAGCGTTGACCAGGGTCGGGCGGCCGGTCTACCTGGTCCGCCGCGACGGCCAGCCGGCGGTTGCCACCAAGGTCGAACCGGCTGCCGCAAACAGGCAATCGCTCAGCCTTCCCCTTGAAGCCTGGGTGCCCGGGCTGCCCCCCGAAAACCTTGGATCGCCTGGCTTCAAGCGGCGCCACGGCCTCCGTTATGCCTATGTCATGGGCGCCATGGCCCACGGCATAAGCTCGGTGGCAATGGTCAGGGCGGCCGGCAGGCAGGGGATGCTGGGCTTTTTCGGCGCCGGCGGCCTGTCGCTGGACGAGATCGAATCGGCCGTGGTCGAGCTCAAAGAGCAGGCCGGACTTCCCTTTGGATTCAACCTGATACACAGCCCGGCCGATCCACGCCTGGAAGAAGCGGTTGCCGGGACATACCTCCGGCACGGAATCTCGCTCATAAGCGCCTCGGCCTTCATGACCCTGACCATGCCCCTGGTCTACTACCGTGTGGCAGGTCTTGAGCCAGGACCCGCCGGGCAACCGGTTTGCAGAAACAGGATAATCGCCAAGGTCTCCAGGGAGGAAGTGGCCGAAAAGTTCCTTTCCCCCCCGCCACGGGACATGGTGGCATCCCTGCTCGACCAGGGGCTGATCTCCGCTGAGCAGGCCGGACTGGCCGCCAGGATACCGATGGCGGACGATCTTACGGCCGAGGCCGACTCGGGCGGCCATACCGACAACCGGCCGGCCCTTGCCATCCTGCCCACTTTCATTGCCCTGCGCGACAGGCTCGTCAGGAAGTTCGGGTATCAGGATCCTCCCGAGATAGGCCTGGCCGGAGGCATCGCCACTGCGCATTCGGTTGCCGCCGCCTTTGCCATGGGCGCGGCCTACGTTCTTACCGGTTCCATCAACCAGGCCTGCGTGGAGGCCGGCACATCGGATGCCGTCAAGCAGATGCTGGCCCAGGCCCGCCAGGCCGACGTTACCATGGCCCCGGCAGGCGACATGTTCGAGCTGGGCGTCAAGGTCCAGGTCCTGAAACGGGGCACCATGTTCGCCATGCGGGCAGGCCGTCTCTACGACCTGTACAGCCGTTTCGACAGCTGGGAGAGCCTGCCGGAAAAAGACCGCCTCTTTGTCGAGCGCCAGTTGCTCAGATGCAGCTTCGAAGAAGCCTGGCAGGAAACAGCCTCCTTTTTCGCCAGGCGCGATCCTGCCCAGATCGACCTGGCGTCCGGGGATCCCAAACACAAGATGGCCCTTGTCTTCCGTTCATACCTGGGCCGGGCGTCCATCTGGGCCCGCCAGGGAATCTCTGACCGGGTCATCGACTACCAGATCTGGTGCGGGCCGGCCATGGGTGCCTTCAACCAGTGGACAGCAGGAAGCTTCATGGAGTTGCCGGAAAACAGGCATTGCGCAGAAGTTGCCCTGAACCTGCTTTACGGAGCAGCGGTTCTGAACCGGGCCCTGTCGATCGCCAACCAGGGGGTCGAAGTCGGTCCCGAGATTTTAAACGTAACTCCCCTGCCCCAAGAACAGATAAAAGAACTGGTCAGGGAGTAACCTTTGCTCAAAGGATGGCTTATTGAAATAAGTTTTCGGCAAACAGGTCAGGAAGTTGCCTGATGCCGGGAAGGCTTCCGGCGCAGGTTCTCCAGGGCCCGGCTGCACCAGCGGTAAAGCCGCGTCAGATGGACCGTCCTGGTGATGTGCAGTTCTGCCGGTCTTTCCCCCGCACTCCAGACCACCTGCCGGTCTTTTCCCTCACTGCTTTCCGGCGGAAGTTGGACTGCCAGGTAGGCGAAACAGCCGGCATCGACCGGCCGGCCCACGCCTGCTGTCCGGGCAACGATCCGCAGCCGGTAGCGGGACGCATCATGGCCGAGAAGCTGCCGGTTCGGCGCCATTTCCATGAAACCGGCATCTTTCAGCCATGGACGTATGTCGTCCAGTACTTTGCGGGCGTCCGGAACCGCGAGCTTGAAATCGGCTACAAGATGGCCTGCCAGGGCAACGATGAAGATATCCCGGAAACTGTACTGGCGGCAGTAGCCCGACTGGTAGCCTCCCAGGGGATCGGGCGGAAGAAACTGGCGGCTCCACCTCTTCCAGCGGCTGATCTTTATACCGAAGGCTTCCGCCAGCTCGCGTCCGGTAGCGTAAAGCATGTTTTCACTCCATCTGCCCATAAAACGGGCCTTGCATTCGGCCTCTCCGGGTTGCCCGCCGAATTGGCGGACAAAACGCAAGACCGCTTCTGATGTTAACTTGTTATACCAATGTGTCAACTCAATTTTTCCAGCTAATCCTTGAAATTCCCTTCCCGATTGGTTACTTGATAGTATTCCGAGCTGGTCCGCGCAGGTTTCACATTGCCTGTCCGTTCGCCGGCCGGAAACCGCCGCCCTGCTCTCAAACTTTCTGCGGAGCCGCCGGGGTTGCAAGGTGTTGGTTCGTCACGGCCATGAGCGGCGTTGGCAAGTGGTTTGCAAAAGCCTGGGTAAAATCCAGGTCTGAATTGAGCGTTTCAAGTTCCGGCAAGCCCGAAGAGCGCTCAACTCAAGTTGAATACGCGATCTGAAAAATAGATAATTTGGCTTCTCATATGTCGATCCAACAAAATTTTGACGTCAAAAATACCTCCACCGGCCCCGGCAGTGACAGGGACCGGTCCCAGGACGTGGCCATTGTCGGCATCGGATGTCTTTTCCCGGAATCCCCCGGGCTGAAAGCCTACCTGCAGCTTCTGCTTCAAGGCCGCGATGCCATCAGCGATCCGCCCGACTCTCACGCCCATCTTAACCAATACCTGGACCCGGATCCGAGAAAGGCTGACCACATCTACTGTAACCGCGGCGGGTTTCTGCCGCCGGTCTGCTTCGATCCGACCGCTTTCGGCATTCCGCCCAATGTCATCGAGGCCACGGACACTTCCCAGCTGCTCAGTCTGATTGTGGCCACCGATGCCCTTGAAGACGCCGGCTACGGTCCCGACGGCAAAGCTTTCCACCGCAGGCGCACCAGCGTAATCCTGGGGGTCACCGGCACCCAGGAACTGGTCATCCCCCTGTCGTCACGTCTGGGGCATCCGATCTGGAAGAAAGCCCTGGCCGAGTCCGGGATAACCGGCGCCAAGGCCGACGAAGTGGTGGAAAAAATTGCCTCGGCCTATGTTCAGTGGCAGGAAAATTCGTTTCCCGGCCTGCTGGGCAACGTGGTGGCCGGCCGCATCTGCAACCGGCTCGATCTGGGTGGGACCAACTGCGTGGTGGACGCTGCCTGTGCCAGCTCCATGGGGGCCATCCACCTGGCCCTGCTGGAGCTTTGCGCCGGCCGCAGTGACATGGTCATTGCCGGCGGGGCCGATACCATCAACGACATATTCATGCACATGTGTTTCAGCAGGACCATGATCCTTTCCAAAAGCGGCCATGCCCGGCCTTTTTCAGCCCGGGCCGACGGCACGGTCCTTGGCGAGGGCATCGGCCTGCTCGTGCTGAAACGGCTCGAAGATGCCCTCCGGGACAATGACAGGGTGTACGCGGTTATCAAGGGGCTGGGTTCTGCAAGCGACGGCAGATCCAACGGCATCTATGCCCCGCGGGCAGAAGGCCAGATAGAAGCTCTTGAAAGGGCCTATGACCAGGCAGGCATCGACCCGGCAAGTGTCGAGATGGTCGAGGCCCACGGGACCGGCACCAGGGTCGGCGACCAGGTGGAATTCGAAGCCCTGTGCAGGGTTTTCGGACGGGATGCCGAAAATCGCCGCTGCAAATGCGCCCTCGGATCGGTCAAGTCCAATATCGGCCACACGAAGGCGGCCGCAGGTACTGCCGGGCTGATTAAAGCGGCCCTGGCCCTTCATCACAAGGTCGTCTTCCCCACCCTGAAGGCCGAGCAGGTGGACCCCAAGCTGAAAGTCGAACAATCTCCTTTTTACATAAACAGCAGGCTGCGGCCGTGGATCGGCGCAGACGGCCATCCCCGGCGGGCGGGTGTCAGCGCCTTCGGTTTCGGGGGGAGTAATTTTCACGCCGTCCTGGAAGAATTCGATCCTTCCAAAAAAGAGGTTTCCTGGGACGGTCGGGTCCAGATCCTGGCTTTCAGCCACGATGACTTTTCCGCCCTGCTGGCGGAGGTTGAAAAATTCAGGGACAAAGTCCTGGAACCCGCCGCTGAAAAGCAGGATATTGAGCTGGCCGCCGCCAGCCTCAGGGCCGCATTCAACCCCGGCCACGACCATCGCCTGGTCCTGGTGGCGGACTTTCAGGAACCGGTAACCAAACTGGCCGGGGACCTGAGCCTAACCCTCCGGCAGTTACAGGAAAGCGGCGGCAGCGGATCCGGCCTGAGAAAAGGATATTTCTATGGCCGGGGCAGGTTCCGGGGCAAGGTCGCCTTTCTGTTTCCCGGCCAGGGCAGCCAGTACCCTTACATGGGGCGGGACCTGGCCTGTGTCTTTCCCGAATTTCTGGATATTCTCAGGGAGGCCAACCGGCTTTTCCATGATCGTCGCTCCTTGAGCAGCTATATCTACCCGGAAGAGGGTCAGGGGCAAAACGCAGACCGGCAGCTGCGCTCCACCAGGATTGCCCAGCCGGCCATAGGAGCGGTCAGCGCAGGCATGGCCGCGGTGCTGGAACGTTTCGGCCTCAGGCCCGATCTGGTCTGCGGCCACAGTTTCGGAGAGCTTACGGCCCTTTATGCCGCCGGCTGGATAACGAGGGCCGACTTCCTGCGCCTCGGCGTTCTTCGCGGGCAGCTGATGCACCGGGCCGCCGCGGGCCGGACCAGTCCGGGAGGCATGCTGGCGGTCAGGGCCGAAGCCGAAGCCTGCCGCCGGATCGTTGAATCACTCGCAGGCGATCTGGTGGTGGCCAATTTCAACAGTCCGGTCCAGACGGTATTGTCCGGCAGCCTGGAAGCCGTGGACAAGGCTCACCGATTCTTCCGCCAGAAGGGAATCTCGGCCGTCAAGCTGCCTGTTGCGGCAGCCTTTCACAGCCCGCTGGTTACCGAGGCTGCCCGGCCATTTGCCGAGGCCGTGGCCGGGACCCGAATCGAACCGACATCCGTCAGGGTCATTTCCAACACCACGGCAGTCCCCTACCCCCTGGAAAGGGAACAGGCCCAGGAGCTTTTGGGCCACCAGTTGTCCCATCCGGTCAGGTTCCTCGACTCCATAGTCAGCCTGTATCGCCAGCATGAGGCCAGAATCTTTGTCGAAGTCGGGCCGCGCAGAATCCTCACCGGTCTTGTCAATGAAATCCTTGAAGACTCAAAGGTAATCACGGCGGCCATAGACGATTCGGCGGGAAGGAGCTGGCAGCTTTTCGACCTGGCCCATACCCTGGCCATGGCAGCCAGTCTTGGCCTGCCGGTCGATCTTGGCCGCTGGGAAAGCCCTCCCCGGCCCCGGCCCAAGGCCAGGCTGGAAATCAGGCTCTGCGGGGCAAATTATCGCAGCAAACAGACAGCCCCTTCTGCCGGCGGCGGGAAAAGGGTCCCCAAGACCGATACGAATTCACAAAAAATGATATCTGCAGAAAATACAGTCAGAAAAAACAATGAACATAAACAAGAACATAAAGTTATGAACAACCAACCTCTTCCTGAACCGGCATTTGAAGCAACCACGGCACAGAAACGGCACGGCTCAGAACAAGGGCCGCAAACCGGCTCGGCCGGGGATTCGAGCCTGATGCTACAGGGTATCCAGGCCCTGCAAAATCTCCACCAGCAGACGGCCCTGGCCCACCAGAAGTTTCTTGAAACCCAGGCCGAGGCTGCCAGAACCCTGCAAAGGATTCTCGAAGCGGACCCCAAAGGGGTATCGGCTCCGGCGGCGGAGGTGCAGGAGCCCGAAACGGCAGCCACGCTGCCACCCCGTCCCGTGCCGGAGATAGAACCTTCCTCCTGTCAGGTTCCCAGCCGTCCGGAACCGGAGGCGCAAAAAGCAGAATTCGTGGAAGATGAACCGCAGGCTGCTGCCGAAACCGCTTCCCCGCCCCCGGCGGCGGCCGGCAATACAGATCCCGCTTCCGGACCTGCTTCCTCGGGTCAGGCTGGAGAAAATGTCGCCCGGGTTCTGGTGGAGACGGTGGCCCGCCTGACCGGTTACCCGGAGCAGATGCTGGAGATGGACATGGACATCGAGGCCGACCTGGGCATCGATTCCATCAAACGGGTCGAAATCCTTTCCGCCATGGAAGAGGCCCTGCCCGGCCTTGCCAGGATAACCCCGGACCAGATGGGCAAGCTCAAAACCCTGGGGCAGATCCGTGATTTCCTCCTCCAGGGTTCTTCCGGAAAAGAGGTTGCGCCTTCTGCAAAAACCGCTTCCGCAGGCTCCGCCGTCAAGCAGGAGGCAAGCGGCGTGGCGGCAGATGACATCGCCCGGGTTCTGGTGGAGACGGTGGCCCGCCTGACCGGTTACCCGGAGCAGATGCTGGAGATGGACATGGACATCGAGGCCGACCTGGGCATCGATTCCATCAAACGGGTCGAAATCCTTTCCGCCATGGAAGAGGCCCTGCCCGGCCTTGCCAGGATAACCCCGGACCAGATGGGCAAGCTCAAAACCCTGGGGCAGATCCGTGATTTCCTGGCCTCGGGACAGCCGCGGGCAGCCTGCAAAAACGAAGAATCCCGTATCCCGGCAAAAAGCTGCCGCCGGCAGCCCCCGGATATGCCGGCCGGTTTGCCCAGGCAAATCGTAAGGCCCGTGCCCTGGCCCGAGGATGGAAACAGCAAAGCGGGCTTCAGCCAGGACGCACCTGTCATCATTTGTGGCCGCAACGACAATCTGGTCAAATCACTGAAAGCTGCCTTGGCCGGGGAAAATGCATCAGTCAGGGTCTTTGCTCCGGAAACCGTTTCATGCCAGGACATCGACAGGGCCGCGGGACTGATACTTACGGCCCCCCTGGAGCCTGCGGAAGCTTTCGCCCTGGCCCGCCATTGCGCTCCCCTGCTCCGGGCTTCTGCCGGCAAAGGAGGCGCCTTCTTTGCGACGGTGACTTGCATCGACGGGGCATTCGGGCTGTCGGGCGGTGAAATCAACCAGCCGGAACAGGGCGCCCTGGCCGGACTGCTGAAGACGGCAGCCCGCGAATGGCCGGGGGTCCGCTGCCTGGCAATGGATCTTGACCCCTGCTGGCAGGAGACGGACGCCATGGCAGAGGCCGTGGTCGAACAGCTGCTTTGCTGTCCCGGACCTTCCGGAGTCGAAATCGGGCTCGGCCCCGGCGGCAGGACCCGTCTGGAGATGGTGCCGGCCGATTTCCCCGAAGGCCTGCCGGACCTGGGTCCGGAGGATGTGGTGGTGATAACCGGGGGCGGCCGCGGGGTCACCGCCAGGGCTGCTGCCGTGCTGGCAGCCGCCTGCCGGCCTAAGATCGCGCTCCTGGGCAGGTCCGCGGAGCCTTTTGACGAGCCTGGCTGGCTGCAAGGGATAACCGGGCAGGCGGAAATGAAAAAGGCCCTGCTCGAATTCGAATTCAAAGGCGGCAAACCTTCTCCCCGGCAACTGGAAACCGCCTACCGCCGTTATCTTGCCAACCGCGAGATAAAGGCCAGCCTGAAGGCCGTCGCAGATGCCGGCTCGCAGGTACGCTATTTCCGGGCCGACGTCAGGAACCAGCAAGAGGTGGACCGGGTCGTAGACGAGGTCCGGCGCACCATGGGCAGAATCACGGCCCTGATCCACGGAGCCGGCGTGCTGGCCGACAAGGCCATCGCCGAAAAGAGCGACCGGCAGTTCGAGCTGGTCTATTCCACCAAGGTCGATGGATGGCGCTGCCTGCTGAAGGCATGCGCCGACGCCCCCTTGCGTTACGTTGTCGTATTTTCCTCGGTCACGGCCAGAACCGGCAACCCGGGCCAGGCAGACTACGCCATGGCCAACGAGGCCCTCAACAAGCTGGCGGCAGCATGGGCCCGGAAACATCCCGCCTGCAAGGTGACCGCCATCAACTGGGGGCCCTGGGACGGCGGCATGGTAGACCGGCACCTCAAACGCAATTTCCAGCGCCGGGGCGTGGCACTGATACGCCCGGAAGAAGGCGCCGGGGCCATGCTGGCCGAAATGGCGCCCCCCCCCGAAGACCCCGTGGAAGTGGTAATCGGTTCGGCCCTGGAACTGCCGCAGAAGCCGGAAACTGATAAACCTGGGGAGGAAACCGGGGCCGAGGCCGAAATGGATCTTGCCTTTCAACACGAAGTCAGCCTCGAGTCCCATCCCGTGCTCGACCACCATCGCCTGGACGGCAGGCCGGTGGTCCCCATGGCCCTTCTGGCAGAATGGCTCGGGCATGTGGCCCTGCATTCCAACCCCGGCCTGCGCCTGGTGGGCCTGGACCGGGTAAGGCTGCTGAAGGGAATCGTGCTGGAAGAAAAGACAAGGAAAGTCAGCCTTCTGACGGGCAAAACCAGAGCCTCTGTTGCGGGCTACACGGTGCCGGTGGAAATCCGCGACGGGTTCGAAAACGGCAGCCCGGTCATCCATTGCCGGGCCGAAGCGATCCTGGCAGAAAGTATCCCCGAACCACCTGTTTTCGATCAGCAAGACCTGCTGAAACCCGGCGCAGAAAATATCGAGGTCGAACAGGCATACGACCGGATGCTTTTTCACGGCTCCTCTTTCCAGGGTATCGAAGCCATTTTGAGAATCGACGCAAAAGGCCTTGCCGCCAGGCTGGCAACAGCCCCGCCGCCCCGAAAATGGCTCAAGGAACCGCTGCGCTCCAACTGGATTGCAGACCCTCTGGTGCTCGACTGCGCTTTCCAGATGGCAATCATCTGGAGCCGGACCGTCTGCGGCAAGCCGAGCCTGCCGGGCTACATCCGGTCTTACCGCCAGTACGTCGAGCGCTTTCCTGCCTCGGGAGTCATCGCGGTTATGCAGGTAACTGCCAGCGGCGCAAACAGACTGGCGTCCGATTTCATCTTTCTCGATCCGGAAAACCGGGTCATGGCCCGCCTGCAAGGGTATGAAGCGGTAATGGACGAAAACCTGGAACGGGCTTTCAATGCCAATTGACCCTGGCCGACCGGGAGACCGGATTGGCCTGGCCCGGCCCGGAGCAGGCGACAAAACAGCTTCCGGTGGTCTCGACCCGGGGTTAATTTGCTTGACAACAAGGACGGAATCTGGATTTTTTATACAGGTTCCGGCATATTCGGACACCCTTAACGGACTTGCCATTTGAAACGTATCCTGAATCCATGAATTGCGACGGCCGGAAAGAATTTTCCGTACTGGACGACGTCCTCAGGCTTGACTGGATTTCCGGCAGGCAGCTCATGAAAGCGGCCCGGCTCGGCAAAAACGATCTTGTCCGCTATGTCAGGCTGGGAATTTTGCCCAAACCGGTAATCCGTTTCAACGGCCTGAAACCCAAAGGTTCAAGAAAAAACGGCTATTTCCCCAAAAGTGTTCTGGAGCGCATAAAAATGGTCGAACAATTACGCAAACAGGGACATCCCATGGATCAAATCGTCCAGAAGTTCAAGACCGGGGCCGATGATGAAAACCGCAACCCGGCCACTTCCGGAAACGCTCGGGATCTGCCCTTGCCGGAACAAGAACCCGCCCGGCCGGACAGCGCCGCGGCGGAGCAGCCGGACTTGAAGGAAACCACTGATTCTTTTGTGCAGAAAGTCCGGGCGGGTACGACCCCCCTGCCGGTTTCGCTGTCTGCCCTGGCGGTCCAGCTGGACGACTGGTGCCGGTGGCAGACCAGTCTGCTTGCCGGGGATTATCACATACTGCTGGACAGGCTGCTTTCCACGGCAAGCGATGTTTTCAGCAGGCATGACGGTGTGTTCGCCTTTCAGCCACCGGCGGGCATGATCTGCTATTTTGTCGAACCGGTTTCAGAAGACTATCTGTCCAGAGCGATCCGCTGCGCCCTGGATCTGGATCTGGCCATATCCCGGGCCTCTGAAATCTGGGAAAATCAACACGGAAACCTGGGCAAGATCAGGCTCAACACCGGACTGCATGCCGGTATGGAGCAGCTCTGCTGCGTGGAAGCCTCGGGCGGCGATCAGATAATAGCTCTGGGCCCGGTTTCGGAAATCGCCTCCCAGCTGGCAGCCATAGCCAAATCCGGACAGACATGGGCATCAAAGGACATTTTCAACCGGCTCGGGCCTGAAACCCTCAGGGGGATCAAATTCGGCATCTCAAAACTTCAGGACCGCTGGGAGGTCTTCTTGCCGGGGTGCTTTTCAAAAATCCATGAGCTGGTAGCCCTCAACGTTCTGAAAAGCCCCTTCCTGGAAGGGGTCGATCAGCTGGCCGTAACCCGGCTGATAGAATTCAGGGCGGACAAAGACGCCAACTGATCATCACAAGTTCCGGCATGCTCCAGCAGGCCGCACAGCAAGGCACCAGCGGCCGGGTTGACTGTCTCCGGTCATTATCTGCAGTCGTCACACATTGTTTCTATTTGCTACGGATGTTGCCGGACTCCTGATTGCAGTTACAGATGGCGGCGGCCGTTTCGACGGGAAACACATCGACCAGGGAACAGTTACGTCCCTTTTCTTTGGCTCTGTACAGCAAAAAATCGGCAAATTTTATGAGCTTGTGGGTATCGGCCTGCAAGGAGGATTTTTCCGGCAGAACGCATCCGCCTCCGAAAGTGGCGGTAACCCGGATAACATGGCCGCCATGGGTTATGGCCTGCTGTTCCAGGGACTTGCGAAGCCGTTCGGCAACCATGTAGGCGCCCGAGCAGTCGGTTTCAGGAAGGATCAGCAGGAACTCTTCCCCTCCGTACCTGACCACCCAATCCACCTCTTCCCTTATGGAACGGCGGAGAAGCGCCCCAAAGGCCCTGAGGACTTCGTCTCCGGCCTGGTGTCCGTATGAATCGTTTACCTTTTTGAAAAAATCGATGTCAGCCATCAAAAGTGACAATGCCCGGCGGTAACGCTGGACCCGCCTCACTTCCTGTGGCAGGCGCTCGTTGAGATAGAGACGGTTGTAACAGCCGGTCAGGGGATCGGTTATCGACAGCATCCGGATTTCGGCATTGGCCTGCCTGAGAGATCTTTCCAGCTGGATGATCCTGATCCCGGTCTTTATCCTGGCCAGGAGCTCCGCATGATGAACCGGCTTGATAAGGTAGTCGTCAGCCCCTGACTCCAGGCCCGATACTATGTCTTCCTTGCTGTTGCGGGATGTCACCATGATGATAAAGACGTAATTGTCTCTGTTTTGCTGGCGGATTCTGCGGCACAGCTCCGGACCGTTGATTTCCGGCATCATCCAGTCGGTTATCACTATCGGGAAGAATCTGCGGCAATACCTGTCCAGCGCTTCTTTCCCGTTGGCCGCAAGTTCCACCGTAAAGTTTGACTTTACCAGGTACCGTTCAAGCAGCTTGCGGGTAACCTGGTCATCATCGACCACCAGAACGGGGTAGTCGTTGTCCATGCAAACACCTCGCAACAGTTTCGGTCCCGGGACGATCCCTCAAAATCCAAATCGGCGGGTATTTTTCAGACAAATCGCCCCTGGAGGGGTGACTTTAGACCTCGTTCAATATATCGGCAGATACCCTGAAATATTAAAAGAAAAAGTATTGACCGGGGTATGATTAGCTGCTATAGCCGCCCGCATCGAATTTGCAGGGTTTTTTACCTGGAACGATCTGCTGAAATCCCTTCAAGACAACTCCTGCGACAAAGGAATACACCCGTACAAAACCCCGTTTCCCGGCAAACCGACACTGTTCACCGCAAAGGAGACCTGCAATGCAGAACCAAACCGACATCCTCGCCGTCCATGTCAATGTCGATCTTTCTGCCAGGGCCCTCAAGGCCATAGTCGAAAACGCCAAAAGCCTGGCCGGAAAAGATCACCGGGGCAGACCGCTGGTCGATACCGCCGGCGCCGTTGGCATGATGATAACCAAGTTCCTGGCGGAAAAAGATTTCGAGACTTACGTCATGGACCCGGACAACTACCCCGAACCGGAAACCGCCTGAGCCAAACTCCATGACCGGTTGGAGAAAGGAGCCAGCATGGGCTTTGAGTGTATCGTCTACGAAAAGAAAAAATCGGTTGCCGTCATAAGCCTCAATCGTCCCCGGGTACTAAACGCCATGAACAAAAGAATGTGGCAGGAGATTCAGGCCGCCCTCGACGATGCCGCTTCGGACGAAAAGGTAAAGGTCGTCATCTTCACCGGCAGCGGACGCGCTTTTTCCACCGGGGCCGACCTCAAGGAATCAAAGACCCGGTCTCCGGAACAATACCGGGACTACCTGGAGGCCCTCCAGGAAGGTTCGCGCCGGATCATCCGCTTTGCAAAACCCACCCTGGCCGTCATCAACGGCTATGCCATAGGTTCCGGCTACGAACTTGCCCTGGCATGCGACATAAGACTCGCTTCGACCGAGGCCCAAATCGGTTCTCCGGAAGCCAAGGTGGCCTCATCGGTGACAGGCGGGGCTTTCCGCCTGGTACAGGATCTTATCGGACCCGGCAGGGCCAGGGAGTTGCTGTTTACCGGCGAATATATCGACGGAAGGCAGGCGGAGCGGATCGGTCTTGTAAACTACGCCCTGCCGCCTGAAAAGCTCATGGACAAGGCCATGGAGATTGCCGCCAAAATTGCCGAAAATTCCCTCTTCTCCCTCAAAATGATCAAAAAAGGGCTCAACCTGGCCCTGGGAGAGGTGAGCCTTGAGGCACTGATGGACTTCGAGATCGAAGCCTGTCTGGCCTGTGTTTCCACGGCCGACCGCGGCCGGGCTCTGGAAGATTTTCAGCGGCGCAAGGACAGATAAGGCCGGAAACATTCTATTGAACAAGCACCCAAAACCGTATGTCAGGAAGGAAGGATCATGGGACTCGAAGCGTTCATGAACGCCCGCAGCGTAGCCGTAATCGGTGCTTCGAAATCCGAAACCAAGCGCGGTTACCAGGCCATCCGCACCCTTTTGGATGAACACTACGACGGCGAGATTTACCCGGTCAACCCCAAGCTTGACCGGATTCTGGGATTCAAGTGTTATAAATCGGTGCTGGACATCGAGGGCCCGGTGGACATCGCCCTGATTGCCACCCCGGCCGCCACGGTTCCTGCCATCCTGAAAGAATGCGGCCGGAAAGGAATTCCCGGCGCGGTAATCCTGGCGGGCGGCTTCGGAGAGACCGGTGTCGATGGCCGCAAGCTGGAAGACGAAGTGGTCAGGGCGGCCCGGGCCGCCCATGTCCGTCTCATCGGGCCTAACACCTCGGGCATGCTCAACCTGAAGAACAACCTCAATCTGGTGGGACTCAAAGGCGCCCCCAAGGGCGAAATAGCCCTGCTCACCCAGAGCGGCAACATGGCCCTTAGCCTGATAACCGAAGCCAAAATCAAGAGTCACAAAGGTTTCACCTACTACGTGGGTGTGGGCAACGAGGCCGACATCCGCTTTCACGAGTACCTGGAGTTTTTCCGCAAGGATCCGGACACCAAGGCCATCCTGATGTATGTGGAAGGCATGCGCGAAGGCCGCAAATTCCTCCAGCAGGCCTACAAGACTACCCAGGAAAAGCCGATCATCCTGCTCAAAAGCGGAAGATCCTCCACCGGAAAACGCTCGGCCGGTTCCCATACCGGCGCTCTGGCCGGCATGTCGGAGGTGGCCAAGGGAGCCTTCGAGCGGGCCGGCATAATCGTCATCGAAAACTCGGACGAACTCTTTCCGGCCGCCGAGACCTTAAGCAGCTGCCCTCCCATCCGCAACAACAAGATCGCCATCCTGGCCGACGGCGGCGGTCACGCCACGATCGCCGCCGACATCCTTACCGATTACGGAATAGAAATACCGGAACTCAGCGAAAAGACCAAAACCAAGCTGCGCGAGATCCTTCCTCCGGCAGCCTCGGTGGTAAACCCGGTGGATGTTGCCGGCGGCACCGATGACGACCCGTCCCTGTTTGCCGATTGTGCCCGGATCATCCTCAAGGATTCCAATATCGGCGGCCTGCTGATAGTCGGCCTGTTCGGCGGCTACGGAATACGTTTTGCCAAGACCCTGGCCCTGAAAGAAGAAGACGCCGCTCACCAGATGGGCAAGCTGATGGCCAAACGCAAAAAACCGATCATCCTCCACAGCCTGTACAACTTTGAAAAGCCCCACGCCCTGGAGCTTCTCCGCTATTACAACATACCGGTCTACGATTCCCTGGACGTGGCCTGCAAGTGCATTAGCGTACTGGCCCAGTACGGCAACTACCTGCGCAGTTATCACGCCAAGACCAACTTCGTCCTCAACTGGAGGGCCAAGGCCAAGCCCGAGGGCGACAGTATAATCGCCGCGGCCCTGGAAGAGGGCCGCACCAGTCTGCTGGAACACGAGGCCAAGGACCTGCTGCGCCTGCACGGCGCGCCGGTGACCGCCGACAGACTGGCCCGCAACGCCGACGAGGCCGTTGAACTGGCCTCTTCTATCGAAGGCCCGGTGGCCCTGAAAATCGCATCGCCCGATATCCTCCACAAAAGCGACGCCGGCGGAGTAATCCTCGATCTCAAAGGGGCCAAGGCCGTTCGCCGGGCCTTTGAAACCATCATCAAAAATGCCCGCAGATACCGTCCCGATGCCGACATCCGGGGAGTGGTGGTCTCCCCCATGGCCGCCAAGGGAGTCGAGGTCATCATCGGCACCAAGATAGACGATCAGTTCGGTCCCATAATCATGTACGGCCTGGGCGGCATAATGGTGGAAATCATCAAGGACGTCTCTTTCCGGGTGCTGCCCATATCGAGACTTTCGGCCCGCAAGATGATCGAGGCTACCCGCTCGTCCCCCATCCTGGACGGTGTGCGGGGAAATAAGCCCTGCGACAAGAAGGCCCTGATCAACCTGCTGCTGATCTGCAGCGAGTTGGTAGAGGCCTATCCCGAGATCAGGGAAATGGACCTGAACCCGGTCATTCTGCATCAGACCGGGCTGGACGTGGTGGATGCCAGGATTCTGCTCCAAAAGCAGGAGGACGGGCAGAAGCCGGACTGACAATGGCGACAGGTAGGCGCAAAGGACTCCTTACGGCACGCCGGCCCTGAAAATTTTCAGTCTGCCCTCCAAGGTGTACCGGGCCACCGCCGCCGGAACCAGAACCGAATCTCCCTTTTTCAGATCCAGGGTGTAACCGGTACGGGGATTTGTTATCTCTCCGCGTCCCTTGACGCACAGCAGGATCTGGACCCTGCCTCCGGCCAGGGTTCCGTGATCGTCACCAGCGAGGCTGTCGATGACGGCAAGCTCGAATTCTTCGGCCGGGGTCCGGTATACCTGCTCTGCCCGGGAACCCGCCCTGACGGGCTCGAGGATTGCAGGGCTGTAGCTTGAGAAAGAAACCACCCTGGCAAGCTCCGGTATATCGATGTGCTTGACCGTAAGACCTCCCCGCAGAACATTGTCGGAATTGGCCATGATCTCCACCCCCACCCCTTCCAGGTAAGCGTGCAGCTGGCCGGCGGGCAGGTAGATGGCCTGTCCCGGCTCCAGGCAGATAAGGTTGAGCATGGCCGGGGCCAGGACACCCATGTCTTTGGGATAGAATCGAGCCAGTTTCCTTATCCAGCCATAGACGGGATCATTCAGCCCCTTTTCCCTGATTGCGGCCAGAGCGTGCCTGACGGCATTTTCACTGTGCTGCGGGTCCATTTGCAAAAGCGAAAGGAAAAACTCCCTGATGGCCCGGTCTCCGTCACTGTTTTCGAGCAGTCGCACCAGTTTTCCGAGCTGTTTGCCTGCCAGCGGTTTTATCAGCTGCCGCACCTTTTCTGCGGGACGGAAGCCGCACACGGCCCAGAAAGGGCTCAGGGCGCAGAGACACTCCGGTTTGTGCCTGTCGTCCTTGTAATTGCGCTCGGGGGCCGTAAGAGCGATGCCCAGACGGTTTTCACGCTCGAAACCCCGGCGGGCCTGTTCCCGGTTCGGATGGGCCTGGATCGACAGGGGCCTGGCTGCTGCCAGCACCTTGAACAAAAAAGGCAGGTCGGAGCCGAAGCGGCGGACCACCTCTTTTCCCAGGATCTGCTCCGGGTATTGCCTGATGAGCCGGTCGAGAAAGACCCACTCATCTTTGAACAGCACCCTGGAAGGAGCCTTGGGATGGGCCCCCATCCACAATTCCGCCTGAGGGGTTTTATTGTCGGGTGTCTGCCCCAGCAATTCGGCAATGGCGGTCAGCGACCCCCAGGCATAGTTCTGAATTGTGTTGCGCATGGGAAGAAAATCCAGATCGGCCATTTTCACCACCTGTCTCTCTGGTCTTTGGATACCGCGCGCTTTTTTCAGTTTTTTAACGAACCAACCTTTCGGAATTCTGAAGGTCTCCTGTTTTAAGCGGCGGTTTGCTTTCCGGTCCCCGACTTTGGTTTACACTCCTGCCGGGGCCTGTTATTATGAAGCCGGTTTTTTACACGGTTCGAGGGTTTCAAATTCAGTCTTCGGCCGGTGGTTGTCAACCCGTAAGCCGGCCGGCCGGTTGAAACATAAAAGATGGCGCTTGAAGTATGTGAAATTTTCAGCAGCATCCAGGGAGAATCTACCCACACGGGCCGTCCGTGCACCTTCATTCGTCTGGCCGGCTGCAATCTCGACTGTTCTTATTGTGATACGGCTTACGCCCGGGGGCCGGGCCGGCCCTTCACGGTCGAGAGCCTCGTGGGCAAGGTAATCGAGATCGGATGTCCGCTGGTGGAGATAACCGGCGGTGAGCCCCTGCTTCAGCAGGAAACCCCGGCCCTGGCCCTGGCGTTGATCGAAACCGGCCACACGGTCCTGGTGGAAACAAACGGAAGCCTTGACATCGATGACCTGGACAGACGCTGTATAATAATCATGGATATCAAGTGTCCCGCAAGCGGGCAAGAGCAAATGAACGATTACGCCAACCTGGACCGCCTGAAGCCTCACCACCAGGTCAAATTCGTGGTCACCGACCGGAACGATTACGAATTTGCCAGGAATCTGCTGGCGGCCCGCAGTATCGCGGTGCAACCTGGAAACATCGTCTTTTCCGCCGTCCACGGAAAACTGAATCCGGCAAGACTGGCCGCCTGGATACTGGAGGATCATCTTTTCAACGTGCGCCTCCAGGTCCAGCTGCACAGGATACTCTGGCCGGATACGGAAAGAGGTGTTTGATCCACAGGTTTAAATATGGGAGCATATCAACTTGAAAAATAACATGATATCGATAGTGTTAACCAGCGGCGGACTAGATTCTGCCACCGCCGCGGCCATAGCCGGTGATCAGGGGTATGAAATCAACTGCCTCAGCTTCGATTACGGCCAGAGGCACCGCTTCGAACTTGAGGCGGCCCGCAAGGTGGCCGCCGGCCTGGGAGCGCGGCGTCATCTGATCCTTTCTGTGGACATGCGTCCCATAGGCGGTTCGTCCCTGACCGACCCACGGATGGAAGTGCCAAAATCAGGCATCCGGGCCGGAACCATACCTTCGACCTATGTTCCGGCCCGCAACACCATCTTTCTGGCCTATGCCCTTGCCTGGGCCGAGGTGATCGATGCCGCGCATATCTTTATCGGCGCAAACTGTGTCGATTACAGCGGCTATCCGGACTGCCGGCCGGCTTACCTGGAAGCTTTCGAAAAAATGGCCAACCTGGCCACCAAGGCCACTGTCGAAGGCCGCTTCGCCATCCGTATCCACGCTCCCCTGTTGCAAATGACCAAGGCCGAGATCATCCGCAAAGGCATCAGCCTCGGCGTGGATTATTCCATAACCCACAGCTGCTATGACCCTGACCCGCAAGGTCTGGCCTGCGGCCGGTGCGACAGCTGTATTTTGAGACACGAAGGTTTCGTTCAGGCCGGCGTACCGGACCCCACCCCTTACCAGGCGGACCCTGACCGATGAAAGTCGCGATAATCCATTACCACCTGAAAACCGGCGGGGTTACCTCTGTCATCCGCAGCCAGGCTGAAGCCCTGGTCAGAAGCGGCCACCAGGTGCTGATCATAACCGGACAGGCACCGGCCGTCCCCTGGCCGGTGCCCGTGGCAACCGTGCCGGAGATCGCCTACGACAGCGTCCGGAACAGTCCGGCCGTCCCTGAAAAGGCTGCCGCCCGGATAAAGGCCGCCCTGGCAGACACCTGGCCTGAGGGATGCGATCTGGTCCACGTCCACAATCCGACCCTTGCCAAGAACAAGGCTTTCCTTCAGGTGCTGAAACTTCTCCTGCAATGGGGACAGCCCCTCTTTCTACAGATACACGACTTTGCCGAAGACGGCCGGCCGGACGTGTTTTTCCCGGAGCACTACCCCGCCGATTGTCATTACGGGGTGATCAACTCGCGCGACTACCGGATCATGCTGGCCGCCGGTCTCAGGCCCGAAGGCCTCCACCTGGTACCCAACGCCGTAACCCCTCTGCCGGCCGACGGGGGGAAACCCCCCATCGGGCACCCCTACCTGGTCTATCCCGTGCGCGCCATCAGGCGCAAGAATATCGGCGAGGCCCTTCTGATCTCCGCATTTCTGCCGCCGGAGACAAAGCTGGCCATCACCCAGCCCCCCAACAGCCCCGCGGACATGGTTTTTTACAGGCAATGGCTGGATTTTGCCTCCGCCTGGAGGCTGCCGGTGATTTTCGAAGCCGGAAAAAAATACGATTTCGGCGCTTTGCTGGCCGGCTGCAGCCTGGTTCTGACAACCAGCATAACCGAAGGGTTCGGCTTCGTGTATCTTGAGCCCTGGACCATCTCCAAAACCGTCTGGGGACGCCGTCTGGATGAAATCTGCTCCGATTTCAGCTCCCGCGGAATCGATCTGGACCACATGTACGCCGGCCTGCAGGTTCCTGCGGAGCTTTTCGATACGGCGGGTTTCCGCCGCCGCCGGCAGGACGCCTTCATCTCGGCTCTGGACAGCTTCGGGCTTGGCCGGACTCCTTTTGACCGTCATGATGACTTTCAGACCTGGCCGGAGGACGGTACCATCGATTTCGGCCTGCTCGATGAAAAGGCCCAGCAGGAGGTGATCGTTTCCGTAAAAAGCATGCCGGATTACCGCCGCCGGCTGCTGGAAGCAAATCCTTTCCTGGGTATGCAGGCCGACCACCGCCTGCCGGAGGCGAAAATCGCCGCCAACAAAGAGGCCGTCATCCGTCATTATGTCGATATGGATCTTGCGGCAGTTCTAAGTGATATCTATCGCAAGGTTCTGGAAAATCCGGTCTCGCAGCGGATCGACAAACAGATTCTGCTGAAATCTTTTCTGGTTCCGGAAAATTTCAGTCTTTTGAAATGGAGCCGCGCCCATGGCCTGTGACGAGACTTCCCTTTACTTCAGAAATCTGCAAAAAGCCCGAAATAACATTCAGGACGGTACGGTCCGCAGGGCCCTGGAATACCTCAGGCCGATTGAACCCCTGCCGACGGGGATGACGCCCGAAGGAGGACCGGGGGGAAAGATCGAGGCCCTGGTGCTCGACGTCTACGGCACCCTGTTTGTAAGCGGCAGCGGGGAAATAGGGCTGCCGGAGGAAGAACCGGACCGGGATGAGCGCCTTGACGACCTGCTCCGGGCTTTCCGGATCGACCGCAAGCCGCGACAGGTAGTATCGGAACTTAAGCAGGCCATCGCCGCAGAGCACGAGCTTGCGAAAAAATCCGGCCGGAAGCATCCCGAAGTGGTGATCGAAGACGTATGGCGGCGCCTGCTCGCTTTCAGGGACGAACAGACGGCCAGGCGCTTTGCCCTATGTTTCGAACTGGCCACCAACCCGGTCTGGCCGATGCCGGGTTTACAGAGGCTGATAGCCGGCTGCGTTTCAAAGCGGATCGTGCTGGGAATAATCTCCAATGCCCAGTTTTACACTCCCCTGCTCTTTGAATGGTTCCTGGGAAAAGACCTGCCCCGGCTCGGATTCGATCCCCGGCTGCTCTTTTTCTCATACCGCCACCGCTGCGCCAAGCCCGGCCCGGAGATGTTCCGCATGGCGGCTGAGGTGCTGAGGCAAAAAGGCATTACCGCCGGACAGACCCTGTATCTGGGCAACGACATGTTAAACGATGTCTGGCCGGCAAAAGAATGCGGATTCCGGGCGGCCCTTTTCGCCGGGGACCGCAGGTCGCTCAGGCTGCGGCCCGGCCGCAAGGATCTGGCCGGACTCAAGCCGGACTGGACCGTTACCGATCTGGGCCAGGTCGCCGGCGGCCTGTGAAAGCTTTGGTTGCAAGCGGCTTGAAAAAAATATAATTTAGGCTATATTACGATTTTTCGTTTGGACCTTCGGCGCCAAGCAAAAACGCCAATTTTAATGCAACCCCTAACGGAATCCGGTTCCTGATGATAGACCAAATCGTCCTGCTTGTATTGCTGATCGTTCTTTCAGGTTTTTTTTCTTCGGCCGAAACAGCCCTGTTTTCCATCAGCACTGCAACTGCGCGTCACCTGGTAAAGGATGGGAAAAAGACCAGTCTGCTGATCAAGAAGATGAAAGACGATTCCCATCGTCTGCTTACAACCATCCTTATCGGTAACAACCTGGTCAACGTGGCCGCCTCGGCATTGGCAACGTCCATGACGATCGACCTGGTGGGGGACTACGCCGTCAGCCTGGCAACCGGAGTGATGACTTTTCTGATTCTCGTCTTCGGAGAGGTATTTCCCAAATCGATAGCCAACCGCAACAACATCTTGGTTGCCCGCCTTACGATCTTTCCCGTCTGGTGGCTTTCAAAAGTGTTCTATCCTGTAATCTGGTTCCTCAACTTCATCCCCAAGGTTACAGGCATTCTCAAGCGCCCGCATGGCGTAACAGAAGAAGAACTGATGACTTTTGTCGAGATAGTGGAAGAAGAAGGAGAAATCAAGGAAGAAGAAAAAGAGCTCATTCACAACATCTTCGAGTTCGACGACACCAACGCCTCGGAAATCATGACTCCCAGGGCCGACATGTTCGTCATAGATGCAGATGAACCCCTCGACCTGCGCGCCATAGCCGAATCGGGCTTTACGCGCATCCCGGTCATCGAGGGCAATATCGACAACGTAATCGGCATCCTGAACATAAAGGACCTGTTTCTCCACCAGGCCCGCGGAGGGCAGATCGCCGATGTCCGCAGCCTGATGCGCCCGCCTTACTT
Organism: Desulfobacteraceae bacterium; assembly: GCA_027068085.1. Classification (GTDB taxonomy): domain Bacteria; phylum Desulfobacterota; class Desulfobacteria; order Desulfobacterales; family Desulfosarcinaceae; genus JALVQM01. The sequence goes on along the minus strand of JAMOUQ010000022.1, from coordinate 112,807 downwards.
CGTGCCCGAGAACAAAAAGCTGGATTCCCTCCTCCAGCAGTTCAAGCAGCGCAAGACCCACATGGCCATCGTGGTGGACGAGCACGGCGGCGTGGCCGGGCTGATCACCCTGGAAGACGCGCTGGAAGAGCTGGTGGGTGAAATCAGGGACGAAACCGACCGCGAAGATCCCCACATAGTATCCAAAAGCCCCAACGAATGGATAGTCCTGGGCAAATCGGATATCGACGAAGTAAACGCCACCATCGGGATGAATATTCCCAAGAGCGCGGAATACGATACCTTCTCGGGTTTCGTGCTTGACAGGATAGGACGGATACCCAACGAAAACGAGAAGTTTACCATCGACGGCTATGAGATAACGGTCAAAGCCAAAGACGGCAACCGCATCCTGGAATACATCGTGCGCCGCAGGTCCCCAGGCCAGGATGATGGCGGAGAAAAGCCGGCTCCGGGGGACAAAGAGACGTCCTGACAGTACGGCCGCAGTCTCGGAAACGCGCAGCGCAACGAAGATATCGGGCCATTTGGGCAGCCATCAGTCCTTGACCCGCTCGACATACTGCCCGGTGCGGGTGTCGATCCTGATTTTTTCACCGACATTGACAAAGGGAGGAACCTGGACCACGTGGCCGGTTTCCAGTGTGGCCGGCTTGGTGCTTCCGGCGGCGGTATCTCCCTTGGCCCATGGCTCGGCCTCGGTTATTTCGAGTTCCACGAAATTAGGCAGGGAAATTCCGATGGGCCGCCCCTGGAAGAGCAGAACGCTGCAAACGGTGTTTTCTTTCAGAAAAGCCTTGGCGTCTCCCACCTGATCGGCGGACAGCATCTCCTGTTCGTAGTTGGCGGTATTCATGAAACAGTAACTGTCGCCGTCAAAATACAGGTATTCCATCTCCACCTCTTCCAGATCGGCTTCCTTGAACTTCTCACCCGATCTGAAAGTCCTGTCGAACTGCGCGCCGGTGAGCATGTTTTTCAACCGGCATTTGTAAAGGGCCTGGCCCTTGCCGGGCTTGACGAATTCAAACTGGACGATGATGTAAGGATCACCGTCGATTTCAAGCTTCAGTCCTTTTCTCAAATCACCGCTTTCAAGCATAGCCAGATTTCCTTTCTCAACCCGTATCTTTGGCCGCCCTGACAAAGCGCCGCACCTTTTCAGGATCCTTCCTGAATCGGATGGGCCTGCCGGCACCGTCCACGGCATTGGTCCGCGTGCAGCTGTCGACCCCGGCGGGCTTTACCTCGGCCACCGCCCCGGCGACGTTGTCCGGCCCCAGCCCTCCTGCCAGGATCACGGGGACAGATGCGGATTCGACCAGGCGGCGGGCCAGATCCCAGTTGCAGGTCCTGCCGGTTATTCCGATGAATCCATCCACCGGTTGGGAGGCCGTGTCTTTTTCCTTTGCGACCAGCAGGGTATCTATCAGGAGCCAGTCGCTGGCAGGCTCCAGCTTCCCTGCAAGCTCCAGGCACCGGCAGTCATCCATGACCCCGGCCTGCGGCACCGGTATGGAACGCATAACTTCCAGCCCCAGACAACGCTGCCTGACTTCAAGCTGAAGATCCACGGCCCTGTCCAGGGCCGGACCGTCGGCAGGATCGAGATGATCGCAGAAATGGAGGATGTGGGGCTGGTAATAATCGACTATCTTCAGGATCAGTTCCTCATTGCCGGTCAGGGCGATCAGGCAGCTTTTTCCGCCCGCCTGCCTGACCGCCGACACGGTTTCGCGCAGCACCGGATCCTTCCAGTCTTCCATATCTGTCACCACGCTGCCGATATGATCCACCCCCAGGGCAAGCATGGCTTCGGCTTCACGCGGATTTTGAACTTCGTATATCTGTACGATCATGGCAGGCTGCCTTTCAGCGTTGCAAAGCGCGTTAAAACTTGACTTTTGCAGCGGTCTCTACCATATTCAGCCTGTTTTCGCAAATCGTTTAACCTTTTCTGTTCATTATGGAAACTACGAGCAAGGAGTCTGAATGATACTCATTGTCGACTTCGGATCCCAGTTCAACCAGCTGATAGCCCGGCGGGTCCGTGAAAACAAGGTTTACTGCCGGATAGAACCGCCCTCCATAAGCCTCCAGGATGTAAAGGCCATGGAACCCGAGGGAATCATCCTTTCCGGCGGCCCTGCCAGCATCTACCATCCGGACAGCCCCAAAATAGATCCGGGAATCTTCGAGCTCGGCATCCCGGTCCTGGGCATTTGCTACGGCATGCAGTTCATGGTGGACCAACTGGGCGGCAAGGTTGCCCGGGCCCGCAAGCGGGAGTACGGGTTTGCCGAACTGCGGGTAAAGAGCCGGGCCTCGATCTTCAAGGCCCTGCCGGCCAGAAGCCAGTGCTGGATGAGCCACGGTGATTCGATAGTGGAACTGCCGGAAGGCTTCAAGGTCATCGGCTACACCGAAAACACGCCCGTGGCGGCGGCAGCCAATCTCAAAAAGCGACTTTTCGGACTCCAGTTCCACCCTGAAGTCGAGCATACCACCTGCGGCAAGCAGATCATCGCCAATTTTCTTTTTCAGGTATGCAAGTGCAAACCTTCCTGGACCATGAGATCCTTTGCCGACGCGGCGATTGAAGACATCCGGCGCAAGGTCGGCGACAAGAAGGTGATTCTCGGCCTTTCCGGCGGAGTGGACTCTTCGGTGACCGCCCTTCTGATTCACAGGGCCATCGGCCGCAAGCTCACCTGCATCTTTGTCGACAACGGCCTGCTGCGCAAGGACGAAGCCCTCCAGCTCAAGCAAAGACTCAAGCAGCACCTGCAGATCAACATCCGTTTCGTCAGTGCCCGCAGAAAATTCCTTTCCGCCCTCAAGGGGGTTTCCGATCCCGAGAAAAAGCGAAAAATCATCGGCCGGGTTTTCATGGAAGTCTTCGAAGCCGAGGCAAAAAAAATAAAGGGGGCCGAATTCCTGGCCCAGGGCACCCTCTATCCCGACGTCATCGAGTCCCGCTCGGCCTTCGGCGGCCCGTCCTCGGTAATAAAATCCCACCACAACGTGGGCGGCCTTCCCAAGAAGATGAAGCTCAAGCTGCTGGAACCATTGAAATATCTCTTCAAGGACGAAGTCCGCAAGCTTGGCAGGACCCTCGGCCTGGATGACGACCTTGTCTGGCGGCAGCCTTTTCCCGGTCCCGGTCTGGCCATCCGCATCATCGGCCGGATAACGGCCCGGCGCCTGTCGATCCTCAGGGAGGTCGACGCCATTTTGCTTGATGAAATCAGGGCCGCCGGATATTATAGACGCCTATGGCAGTCTTTTGCAGTTCTGCTGCCTTTAAAAAGCGTCGGCATCATGGGCGACAGCCGCACCTACGAAAATATAGTTGCGGTGCGGGCCGTAACCAGCAAGGATGCCATGACCGCCGACTGGGCCAGGCTGCCCCACAAGCTCCTGGCCAGAATTTCAAACCGGATAATAAACGAAGTCCGGGGAGTGAACCGGGTCGTATACGATATCAGCTCGAAACCGCCAAGCACCATAGAATGGGAATGACCGTATGACTTTGGATAAAGACGACAACGGGTTCAAGCTTGAACTGGAACCGGAAGAGCCTGCCGCCATCGAGGAGCCTGCCGCCATCTACAAGGATGAAATCGAGGAAATGCGCCTGGAGAAACTTAGCCAGAGAGTCACCCTGATTTCCATCCTCATTCCGCTTATGATCGTCGTGATCCTGGCTGTCGCCTATCTTGATATCAAAAAACGGGTCATCCGCACCCAGTACACCGGTACCACCAGCCTCCAGAGCCTGTCCAAGGAGCTGGATTCGCGTTTTTCTTCCCTTTCCCTGCGGCAGGCCGAACTTGAATCCAGGCTGGAAGCTCTCACCAAGGCCAACGCCGCCCTCAGGGTGGCGGCGGACAAGAATTCGGCCAGGCTGGACAAACTCGGCCGCACAAAGGCTTCAGCCAAGGACCTGGCCAAGCTGGAGTCCAGGATAGACCGCCGTCTGAAAACGATTTCATCTTCCCTGAAAGGCCTGGAAAAAAAGCTTGCCGCTTTGGAAGCCGGGTTGAAAGAAGATCTGGAATCTGTAAAGGCCCGGGCTGCGGCGTTTTCGGAGAAGATGGAGCTGGCTGAAAAACAGATCCGGGAAATAGAAAACAGCCGGGTCTCCAAAGAGGATATGGAGCTTGCCGTCAGGCTTGAGACGCTCAAGACAAAGCAGGCCCTGGAGCTTAAGATCGACAAGCTGAGCGTAAAGCTCGAAAAGCTTCAGAAAAGCCTGGCCGGAATGCGCAACAGGCTCGACCGCCTTGGGGCATCATCGCGTCCGGCCCGCAAAAAGGCCGGCCAAAGCCCTGCTCCGAAAAAAACACCGGCGGATTCGCCGGCCCAAACCGGCTCCGGCCAGAGCACCCAGACAATAATCGAGCAGGACATCAAACAATGACCGGGCCGGCAGGCAGCCTCAGCTCATCTTGTTTTCGATCCGTTCTATGTCGACCGGCAGGTCGACTTCCGGCGAGTCGTAGCCGGTAACCACGACCCTGATCCTGTACCCGTGTTCCAGGGCGCGCAGCTGCTCCAGTTTTTCGATCCGTTCCAGTTCCCCCTGGTTCAATTTTCTGAATACCTGCAGGAAATCACATCTGTAGGCGTAAATCCCCAGGTGTTTGAATGCCGGCGGCAGCCTGTCCCCGTCGCGGTCGCAGGGTATGGGAGATCTTGAAAAATAAAGTGCAAAGCCTCTTTTGTCCAGGGTGACCTTCACGTCCTTGGGATCGGTGTACTCGCGCCGGTCCGCTATCCTGAAAGCCAGGGTGCTCATGCCCAGGGCCTCATCTTCCTGCAATGGCTTGACCACCTGATCGATGCAGCGGGGGTCCAGCAGCGGTTGATCTCCCTGGATATTGACCACTATGTCCGTTGGTTCCAGCCCCAGGCGAACGGCCGCTTCCGCGGCCCGGTCCGTTCCGGAACGGTTTTCGGGGCTGGTCATGATCGCCTGTCCGCCGAACTCGACAACGGCCGACACGATCCGCTCATCGTCGGTTGCCACGACCACCCGGTCCACCAGATCGGCCGAGTTCGCTCGTTGATACACGTGCTGAATCATGGGCCGTCCCTTTATCAGGGCCAGGGGCTTGCCGGGAAACCGGCTGGATTGATATCTGGAGGGAATGACGGCAACAATGCGCATACGGGCACCTCTTATCGTGATCCGGTTTGTGTCCCGGACAGGCCGAAACCCGGCTTTCCGGGCAACAGGTAGGTAACCTATATTCGGCATCGGCCCCGTGTCAAGCTTCATCGGAGCCCAAGTGCCCGCTGGCAGTCAACCGGGCCGCCCCGGAGATGAATATTGCCGCTGCCTTCGACGCAAGCCTGAAATGCCCGGCAGAGGCCGCCGGATTTTATGCCGCCGGAGAACGGCGGATCGGAAGCTGGATGATGAAGGTGGTGCCTTCGCCCTTTTTTGATTCCACGTGGATGCTGCCGTTGTAAGCCTCGACCATGGTCTTGACGCTGGCCAGGCCGAGGCCGGTGCCCTTTTCGGCCGGTTTGGTGGTGAAATCGGAGTTGAATATGAGCTCCATGTGCTCAGGTTCTATGCCACAGCCGCTGTCACTGACCCTGACGACCACGCCCTGCCGGTTGCTGGAAGTCTCGACGGTAAGCCTTTTTTCGGGGCTGTTTTCCATGGCATCGATGGCATTGCTTATCAAATTGTCCACGATCTGCTTTATCTGCGATGAATTTGCCAGGATGGCGGGCAGGTCGTCAGCCAGTTTGATCTCTTTCTTCACCTGGGTGTTGAAAACCGGATTTATCCGGTAATATTCCAGCACCTGCCGAACGACCCGGTTCAGGTCGACCGGTTCCAGACTGAAATGGGCATCCTGATGGGCGTGGTCCAGAATGCTCGATATTATCCGCTTGAGATCACGGGCGCTGTTTTTGGCGACCCTGACTGCTTTTTCCAGCTTTTGAGCCTCCGATGTCCGGTTCAGGATCAGGTAATCGATGAAATCCAGGGCGCTGGAAAGGCTGTGGAGAGGATTTCTCAGGTTGTGGACCAGCTGGGAAGCGTACTTTCCGATCTCGGCCTGGCTGCGGGTCTTCAGAAGCTGGCGCGACCTTTCTTCCACCTTGCGCTCCAGCTGGCGGTTCTGTTGTTCAAGCCGCTTCAGCAGGCGCTTGCGTTCGTGCTGCAGGCTGTACAACTCCAGGGCCTGGCGCACGACTATCCGCAGTTCGCGGTTGTCCCATGGTTTGGTTATGTAACGGTAGATATCCCCCTTGTTGATGGCGTCCAGGATGGAGCCCGAATCGGCCCGGCCGGACAGAATCAGACGGATGGTGTCCGGCCAGCGCCTCTTTACCAGTTCCAGCAATTCCAGACCGTCCAGCTCGGGCATGTGCATGTCGGTAACAAGCACGTGTACTTCTTCCTGCTGCATGCGATTCAGCGCCGCAGGACCCCCATGGGCGAAAACCGCCTGATAGGGCTCGTTGTGCACCAGCCTCTGCAGGGAACGCAGGATCTCCTTTTCGTCGTCTACAAATAATACGGTATTGTTAATCATTGTCGACATCATCCACAGGGCAGCCCTATTCGTCCTCTTTACGCCTGAAAATCAGGATTCCGCCCTGGCCCCGGAAGCGACCCGACAGCGGGATGACTTCCACCCTGTAGTTTTCGTTTTCCAGGTTGCATTCGTCCCGCGTCCGGCAGTATCCGTTTTCAAGGGTTTGCTGGACCTTTTGGCAAAGATCCTTCGGAAAGCAGCTCTCTATTTCACAACCGACCTGTATCTTGTCACTGCCCAGAACGACCCTGGCCTTCGTGTTCATCAAAACGATCAGAGAATCGGCGCTTACGCCCATTATCGCCAGCGGCAAATCCTCCAGGACGGCGTGGGAAAGCTCCAGGGCCCGGTTCTGCAGTTCCAGTTCCCTGGTTCTTTCACGCACCAGTTCCTCCAGGTGCTCGTTCATTTCTTTCAGCTTGCGGTTCTGCTCGATGACCTTTTTGTCGAGGCGGATGTTGTCCTGGATCAGGTCATACTGTTCCAGGGCCTTGCGGATTTCCAGCTTCAGGTTGTGATCGTTCCAGGGTTTCAGGAAAAACTTGTATATATGCCCTTTGTTTATGGATTCGGTGATGGCGTCCACGTCGGTATATCCGGTCAGAATGATACGGATCACATCAGGATATTTCTCCTTGACGCGGGCAAAGAATTCAATACCGTCGGTTCCAGGCATGCGGTTGTCGGAAATTATCAGGTGAACCTGATGTTCTTCCAGCAACCGGAATGCCTCCTCGGCGCTGGTACTGGTAAGCAGGTGGTATGGCTCCTTGCGCAAAAGGCGCCGCAGGGAATGGAGGATGCTTTCCTCGTCATCCACCAGCAGTACCGTGTGCTTTTTGTCCTTCATGACTATTCTCCGGCTATGAAGAATTTACAGGCCGCTTCTATGTCGCCCTGCAATTCGGCAAACCATGTTTTGCTGGTTCTGAAAGTCTCCCACATCGCAGCCGGCAATGACTGCAGAATGTATCTTTTGTCCTGGCGGCGCAGAAAAGAGGCGGAAAAAGGCATGTACATGTTCACAATGGCGTTGGCCAGAAACACGGTGGTGGCCAGCTCATTGTCCCGCATCTTGACAGGGGCCGTATGATGCCTGCGGATGACCTCCACAAGCCGGTCCGGAAGCCGCCACTTGCGGGCCAGGACCGCTCCCATGTGGCAGTGGTCGATTACGCGCGCCATTTTCTCGGCCTCGAAATAAGGCAGCTGGTCCTCCCGCACATAGCCCCAAACTTTGCGAAAGTACGACGCAAAGTACTGTGCCTGGATGAGCTTGCCGATGTCATGCAACAGCCCGGCGGTAAAAGCATCTTCCCTGGCCTCGATGCGGCTCATGTCCGCCAGGTGTTTGCTGGTGACTGCCACAGCGGCCGCGTGCTCCCAGAATTGGACCACGTCGAAACCTTCGAATTGTTTTTTCAGGCTGAGCGAATCGATTACGGTCAGAGAGACAATAGCGTTGCGCACCATGTTGTATCCCAGCAGGACGATGGCATGGGAAATACTGCCGACCTTGGAGCGGAAGCCGAAAAATGCGGAATTCACCAGCTTGAGAATGCGCGGAACGATTGACTGGTCGTTTTTCAACAGGGCCGTCAGCTCCTCCAGCGGAGTCTCGTAATCCATCAGCATCCGGTTGACTTCCATGGCAATGGCCGGAAGCGTCGGCAAGGATTCAATGGATTCGAGCTTTTTCTGGATAACGTCAAGGTCCATCTCGACTCACCTCGTCCTGCCGGTTATCACCATCGTCCACGATAGCCACCTTTATCTTGTCCGGCAGCAACCCCCTGGTGGCTATCTTGGCTATGGCATCCACGGCCGAAGCCTTCAGCCGCGTGGTTCTGGTCAGCAGCAGACGCCCGTCCCTGAGCCTGAGATCCTCCATCAGGACCATGCCCGGCGCAAGTTCCGTGGTCTTGATGATACAGGTCGGAGAGACCTTTTTGGCTTCACGGATCTTCTTGATAAGAGCGTTGACAACGTCCAGGTCGTACTTGTGGTTGGCCCCCCTGAGCAGCATCTGTTGGGCGGCATCTTCCACCACCTGTTCCGGATCGTCGTCCAGGGTGAAAGATTTCCAGACCGAAGAATCGAAATGGCGCCTGATCTTGGAGATAAGCTTGTTGATTTCACGGGGCCAGGTATCCACTATCCGGCAGTAGTCCGAGACCGGCAGGATGATACGCGCCCCAAGAGGAATCTGCTCGCCTTTCAGACCGTTGGGAAAACCGGAGCCATCGTAGTACTCATGGTGGAACAGTACGATTTCTCCGACTTCAACCAGTTTTTCGACGCTTTCAAGACAGATGGAAGCAATTACCGGATGCTGGCTGAAAAGACGAAATTCTTCTTCGTTCATCCGGCTGACTTCCTTTGTCCAGATCTGTTCGGGAAAACCAATCAGGCCGATATCGTGTATCATCCCGGCCATCTCTATCCTGTCCAGTTCCGCCTGTTCCAGGCCGAAAGTGCCGGCCACTGACCGGGCCAGCTGGGACACATGGCGCATGATCCGTCCCAGCTCGGGTTTGAGAGACTCCACCAGCGTGGACAACAGGCGGATGGAATCCATGAAACTTTTTTCGAGCTTGCGGTTTACCTTCTCCAGCACCTTGTTTTGCAGAATAATCTGCTGCGTCCTTTCGGCCACCTTTTTTTCAAGGTTTTTGTTGAGTTCGGCAAGCTCGCGGTTCTGTCTGACCGTCAGTTCGGTAAGGCGGCGGTTTTCAGCCACAAGATCGTACTGTGCCAGGGCCTGACGCACCTGCAGAAGCAGATCTTCATCGTTCCAGGGTTTCGTCAGGTAACGGTGAATCTCTCCTTTGTTGACAGCCGCTATCACCGCTTCCATGTCAGAGTAACCGGTAAGCAGAAAACGGACCGCATCCGGGTGGATCGCCCTGGCTTTTTCAAGAAATTCCGCCCCGTTCATGCCGGGCATGCGCTGGTCTGAAATGATAAGGGAAACCGGCCTGTCGGAAGCCTGCAAAACCTCAAGGCCGCTGTAACCTGAATCGGCTGTCAGAATACGGTAACCTTCCTTGCGGAACAGGCGCTTGAGAGCTTTGGTTATGGAAGGCTCATCGTCCACTAACAACAAGATATGCTTGTGTTTGGTTGCCAAAACTCAACTCCCCTCCGGACCGTCACCGGTCCGGACGACTTCAAGTAAGGCAGACACTATCTCTGAATCAAGGTGCCATCCCGATAAATGGCGCATCTCCGCCAGCACCTTGTCCCGTGGCCATGCCGGTTTGTAAGGACGCGCGTGTCCCAGAGCATCGTATACGTCGGCCACAGCCACGATACGGGCCTCCAGGGGTATCCGATCACCTTCAAGACCGTCCGGATAACCGCTGCCATCCATTCTTTCATGATGGCTGCGGGCTATCCTGCGGGCCATATCGTAAAAGGAGCTGCTGCCGAGGATCTTTTCACCGGCCACGGTATGGCGCTGCATGATTTTCCATTCGGCCGCCGTCAGAGGGCTTTTCTTTTTCAGAATGCGGTCTGGGACATGAATTTTTCCGACATCATGCATCATGCTGAAAAACCCTATTTTTTCCGCATATTGGGGATTCAGTCCCATTTCAAGGGCAATGGCGGTCGTAAGATTCTTCATGCGCAGCACATGATCGCCGGTATCGTCGTCCTTGGCCTCGGCAGCCTGGGCGAGCATCAGAACCCCTTCGCGGACCGCCTCTTCCAGCTGGCGGGTACGATCCCGGACACGCTGCTCCAGTCGGGCGTTCAACCCTTTCAGTTCGGCATTCTGTTTCAGGGTCAAGGCGGTAAGGCGCTTGTTTTCCACCACCAGGTGCCAATGCCGGAAAGCCCGCTCCAATGCCTGTTGCAGGCTCTCGGCCGTCCACGGCTTCTGAAGGTACTCAAAAACATGGCAGCGGTTGATGGCATCCAGGGCGTTTTGAAAACTGGCGTAGCCCGTCAGCATAAGCTTGACCGTATCGGGACTTATCCGGCCAAGTTTTTCCAGGAAGGTGACCCCGTCCATTCCGGGCATCATCTGGTCGGAAATAACGACCCCGATATCGTGGCTCCGGACAATCTCCAGGGCCTCGGCACCGCCGGTGGCCCAAAGGATCTCGTAATCCTGACCCCGCAGAAGCCTTTTCAGGCTTTTGATCACCTGCAGCTCGTCGTCCACCACAAGCAGTTTCGGTCTAGATGCCGTCATTTCGCGCGGCAGCACCTTTTCTCTGGTCGCGTACAACATATCGGCTACACATCGTTTCGGGGTTGCTTCCCGTTTAATGCCTTGCCGTCAACCGGCAGTTTGATCGTAAAGGTTGTCCCTTTGCCGACCGTGGATTCAACTTCAATGGTACCGTTGTGTTTCTTGACTATACCGTAAGCAATGTTCATCCCCAGGCCGGTGCCCTTTCCGACGTCTTTGGTGGTAAAGAAAGGATCGAAAATCTTGTTCAGGTTTTCTTTGGGAATACCGCAACCGGTGTCGCTGATCTTGATCCGGACGTATCCGTCAACGGCCTCGGTCTCGATGCGGATTTCACCCTTTTTTTCTATGGCCTGGGCCGCATTCACCAGAATGTTCATAAAAACCTGGTTCAGCTGCTGGGGGTAAGCCTGAATCAATGGCAGCTTGCCGAATTCCTTTATAATGTTTGCCTTGTATTTCAGTTCGTTGTAAACCACGTTGAGAGTCGACTCCAGCCCCTTGTTGACATCGGTGGCCTGCATCACGCCTTCGCCGGGATGAGCAAAATCCTTCAGGTCCATCACGATCTTCTTGATCCGCTCGGTTCCCTCGCGGCAATCCTTGATCAGATCGCGTACGTCCTCCTGAATGTAATCTATGTCTATCTCTTCTTCATACTCGCCTATTTCCTCCAGGAGGGAGGCCACCTGTTCCGAGGACGGATCCGATTTGCCGTCCTTTTCTATCAATTCCTTGAGCTTGCGGTATTTTTGGATCAGGCCATCGATATCTTCCTGGTAATCTTCAAGGGTCTTCAGGTTGCTGCTGACAAATCCGGTCGGATTGTTGATTTCATGGGCCACCCCGGCGGCCAGCTGGCCGATGGAAGCCATTTTCTCCGATTGGAGCATCTGGGTCTGGGTTTCTTCCAGGCGTTTGAGGGCCGCTTCGAGCTTCTTGTTCTTGGCTTCTATCTGGGCGGCGCTTTCAATAATCTTCTTGTTGAGGGCCTTGATCTCTTCTGATTTACGTCGCTCTTCAGTAATGTCCTTGAAAACGACCACCACCTGGAATACGCTTGCCCGTTCATCCCTGATCGGCAGGCAGGTAACCTGCTTGTAGTAGATCTGGCCGCGGGTATCCACCCACTTGTCCAGGTAATGCTTCGCCTCTCCTTTTTCGAAAACCCGGTCAACCAGCTGGCGCACTTTTCCGACATCGAAACGGCCCTGCTGCGGACCGGCCTTTTCCAGCCAGGCAACCCCGATTATCTGTTCGTAGGACAGTCCGTTTATCGCCAGAAAGGTCTTGTTGGCCGATACTATTTTCTTGTCCTTGTCCAGGGCGATTATTTCTTCCTGCAGGGAATCGAAAACTATCCTGAGCTTGTTGCGGCTTTCGATCAATATTTCCTGCAACCTTTGATGATCTTTTTCCAGTTCCACGATTCTGCGTCCTGTCTGGACCCTGGCTTTCAGCTCATCCGGGTCGAAAGGTTTTGGAATGTAATCGTCCGCCCCGGACTGGAAAACTTTCAGCAAGTCGTCCTTCCGGTCGCGGGCGGTAAGAATGATGATATAGACATAGCGTTGCTGAACACTGCTCCTTATTTTGTCGCACAGGGCAAGGCCGTCCATTTCCGGCATCATCCAATCGGTAATTACCATCTCGTACTCTTCATCCTGAAAATGCTGCCAGGCCTGGGCCCCGTTTTCTGCCGCCGTCACCTGGTATCCAATCTTCTGCAGTAATTTTATCAGGAGATTTCGGGAAATAAAATCATCCTCGGCAACCAGTATTCTCATTGGACCCCCAGCTTTCCCACATTGCATTGAACAAGGCGGGATCATCGTATGTATCTTTCCGTTTCCCGGCAGGACCTCGATATAGGACCGCACCCGCCACCCATTTTCCGGGATTCTCTCTCATTGTCTATATCGTCATTGATTCTCCACACTTTAACTTCAGGCCGGCATGATCACCGGCTGCCGGCTCAAGTTTGGCTGCCGGCAACCGATAAAATTTTTGATGACCCGGCACGGCAGCTCATAAGCTGCGTCCGGACACGGGATTCCCAACCGGGAACCAGGGAAAAGACAATGAAAATTCTGCTTGTAGACGATGACAAGGTAACTTTGTCTCTGCTGGAAAAAAGCCTCCGGAGCCAGGGCCATCTTATCGTCTCTGTTTCCGATGGATCGCAGGCCTGGGAAACCGTCCGGAAGGAGCATTTTGACATTGTCATCAGCGACTGGCTCATGCCGGAGATCGACGGCATAGAGCTTTGCAAACGGATCCGCGGCGCCGGGCTGGACCATTACATCTATCTCATCCTGATAAGTTCCCAGGACACAAGGGCCGATATCGTAAACGGCCTGAAGGCCGGCGTTGACGACTATCTGACCAAGCCCATCAACATCGAAGAGCTCAAGGCAAGAGTGGAAATCGGGCAGCGGATCGTTACCCTGGAGCACAACCTGAAACAAAGATACCAGGACCTTGCCCGGAACTATTACCAGACCATTCACATGTTCACCCAGTTGCTGGAGGTGTTCGATGAAAGGCTGGGCGGACATTGCCGGCGGGTCGGCCGCCTGTGTCTGCAAATGGCCAGAGTTCATCCCGGAGTTTCCGACAAGCAATATGCCAAGGTCGAAGCCGCCGGTCTGGTCCACGACATAGGCATGGTGGGCCTGCCGCCGGCTGTCTATTCCAAGCCGCAGGTGGCGCAAAATGCCGAGGAAAAACAGCTTTACCGTTCCCATCCCGAAAGAGGTGCCCTCATCCTGGACCAGGTGGACATGCTCAAACCGATAGCCGAGATTGTAAGGCTGCACCATGAGCAGTATAACGGCCGCGGTTTTCCGGACTCCCTGGCCGGAGAAGACATACCTTTGCTGGCCCAGCTGGTCTCGGCCGCCTCTTTGTACGACGATCTGCGCCACATCCAGGGCCTGAGCCCGGACGACATTCCCGAACATCTGCAACGGACTCGCGGTTACCAGCTTGCGCCTGAAATGGTGGACCTGCTGCTGGAAATCCACGTCGAGCTGATCGAAAAGGAAAAGTCCGTCAACGACCTGGCCCTCAAGGTCGGACAACTGAAGGAAGGAATGGTCCTTGCGCGTAACATCTACCTGAAAACAGGGGCCTTCATAATGGCGGCCGACACGAAACTGACCGCGGATGCGATCGAAAAGCTGAAGCATTACGTCAGGCTGAACGCCATCGCTGACAGAGTATACGTGCACAAAGTCTCGTCAAGGAGCTGAGCCACCATGGATCTAGCGACAGTAATAGGTCTGGTAAGCGGAACCGTTCTCATCGTGGTGTCGGTGTTTCTGGGCGGCAGCGCCCTGGTTTTCATCAACATTCCCAGCATGCTGATCGTCGTCGGCGGCACCATCGCCACCACCTTCATCAAGTTCAAAATGAGCGATGTCATCGGTTCCATAAGTGTCGCCATGAAAGCCTTTTTCGTAAAGATAGAACCTCCGGAAAACATCATCCGCGAAATGGTGGAATATACCCGGATTGCCAAGAAAGAAGGATTGATCGCCCTGGAGAAGGAAACTCCTTCCGACCCCTTTGCCGCCAAGGCGCTTCGCTATCTGTCAGACGGTTACGACGAGGGCCTGATAGAAGATATGCTCAACAAGGACATCCGCTTGATGGTCAAGCGGCACGAGGTCGGCCAAAACGTGTTCAAGAGCATGGGCGATGCCGCTCCGGCTTTCGGAATGATCGGCACCCTTATCGGTCTCGTGCAGATGCTTTCATCCATGGAGGATCCTTCCAGTATCGGACCGTCCATGGCCGTTGCCCTCCTGACCACCCTTTACGGCGCCATCATGGCCAACCTGATCTGCCTTCCGCTGGCCGACAAGCTGGCACTGCGTTCGGATGAAGAAAAACTTGTAAAAACCATCGTGGTCGAAGCCGCGGTGGCCATCAACCGGGGAGTCTCTCCCATGGTCCTGGAAGAATCGCTCAAGATTTTTCTTTCACCCAAGGATCGCGAGAAAAAAGACGAGCCCTCCGGTGATTCCGGAGAAAGCTGATGGGACAGGCCGTAGAAGATGAAAAGAAAATTGATCCCGGAGCGCCCAAATGGGTGGTCACCTTCGGGGACCTGATGAGTCTGCTGCTCTGTTTTTTCGTCCTGTTACTGTCCTTTTCGGAACTGGACAAGCAAAAATACAAGCAGGTGGCCGGGTCGCTTGAAAAAGCATTCGGAGTCCAGCGCAAGACAAAAATCATGGAGGTGCCCAAGGGCATCAAGATGATCGCCAAGGATTTCGACCAGGAAGTTATTGCGACCCGGATAAAGGAAGAGATCGGTCGCGAAATCAACGCCGAAATAGCCACCCGCCTCCGGGATTTCGAGGACCAGCTCTCGGTGGAGGCCGGCAATGACCAGGTTGTGATAAAGCTCATGGGGGAAAGCACCTTCGATTCCGGCAAGGCCACGATCCGTCCTGAATTGAAACCCTTGCTGCTGAAGATAGGCCGTGTGCTGAAAAAAACCGATGGTGACATAATCGTTGCCGGCCATACCGACAATGTGCCGGTCCGCGGCGGGCCTTTCCGCTCCAATCTGGAACTTTCCATTGCCAGGGCCGCCGCAGTCGCCGATTTTCTTATCAACAGGGTCGGCATAGATCCGCGCCGGGTGTCAACCATGGGTTTCGGCGAGTTCCGGCCGATAGCATCCAACTCCACCGCCGAAGGAAGGCGGAAAAACCGCCGGGTGGAAATCATTCTCGGCACCATTCCGAAGGCCAGCCGTCACGGTTATCCTTTGCCCAAGCAGCAGCCTTCATCAGAAGCCGCCAAAGTCTGGCCCCTGGATTGAGCGCGCGCATACGGTCAGCTTGGCGCCCCGTTTTCAGCAAAGCGGGCCGGCGGCGGACAGCAGCGAAGATAAGAAGATAAAAAGATGGCTGACTTCTTGTGAGTCCAAACAGGAAGGTCAGCTCAGGAAATCGACAAGACTGGGCTGAATGATCATGGCCCCGGTTGCCAGAGATGCTTCGTATGCGGTTTTTTGAACCTGCAGGTCGATTACCGCCTCTGCCAGATCGGCATCTTCGGTGCGGGACAACATCTGTTCCATGCTGACCCTGAAACTATTCCAGTGGTTTTCAGCCGTTTCCATTCTTTTGGCCTGGACTGCATTTTCGGCCCGGATACCATTGATATGCTCCAGGGCGTCCTGCAGCCTTGACAGCTGGGTTTTTATCGAGGCTTTGTCGTTGGCGCCGATGGCTGTCTCCAGGTCATCCAGGACCTGAAACACATCCTGGCTGCCCTGGAAGATTTCACTTCCGTCTGCCTCGATGCTTACTGTCATACCCTGGCCGATGACTATGTCGCGGGTGCCCGAATCACCCTGGTAGGTCCCGGAAGAGTCGAACGGAGCCGTATCTGTCTGATGGCCGGAGAAAAGATAGTTGCCGTTATGCTTGGAGCCGGCGAACTGCAGAATCTGCCGGCGGATGTCGGCCACCTGGCTTGCCTGGGAGCTGCTGAGGTCAGGATCGGGATTGGATGCTATGTCCTTGGCCTGGCCGATGAGATCCGATACCGCCTCCAGGATTCCGTCCACGGCTTCCAGGTGGTTCTGCCCCAGGGATATGTTGCGGCCGTACTGTTCCATTCTGGAAATGGTGCTGCGGTACTCCAGAATCCGGCCCATGGCCACCGGGTCGTCGGAAAGCTTGTTGACTCTTTTGCCGGTTGTAACCTTGGTCTCGCTCTCCAGGATCCGGGCGGTTTGCTGAAAGAGCCTGTGCTTCAGATTTTCGGCCATCTGCTTGTTGCTGATACGCATTCACGCTATCCTTTCGTCACCTGACCATACCGATCAGGGTCGCCATCATCTCGTCGGCCGAAGTGATCAGTTTTGCAGCGGCGCTGTACGCATGCTGGGATTGAATCAGTTCCACCATCTCTTCGTCCAGGGAGACTCCGGCAACCTGTTCGCGGTAAGCTTCGAGCCGTGATACCATCGAGTCCTGATGCTGAAGGCTTACCCGGGCGTCACGCACGTCGGCTCCCACGTCGCTCACCATCGAAGCGTAGTAACCGTCGAAGGTGGTCGTGGCCGAAGACATGGTAAGGGTCTGCTGCAGGGCCGCAATGGCAACGGCAGTGCTGTTGTCCCCCGGCACCCCTCCGCTGGTGCCCGAAGCGGCCACCAGATTGACGTCTGAAACCACGGCTGAATTGACAGCCATGTCGACCGCATTGCCACCGGTGAAAAAATTGTTCTGGGATCCGTCCAGGGCGTAGCCCGCAGCGTGCAGGTTGTTGACCTGGCTGATTACCGTCGATGCCAGAGTGTCGAGCCGGTCAATGTATCCTGAAACAACCGAATCACGCGCCTGGAGCCATCCTTTCATCTGTCCGGAATCGATATCGTCCGTTATGTCAACGTTGGCGCCGCTGCTGTCGACCCAATACAGATCCTGAAATCCGGAACCGTTGGTGCCGGTTGTCAGCGACCAGGACCGGGTTCCGTCCACCAGGGGCTTTTCACTGCCCACGCTGACAATTACGTTACCGTCACCATCTTCGAAGCTGTTTATCCCGATCATGTCTCCCAGCTTGTTCAGCAGCAGGTCGCGTTCATCCCGGTAGTCGTTGGCGTTGTGGCCCGAGACTTCCACCTGGGTTACCTTGCGGTTCAGTTCGGCTATCTGTCGGGCGATGGTGTTTATCTCACCCACCAGGTCCTGAATTTCCTCGTCTGCGTCTTGCTGGACGGAAACCAGGTCCCGGCGCAGCTTTTTGAAGGTCTCTGCCAGATTCCGGCCCCTTGAAACCACGGTGACACGCTCGACATGCCCGACAGGATTGTTGGCCAGATCCTGCCAGGCATTCCAGAACTCGGAAAAGGCTTTGTTCAGCCCGTAACCGCTGACTTCGTCGAACATCAGTTCCACCTTTTCCAGGGCTTCTTTCTGAGCCGTCCAGCGTCCGAGACTCTGCTTCTGATCGTTGATCTGGGCAGCCAGGAACTGATCGTAGGCCCTCTGGATACGTTGCTCGGCATGAACACCGTTGCTCATGGTGCCGCCCTGATAGCGCACCGGCGCATTCTGTTCCAGGTTGACCCTCTGGCGTGAATATCCGGGGGTGTTGGCATTTGCGATGTTATTGCCAATTATGTCGATCGCTTTTTGGTGGCTGATCAGGGCTGTCCGCCCCACGTCCATCATTCCGTAGATATTCGGCATGTCCACCTCGCATCAGGCCACGTTGCTAACCAGGGCTCCTTGCCGGAGACAGGAGCCTGAACTTCCCTTTCTGCCGTAAACCGGAGGCGGATCGAACAGCTGCCGAAGCATCCGGGCGCTTCGGTCGACAAGCTCCAGGCAATTGC
The DNA here is from genome assembly GCA_027068085.1 of Desulfobacteraceae bacterium. Taxonomy (GTDB): domain Bacteria; phylum Desulfobacterota; class Desulfobacteria; order Desulfobacterales; family Desulfosarcinaceae; genus JALVQM01. The sequence goes on along the minus strand of JAMOUQ010000022.1, from coordinate 94,674 downwards.
TCAGCAGTCTCTGATTGGTCCGGTTGCATTGTCTGACCTGCAGGAGAGTGTTTTTCAGAATGGATCTGGTTTTGTCCAGTTCGGTGCAAAACGGTTCTTCAAGACGTTCGACAATCTGGCGCATGGTCGTTTCGGGTCCGGGCTGCAAACCGACCAGACGGGCCACTTCCGCCACAGCTTTTTTGCAGCGCCCCTCCAGCCTGTTGAAGTCTTCAAGGGTCGCCACTTTCCTGGCGTTGATCTCCGTCAGGCCCTGGATGTCGTTTTCCAGAACCGCCCGCCGCTCGTCCATGACCGTCTCCAGAAGGGCCGTGGCCAGGCGACGCTGTTCAGCCATGGTCCCGAGCAATGTCCTCAGCGCTTCCGGACCGCAAACCACGGCTTTGTCCGGATTGTCACCAGCGGTTGTCTTCATTTGAAGTCCTTTAGGCCATTACGTCTATCTTGCGCATTATGATCTGGTTTTCGAATGCTTCTTTCAGCATGCTGCCGGCCGTCTTTTCAGAATCGACCCGGTAGGTACCGTTTTCAATCTCCGTCCTTACCTTTTCCACGAGGTCAGAACGCACCTCGGGCATCTGTTTCAGGGCCCGGGCCGCCTGCTGCGCCGTGCGGCTGTGGGCAGACAGATCCACCTTGTCACCGGGAGCATCGGGCAAGGGTGACCGGCGCGTTTGACCCGCCTCCGTCTGTCGGCCTGCCACAGACCTGTAAGCATTGAGCGGAATGGGTTGGCTACGCTCGTCGATCTTCATCAGAACGCCTCCTTCTTGGGGCAATGAAAGTCACCCCTTTTGGGGTGAAGTGTCACTCGGGTGACCGGCCGGAATTGAAACGGACAGGTCCACCGTTTGCCATATCGGCATCCCCGGTTGAAACTTTAGCATTATTTTCCGCTTTTGGCCCGCCGACCGGCCGGTGCTGCAGAAGCTGTTGCTTGATCATCTCGGCCAGGCCCAGACTTTTCCGGCAGCTCAGCTCCCGGCTCAGCTGCTGGTCATACAGCCCCTGATACAGCCGCATGGCACTGCTGCGGCCGATTATTCCTCCCCGGCCGACGGTCTTGCGCATCTGACTCAGCATGTACTCCAGGAAGATTGCCTCCATCTGGCGGCAGGCCCGGTCCAACCGGCCGCGGCTGCCGGCCGATCCACATGCCGGCCGGTCAGCTGCGCGCAGCTGACCGCCAAGTGCGCCTGCCGGGCCGGTTATCGTGCCGGGCATCAGATCACCTCCAGGTCGGCCTGCAGGGCCCCGGCAGCCTTGATGGCCTGGAAGATGGCGATCAGGTCCCTTGGAGATACCCCCAGGGCGTTAAGAGCCCTTACCACGTCACCGATGCTGACCCCCCTGGGGATCACCACCAGTTGCCGGCCGCCTTCCTTGACCGAAATATCCGTGTTGGGCGTGACCACGGTCTTACCCTTGGAAAAGGGAAGCGGCTGGGACACGTCGGGGTTTTCCTTGATCACGATGGAAAGGTTTCCATGGGCGATGGCTATGGTCGATATCCTTACGTTTTCACCCATGACCACCGTTCCGGTCCTTTCGTTTATCACCACCTTGGCGCGCGAGTCGGTCTCGACCTCCAGGGGTTCTATGGCCGCCACCAGCCCCACCAGGTTGTCGTCGTATCCCCCGGGAACTCTGACAGACAGGGTGCCTGCGTCTATGGCCTTGGCCACGGGCATCATGAAATGCCTGTTGATGGTGCCGGCCACGCGGTAAGCAGTGGTGAAATCCGGGGTATGCAGGGCCAGGGTCAGCTTGTTTCGTTTGCCGAAACCGGTATCGATCTCTCTTTCCACCAGGGCGCCGTTGATCACCCTTCCCACGGTGGGGAAATTCTTCTGGACGCTGCTTCCTGCCCCGCCGGCCGAAAAACCGCCGGTATTAACCGGTCCCTGGGCGACAGCGTAAACGCGCCCGTTGGCGCCTTTAAGGGGAGTCATGAGCAGGGTGCCGCCCTGCAGGCTCTTGGCATCCCCGATGGAGCTGACCAGGGCGTCGATCCTGGAGCCGGCCCGGGCAAAAGGCGGCAAGGTGGCCGTAACCATGACGGCGGCAACGTTGGAAACCTGGATCTGGCCGGAATCCACCGTGACCCCCATCTTTTCCAGCATGCTCGCCATGGACTGGATGGTGAAACGGGCCTTTTTGCCGTCGCCGGTTCCGTCCAGCCCCACCACCAGCCCGTAGCCCACCAGCTGGTTGTTGCGCACCCCTTTGATGGAGACTATATCCTTGACCCTGGCTGACTGGCAGGGAACCGCCAGGCCCAGCAGAGCCAGGATGAGAATGACTGTCCGCCAAGCCGATGCTTTCGATTTCATGACGCACTTCTTTTCTGACCGTTTTAAAACGGCCATATCTTGTTCAACAGGCGGCTGAGCCATCCCGGCCGCTGCCTGTCGTTGATTATTCCGCTTCCGCTGTAGGATATCCTGGCGTCCGCGATATAGGTGGACTTGATCACGTTGTCGGCCGAGATGTCCCGCGGCCGGATTATCCCCGTCAGGGTGATGACCTGGTTCTCGTCATTGACCCTTACCTCCCGGTTGCCTTCTATCAACAGGTTGCCATTGGGAAGGACTTCCTTGATCCGGGCCGTCATGTAGGCCGTCAGGGCTCCGCTGCGCTTGGTGGTTCCCGAACCGTCGAATTCGCTTTTCATCGATCCGGCCACCTTGCCGAAGGGATTGAAAAAGGGCTGGTCGCCGGGGTAGCGCTTTTCGGCGTTGAAAAAGTTCCCCAGCCCGGCACTCAGGCTCGAATCACGCCCGGCCTTGGTGCTGGCCTTGTTGGTGGCGCTGGAAGTCTCGATTATCTTGATGGTCAGGATATCGCCGACCTTGCGGGCCTTCATGTCGGCAAACATCGAACAAAGGCTGCCTTTTTCATCCCACAGCGAGCCGTTTGCCTCTTTCTGCCCGGCCCCGGCCCTCGGCGCGGTCACCGCCGCCGGCACCACCTCCCGCTTGCCTTCCCGGGCCGCCTGCCGACTGCAGCCGGGCACAAGCAACAGTAACACGACGACTACCGGGGCAAGCCTCTTTAATCCCGCCTCAAACCCGATCCTGTAATCTTTCATCGCAAGCCTCCGCTGATGTCAGAAAGAAACCTTCACCGTGTCCGAATCCACAACCTCGGCAAAAACCTCTTTCCTCGACTTGGCGTTGGTGACCCTTATCCTTTGCCCCGGCGCGCCTTCTTCCCGGCATATCCCCCGGGTGATGATCCGCAAACCGCCGCTTTCGGCAACCATCCTGACCACATCGCCCCGGTGAACCACCGGAATCACTTCCAGCAGCGACGGAGCCAAAATTGTATCCACCGCCAGGGCAGAGCGGGTGCGCATTCCCAGCACCTGCTCCAGGGCTGTGTAATAGTTCCGGCCGCAGCGGGTGACTTCCACCTGGCGCAGGGCCACCAGCTCGCCGGTGATGGGCTGGCGTCTGCCCAGCGGCCGGGTGGACACCACGGCCATGGCAAACAACCTGACATCGGCAACGACCCTGATCTGGCGCACCAGCCTGCCGTTTACCGCAATCCTGACCTGAAGGGGCGTCCGGCCTCTTAGCTGCACGCGCCCCGGCCTTTGAACAGCCAGGGTGACCCTGCCCCGGGGCAGTCTGACGGTCTTCGGTATCTGAATGGAGCCGATCTTCACCCGGGCGCCGGTGCCGGCAAGCCGGCGCCTGACAAAAGTCATGACGGCCGCCCGGATCAGCTTCGGGTCCGCCGACTGGTACCTGCGGGTTGCCTTGACCGGCCGTTTGAAATCGATGCCGCAGCCGGCCGGACAGATCCCTTTCTGTTTCAGCCTGCGGATCACCAGCCCGGCGTCTATCGCCTTGCTCTCGCCCAGAGGCGGCGCCGGGCACAGGTAGAGGCCGGACAATCTGCGGCGCAACTTCCGGTCGCCGCCATTGATCCGGGCAACGTCCCCCAGGTAAATACGGTCGCTATCGACGGCCGCCTTCTCCCTGGCGCTTATCATCACCCGGCCCCGGCTTTGTCCGGCATAAGCCCCGGTCAAGGTTCCGGTTGCCGGCAGGCAGGCCGCCGCCAGAAAAACCAGAATCTTCAACAGGCACCACCAGTAGATGTGCCGCCTGCCCGGAAGGATATTTGAAGGAACCGGCATTGGTCACCTCCATCAACGCTTCAGATTGTTGGCCGCCTGAAGCATCTCGTCTGCGGTCTGGATCGCCTTGCTGTTGATTTCATAGGCCCTCTGGGCGGTTATCATCCTGACCATCTCGTCCACCACGCTGACGTTGCTCATCTCCAGGAATCCCTGGGCAATGGTGCCGTATTCGTCTTCGCCCGGGGTTCCGGTGACTGCATCGCCCGAGGCGTCGGTGGCCAGGAAAAGGTTGCGGCCTATGCTTTTGAGTCCGGCCGGGTTGGTGAATCGCGCCAGCTCGATGCTGCCCACCTGGACCGGTTCCGTCTGGCCGGCCTGGATCACGGAGACCGTTCCGTCGGTGCTGATGGAAACCGCCAGGCTGTCGGTGGGGATGGTGATTTCAGGCTCCATCAGGAATCCGTCGGGGGTGACTATCCGGCCTTCGCTGTCGACCTTGAAATTGCCTGCCCGGCTATAGGCGATCTCCCCGTTGGGCTGAACGACCTGAAAAAAACCGTCCCCTTCTATGGCCATGTCCAGCTGGTTTTCCGTATGTTTGAAATCGCCCTGGGTAAAGAGCTTCTGGGTAGCCACAAGACGCGCCCCGTGACCGATCTCGATGCCCGTCGGAACCTGGGTTCCGTCGGCTGCGGTAACCCCCGGCGGTTTGAGGTTTTCGTAGAGCAGGTCCTGGAAATCGGCCCGGCTGCGCTTGAACCCGGCGGTATTCACATTGGCCAGATTGTTGGCGATGATATCTATGGTTACAGTCTGGGCCTGCATTCCGGTTGCTGCCGTCCAAAGACTGCGTATCATGTCGACTTCCTTTCATGGGCCCGGCATTGTCAGCGACCGGTTACGGGCTTCCCGGGCCGGTTAGAGTTTACCCACCTCGTTGACCGTCTTGGCCTCCGCGTCGTCGATACTGCGCATTACTTTCTGGTAGGATTCGAAAATCCGCAGAGTCTCTATCATTTCCGTCATGGCGCGGATGGCCTCGACGTTGGACCTTTCCACGAATCCCTGGCTGAGCATGCCGCCTTCGGCCGGAATCTCCTGCACGGCGGCCGTTTCCGGGGCAAACAGCGACCGGCCCTGGCGCTTGAGCTTGTATGGCTGCCTGAAATCGACCACTTCCAGCTGTCCGGCCTCGTCGCCGTCCACCGTGACGGTGCCGTCCTGATGGATCTCGATCCTGCTGCCTTCGATGGTGATCGTGCCTCCCTGGCCAAGGACGGGGTAGCCTTCGGGCGTGCTAAGGACGCCCTGGTCGTCGAGTATGAAACTGCCCCTGCGGGTATAACGGACGCCCTCGGGCGTTTGCACCTTGAAAAAGCCGGGGCCTTCGATGGCCACATCCAGCGGATTGCCGGTCTGTTCCAGGGGGCCCTGGGAAAAATCGATGATCTGATCCATGGGCGGAGCGTAAGGTGATATTACCTGCCCGGCAACGGGCAGAGGGCTGAGACCGGACTCAGGCTGCTGCTCCTTTGGATTGCTCCTGAAAATCATTTTGTCCTGCTTGTAGCCGGCCGTCGCCACGTTGGCCAGGTTGTTGGCGATGGTATCCAGGCGCATCTGCTGCAGCAACGCCCCTGCTCCTGCCAGGTACAAATCACCGCTCATGACATCCGGGCTCCTTTACAGTTCAGGATCGTCTCTTGCCTGCCGGGAATCTGCCGGCTCCCCTGCTTGCAAGGATAAAAGCAATCATCGTACCATTGCAGCAAATTCATATATTCGGCACACTTATATTCTGCTCCCATCATCCGGCAGTCCGTTTTTGCCGGACAGGCGGCAAAATCTGCCTGGATCCATCCGCCGCTTGCGCTCATCACACCACTGCCGAAATCGAAGACGGCTTGACCGCAGTCGCCTGTTGCCGCCGCCCTCTTACCCTGAGCATAAGGTCGACCTCGGTCACACTCAGGTTCAGACTGCGGGCTATCTGCTCGGCCGGCAGCCCCTTTGAAGCCAGTTCGCCGACCAGGCCGTGGATGTCCAGGTTCTGCCGGCCCTGCCGCCTGTCATCTTCTCCGGCGTCCCGGTCTCCGGCAGATACGTCCTGTTGCCGGGCAGGCATCTCCGCATCGCCGATCCCCGGACCGGGTCGGCCGGCAACCGGCATCAGCAACCTGGCCCGCTCCTGCTGAACGAAAAGACAGATTTCAACAAGTCGCCGGTCCAGCTCCTGTACAAGCAGCTGCCAATCGATCTCATTTCCAAAGGACGCCACCTGCTGTGTACCGGCCTGCTGCTGAACACGACACCCTTCGGGCGGGTTCTTTTTTTTCCTGAACACAAGTCCCAGGGCCGTAAAAAGCAGACAAACCGCGGGCAATCCGATTCCCGCCATCAGGACCCAACCTTCAGTTGTAATGGTGGACAACATGCTATCCTCGCTTTTTTTCAGTCATCGATCAGGCCTTCCTTGCGAAGCCGGCTGCGCAATCTCATAACGGCCTGGGAGTGAATCTGGGAAACCCTTGACTCGGTGATCCCCAGAACCTTGCCGATTTCCTTCATGGTCATCTCATCGCTGTAGTACATAGATATGACAAGTTTTTCTTTTTCAGGAAGTTCTTCGATCTGCCTCGCTATGGCCCCTTTGATCTCCTTGATGGTCGTCAGGGTCAGGGCGTCGTCCGATTCGTTGCGCATCAGGGCGTTGATGAAGTTGTCCTTTTCTTCCCTGGACGTGTACCCTATTTCTTCAAAACTGATGAAAGAGATGTTGCTCATGCGCTTTACCTGGTAAAGCTGGTCCAGGTCCATGTTCAATTCCCGGGCCACTTCCTCGTCGCTGGCGCTGCGGCCCAACTTCTGTTCAAGCTTGAGGTAAGCCTTTTCCAGGCTTCTGATCTTGCGGCGTGTGGTGCGGCCGAGAAAATCGCGCGAGCGCAGTTCGCTCAGGACAGCCCCCTTTATGCGGAAGACCGCATAGGTCATGAACTTGTTGTCGCGGCTGGGATCGTAGCGTTCGATTGCCTGGATAAGGCCGATTATGCCGACGTTGATCAGATCGTCTATTTCCACCGTGGGAGGCAGGTGAACCGCGATCCGGTTTACTATCCTGCTCACATAAGGCAGATACTCGGCAATTATCTCGTTCCGCAGGCTATGGTCGTCCTTTGACAGCGAGTTCAAACGCGATTCTGCCAATTCCATTTTTTCTCTCCGCATGTTTCCGGCAATCATGGTTAAATCAGCAAGTCCCCTATTTCCGGGTTGCGCGGGCATTGACCGGCAGCGAGCATCGGCTGCAGGTAAGCAATCCTGCGCGCGATGGAAACAAAACTGCGGCTGGCTCCTGAATCAGGCTGAAATTCGCTGATGATGGTCTGCTTTTTCACAGCCGCTTTTACATTCTCGTCAAAAGGCACAAAACCCAGATAATCTATTTCAATCCTGAGAAACCTGTCGCTGACCAGGCATAGCTGCCGGCAGACCTCTTCAGCCTCCCTGGCATCGCGGGCGGCGTTGACCAGCAGGTTGAAACGCTCCAGGCCGTACTGGACCGACAGGACCTTCATCAGGGCATAGGCGTCGGTAATGGAAGTCGGCTCCGGGTTGACCACCACCATCACGTCATCGGCCGAGATATTGAAATGCAGTACGTTGCCGGATATCCCCGCGGCCGTGTCGATCAGCAGGACGTCGAAGCGGTTGACAAAGTTCTTCAGCTGCCGGCTCAGCTCGCTTCTTTCCGACCGGCTGAGGCTGGTCATCTCCTGTATCCCGGAAGAAGCCGGCAAAATCTTCATCCCTCCGGGACCGGCGACCACGATCTGCTCCAGATCGGCCTGCCCCTGAATCACATGCGACAGATTGAACCTGGGAGCCAGCCCCAGCAGCACGTCCAGGTTGCCCAGGCCCAGATCGGCATCGAAGACAAGTACGCTTTTGCCCGTGCGGGCCAGGGAGTATCCGAGATTGGCAACGATATTGGTCTTGCCCACTCCCCCCTTGCCGGAGGTTATGGCTATACTGCGGGGGGCCTGTCCGGACCGGGCCGCGCCATGGCCGCCCGAGGCAGCCAATCCTTTCCGTCCGCCCGGATTGAGGTGAATCACTTTGCCGCTACTGCCGTTGGGTGAACTCATCTTTGCATTGCTCCTCAGCTTGAATTTCAGCGGGCACCTGCCGCATACAGATTTCTGCTGAACCGCACCGTGTCGACCAATTCCGAACAGCACATCCGGCAAGGCTTGAAGCCCTGTCCCAGGGCATCGAATTGATCATCGAAAAACACCATGTTGTCCTGATTGATTCTCTTTACGGCCTTGCAGTCGTGCCGGTGGAAAATATCGGAATTGCGGTTGGCCACATACTGTCCGGACCGATCGTGCTTTAGACCGGCCTCCGGTTTCCGGTCCCCTTCTTGGCGCTCATGATCGCCGGGCAGCAGAAAGCGGGCCACGGCCTGGGCATCGGCCTTGCTGCAATCTTCCGGCACCGACGGCCCGTTGCTCAGATAGGCCACCGGCAGCCGCTCTTTTACCAGCAGATTGACCACGTGTCCGATCCGGCTGCATTCGTCCAGGCGGGTCACAACGACAGCTTCGATTCCCAGGGGACGGTATAGCTCTATCCATTTGGCTATTACGTCCTGCCGGGCGGTCGCGCAGATGGCAAGGTATATTACGGCCGACGGCAGTTTGGCCAGCATGCGGCGCAGCTGTGAAATCGACCGGGCATCAGAGCCTCTGACAGCGGGAGTATCGACATAGACCTGCCGGCAGCCTTCAACTTCCGCAAGCCCCCGTTCGAGCTGCCGGCCGTCATAGGCTTTCAGAACCCTTATGCCGGTTGCCCGGCCGTAGGCTTCCAGTTCGTACGATCCGCCCACCTTACTGTCATCGAGCGATATCATGGCGCACGTGCCGCTTTTTTCCAGCAGGTGCCCCACCGCCAGCTTCGCCACCATGGTGGTTTTGCCTGCGCCCGCCGGTCCCACCATGACCACCAGGCCCGCCTTTTTGCGCCGGCGCGAATCGGCCATGGTGACAACAATCCCCTGGGCCGCCAGCAACTGAACCAGAGCCCGCTGTAATTGCTGCTTCAGCGGCAGGGACTGATCCACCAGCTTGTCGCTCTGGCGGCTCCAGCTTTCGGCGAGCTTTTCCTCAACTCCCTGGCTGACAAGTTTTCTGTACAACTGCCGGTTGACGGACGCTTCACCGGACAGCCCGTTTCCCGACGCCGACCTGAGCTGCCAGATTCTCTGCCCGGTGGGAGTTATGGGCTTAAACTGATGAATTATGCGGCCGGTGCCCCCCCGGTCCGAAACATCGGGCCGCTTGCCCCGATCCCGATCCGGCGCGGATCTCATTCCCGGATCCCGGCCGGTCTGAAGATTATCCCTGCCTGCCTGGTGATCGACGGCCGCCGTCACCACCACCCCCTTTGTCCTGCGCCGGCCGAAAATCGAACGGCCGGGACGATTGTTGCGGGCCGACAGGATCACGGCTTCCTCGCCGAATTCCTTTTTGATCATCTTCAGCGCTTCCGACATATTCCGGGCTTCGAAACGTTTAATCTGCATCTGTCAGCTCCACGACGCCCACTGAATGAATTTTTACCTGAGGCTCGATCTCCTCGTATGACAGAATCGTAAGGTTGGGGATGAACCGGTCGATCATCTTCTTGAAATGCGGCCGGATCTGGGCCGAACACAGAACAACCGGCTGGACCCCTTTCCCGGCGAAAGCCTCAAGCCTGAGCGCCAGCACATTCATGATCCTCTGGGCTGTCTGCGGATCGATGGACATGAAACTGCCCTGCTCGGTGTGCTGAACGGCATCGGCAAGCTGCTTTTCCAGGCCATGATCCAGGGTTATAACCTCCAGCGTACCGTCAGGTCCCTGGTACTGGCGGGTTATGGTCCTGGCAAGGGACTGGCGGACATATTCGGTCAGCTCGTCCACCTGCTTGACCGCCGGCGCCCAGTCGGCCAGGGCCTCCAGGATGGTCAGCAGATCCCTGATGGGCACCTGTTCTTTGAGCAGGTTCTGCAACACCTTCACCACGGCCCCGAGGCTGAGCTGGTTGGGAACCAGTTCTTCAACGACCTTGGGATGGGTTTCCTTGACGGTGTCGATCAGCTGCTGGACCTCCTGCCGTCCCAGCAATTCATGGGCATGGCGCCGGATCACCTCCGACAAATGGGTTGTCAGAACCGTGGCCAGGTCCACCACCGTGTAACCTTTGGCCATCGCCTTTTCCCGCTCGGCTTCTTTGATCCAGTAGGCATCCAGCCCGTATGTCGGCTCCTTGGTTGCTATGCCGTCCAGGGGCTCGATTCCGGGGTCAGGGCTCATGGCCAGGTAGTAGTTTATCATCAGTTCCCCGGAGGCCACCTCCACGCCCCTGAGCTTGATGCAGTACTGACCGGGCTTTAGCTGCATGTTGTCCTGGATGTGGATGGAAGGTACGACTATGCCCACTTCCTGGGCTATCTGGCGGCGGATGGACTTGATCCGCTCCAGCAGCTGGCCGTCCTGTTCAACGTCCACCAACGGGATCAGGCCGTAGCCCACTTCGAGTCCCAGGATGTCAAGCGGCGGCAGGGGCTGAAAACCAAGCTCGCCTTCGTCTTCCTGTTCCCCGGCGGCTTCTTCTGTCTCGGCCTGCCCATCGCTTTGTTTGGTTTGAAAAACCAGATAGGCGACCAGTCCGCTGATGCCCGAAAGCATGAAAAAGGGAAAGGCCGGCAGGCCCGGAATAAGCCCGAACCCGAAAAGAATAACCGACGCCACGGCAACTGCCCGGGGCTGGAAAAACAGCTGGGAAGCGATCTCCCGGCCCATGCCGCTGTCGGAGCCTGCCCGGCTGACCACGATACCGGCCGCCGTGGAAATTATCAGAGCCGGCACCTGGCTTACGAGACCGTCTCCGACGGTGAGCAGGGTGTAGGTCTGGGCCGCCTGGCCGAAGGACATCCCGTTTTGCAGAACACCGATGGCAAAGCCGGCCACGATGTTGATGAGAGTGATGATTATACCGGCTATGGCATCGCCCCGGACGAACTTGTTGGCCCCGTCCATGGCTCCGTAATATTCCGATTCGCGCGCTATCTGTTCTCTTCTGCGGCGGGCCTCGCTTTCATCGATCAGGCCGGCATTCAGATCTGCGTCTATGCTCATCTGTTTGCCCGGCATGGCGTCCAGGGTGAAACGGGCGGCGACCTCGGCGATCCTTCCGGCCCCTTTGGTGATGACCACGAAGTTGACCACCACCAGGATAAGGAAGACGATCACCCCGACGACATAGTTTCCGCCGACCACGAAGTTTCCAAAGGCCTTGATCACTTTCCCCGCCGCCTGGGTGCCTTCGCTGCCGTGCAAAAGGATCATCCTGGTCGAAGCCACGTTTAGGGAAAGACGGAAAAGGGTGGCCAGCAGCAGAATCGAGGGAAAAGACGAAAATTCCAGCGGATTCATCACGTACATGCCCACCAGAAGAATGACCAGGGCGAAAGTAATATTGAAGGTAAGAAAAAGGTCCAGCAAAGTCGGCGGGATGGGAATCACCATCACCATCAGGATGCACATGGCTGCGAATCCCATGAAGATGTCGGTGTTGTCCAGAATCAGCGAAAGTCTTCCCGCTCCGATTTTTGCCTGCGCTATCTCCATGGTCTTCCTGCCGTATGGTTCTTTGTTATCTCGCAGCCATTGGTTCTGCACATTCCATGCCTGGAACCTGATTTGGCAGACCGGCAGATTTTTTCCGGCCTAACCCTTTGAACCCACGATTATTCCGTCTTTTCACGGCGGCGGGGCAAAGCTCCCGCCTCCTGCCGGTGGAGGATTTTTTTGTCACCGGCGTCAAATATCCGCCGTGCCCGGAGACGCAGCCTGCCTGAGCCGGTAGACATAGGCCAGTACTTCCGCCACGGCCCGGTATAGTTCGGCCGGTATGTATTGATCGATATCGACCATGGCGAAAAGGGTCCGCGCCAGGGGTTTTTGCTCTACCACGGGCACATCGTTTTGCCGGGCCACGGCCTTTATCCGTTCGGCCACCGGACCGGCTCCCTTGGCCACCACCCGGGGGGCCGGCAGCTGATTGTCGTACTTCAGGGCCACGGCCAGGCGGGTGGGGTTGGTGATGACCACGGTGGCCTCGGCAGCGGCGGCCATCATCCTGCGCATGGCCATTTCCCGCTGGGCCGAACGGATGCGTGACTTGACGGTCGGATCACCTTCCCTTTGTTTGTACTCGTCCTTTACTTCCTGCTTTGTCATCCGCAGATCGCGCTCATGCTGCCAGCGCTGAAAAACGTAGTCTCCCGCCGCCAGCACGATCAGGACCAGGCCCGTGTAAAGGCAGATCAGGAAGGCGCCGTGGCCGATGAATCCCGGCAGGGCGCCCGCATCCAGCATGACCAGGGCCGGCACCTGGCCGATTAAACGGCGTAACGCAAGCCCCCCGGCCACGCCTACGATAACGACCTTGAGGACCGATTTAACCAGCTCCGCCAGGGACCTGATCGAGAAAAGACGCTTGATACCATTGAGGGGATTCAATTTGTCAAACTTGGGGGTGAGGGGCTCGCCCGTGAGCAGAAAACCGATCTGCACCACATGGCCGATCACACCGGCGACGGCAACCGCCAGCATCAGAGGCAGAACGAGCGGCACGATCCTGTAAAACACATCCCACAGGAACGCCGCTGCGTTCGGGCAAGTCAGCTGCATGCTGCCCATGGAATGAAAGACGTGGCGGGTAAAGAGCACCAGGCTGTTGAAAAACCAGTTTCCGGCCCACATGAAGAAGATTACCCCGCTGAACAGTATCATGACGGTGGGAATTTCGCGGGTAAGGGCCACCTGGCCTTTTTCGCGGGCATCCTGCCGCTTTTTCGGTGTCGCCGGTTCGGTTTTGTCCTGATCGTAGCCCGCCGCCATCTTTCAAGCCTCTAACAGCAACCGTCTCTGAAAAGCCGGTTACCCAACCCGGTGGGGATTTTATCAGCCGGCATGGAAAACGATTTCAAAACAACCTCAACATCTGCAACATGGTTTGGCCAATCTGGCTGAACAGGTCCTTCATGTAAGCGGCCCAGAAAGGCAGGCTCAATCCCAAAAATACGATTCCGACGACGATCTGCAGGGGCATGGCCACTATGAACACCTGCATCTGGGGCACCGTGCGCGCCATCAGGCCCAGCGCCACGTGGGTCAGGATCAGGGCGACGATGACCGGGGCGCCGACTTTAAGGGCAATGATGAACATTCCGGCTGCGGCCCTCAGAATGGGTTGCACCAGGCCCTGCTGAAATTCGAGCTGCATGGGGGCAACGATCCGGAAACTGTCCACCAGGGCTTTAAAAAACCAGTAATGCATGTTGGTTGCCAGGAATATCAGCATCGCGAAAAGATTGATGAACTGGGCCAGGATCGGAATCTGAAGGCTGGAGGCTGGATCGACCACATTGGCGATGGCAAATCCCATCTGAAAACCGGCCAGCTGGCCGGCCAGCTGAAAACCGGCGAAAATAAGCTTTACCATGAATCCGATGGCCAGGCCGAACACCACTTCTGCGGCCACGGCCAGGAAAACGCCCAGGACAGAATCCGGAAAAGAATTCAACTCCACCCGGGCCTGGCCCAATACCATGATGCTGGCGGCCACCGCCAACCCGGCCTTGAAAACAGCCGGCACGCTGCGGGAATCCAGAAAAGGAATGGCAAACAGAATCGCGGCCACCCGGGCCAGCACCAGCATGAAGGCCTGCAGGTCCTGCAAAGGGATGCTCAGCGATACCATCTTCTTTCCCTTTCGTCCCGTCCTGTTTTCAACCCGGGCAGAGCGCTTTTCGGTGGCGCCTTAAGATGCGAAACGCTCAATTCAGGTTCAATGGACGTAAAGCGTCATGTTGATGAAAAGTTTTTCGGTAAATGCTGTGATCAGTTTCAGCATCCAGGGGAAAAAAACCAGTACCGCCACGGCCACGGCCAGCATCTTGGGCACAAACACCAGGGTCATTTCATTTATCTGGGTGGCTGCCTGAAAAAGACTTACCAAAATGCCTACCACCAATCCCACGGCCAGAATCGGTCCGGCCAGAAAGATGGTGGTTTTGATGGCTTCCAGGAAAATTCCGATTACAAATTCGGGCGTCATGACACCTCCTGCTTTCAGGCTGTGAATCCCTTGACCAGAGAACCGACAATCAGGTACCAGCCGTCTGCCAAAACGAATATCATCAGTTTGAATGGCAGAGAAACCATCACCGGCGGCAGCATCATCATCCCCATGGACAACAAGACACTGGCCACCACCATGTCGATGATCAAAAACGGCAGGTAGAGTAAAAAGCCGATTTGAAAAGCCGTCTTCAATTCGCTGATCACAAAGGCCGGGATCAGTATGTGGTTGGGAACCGCATCAATGTTTGGCGGACGCTTCAATTTGGCCACCTCGATCATCAGGGCCAGGTCCTTTTCCCTGGTCTGGCCGATCATGAACTTGCGCACCGGCTCCATGGCCGCCCTGAAAGCCTCGGACGAGCTTATCCGGCGTTCCAGATAAGGCTGAAGGGCCTGCTGGTTTGCCTTCTGCCACACCGGGGCCATGACAAAAAACGTCAGAAACAGTGACAGGCCGATTATGATCTGATTGGGCGGCAGCTGGTGGGAACCGAGGGCCTGGCGCAAAAGCGACAGAACGATGGTTATCCTGGTAAAAGAAGTCAGCATTATCAGGATTGCCGGCGCAAGCGACAGAACCGTCAGCAGCAGAAAGATCTGCATCACCACGCTGACCTGCCCCGGGTCATCGCCTTTTTGCAGGTCGATGTTTATGAAAGCCGGCCGATCAACGGCCTGTCCCTGGGCATGTGCCGTTACCGCACCGGCAAGAACCGCAAATGTCAGGCCAATGACCACTACAGATGGCTTAAGTAACTTCATCATCCCACCTGCAAGTCATCCCGGCGGCCGGAATCTTCACTTACGGCCGGCCTGCTGTTTTGCCTCAATAATCTTTTCAGCTGCCTGCCGAAGCCGCCTGCCTGAGTCGAGTCCTGATTTTCGAGCCCGGCGATCTTCTCTGCATCTTCTATTTTATCCAGCAGCTGGATTCTTTCTTGCCCGATTCCGACAACCAGAATCCGGTCGGCGACCTTGACCAGCGCGATCGATTTCTTCATGCCCAGGGTGATTGCGCCAAGCATTTCCAGCTCGATACCTGAAGCGGGCCGGCGGCCTATTTTCCCTGTCTTCAACCAGTTGACCAGCAGCAGGAGCCCTATCACCAATGCCATGGCGGCAAAGATTTTGATAACCGAAAAAGACAGATCGGGTACCGGATTCATTTCAGTTGCTCCAGACGTTTGACCGTGCTTATGACTTCGGTCAGGCGGATTCCATATTTTTCGTTCACCACAACCACGTCGCCCTTGGCTATGAGGCGGTTGTTGGCAAGTATCTCAAGGGTCTCGCCGGCCGGTTTGGGAAGCTCTATGATCGAACCCTGGCCGAGTTTCAGCAGATCATTGATCAGCATCTTGGTCCTGCCAAGTTCCACCGTAATTTCCAGGGGTATGTCCAGAATGAAATCCAGATCCCTTTCGGCCCGGCCTTCGTCTTTTCCTTCCAGGTTATTGAAGGAAAAGCCGTCTTCCACCGTATCCTGACCTTCTTCCGGCTGTTGCGAAGGTTCCTCCGGCCGCCCGTCCTCGTCTGTGATTGCGTCAGTCTTTTCTTCTGTCGCCATAACTATTCTCCGTCATTGTTGTGGATAAGCCCCGTTATCTTCACCGCTCTGCTGCCATTGACGACTCCCGGCATGCCGGTATACTTTGGAACTTTCTCCACGTTGATGACCACCGGTTCCTTGGGACCGCTCGACAGCCTGATCACATCCCCGACTTCAAGCTCGAGGATATCCCTTATCGAACAGGTGGTCTTGCCAAGCTCGGCCACCAGGTTGAGGCTGGTATCTTTCAGCAGCTTGGTCAGCTGGTTGCGGAAGACATGGGCGCGGTCCTTTTCCCTCAGATAACGGGAAGAAAGCTTGTCCTTGATTGGTTCGAGCATCAGGTAGGGGGTGCAAATGTGAATATTGCCGCTGAACTGCTCTCCGCTTATTTCGAAAACAAACGTCAGCACAAGATCGCTGGGACCGACCAGGTTGACGAATTCAGGCTTGGTCTCGGTCTTCTTGACGGTTATATTGACCGAGTAGGCAACCTTCCAGGCCAGCTCGAGATCGTGAAGCACGGTCTGGTAGATCTTTGCCAGCATGTGCTTTTCGATTTCCGTAAATTCTCGTATCTTTGACAGCGGTTTTCCGTCTCCGCCGAACATGCAGTCTATCAGCGAAAAACCTAGTTTGGGTTCCAGAGCCATCATTGCCGAGCCTATCAGCGGTTCCATGGAATAGATGGCAAATCCTGTCGGGTTGGCAAAGGCCTGCAGAAATTCGCCAAACTTCACAATTTCCTTGGAGGCAAGTTTGACGCCGATGGTGCGCTGCAGGGAAGAAGACAGGGACGAATTGAGAATGTTCACGAATTTGTCGTAGACTTCATCCAGGGCATCGAACTGGTCCCTGAGAGTCAGGGCCTGAGCTGTCAGGTCATATGCCTTGACCTCGTACCCGTCTTTTTCATCGTTCTCTTTATCGAGATCGACCTCGCCGCTGTCCATCGCGTTGAGCAGGGCATCGATCTCTTCCTGTGATAGAATCTGCTCAGCCATATCACATCCGGGCTACTGAACCACAAACTCGGTAAAGTAGATATTTTTCACGCTGCCTGCGTGCAACAGCTCATTGATTTTTGTCATGATCTGGTTGCGGAGCGCTATCTTGCCCTCGGTCGTGCTGATTTCGGCATAGGTCTTTGAGGGCAGGATCATCAAGATACTGTCGCGGATCATCGGCATTCTTTTTTCGATCTCGGCCGCGGTTTCCTGCGAAGACAATTCGAGTTCCATGGTCACCCGCAGATAACGCTTTCCGCCTTTGTCGGCCAGGTTGACTATCATGGTATCCAGTTTGAAAAGGGGACCGAAAGCATCTTCTTCCACGGCATTTTCTTCTTCTGCCGGTTCTCCCGCTGTCTGAACCTGCGCCACGGCAGCCGACATCTTGTTCCACATAAGGAAAAAGCCGGCACCCATCATGGCCATGAGCAGTACAACCACCGCCAGAATGATGATCAACATTTTGCTAGACATATTCAAGCCTCCCGCTTTTGTATTTTCAGGCTCGTAAACCTCAAAGGGTCGGACTAAGCACCAGCTCTACTCTCCTGTTCCTGGCGCGACCGGCCCGGGTAGAGTTAGACGCCACCGGTTTGACGTCACCGTAACCGGCTGCCGACAATCTCTTTGGATCGATTCCTTTTCTCATCAGGTACTTGACCACATTCACCGCTCTTGCCGTCGACAGTTCCCAGTTTGAAGGGAACTGCCTGGTTGCAATCGGCAGGTTGTCCGTGTGACCTTCAACTCTGATGTACAGATTGGTCTGCTTCAGCATCGTGCATATTTTATCCAGCAGCTTCCTGCCCGCCGGAGTCAGGCTGGCGCTTGCCGCCGGAAACAGTAATTCGTCCTCGAGGGTGATCCTGATACCCTTTTGGGTCAGCTTCGCCTTGTCTCCCAGACCGGCCTTCAACATCTGGTAGTATTGGGCAAGTTTCTCCCTGCGGCGTGCACGAGCAAGTTGCTCTGCGCGCCGGATATCTTCATCGTTCCATTCAAGTGCCTGAATCACTCCCACGCCCGCGCGCTCTCCCTGATTCAACACCCCTATGGCACTCTGGAGTGCGTTCTGAAAATGCTTTACCCGCTTTACATCGAGGGTTCCCATGGTGAAAAGCAGAACGAAAAAAACCATAAGCAAAGTAATCATGTCGTTGAAGGTAGTGAGCCAATGCTGACCGGCTTCAGGCCGCTCTGTTTGTGCCCGTCTTTTGCGCATCACGGCTCCTGTCCGATGGTGTCCGGAGGTTGATATCGAAAACGAATTCCACCCTTCTGTTTCTGGCCCGTCCGGCGCTGCCGTCATTGGGAACCAGCGGATGGTACTGTGCAAAGCCCACTGCCGACAGCCGCGACGGTGCAATGCCATGCCTTTTTATCAGGTATCGCAGGACATTGGTGGCCCTTGCAGTAGACAACTCCCAGTTTGAAGGATATCGCCCCGATCTGACCGGCAGATCATCGGTGTGCCCCTCTATCCTGACATGCATCGGCACCTGTTTGATAAGAGCCGCCACCTTGTCCAGAACCCCGGCGGCTCCGGGGCTGATGGTTGCCCGGCCAAGATCGAAAACTACAGCCCCGGCCAGGGTCAGGACAACTCCCCGCTCGGTAACGGTCACCAGGTCCGGATCGAGGCCGACCGAGGCCGAAAGCAGCCTGATCTTCTGGAACAATCTGGCCAGTTCGTCCTCTTTGTGAACGAGCTGTCCCGGATTGAAAAGAACCGTTTCGCCTTCCTCGAAGCTGATTCCGCCGCCCAGAACACTC
Source organism: Desulfobacteraceae bacterium (assembly GCA_027068085.1). Taxonomy (GTDB): domain Bacteria; phylum Desulfobacterota; class Desulfobacteria; order Desulfobacterales; family Desulfosarcinaceae; genus JALVQM01. The sequence goes on along the minus strand of JAMOUQ010000022.1, from coordinate 76,053 downwards.
ACGGCTGCTGAAAAAGACCTGGCGAAACGGGTTATTTTCGACTGTTTCAGCGAGGCAAAAGAAGTCAGCATGATGAAAAAACACAACAGGATCAGAATGAAGCCGGTATACACTATCTCCCAGCCTCCGCTATTGCCGCCTTGCCGGCGGTTGTGACCGCCGCGGGCCTTTCTGATCCTCATATTCATTGCTTCTCCGTTGCCGCGCGCAGACTGGGGGCAATGAAGGCCTTCAACTTCTGCTCCACTACCCTGTGATTGTCCCCGGCTTGAATTGCCAGCACTCCTTCCAGCACCATCTGCTTGGCCAGTACTTCCTGGCGGCTCCTGATCTTGAGTTTCCCTGAAATCGGCAGAAACAGCAGGTTGGCCAACAATGTCCCGTAAAAAGTGGTCAGCAAAGCCACCGCCATGGGAGCGCCGATGGCGCTCGGATCTTTCATCTGCATAAGCATTTGCACCAGACCGATTATGGTGCCCAGCATCCCCACCGCCGGGGCATACGTCCCCATGGTGGAAAATATCTCGGCCCCCAGGCGGTGCCGTTCTTCTAGATACATAATTTCCGTGGTCAGCACCTCTTCGATGGCGCTGGACTCCATTCCGTCGATGGCCATCTGAATGCCCTTTGCCAGGAAAGGGTCATCGATCTCCTTGAGGCGGGATTCAAAAGACAGGATGCCCTCGCGGCGCGCCTTCTTGGCGAAATCTACCAGCATCGGGATGAGATTGAGGGCCGAGACAGTGCGGTGCAGAAATGCGTTTTTGGTAACCTTGAACACGCTCACCACTTCCGAGAGCGGATAATTGATCAAAGTCGCCCCCATGGTCCCGCCGGCAACGATCATCATCGAAGGAGTGTTCACGAACCACGCCCCTGATCCTCCCATTATGATCGATGCTACGACCAGACCACCGGCTACCAGCAGCCCCAGAAAAGTTGCAAGATCCACATTTGACTCCTGCCGATTGGTTTTTGATGAGCATCGGGCTCGCTCTTTCCGTTGCCAAGAGAAAGTAGCATGTACCGTGCCATGCGGACAGGGACCCGGCAAGGATCGCCATCAACCGTGATCTTGCGATATATCTTTGTTATCACTCGGTATTATCTGTTCGCCCCAGTTGGGTAACCGTTCAGGGCGGTGTCAATTTTGCAGCCGGGGGTCAAAGGCTTGACAATGGGTTGGGGCTTTGAACGGGACGGCGTAGCCAAAAGACGGGGGGCCGGGGCGTCGCGCATCCCGTTGTGACTGCGGCCCGGTTGGGCAAGACCGCAGTCACAACGGAAGAATGCAGCGCAACGCGACAGGCTCTATGCAATGCCATCAGCGCTTGATATTGATCAGGTCGGACAGCACTTCGTCGCTGGTGGTGATGACCTTGCTGTTGGCCTGAAATGCCCTCTGTGTGGTTATCAGCTCCACGAATTCCGAGGCCAGGTCGACATTCGACATTTCCAGCGCATTGGCCGCTATACCTCCCACCCCGGCCGTGTTAGGCGGGGAGATAACCGCCTGGCCGGAAATCAGGGAAGACGTGTAGAGGTTGCTTCCCTGCTTTGAAAGGCCGGAATAATTGGCAAAATCAGCCAGGGCTATCCTGGCGAACGGCATCATGGTGCCGTTAGAGTACAGCGCGGTGAAAATTCCGTCGTCATCGACCGCAACCCCCTGGAGCATTCCGGTGGGATAGCCGTTCTGGGTCTGGGCGGTTTTGACCGAATCACCGGCGTACCCGGTAATGCTTCCGTCGGTGGCCGTGCCGTCGAGATAGTCCCAGGTTATGGACAGGTCGGCTCCCGACAGGCCGGTTACGGAAATGGTGGGATTGGACGATGCCGGAGTACTGTTGGCAGGATCGAGCGCCCCGGAAGTGGTGAAGGCCAGGCTGTAGGGCGAAGACGACGACGGAGTCGCCGATCCTTCCGATGAAGTCACATACCAATCCCAGCCGCTGGAGGTCTTGGTGAAATTGAAGCTAAGGTCTACGGCGTTGCCCAGGGAATCGTACACTGTAATCGTGGTGTCGTACGTGTCACCGTTGGAAGCGCTGGCATCCAGGTTCAGGTTCATGGTCAGGGTGTCGGTTGCCTGGGGCTGGTTCATGCCTGACGGCAGGGTTATGTTGCCGAACGATCCCAGTGCCCCGGACGAATCCAGCTCATAGCCCTGCACCACCAGTCCGTCCGGGGTCACCAGCCTCCGACTGCGGTCGAATTCGAACTTGCCGGCACGGGTGTAATACTGGGCGTTATCATTGGCGTCCCGCACGATGAACATGCCCTTGCCGTTGATCGCCAGATCGGTGACATTTTCCGTGTTCTGCAAAGTACCGGCGTTCCAGTTCGAGCTGGTGCCCGACATGGTGACACCCCGTCCGATCTGGAGTCGGCTCTGGCCGAGGGTGGCATTGAAAACATTGGCGAACGCCACCTTGGAGGCCTTGAAACCGGTTGTTTCGACATTGGCGATATTGTCCCCTATTACCGCCATGGCGCTCGTGTTGGCCTTCAAGCCTGAAATGCCTGAATACAATGATCCTATCATGATATACCCCTTTCTTTGTTATTCTTTATTGCTTCGTAAATGATCCGGTATCCGATATCACGGCTGATGTTCTTTCACCCGCACGATTTCTCCCAGCCCTATCTGCCGTCCGTCAACCAGCAGGTAGGCCTTGCCGTCCTTGAAATCCACCCCGCTGACCTTTCCGGAAGTAAATGTATGGCTGGAAACGGCCGATCCCTCCCGGTCCACCGCCATGACCTGGAAGGAATATTTGCCGGCCGGCATTCTGCGTCCCTGTAAATCCCTGCCGTCCCAAGTGGCGGTATGGTTACCGGCCGGCTCGGCTCCCAGCTCGAGATCCGCCACGAAGTTGCCATCGGCGTCATAGATTTTCATGTATACGGAGTCCGCCTCCTGGTCCAGGCGGTAGGCCAAAACCGGGTCCCGGCCGCTTTCCAGCAGAAAATGATCGCCAACGGCCGTAATTTCCCGGCCGATGAAATCCACGGCCTTGGCGTTTGTCGACACCTTCTGGGCAGACTTTAGGGCGCTGAGGCTGGCATCGATATTCTGCAACTGTTCCAGGCTGCTGAACTGGGCCAGCTGAGCGGTGAAGCCGGTGCTGTCCATCGGATTGAGCGGGTCCTGGGATTGAAGCTGGGCCACAAGCATTTTCAGGAAATCGTTTTTCCCCATGCTTTTCTGCTTGGGATCAGCCACAGCCGCGGCCTTGGATGGAATAGACTCCAAACCGGTAATACTCATGATGAAAACCTCCCTTCCGGACTGCCGCCGGGCTCAGGCAAAGGTGTCGACCTCTTTATTTCTGTCGAAAAGACCGGTCGTCCGCGCTGCTGGCGGTCGGGCTTCGTCCGGTTCTTCGACTCCGGACACCTGGAATTTGCGGTCCCCTTTCGGTCTGCGGCGGGTTTCCGGCTGTCTGCCGTCGCCCGGGTCCCGGCCCACAAACACCTCCACATGCCTCAGATCCATACCCTGCTGCTGGAGTTCACTGCGCAGGTGGGACAGGTTGGCTTCCAGCAGATCTCTGACCACGTGGGTTTCAGCCACCATCCTGATGCTGACCTGGTGTCCGTCGGCCCTCAAATCCACATGTAATTTCCCCAGCGATGCCGGCTCCAGCCGTATGCTGGCTCTTGAAGGAATCCTGGCCTTGTTCAAACGGATTCTGGCAGCCACCTGCCTGATGACTTCACCTTCAATGCCCTTGGGCGCGGGGGTGTGACCGGCAGGCCTGCCGATCCCGGGCTGTACCTGCCCGGCGGGGTCCATTTGCTTTGCGGCAACCGCCGCCGGGCTGCCTGATCTTTCGCCGGCTCCGGACTGAGACCCGTTCCTGCGGCCGCCGGCCGGCGAATCCTCATCTTCTCCCGGCTCTGTTTCCCCGCTCTGCCCGTTTGCAACAGCGGCGGCCCTGAATTCCATCCTGAACGATCCGTCGCCCTGCCGGGCCGCCGGCCGGGTGCGATCCGCCTTTGCCGGCCGGGTCCTTTGCGGTCGGTTTTTGGCGACAGGCGCATCTTTGCCGTCTTCTCCGAATGTTTCCCCGGCTGATTCCGAACCGCTGCCGGCCTCAAAGATTTGAGCCGGGTCACGGTTGCCGGCGCCCGTCCCCGCCGTTGCGCCGGCGTCCGGTAAATCCGCCGTTTGGCCGGACAGAGCCTTGACGCCATCGGGGTCCGGCTCTGCCGCCCGGCCCTGAAAACTTTTTACGCCCGTCTTGTTTCCAGCCGTCTCCCGGCCGACGCTGATCAACGGCTCCTGCGGCCCGCAAGCCCGTTCCGCCCGCAGATCTGCTGTCACACCCGTATCTTCCGCGCCGGGATCATCCGGGCGAACCGGCCAGCGCAGCAAGTCCGCACTTTGATCCGTTCTTTGCGGATTTGACTTTTCCCGCCCCTGCAGGCCCGTCAGGACCGTTTCCATGGTCTCTCCGGCCGTTTCTTCAAATACGGAGCCTTCTGCCTGGCCGGGTCGGCCGTCCTCCGGCAGCTGACTGCCCGGCAAAAAGCTGGCGCTAAGAAGCTCGCCCACCAGATCCGAAAAGCAATCGGGAATGTCCCGATCCGGGTGCTCCGGCCCCGCTTTTTTGTTCATAACTTCACCGGCCGTAACAACCGGTAACGACATCTCGGTATTGTTTTCTATCATTGGCTGCATTCGTCTTCCCCGTCTGATTGTCTGCGTATGTATTTGTTGACTCCTATTTCGTCCATGAACTTGCCCTGAAGCTTTTTCTGCAACGCCCGTTGCCGTATCAGGAAATTTTCTTTCACCTTTTCAAGACTCTTGCGGTTTTTCAGGGCTTCCACCACCTGGGCGCGCTTTTGCCGGCATTTGACTTCGGCCGCTTCGACTCTTTCGAGCTGGCGCGCAATTTTCATACACAGCCGTTCCAGAAAACGGTTGTGCATCAGCAGGACAGGGCTGTTTACCGGCCTTCCGACGCTCAGCCTGAACTTGCGCCTGGCGTCTTCCAACTGGTTTTCCAGGCTGCCGAGAAGCTCTTTTTCAGCCTCCAGACTGCGGTTGGTTTCGGAAAGCTCCCGCTGTAGTTTTTCCTCCTGGAACTTGCGGTATCGCAAAACCGGTTCGTACTTGAATCCAGCCATATGAGGCAAATCTCCCCCGCTTGTATCAGCTTACCACCTGTTCCAGTTCCTTCAGGCTCTGTTCCAGGGAAACATAGCTGTCCATGGGTTGGCGCAAAAAGTTGTTGAAGGCGTCTATCTTCTCCACGGCACGATCTATTTCGGCACTGCTGCCCTTGACATAGGCCCCGATGTTGATCAGGTCTTCTGCTTTTTCATAAACGGCCAGCAGTTCTTTGAAACGGGCCGCATTGTACCTGTGTTCCATTTCCGTGATGTCGTTCATTACCCGGCTTACACTTTTGAGGATATCGATGGCCGGATAGTGGTTGCGATCGGCAAGTTTCCTGGAAAGAACGATGTGGCCGTCGAGAATCGACCGGGCGGCGTCGGCGATGGGATCGTTCAGATCGTCACCTTCCACCAAAACGGTATACAGGCCGGTTATGGAGCCCCGATGCTGGGAGGTTCCCGCTCTTTCAAGCAGCCTGGGCATCAGATTGAACACCGACGGCGTATAGCCTTTGGTGGTCGGCGGCTCTCCCAGTGCCAGCCCGATTTCCCGCTGGGCCATGGCGAACCTGGTCAGTGAATCCATCATCAGATTGACCGTAAGGCCCCGGTCGCGGAAGTACTCTGCTATGGCGGTGGCAATGAAAGCCCCTCGCACCCGCACCAGCGGCAGATGATCGGAGGTCGCCACCACAACCACCGAACGTTTCAGACCTTCCGGGCCGAGTTCGCGCTCTATGAATTCGTTCAGTTCGCGGCCTCTTTCACCGATCAGGGCGATAACGTTGACATCGGCGGTCGATTTGCGGGCTATCATCCCCATCAGGACACTCTTGCCCACACCTGATCCGGCGAAAATTCCCATCCTCTGTCCGCAACCGATGGTCAGCAGAGCATTGACGGCCCTGATCCCCAGGTCGAGGGGTCTGACTATTCTCGATCTGAGCAGGGGGTTTATGGGTTTGGCGTAAACCGGGTAGTGCTCTTCAGCAGGTATCACGCCCTTGCCGTCGATTGGATTTCCCAGTCCGTCTATGACCCTGCCCATCAACCGGTCGCCCACGGCAAGGCGGGCCTTGGACTGCAGGGCGATCACCCTGCTTCCCGGACCGATACCCTGGAGTTCTTCCAGTGGCATCAGCAAAACCGCTCTCTGCCTGAAACCCAGCACTTCGGCCCTGACGCTGTGACGTTCATCGCAGGAATGAATTTCACAAAGGCATCCGAGCTCCACGGCCGGACCGTTTGCTTCCACCACCATGCCGACCACCTTTGTCACCTTGCCGTGCGCCCGTACCGGGTTTGTCTCGGCTACCAGCGTGACCAGCTTTTCGATCTCCGTCATAGAACTGTCATCTTTTTGAAGCTCTTCCATTCAGACTTCCAGCGCCCTGCGGATCACATCCAGCTGGGAACTGATCCGGGCATCGATTATTCCGAACTCCGTCTCGATGATGCAACCACCGCGTCCGATGCTGCTGTCTGACTCCACCCGCACCTTGCCGTGATTGCCGGGTTCGCTTTCCCTGTTTTCAACCATTTCTTTCACCACCTGCCAGTCTTCGGGATTGCTTCTGATAACTATGTCGCTTTTGGCAACCACCATCTCCAGCGCCCTGGAAACCACTTTGCGGACAAGGCCCGGATCTGCTTCCAGGGCGCGCCCGATCATTATGGTTGCAAGTTCCAGAGCTCCTCCGACAACCGCCCTGGACACCTTGCGCTCCATCGCCTGCTGCATGTTCTTCCAGGCGGCCTGCTGCTTGCCAACCACCGTGCGGGCCCTGGCCACGGCCTCACTCCGTTCGGCGATGGTCGCATCGAAACTGTCGCCATAGGAGCGCTCAAAACTCTGCTTTTCGATATCCGCCAGAACATCCGCCTGATGGGAGGCTGTGGCGTTTTTCCCCTGCCCGCTTCCTGTTTTTTCCTCCCCATTGCTCTCATCCAGACAGGGAAACTCGTAACCGCCGTCGATTTGTCCGGTAAGATAATCATCAAAGTCTTCAGCCAATGAATTCTTCTCCTCCCCGTCCGCTTATTATCAGCTCGCCCTTGCGTTCCATTTCCTGGATCACCTTGGTTATCTTTTGCTGCGCGTCCGTGACGTCTTTCATGCGAACGGCGCCGGACACCTCCATCTCTTCCTTGAGTATGTCGGCCGCCCGCTCGGACATATTGCTGAAGATCTTCTCCTTGACCTCGTCGGAGGCGGCTTTCAGGGCCATCGCCAGCTCCTGGGTCTCGATGGCCCGCAGCACTTTCTGCAGTCCCTTGTCATCTACCAGGATGATATCTTCGAAGACGAACATTTTCTGCTTGATTTCATCGGCCAGTTCCGGATCGTTTTCCTCTATGTCGTCTATTATCTGTTCGGCCGAGGCTCCGTCGATCTGGTTCAGGATCTCTGCAAGCCGGGACACGCCGCCGGCCTCCTGAATGGCTGAATGATCCTTGTCTTTGAGTATCTGCTCAAATATCTTGTCGACTTCCTCGACCATGCCCGATATTATCTTGTCCAGGTTGGCGATCCGTAAGGCCACGTCGGATTTAAGCTCATCCGGCAGCCGGCTGAGAATATCGCTGCCCACACTGGGCTTCAGGTGGGCGACTATGAGGGCAATCGTCTGGGGATGCTCATCCTTGATGAGCTGAAAAAGCTGGTCGGGCGCAATCGATTGCAGGGCTTTCAGGCTCCTGGGCGTATCATCATTTTTTTTCTCTTCCTGTTTTTCCTTTTTCTTCTCGACATCCTGTTTCTCGGCCTTTTTTTCTTCAGGCGCCGGAAGGTATCCGGCCTGTGACAGAAATTCGGCCACGACTTTTTCCACCAGCCGATCCGGCACATCTCCCACCTGCGCCTGAAGCCTGAGGATCAGGGATTTCTGATCCTCGGGCAGCTGCTCCAGAAGCGGCCCGGCCACATTCCGCCCTACTGCCCTGATCAGAATCGCTGCTTTCAAGGAACCGGCCAGTTTCCTTGTGTCCAGATGCATTTGCCCACCTCTGCCCGCTTCGGTTATGCTGTAGGTTCATCTTGGCCCGGCGTGTTTCGGCCTGCTTCGAAAACCATGTCCCCTGCGGCCCTACTGGTCCGACAGCCATTTCTGCATCAGCTCAAGGGCCTGTTGCTGATCCTTGCTGATTATTTCGGCCGCCTTCGCAACCACCGGCTGCCGGGAATGTTCTCTGTCATATTCGTTTTCAAGCTCGGCGATTGTCTTCGGCAGCTGTTCGAGCAGTTCCAATTCTTCCCATGCGCTGGTGGTCAGCCACCCCACGAGCGGCTTGATGACCAGCAGGAAAGACAGGGCGACAAACGCCGCAACCGCCAGGTACTTCAGCACTCCCGCATGTCTTGACAGGACCGCCAGCGCAACCTTCCAGGTGGCGGGCCGGCTGGCCGGAACAGAAGGCTCGCTGTAAAATTCCATGTTGGTTACCTTCACCCGGTCGCCCCGGGCCGGATCGAAATTGACGGCGTTTTTGACCAGACTCTCGATTTGTTTCAGTTCCTCCGGGCTGCGGGGTTCGTATTGCAGTTTCTCGACCGCTTCTTGCCCTTCGCCCTCGACAACCTTCTTGTAGGTGCCGTCGACAATCACGGCCACCGACAACCTTTTCAGCTTTCCGACCGGAAGGACCCGCCGGCTTACCACTTTGCCTATCTCGTAATTTCTGGTCTGGTCTTTCTTGCTGTAACCGTTGCTCCGGCCTCCGGTTTTTGTCTGCCGAGTATTTCCCGTCACGTTGGATGCCAGTCCCGGAACTCCCGCCGGTATCCCTTTGAGGCTGGACGACTGCTCGCTTGACAGTTGCTCGCTGCGCACGACCTTGTTGTCTGCCAGATACTTCTCCTCTGTTTCTTCCTGGCGCATAAAATCAATGTCGCAGGCCACCCGCACTATCGCCTTGCCCTTTCCCAGTGCCTTTTCAAGCATGCTGCGAACACCGGCTTCCAGGCTCTTTTCTCTTCGCTGCTGGTATTCCAGCTGCTCGGAGGTATATCTTCTGACACCGTCGGAATCGTCATCCCCGGCCAGCAGGCGCCCGTTTCCATCCACCACGGTAACATTGTCCGGTTTAAGGTTCGGCACGCTGGCCGAAACCAGATGGACTATTCCGCGCACCTGACCTTCAGCGAGCCTCCTGCCGGATCTTAACTTCAGGATTATGGATGCCGTTGCCGGCTGCCGGTCTTCGATAAACAACGATCTTTTGGGCATCACGATGTGCACCCGGCAAGATTCAACTTCTTCAAGGCCGTTTATTGTGCGGCTCAGCTCTCCCTGCAGTGCGCGCTGGTAATTGATGTTCTGGACAAATTCGGTTATTCCGAGCTTGGTTTCATCGAAGACCTCGAAACCGATTCCGCTGCCCCTGGGAAGGCCTTCTGAAGCCAGGCCAAGCCGGGTTTCATAGATCTTTTCCCGCGGTATTTCTATGGTGCTCCCGTTGTGCCGGATCCGGTAGGGAATCCTTTGCTCCCTCAATTTGGACAGAATTTCACCGGCATCCTCGGGCGTGAGCTTCGTAAACAAAGGTGCGTATTCGGATGAACCCGACCAGCTTATCATTGTGATGATGCCGGCCAGGGTGGCAATGATCAGCACCGCCAGGGCCATTTTCTTCGCCGGAGAAAGGCCTTTCAAAATCTGACCCAACTGGATGAATATATCCTTCACGTTCAAGCCCACCTATCGAGAACAATTAAAGCTTTGCGGCAGCCGCTGCTCAGAACTGCATGCGCTGGATTTCTTCATAAGCGCTGATAAGCTTGTTACGGACCTCCATCAAAAGCTTGAAAGAGATTTCAGCTTTCTGGACAGAAAGCATGGTCTCATCAATGGCGTTGTTACGCCCCACTATCAGATCCCGGGCAGCGTCATCGGCCTGTTTCTGGAGTCCGTCCACTTCGGCCAGGTTGCCGGCCAGCCATTTGCCGAAATCGTCCGCCCTGCCTGCAGCCGGCTTTGCCTTGCGCAGGCCGGCCGCAAAGTCTACTTGCCCAAAACCTGTCTTTTCAATCTTCATGGCTTACCTTCCAATGTCGAGAGCATCCAGGGCCATGTCTTTGGTGGCTTTGACGGCGGTGACATTGGCCTCATAGGAGCGGGTGGCCGATATCATGTTCACCATTTCCTCGATCACATTGATGTTGGGCATGGCCACGTACCCGCGGGCGTCGGCATCCGGATGACCGGGATCGTATTTCAGAACCGGCGGCCGCTCGTCCTGCCGGACGGCTATTACTTTCACTTCCGTCAGTGCTCCTTCTTCCAGGCTCCCTTTGAGCATCCGGCCGAACTCTTCTCCGGCGGGCACGGCCGCAAAAACGGGGTCCTTACGCCGGTACGGCCCGCCTTCTGCAGTACGGGTAGTGTTTACATTGGCCAGGTTACTGGCAATGAGCTTCATCCGGAATCTCTGGGCGCTCAAACCGGCCGCACTTGTCTTCAGAATCTCCAAAAATCCCATGGTCAGCGTTTTCCTCCCTGGATGACACTTTTCAAAAGCTGAAGCTTTTTTCCGAGAAGCTGGGCGGTCGCCTTGTACATCAGGCTGTTTGCCGCCAGATTGCTCATTTCTCTTTCCATATCAACAGTGTTGCCGTCTCCGCGCAAGGTAACCTGCTCGTCTATCAGCACCTGGTGCGCCAAAATCCCCCTGCCGCCGGACTCCGCTGCAGCAAGATGCCGCGGGTCCGTTCGCAGCAGGATATCTTTCTTTGTCCCTGATACTTCCTGAAGGGCCTTTTCAACCTCGATATCGAAGGCCTTGTAGCCCGGGGTGTCGGCGTTGGCCAAATTGGACACAATAAGACTGTGACGCCTGGACCTCAAAGCGAGGGCCTTGCGGGCGGTTTCCACAACACCACTGAAAATCCCTTCTGTGCTCATGTCATTTGCTCCCTGTATGATGGTTTCAGCAAATTACATACCAAAGTCCCGCCGGGATGCTCATTATCCTTACCATCTGTTATTGTTGCCTTTTCCCGGAATGCCCGCCCGCTATGAACTTCCGGACGGTCAAATGGCCGACACTCCGGGAAAAATTTGCCGCCATGGACCCGGCAATTTTCTCCGGCCGACCCGCACCTCAAGGCCCTGCCTTATCGCCGAGTCGGCCTCTACCACGATCCGGCGCCGGCCCCGTGCACGGGCTTTTCGACCCTGTTCGACTGTCCGGGATTCGCATTGCGGTAAGCGTTTATTTTGTTGCGCAGGGTGCGGATACTGATTCCAAGCATCCGGGCGGCCCGCGTACGGTTCTGATTGACATGTTCAAGGGTCTTCATTATCAGGGCTCTTTCGGCTTCTTCCACGGTCATACCGGCCTTCAACTCCGTTTTGCCGGCGCCGGATTCAGGAACTGTCGTCAATACCTCTTCACCTTCAAGCAGAATGTCTTCCGATGTCAGCAGGCAATCCCGGTCGAGCAGCACCGCCCTCTCGATAGCGTTTTCAAGCTCGCGCACATTGCCCGGCCAGCTGTAACGCTGCAGCTTTTCGAGCGCATCTTCCGAAAACCCCTTAATTTCTTTCCGGTGACGCCGGTTCATCGTCTCCAAAAAGCGGGATGCCAGCAAACCGATGTCCCGGCGGCGCCTGCTCAAAGGCGGAAGGCTGAATACGATAACCTTCAGGCGATAATAAAGATCTTTGCGCATCCGGCAGCCGGCGACCGCTTCTTCCAGGTTCCGATTGGTGGTGGCGATAATCCTTACATCCACCGGAACCGGTGAGAACCCGCCGATACGGTCGATTTCCTTTTCCTGCAAAGCCCTTAAAAGCTTGGCCTGCATGAAAAGCGGCATCTCGCTGATTTCGTCCAGGAGCAAAGTGCCGCCGTCGGCCTGTTCGAATTTGCCCCGCCTGCGCCGCAGCGCCCCTGTGAAGGCCCCTTTTTCGTAACCGAAAAGCTCACTTTCGGCCAACTGGTCAGGCAGGGCGGCACAATTTACGGCCACAAACGGCCCGGCCGCTCTGTTTCCGCAGTTGTGAATGTACCTGGCCAGCACTTCCTTGCCGGTTCCGCTTTCACCCTGGATAACAACGGTGGCATCGGTGGAAGCCACCTGGCGGGCCTGTCTGAGCAAACGGCGCATCGCCTCGTCCCGGGTAAGGGGCTCGACCGGACTTGGACCGCCGGTCCTGCCGGCAGCGCTCGGCGACCTGGAATGATCGAGCAAGCCGGCAATGGCCATACAGATTGCCGGCACGCCGGCCGTCAGGCCAAGATAATCCATGGCGCCGGCCTTGAGCATCTTTACGGCGCTTTCGACTTTTGGCCGCCGGCTGTATACTATCAATGGTATGCCGGCAGCGCCGGCCGTGATCGTTCGCACCGCAGCCGCAGGGTCGTCCAGGGATTCTTCGTTCATTACGACCGCGCTGCAGCCCGGCAGCATGGCGGGATCGAAAGCAGGGCCTGAACGATGTCGGATTCTTATCGATCTGCCGTCAAGGCCGGCCCCGATTGCCGTGGCAGCTTCGCGGTCATCATCAATCAGCAGTATCGTATCCGGGTTCATCTAATTGCCTGAGCTTCCACACCTTCGTCAGTTATGCCATGATTATAAAATCAAGATGCCATCATCAGTGTTTCCGGCAATAATTATGCCATGCCGGGCAGGGTCCTGCCGTCCAAGGCTTATCATTGCGATCTTACGCTAAATCAACTGGTTGGATAAACCGGGGTTTTAGGCGGGTGTATCACCGGGCCGGCGTCATGTCAGTTTCTTGACGACCGGATTCAGGAAGGCTCTGGTTTGGGCAGTATCTCGCGGACCAGTTCCGCAATCGAAGCCGCCTGCCGATCGGCATCGGGCCGCATCTGATCATCGGCCAGGTTGCTCAATTTATCGAGGCGCAACTTAAGGCGCTCGGCCGTTGCCTGCTCGCAGGGCAGCAGCATCTCGCCCGCGGAAAGCAGAACCTGGAGGGCATCGCTGTCGGCCGCTCCGAAAGGCAGGCGATCTCTGATCCCGGATGCGACCCAACGCCCCAGGGATCGTTCCAGCAGACCGGCATCCTGTTCAAAACCGTTGTCGATCACTTTCCGGCATATGGCTTCCGCCAGAGTCAGAATCCATTGGCCGGATGATGCCAGCAGCTCTTTTTTACGGTTTTGATATTGCTCCGCCGCCGCGAGCAGGATTTCAAGCAGCTCGATCAGTTCTCCGGCGCACCTGGTATGAGCATCCAGGATGCCGGCCCGGCGGCCCTGATCCATACCCTTCTTTCTGGCCTCCCTGACCGAGCCTGCATGTCCGTTTTCGGCATCGTTTTCATCGGCCCGACCGCAATTTTCACTTCTGCCGCCATCGGTAACAGCGCCCGCAAACAGCGGACGGAACCTGCCACCGTCTCCTCCGGCCTCCGCGGGTGAGCCGGCCGATTTTCCTATCTCCGGAAAACTGTGTTCTTTCTGCGACATCGACGCCTTAATCGTTTTTGGAAAACCGCATACCGGGGCCGCCCGTTTTAAGCGCACTTTTTTAGATCATAGCGCTTGATCTTCTCCACCAGGGTGGTTCTTTTGACTTTCAGCAGCTTGGCCGCTTTGTTTTTTACCCAGTCGGTTTTTTCAAGCGATTTATATATGAGGCTTTTTTCAAATTCACTTACGGCCGTGCTCAGCGATATTCCCTCTTCTCCGATATCGCAGTCCGGCAGGGGCAGTCCGGTCCTGATGCTGCCGTTAATCATCTTGTCCGGCAGGTCGCCGGCTTCTATATGGCCCTCACCCTTAAGTACCGCCAATCTTTCCAGCAAATTGGCAAGTTCGCGGACGTTACCGGGCCAGTCGTGATTTTGTAATATCTCCATGGCCTCTTGCCTGATTCCCCGGATATCGGTGGCCTTGGAATCGTTCAGTCTGCCGAGGAAATGTTCTGCCAGCAAGGGGATGTCTTCCTTTCTCTGGCGCAGGGCCGGAAGCCGGATCGGTATCACGTACAGGCGGTAGAATAAATCTTCCCGGAACTGTCCTTTCTGGACCTCCTCCTCAAGATCCCGGTGGGTGGCTGCGATTATCCGCACATCGACCTTTACCGACTTGCAGGCCCCCACCGGTTCAAATTCCTGTTCTTCGAGCACCTTGAGCAGCTTGACCTGCAGGTCCGGACTCATGTCACCGATTTCGTCCAGAAAGATCGTACCCCCGTTGGCGGCCTCGAACTTACCGATTTTGGCCGCCGTGGCACCGGTGAAGGCCCCCTTGACATGACCGAAAAGCTCGCTTTCGAGCAGGTTCTCCGGAATTGCACCGCAATTTATGGACACAAAGGGGCGCTTGCGGCGATATGAAGCCTTGTGGATCGCCTTGGCAAGCACACCTTTGCCGGTGCCTGTCTCACCGTTTATCAGGATGGTGGAATCGCTGTTGGAAACACGCCGGACCAGGCTGAAAACCTTTTGCATGGCCGGACTTTGCCCAATCACGTTCCTGAGAGCCCTGTCGGCGTACCTGCCTTTTTCTTCCCCGGACAGACAACTGTCTTGGGCCGCGTTGGAAGCAGTCAAAGCAGACAATCTTCCCCTCCATCTTTAAGGATTGATGACAATCAAGGACAGACCTGCTGGATATTTTCAAAAGCAATTGTTGTGCCGATCCATTTTTCTTCCTCCGGCGACCCCAACATGGAGGGTGAGGCGATCCTTCCATGGGCATATATTGTTATCAGGACACCCGGCTTTTCTTTTCAGGGATCGTGTTGTCATGCTGTCAGGACCGATATTTTTGCAATTTGCAAAATAATCCGCCGATACGCCCACTGACCGATATTCCGGGCAAAAAATATTTTTTCTTTATTTTAAAGAAAGTTACTCTCAAAATGGCAGAACCTTGTCATCTGACCTGCAAACCAAATCCGTGAAAATTCAAATGATTTCGGTATGTAATTTCTTCCGCTTTCTGTTTGCAAATCGCAACACGGTCTTTGCATTTTGCAAACAATTTCTATCCTATTGATATGTCGTGTGAAAACCGGCTCTTTTTTGAAGCCGGTTTTCCTTTTCCATCCGATTTTGACAAGAAATTGGACTAAAGTTTACCTGTCTGATTCCGATAACAGGTGGTGAAGGCGCAAATACGAAGGGAAAGGAGGCAGGCAGAAAACATATGCGCGCCGCTTGAAACGGTTGAAAAGGACAACCAGAAATCCAAGGGCAAGAAGGCCCGGGAAAACCTAGAAAAGGAGAAAACATCATGGCACTCGACAAAATCACCCTGACATCCGGCATGCGGAAAAATCTTTTCAGCTTGCAGAACACCCAGAAGATGATGGAGCTGACCCAGAACCGCCTGGCCACCGGCCTGAGGGTCCGTAACGCGATCGACGACCCGGTAAACTATTTCACGGCTCTGGGCCATCGCCAGAGGGCAGAGGACCTGGCTTCACGTAAAGACGAAATGGCTGAATCCATTCAACTGGTTACGGCTGCCAACGAGGGCGTCGAAGCCATCACCGCCCTGATCGCCTCGGCCAAGTCCCTGGCAAGCTCGGCTCTTTCAGGCTCCACCACTTCGGAAATCAACACTCTTTACAACCAGTACAAAGAAGTGTTGTGTCAGATCGATTTCCTGGCTGCCGACTCCGGATACAAGGGCGTCAACCTGCTGGATGGAACTTCGGTAACCCATGAAATCAAGTTCGACGAGACCGGCGATTCGTCCCTGACCATCACCGGATTCGACGCATCGGCCCTGGGCGCCACCCTCAGCCTTTCCACCCACGGCACCAATGCCTGGGTAAGCGACGGCGGAACCGCTGACAAGGCCGAAATCAACTCGGCCATCACCAAGCTGGACAACGCCCGGTCGGCCCTGCGCACCGAGGCCCAGAAGCTGTCGACCCACTTGAGCACCATCAACATTCGTCAGGATTTCACGGCCGGCATGATCAACACCCTGGAAGACGGTGCCGCCAACCTGACCAACGCCGACATGAACGAAGAAGGCGCCAACATGCTGATGCTGCAGACACGTCAGGCCCTGGGTACAACTTCCCTGAGCCTGGCTTCCCAGGCAGCCCAGTCAGTGCTCCGGCTGTTCTAGCAGTTTGACGGCCAGACGCACGGATCATGAGCAATAACGCGGTGGCAGGGGCGTCAGGCTCCTGCCACCGATTCCATGAACAAGGCGATCCGCGATGGAAATGGAAAAGATTCCACCCCACCTCAAGGCAATAACCGGCGTCGACCACTCGCCAATGGTCAACCGTGAGCCTTTGGGACACAAACAGGGGCAGCGGCCGGAAATTTCGTCCCGCCAGGCCGGCAAGCAGGCGCCGAACCCCCGGGAAATAAAGGTTGTGGTGGAAGGTGGTGATTTTGCCCGCCTGGAAAAGGACAAAACCAGGTTCCAGGAGCTTGCACAGTCAATCCGCAAGTCCGACCAGGCACTGGAAGCCATCGATGATTATCTGGGAAAGATGCAGTCCCTGGTTGAAGGCTTCGTAAAACAGTATCCTCCTTTTCCTCCGGAAAGCCGCCAGCAGCTGGATCTTGTGAAACAATTCAACGCATTGTGGCGCCTGGTGAAAAAGCTTGAGATACCTCCGGAAAAAGACGTGATCGAGACCGGCCCGATCCCTGAAGGCCGCCGGCAGGATCATGTCCTTAAGGCAGAAGATTGCCGCGATCCTGCCCGCTGGCTTGGTATCGATCCGCTTCCGCGACAGATCCCGGATGGCCGTCTGGAACAGTCTCTGGAAGCTGTCAAAAACGCCCGCGGCAAGGTTGCCGAAAGCCGCAGGGTCCTGTCGGAAAAGGCCGCGGCCATAGCGTCCGGAATTTAGAAATCTCCGGGCACGGAACATGCAGGGAAGAAACCGTTCTGCTAACACGGGGAGACACTTGGGCCATGGCATTGAAACTGACACTCAGACCCGGTGAAAGAATGATCCTTGGTGGCGCGGTTGTCACCAATGCCGGAGGCCGCTGCGAACTGATAGTGGAAAACGAAGTCCCGATCCTGCGTGAAAAGAACATAATGCGGGAAAAGGAGGCCGACACCCCTGCCCGCCGGATCTACTTTGTCGTCCAGCTGATGTATATCGACGAGCAGAATCTCGTCACCCACCATAATCTCTATTGGCGACTGGTGCGCGACTTTCTCCGGGCCGCGCCTTCCGCCATCGGCATAATAGATGCCATCAGCGAGCACATCGTTCATCGGGATTATTACAAGGCTCTGAAAACAGCCCGAAAACTGATCGCATACGAACGGGAGGCCATAGAAAGTGCTAAGCAACGCAGTCAAAGCTTACGAAAATGTGGATAGGAACACAAGTTCCGGGCGCGAGACCGAAGCCCGGGTCCTGACCCAGGGCGCCTTGAAACTGATGGAGGTCCAGCAGAACTGGGATTCTCCCGCGCGCAGGGAGATGCTCGACTCCGCCCTGCGTTACAACCAGCGCGTATGGAGCATATTTCAGGTGGAATTGTGCCGCAAGGATCATCCCCTGCCCAAACAGATCCGTCTCGGCCTGCTCCAGCTGAGCCGTTTCATCGACCGTCGCATTTTCGACACCATGGCCTTTCCCTCCCCTGAAAAACTGGACATCATCATCAGAATAAACCAGAACATTGCCGCCGGCTTGCGTGGCTCCCCCAGCTGAAACCGGATCCTGCGCAGCCTTTTCCGGTACACGGCGCCCGCGGGCGGTGTCATAATTCCGTCGTCTGAAACGCCGAACAGGGCCTGACTGAAACCGGCCGGACGCCAAGCCGGCCCGACAGACGCCCGTCGGCCCGACAGGAATTTGTGTGCGCTTGCCGCAAAAGCGGCCCCTGGCATCCTGATTGCATCGCTGATCCTGTGAGACGCACATCTTTCAGCCCGTTTTGAGCATTGAAACGCTCAATCCGGGTTTTAAGAGCCCATCAGGGAGAAAAACTGTCATGCCGGTCACCACTGGGGCGGAAAATGCGGCCATTGCGGCCTACAACCGGGCCGTAGGATATCACCAGCAAAATGACCTCGAAAAAGCGGTCGATCTTTATCGTCAGGCCACAGCTATGGACCCGGGACTCGCCGTTGCCTGGCACAATTGCGGCAGCGCCCTTGAAGATCTGGACGACATTCGACAGGCCGTGGTTGCATACCGCAAGGCCATCGAGCTCGATCCCGACGATTACCGTTCCCTTTACAACCTGTTCCGCTGCCATCAGCAGCTCGGCGACTACTCCGGGGCCCTGGAAATCTTCCGCAGGGCGCTGCCCCGGGGCATGAACGACTGGAAGCTGTGGAACAACCTGGGAGTGCTTTTCCGCGACGCCGAAAAACTCGACCAGGCCGAAGTCTGCCTCCGACAGGCCCTGTCAATCAATCCGGGCAGTCCGGTAGTCTTTTATAACCTCGGTATCGTGGCGCAGAAAAAAGGCGCCTACCGGCAGGGGCTGGAACTCTACCGCCGGGCTCTGGCGGCAGACCCTGATTACGCTCCCGCCAAGTGGCTGCACGACCTTTCCCTGCCCATGATCTACGAAAACGAACAACAGATCGAGTCCGGCCGGAACCGTTTTGCCTCCAACCTGGAGGCGCTGGCCGCTGCGGTGCGGCTCGACACTCCCAACGGAAGGCAGCAGGCCCTTGCCGGCCTGAAAGTCACCAGCAATTTCTTTCTCCAGTACCAGGGCCGCAATGACCGCGCCCTGCTTTCCATATGGGGCAATCTGGTATCCAGAATCATGTCAGCCAATTTCCCCCGATTTTGCCGTCCCCGCACACCGCAGCTGCGGCCCGGCAAAAGAATCCGGATAGGATTTGTATCCTCGTGCCTTTATTCCCATACGGTCGGCATATTCCTCCATGGATGGCTCAAACACCTGGACAAAGACCGTTTCCGGGTATTTCTCTATCACCTTGGCCGCAAAACCGACCGCCAGACGGTTGCCACGGCCGCCCTGGCCCACAGCTTCAGGCATCTGCCCGAGGGATGCCCCAAGGCCGCGGCCGCCATCCTGCAAGACGATCTGCATGTTCTGGTGCACACCGACATCGGCATGAATCCGGTCACCACCCTGGTGGCGGCAATGCGCCTGGCACCGGTTCAGTGCAAGGGCTGGGGCCACCCGGTCACCACCGGGCTTCCAACCATCGACTATTATCTGTCAAGCGACCTGATGGAGCCTGCCGATGCTCAGCAGCACTATACCGAGCAACTGATCCGCCTGCCCAACCTGGCCCTGGCCTGGAGCGCTCCGCAGCTCGGGGGCCTTGCCCCGGACCGCCGGCGTTTCGGCATCCGAAAAGACGCTTTCGTCTTTCTTTCCACCCAGTCCGTTTTCAAATACCTGCCCCGCCACGACGATATCTATCCCCGCATCGCCCGCAGGGTGCCCGGCAGCCTTTTCGTATTCATCGAGGCCCCGGTCAAGCAGGCCGGCGCCGTCTTCAGGAAACGCCTGCGAAGGGCCTTCCGGAGTTTCGGCCTGGAAATGGAAAAATACTGCCTGTTCGTTGCCCGGATGGAGCACGCCGATTTCCTGCGGCTCAACCTTTCGGCCGATGTCCTGCTGGACAGCCTGGAATGGTCCGGGGGCAAGACCACCCTGGAGGCGCTTGCCTGCGGCCTGCCGGTGGTCACCCTGCCCGGAAGGTTCATGCGCGGCCGGCACGCATACGCCTTCCTGAAAATGATGGGCATCGGCGAAACCATTGCCCGGGACAAGCAACAGTATTGCCGGATAGCTGTCCGCCTTGCATCCGACAGGGATTTCCTTGAACGGGTCCGCCAAAAAACAGCCGCCAACCACCACCGTCTCTGCGAAGATCGCCTTTTTGTCCGCGAATTGGAAAATTTTCTGCACCGGGCCGCCCGCAAGGCCCCGGGAGGCGGCCGGCCTGAAAGCAGCCCTTCCGCCATCACCGGTTCCGTCCCGGCCGGAACGGACGATCCTTCAGTATTGCTGCAAAAGGCCATGGACCTGCAGCAGCGCGGCAGGGACGCCGAGGCCATCCCCCTCTACCAGCGCTGCCTGTCCCGCTTTCCCCGGAACGATACGGCCCTGTTCAACCTGGCGGTCGCCTTTCACAAGCTGGGAAAGTACCGGCGGGCCGTGGAAACCTATCGCCGGCTGCTGAAAAACGATCCTGACCGGCCCGATGTATGGTTCAATCTGGCCGCGGCCCTGGAAGCCTCGGGAGACGACGGCCAGGCTGCGGCGGCTTACAGGAAGGCCATCGAGCTCAAGCCCGGCTACCGGGCGGCCCATTTCAACCTGGGACTGCTCCTGGAACAGGCGGGGGATCCGGTAAACGCCGCCGCGGCCCTGGAAAATGCTGTCCGCATCGACCCTGAGGACCCGAAGGCCTGGCTGAGGCTGGCCGACATCCTTACCAGGCTGAAAAAGCACGCCGCCGCCCGAAGGGCCTACGAAAAGGTCATTGCCCTGGACCGTCAGTGCTGGCAGGCATATAATAACCTTGGCAATATCTTGTTGATTCAGGAAGATATACCTAATGCCATCAAGTGTTACGAGAAGGTTGTCGAGGCATGCCCCGGTCTTGCCCAGGCCCATTACAATCTGGGCAGCGCCCTGCGTCTGGCTGAACGGTTCGGCCAGGCGGAGGCCTGCCTGAAACGGGCCCTGGAAATTTCCCCTGCTTATGCCGAGGCCTGGAACAATCTGGCCCTGACGTACAAAAACCGGGGCTGTTACTCACGGGCACTGGAGTGCTTCGACAAGGCGATCGATCTTGCCCCCGATCTGGCCGCGGCCCGCTGGAACCGGGCCTTCGTCCGCCTGCTAAAAGGCGATTTCCGGCGCGGCTGGCGTGATTTTCAATGGCGTTTCAAGATCGACCGCTGGAAGACCATCTACCCCTTTCGCCTGGACCTTCCGGTTTGGGACGGCACGAATATCGATGGCACCCTTTTCGTCCACGACGAACAGGGCCTGGGCGATACCATCCAGTTCGCGCGTTACCTGGAGCTTGCCCGCAGGCGTTGTCGCAAGCTGGTTCTGGAAACGCGCCCGGAGCTTGCAGCCCTTCTGGAAAATCTGCCGGGAATCGACCGGATCGTTCTGCGCCCCGGCGGCAGCCGGCATCCGGCGGTTGCCGCCCGGGCCGCCATTGCCCTGATGAGCCTGCCCCTTGTCTTTGGAACCGGCCTCGACTCGATTCCGGCCCGGACTCCTTATCTGAAGGCCTCCCCGGCCAAAATCGGACAATGGCGACAGCGCCTCGGAGACAGCGGCCGGCCAAGGGTGGCCCTGGTCTGGGCCGGACGGCCCCGGCATACCAACGACCGCAACCGTTCCCTGTCCCTTGAAATGCTTTGGCCCTGGTTGCAGCTCGACCTTGATTTCATCGGCCTCCAGAAAGGTCCTGCCGCCGCCCAGGCCGTTGAAATTTCCCCGGACCGCCGTATCGCCAACCTGGGTCCGGAGCTTGAAGATTTCACCGATACGGCCGCGGTCATCTCCCTCTGCGACCTGGTGGTAACCGTCGATACGGCCGTGGCCCACCTGGCCGGGGCCCTGGGCCGGCCGGTGTGGGTGTTGCTGCCTTTCGTGCCCGACTGGCGCTGGATGCTGGAGCGCAGCGACAGCCCCTGGTATCCTTCCATGAGGCTCTACCGTCAGCCGCGGCTCAGGGACTGGCATTCTGTAATCGAACAGGTGCTTGCGGACCTGAGGAGGAAATTCTAGGTCGGACCGGCCGGCCTGCGGCCAGTGAGGGATTATCCGGCAAGGATATCCAGAAGCCGGCGGGCGCTCGCCCCCCAGGTCAGGCGGGCCATGTCTCCGGCTGCCCGGCGGCCGAGGGTTTCCAGTTGGTCCCGGTTATGATAGGCGTACTCCAGGTGCTCCACCAGCTGGTGAAAATCGGCTTCCTGCCAGCGGGCCACCAGATTCCCGTCTGCCATCCGCACCAGAAAGTCCTGAAGCTCGGTCAGCAGCAGGGCGTTGCCCTGATTGACAACGTCCCTGTGGCCGCTGGTAAAAGATGCTATCACCGGCCGGCCGCAGGCCATGTATTCCATCAGGACCAGGTTGGTTCCGCCTTCACAGCGGTTGGGGAAAAGGCCCAGGGTGGTGTCGAGATAAAGGCGCCGCAACCGGTCATGGGGCACAAGTTCATGAACAGTCACCCGGGCCGGATCCAGCCCGTTTTCCACGCAGGTGGTGTTCATCAGCTCTTGCCAGGAAAGGCCGGATCTGTACCTGAAATTTATATGTTTGGAGTATTCCATCAGTTTCAGGGATTCAGGCCAGAGATTGTACCAGCACGTGACCAGAAAGACGTCGGGATATTTGTCCATCAGCACCTTGACGGCCTTCAGCACCAGGTCCTGTCCCTTGCGCAGTTCGAACTTGCCGCCGGAAAAGATGACAAACCTATCCCTGTTGGCCGGTTCGTCCGAAGGATAGAAGATTTCCGGATCGATGCCCTGGAGCAGAACGTCGCAGTTGGTTATTCCTTTTTCCAGCAGCCTGTCCCGGCACCAGGTGGATCCGGCCAGGATAAGGTCGTAGGCCGGCGCGTTACGCATTGAATTGGCAGTCAGCTCGTTTTCGAAAAAGGTGTACCCGAAATTGCGCCTTCCCCTTGCCTTGGAAAACATGGGAAAAAAATCGACGCTTTTCAGGGCCTGGAAAAGGTCGCCGTCAAGATCTGGGTCCGATGCCGATCCGTCTTCTTCGGACAACACATGGACCTTGCGCAAACGGCCCAGTTCCTCGATCAGCTTTGCGCTGCAAACACCCCAACCGTAATTGTCACCCCGCACAAGCCCCAGGTAGAGGCATTCTTCGTCTTTGGCTGCCGGGGTCTCACCGGCACCGGCCGCCGGATCGGCGGCAGCCTGCCCCCCCGACAGTATCCGGACCGGTCCGCCGGCCGGCTGAAATACCCGTCTGCCCAGGGCCCGGTTGACCCTGTCCAGGAAATAGGCGGCCCGGGCCGAAGTCAGGTGATGGCGGTAAAGATGATAGCGCTGCTCGCTTATCATTTGCCGGCAACCTTCCCGGTCTGCCAGCAGCCCGTCCAGGTGAGGGCGCAGTTTTTCCGGCTGCTCGAAGCGCAGCACGTGGCGTCCGGATACAAAATCGTCGGGAATAAAAAGCGGCATCTGCTGCACCAGGTGCAGGGCGTTACAGGCGGTATTTTCCCAGAAGCGAAAGGTGTCGTATCCGGCCCCCGGAAGGCTGAGCACCATCTTGCAGCGCTGCAGCATCCGGTAGTAGTCCGCCCGTGCCAGCCTGCCTTCCGGTCTGGGCTCTTCCGGGCTGGGAACGCCTGTGGCCGCCAGGAGGCTGTCAGGGTACCAGCGGGCAAGTTTTTCAACGATCTGCCGCCTTTGCCCGTCGTGGGTGCTTCCCAGAAAGCCGAGGCTGTATTGCTTGGGTTCGGAATCGAAGCCGGCGATGATATTGAAGACCTCCTCGGGCAGGGCCATGGGAAGGGGTATGCTGAAGTCGCTTCCATCTGTCTCCCGGCGGCAGATGATCCAGTCGCCGGCGGGAACAGGGGCCGGCCGGTCCTCGCCGTCGACGATCACCAGGGCCGCACCGCAGTCTGCCAGAAGCCGGTCCTGCCAGGGTGCAAGGCGCTGGTCGGCAATGACCAGGTCGAAGTATCCGGTCCTGACCTTGGCCTCGATATCGGAACGGTCGACAGCTTCGCCGTCGTCAGGGAACCAGCCCGGGCAAAGCTGGTCCGGCGGGCACACACCCAGGCCGATAACCCCCCGGTAAAGGCAGTCCTTGCGCGGGTATTCCACCGCTTCAGGCCCCAAAATCTTGCGCAGGCCGTGCAGCAAAAGGTCGGGCACGTAGTTTGGATACTCATGGATCAGAAACAGGATGCGCATCTGTCCTCCTTGCGGTCAAAGACGCCGCCGGGCTTTCTTTGCTGCCGGCCGAACCATTTGGCCAGAAATTTCTCGCGGTTGGCGGCCAGAATATCGTTGCGGTAAACGGTGCGGCCAAAATAGTTGACAGGCGAATTCTCTTTGCTGCCGGAAATCCCCCAGTGATGTTCGAAATCGGTTACCGGAACCGCGTAACAGGCAAGACCGGCGGCCAGCACCTGGAGGGCCATGTCCCATTCCTCCATGAAACAGGGGCTGTAGCGCACATCGAAACAGAGCTTGTTATCCAGGAAGCGCCTGCGGTGAAGGCAGAAGAAAAACCCGGAGACATCATGGGTTTTCACCGGCTCGCTGAAGGTTCCCCTGGAAAAGTAGCGTCGCACTTCGAGTTTTTTAAAATCCAGGTGTGACCCCTGGGGACCCACTATCACCGCCTTGGGCAGGCTGAACAGGTAATGTTCCAGCTGATCGGCTGCCGACGGCCCCAGGTGCAGGTCGGAGTTGAGAATATAGACCGCGTCACCTTCGCTTAGGTTGATTCCGATGTTCCAGGAGCGGCTTACCCCGGCGTTGAGCTTGTTGTAACAGAACTTGTCGATCCTCGGATGGCCGGCCAGCCTCTGAAACACTTCCCCTGAATTGAAGATGCAGATCACCTCCCCGGGCATGGACTCCAGGTCGGCCAGCAGGGTTTCGATGCCGTACGGGCTGTGGGGTGAAAAATCGATTACCGGAATGACGAAACTGCGCCTCATGCTGGTTACCCTCCGGGTTGAGATTGTCCGGCAAAACAGGACCTGAAGCAACCGGGCTTCAGGACGCGTCCCTGCCAGAAACTGGTTAGCAAGGGCCGCGCCAGAAGCTCCGGCCAGGGTGATTTTACGCCAGGGCTGCGGCCGGCAAGGCTTCGGCGGCCGGAGACGGTGATATCGTCAGTCCCTGCCACCGACAAAGAATTGACGCTTTCGGATTGTCCGCCGGACTCCGGGCTCAAGCCTGCCGGCGGTATTCAGCCAGAGCCGTCAAGGCACAAAGATTGCACGGCTTTCTGTCTGAGCCGATCCCGGCTCGCTTGCGAAAAAAAGCCGGGCCTGAACGCATCCGGTCCGGCAAAGGTTTCAGGGGTTTAACCCGATGGCAATGCTCACGGCGCAACGGGCAACCGACATCCGAACATTTTTCAGCCTCCGCGGACGCTCCGCCCGCCGGCAGGGAGATCTGAAGTCCGCCAGAGACTGGTTTTGCCGGGCCGTCAAAGCGGACCCCGGTCATCCGGCCGGTTGGGTAGCCCTGGGAAACATCCTGCGCCGCCTGTCAAAGCCCCGGGCTGCCGCCAAATGCCTCCACAGAGCACTGGAGCTTGAGCCGGACTCACCGGCGATCCTGGCAAATCTGGGAAATGCGTACAAAGACACGGGCATCCTCGACCGGGCCGAATACTTCTACAGGCAGGCCCTGGAGCGCAAGCCGCAACTGGCCGAAGTCCACTGCAACCTGGCCATGGTCCTTCTGGCCCTGGGCCGCATGCAAGAAGGATGGATCCACTATCAGTGGCGGCTGAAATTTCTGCCTTCCGGCAAGGACTATCCCGAAAGACACGGTCTTGCCCTCTGGAAAGGCCAGCCTCTCGATGGCCGCAACATTCTGGTTTACGACGAGCAGGGATTCGGAGACATTTTCCTGTTTGCCCGCTACCTGCGACTGCTCGCCTCCAGGGGCGCCGGGGTGGTTTTCGAAACCCGCAGGCAGGTGCTGGAACTTTTCTCCCGCCAGGATTACCTTCTGCACGTGCTGGACCGGGACAGCGACCGGCCGCCTGAAATCACCTGCCACTGGTGTTCGCCCCTTGCCAGTCTGCCGTTATTGCTTGGCACCACCATGAGCAATATCCCCGTCCCCGTGCCCTACATTGCGGCCGGCCCCGAAAAATCAGCCTTCTGGGAAAAGCGTCTCGCCTTACTTGCCGGCCGTAAAAAGCCTGGCGAGAAGCCTGTCAAAATCGGCCTCTTCTGGCAGAACACGACCGGTATCGACCCTTCGCGCTCAGTTGGCCTGGACAACCTGGCCCCGCTTGGGAACCTTTGCAGCCAACTGCCGGCGGTCTTCTTCGGGCTGCAGAAAAAACCGTCAGACTCTGACCGTAAACATGACTGGCTGGTGATGCTGGATCAACATCTTACGGATTTCGATCAGACTGCCGCCATCATCGACAACCTCGACCTGGTGATCACCATCGACACCGCCGTTGCCCATCTGGCCGGAGCCATGGGCAAACCGGTATGGGTCATGCTGCCCCGCACCTGCGACTGGAGATGGTTCCTGGAGCGCACCGACAGCCCCTGGTATCCCGGGATGCGTCTTTTCCGGCAGCACAAGTGCCTGGACTGGCACCCGGTTGTCCGTCAGGTGACAGCTCGACTGAAAGAGTTCATCAAAAACATGACTTCCCCTGCCCCTGCGGAGTCTTCCGGGCGCACCGAATCACGGGGTGAAGAAGACCTCCGGTTCGCCCGGGCGGTGGAGCTGGCCCAAAAAGGCTTCCCCGACCGGGCCGCGGCCATCTACCGCCGCCTGGCCGTCTCAGATCCGGTTTCCGCACCGGCGGCCTGTTACAATCTCGGCCTGCTCCTGCTCCAGGAGCAAAAACCGTCTCAAGCGGCCCGCTGGTTCCGCCGAGCCCTCGATCTGCAGCCGGACCTGGCCCGGGCAGCCAACAATCTTGGCTGCGCCCTGGAGGCTGCGGGACGAATGCAAGAATCCAGAGAGGCTTTCGTTCAGGCCCTCAAGATCGATCCCGGCTTTGGCGAGGCGGCCTACAACCTGGGAAGAATCTGCCTCCGCCGGGGCCATGACCGGGAAGCAGCCAGGGCCCTGCGCCTGGCCGTCGAGACCCGGCCCGGCAATCACCTGGCCTGGAACGACCTGGCAGTTGCCTACCAGAGGCTGGGCAACCTGCTCAAGGCCCGGGAAGCACTCCGGCGGGCAGTTTCCCTGAAGCCGGATTTCGCCCGAGCCTATCAGAACCTGGGCAATGTCTGGCTGGACTGCGGCGAGCCGGACACGGCCATCGACTGCCATGCAAAAGCCATCGAGCTGGCAGGCCCCACGGCCGACGACTACATCCGGCAGGCAGAGCTTTGCCGGCAGTGGCTGCGGCTGAAAAAAGCCCGTGAATACCTTGAAAAGGCCCTGGAAATTGATCCCCGGCATGCCGGCGCCCATACCGCCCTGGCAGAGACCTGCCTGCTGGAAGGCGACTTTCCGCCGGGCTGGCGTCATTTCCGGTGGCGTTTCCGGCTTCCTGAATGCAGAACCCACATCTATCCCCACCGCCTGAAAAGCCCGCGCTGGCAAGGCCAGTCCCTCAAGGGTCGGACCATCCTGGCCCATTGCGAACAGGGCTATGGCGACACCGTCCAGTTTATCCGCTACCTGCCCCGGCTCAAACAGATGGGAGCCCGGGTGATAGCCGAAGTCCATCCCCCCCTGGTGCGTCTTGTCGCCGCCATGGAAGCCGTCGACCAGGTCCTGGCCCTCGATCCGGAAAAGCCCTGCCGGCTCGCTGTGGACTACCATGTGCCGCTGATGGACCTGCCCGGCGTTTTCAACACCCGCCTGGAGACCATACCCGGCCATACCCCCTACCTGCGGCCCACCCCTGAAGCCACGGCCCGCTGGAGCGGGCGTCTGAATTGCGGAAAATTCAAAGTCGGGCTCGTCTGGCAAGGCGGAGTGTTTCATCGCCACAACAGCCGCCGCAACCTGGACCCGGAACAACTGGCGCCCCTGCTCGCCCTGAAGGACATATCATTCCACAGTCTGCAGAAATTTCCGGCCGGAGAGTCGGCCCCGCCGGACATTGTCGGGTACGACCTTACCGATCTGGGGCCGTTGCTCAGGGATTTCGACGACACTGCGGCAGCCATTTGCCGGCTCGACCTGATCATCACGGTGGACACGGCGACTGCCCATCTGGCAGGGGCCCTGGCCCGTCCGGTCTGGGTCCTGCTTCCTTATCTGCCCGACTGGCGCTGGTTGCTTCAGCGGATCGACAGCCCCTGGTACCCGGGCATGCGCCTTTTCCGCCAGCTCCGGCCCGGACAATGGGATCATCCCCTGGCCCTGATCCGGGACCAACTGGAAGTCATGCTTCGTCGCAGGAGGCTTACGGCATGAAAAAAACTGCCGATCCGCTGGCTGAACTCGGTGCCCGCCTGGCAAAAGCAGCCTCCCTGATCGATGCCGGCCGCCTGGAGGAGGCCGGCCGGATATATACCGGTCTGATCCGGCGCTTTCCCGGCGATCCCCGTCTCCGGCACCTGTCCGGTCTGACCCTCTATGAACGGAACAGGCTGCCGGAGGCCCTGGCCGAGCTGGAGAAAGCCGTCGAGCTGTCGCCGGCCGAGGCCGTCTTCCGGCGCTCCCTGGGCGATTGTCTGGCAGCCATGGGACAATCCGAAAAGGCCGTGGCCCAGTACCGTGCGGCTGCCAGCCTGGGGCTTGAAGACGATCCCGGTCTCCTGCTGGGGCTTGGAAATGCCCTTGCCGGCTGCGGGGACATAATCGAAGCCCAGGCCTGTTACCGGAAAGCCATCACCCTCGATGGGACCGACAAGCAGGCCCTCAACAACCTCGGCAAGCTCCTGCACGGCTGCGGGCAGACAGATACCGCCATCTCTTTTTACAGGCGGGCCCTGGACATCGACCCGGATTACGCCCCGGCCCGTTTCAATCTATCATCCGCCCTGTTGATGTCCGGCAACTACCGTCAGGGCTGGCAGGAATATGAATGGCGCTTTGCCTGCCACGGCAGCTCAATCTATCCCCACCGCCTGGAGGCTCCCCGCTGGCACGGAGAACCTTTTGCCGGGACATTGCTGGTCCATGCCGAACAAGGCTACGGCGACATGATCTTCTTTGCCCGCTACCTGCCGCTTGCAAAAAAGATGACCGGAACCCTCGTCCTGGAAGCCCACAAGCCCCTGGTAAGCCTTCTTTCCAGGATGGAGGCCGTCGACCGGGTCGTGGAATTCGACCCCGATCAAAAACCCGCGGCAGGCCACCAGCTTCAGGTACCTGTCGGCAGTCTGCCTCTGGTGCTGGGTGCATACAATCCCTTAGCCGTCGACAACAGGCCTTACCTGCAGGCCGATGAACGGCGCCGGGCCCTATGGGCCGCGAGGCTGGGCGACAGCGGCAAGTTCAGGGTGGGCCTGGTGTGGTCCGGCAGCGGCCTCGACCCGCGGCGGGACATTTCTCCGCAGCTGCTGGAGCCTCTGGCCCGGATGGAAAACGTGGAATTTTTCAGCCTTCAGAAAGGACCGGCGGCGGCCTTGCCGGAAAATTCGCCGCTCAGATCGCGGGTAAGGTCCCTGGGGGCCATGATCAAAGATTTTGACGACACGGCGGCCATCTGCGCCGGCCTGGACCTGCTGATCAGCGTCGACACCGCCGCCGCCCACCTGGCAGGAGCCATGGGTCTGCCGGTATGGGTGCTTCTTCCCAGGGTGCCCGACTGGCGCTGGCAGCCCGAGGGCGAGACCTGCAGCTGGTATCCCAGCGCAACCTGTCTGCGCCAGCAAGAGGAAGGCGACTGGCGGCCGGTCATCGCAAAGATGGTCCGGAGACTTGCCCGTCTGGCCCTGAATTCACAGCGGAAGACGGCCGGATCGCAACCTGACTGTCATGACAGAGCTGAAAAACTGTTTGAGCAGGCATCCCGGATGATGGATCGGGGCAATTATCTGCCGGCCATCGAACATCTGGAAAAATCCCTGGCTCTTAAACCGGATTTTCCCGAAGCCTGGTACAACCTGGGATACATCTTCCACGCCATCGGCAGGCTGGATCAGGCCCAGTTGGCCTATGCCAACGCCTGCCGCCACCGGCCCGGCTTTACCGAAGCCCTGGTCAACCGCGCAGTAGTGCTTATGGAACTCGGAGATCACGCCGCAGCTCAGCAATGCTTCGGCCGGGCGCTGGCCATCGATCCTTTCCGGGCCGATGCCCATTACAACCTGGGCAACCTGTGCCTTGCAAAAGGCCGCCACCGGGAAGCGGCTCAGCATTTCATGCGCGCCGCCACCATCGATCCCCTCCATTTCCGGGCCTGGGGAAACCTGGGATGGACGTTTTACGAAACCGGGCAGTACCAGGAGGCCGAAAAATACTACGCCATGGCTCTGACCATAAATCCCGAATACGCCGAGGCCCATCTCAACCTGGCGGTGCTCTGTCTGCTTCAGGGCAGGTTCTCCCGGGGCTGGAAGCATTACAGCTGGCGTTTCAGGGTGGCGGACTGGAAGAGGATCTACCCCCACCGCCTGAAAACTCCCTGCTGGGACGGCTCGGACCTGAATGGACGCACGATACTGGTCCATACCGAGCAGGGCATCGGGGACTGTCTCCAGTTCGTCCGCTACCTGCCCCTGGTCAAGGCCAAGGGCGGCCGGATCGTATTCGAATCCCGCAAGTCGCTGGCCTCCCTGCTGGAATCTCTGCCGTCCATAGACCGTCTCTGCATCCTTGATCCTGACAAGCCCAACGAAACAGGTGTGGACTGCCACATCGGCCTGGCCAGCCTGCCGGCCGTGTTCGGAACGACGGCCGAAACCATTCCGGCCGAGGTTCCCTACCTCTGGGCGCAGGCGGAAAAGGTTGGCACCTGGCAAAAAAAGCTTCCCGAAGGCAGGTTGCGTGTCGGCCTTGTCTGGGGCGGCAACGCAACCTATCGTCAGCGGTCACTTGATCTGGCCGAACTGACTCCCCTGCTGGAAGCCTTTCCCGAAATCGCCTTCATCGGCCTCCAGAAAGGCCCTGCCGCCGGCCAGGCTGCGGGAAACCGTTTACTGGCCGCCAACCTGGGACCGGAGCTGAAAGACTTTGCCGACACGGCGGCCGTGGTCCACTGCCTGGATCTTATAATCAGTATCGATACGGCCGCAGCCCATCTTGCCGGTGCCATGGCCAGGCCGGTCTGGACCCTGCTGCCCAGATTCTCCGACTGGCGCTGGGGAACCGATGGCGGCCAAAGTCCCTGGTATCCCACCATGCGCCTTTTCAGGCAACCTGTCCCCGGCGACTGGGCCGCGGTTGTCGCCATGTTGAAAGAGGCCCTGGCAAAATTCAAACCCTGAAGGACGCAGGCGGCCTGCCGGCCGCGTATCTTTGCCACATTTTGAGGTATGCCTGCTGGAGCAGGGAAACCGTCTGGCGGGTGTTGAAAAGGGATATCTCCTGCCTGCGGGCCAATCTTTGCCTGAAAAAGTCCAGCCGCCGCGGTTCCCTTGCGAGACAGACCGCCAGGGCGACGTAATCTTCGAGGCTGCCGGTTACAAGCTCGCTCAGCCCGGCGGCGGCCAGCAGGCTGGCCGAAACCCGGGAGGCAAAATGGGCTCCTTTCAGGGCAACCACCGGCAGTCCGGCATGGAGGGCGTCGGCGGTGGTGGTATGGCCGTTGACGATCCTTGTGTCCAGGGCCAGGTCGGCCAGGGACAACCTGGCCAGGTGAAGCGGTTTGGACAGTTGGCGGGCAAAAACCAGCCGCCGGGGGTCGAGGCCCCGTCGGGCAGCCATGGCCTTGAGCATCCTGCGTCCCGGCCTGCTGCGCACCAGCAGCCAGAGGACACCCTTGTCGGTCCGCCTGAGGATATCCATCCAGGCCTGAAAGAGGACCGGGTCCAGCTTGTACTCGGTGTTGAAGGAACAGAAGACGAAACTGTCCCGTGGGAGCCCGACCTGATCGCGGCTGAAACTGGCGGCCGAAAGCGGAGGGTCGTCGTCGTTTACCTGGTAGCATCCGGGCAGCCAGGCCAGGTGCTCGGAATAGAACCTTTGTTCCGCCTCCGGGGCCACCACTTGGTCGACTATCTGATAATCGATGAAATCGGCCCCGGTTGTGGCCGGATAACCGAGGTAGTGAACCTGGACCGGAGCCGGCCGCAGGGCGCAGATTCCGAGCCGGCCGCCCTCCATGTGACCGGTCATGTCCACCAAAATGTCCACCCGGTCATCGTAAATCCGCTTGGCCGCCTGCATATCGTCCAGGTTACCCAGCTCGACCCACCGGTCGGCATCGGCAGCTATCCTGGCGCAGTAGGGGTCGTCGGTGGCCGGTCGCAGGCTGTAACAAATCACCCTGAAAAAGCGCCGGTCGTGGTACCGGAACATGCTGCGGGTCAGGTGCCCGGTGGCCGCGTTGCGGA
This sequence comes from Desulfobacteraceae bacterium, assembly GCA_027068085.1. Classification (GTDB taxonomy): domain Bacteria; phylum Desulfobacterota; class Desulfobacteria; order Desulfobacterales; family Desulfosarcinaceae; genus JALVQM01. The sequence continues at coordinate 43,890 of JAMOUQ010000022.1, read as the reverse complement.
ACTGGCCCGAAAGGTAGCCGATGGTCAGGCGCCTGCGGGGACCGGGCCTGTGAGGAAAACTTACCCCGCCGGCTGCCCGCCTGGCCCGCCGGGCTATTGATTTGCTCCAGGCCCTGGCGACTGCCAGGTTGCGGGCCGGATCCATGCACCAGGTGAAGTTGAGAAAAGGCGGTTCGGCCGGCCGCCGGCCGGCCGCCAGGGCCGCGCCGGTTGCCTCCTGCAACTTTGTCAGCACCCGGCCCAGTCTGCGCCAGTGAAACGTTTCCTGGAACAGGTGGGCCTGGAGTGCAAGGGCGGATAGACCGCCTCCGGCCAGCCGGTTTGCGCGGCCGGCAAGCGCCATGGCTTTCAGGAGCCTGCCCCGGCGCTTTTGAGCCAGGGCAAAATTTGCCAGGATGAGCGGGTCTTCCGGTCTGAGAGCAGACGCTTTTTCAAAAGCCCGGCAGGCGGACTCCGTATCGGCGCGGGCCATCAGGATAGTTCCCAGGTTGTTCCAGCCTTCGCCGTCGCCTGGGCTGATATCAAGAAAAAGCCGGATCGTCTCGAGGGCCCGGTTCAGACGGCCCATCTCCTTGTACACCCTGGACAGGTTGTACAGGGCGGGCGGCCTGCAGGAAGGGTCGCCGGCCGCCTTCCCGAGCCAGGCCGCGGCCTCCTCGAGCCTGCCCTGGCGGGCCAGCAGGGTGCCACCTGCCAGCCATACCTTACCGGACCGGGGATCACTTTCAAGCGCCTTGCGATACCAGCCCAGGGCCTGCTCGAATTCGCCCTGTCTTTCAAGCCGGGCCGCATGCCGCGCCATTTCCATGCAATTGCCTGCAAGGCAATGGCCGGTGCCGGCTCCTGAGGATTGCGCTGTCATCTTCTTCAACCAACGGCCCGGCAAAACCGGCCTGAAAAATCGGCCCGCCGGAGCCGCGCTCCGGACAGCTCACGCCGCAGGGTAAGCTCCACGGCATAGACCAGGGCCTCGATGTCGTTTTTACCATCGTCTTTGAAGTTTGCGCTGGGATACATGAAATAGCGATGACCCAGAAGGTCGGCCACGGGCAGAATGCAGGGATTGACGTATTGCTGGGGAAACAGCTCCAGCACGAGAGAAGCGCGGGGCATGAAAAAGCTATGGGTCATACCGGCTCCGTGGGGCCCTATCAGGCAGCCGGCCCTTGCCGCCAGGCTTATCTGGCCATGAAGAGGAAGGTTTTCCATGATCACCGTCTGAAAACCGAAATTCTCCAGCATCCCCACCAGTTCGTCCTCGTTGATTATCCGGCGGCCTTCGTCGGCCCGGCTCCGTGATATATAAAGCCTCAGGGGCGGACCGCTCACATCGGCTCCTGCCAGCAGCCTGCGGCGCAGCCTGAAAAACAGGCCCGGGTACCACCTCAGGCGGGAATATCCGTCTATGGGCCGCGGAACGAAAAGTTCTTCCACCCACCAGGCCTTTCCGTCATAGGGCAAAATCCTTTCTGGAGCGATTCCCAGCAGGTCCAGGGACTCGGCCACGAAACGGTTTTGGGGAAGACTGGCCGGTACGATGAGCTTGCCCGTGAACCCGGCCATTTCGGCCTCCATCAGCTTGATCAGGCTCTCCATGGTCCAGTGCCAGAAGTTGTAAGAACGGTAGTTGTGCAGGGCCAGGTAGCTGCCCCTGCGCACACTGACGGCCTCCTGCCTGAAACTGTCCCAGGCCGGGGCGAATTTGGGACCGCTGGCAAAATCGGCGATAACCGTGCCGTCTTCCAGGTTCAGGGCATGCAGACGGGAGCCTGGTGCGGCATAGACCGTAAGCGGACCTATCAGGCACGCCTGTCTGAGCACCGCCACCCAGGGCGGGCCGGTATCAGGGGCGCTGACCCCCTTGAGCCTTACCAGCTTTCCCTGGTCAGGCCGGCATTCCAGAAAACTGTCCAGTCCGGTCTGCATGGCATGAAAGTCCCCTTGCTTCTTTTGTAAACTCAAGTTCCATAACCGCCCGGGCCATCTTTTCCAGGCCTGCTGCCCGCATCCGTCCGGCCAGATCACCTATGGCGGCATTCCAGACGTCTTTGCCGATCCGGCCGGCAAGCTCTTCGGCCGCCGTGCGGGCGGCTTCTTTTCTTCCGGCGGCGGCCAGGCAAACGGCCAGCTGAAACTCGGCTGCCAGGTACCCGGGATGTCTCTTTGCCAGAGGTTCGAGGATCGCCAGGGCCTTGGCCGGCTTGGCCTGCATCAAGAGCCCCAGTGCCTGGTTGAAAAAAGCCTCTTTGCAGTCATTGTCCAGAGCCAGGGCCCTTCCGGCCAGATCCGCAGTCTGCCGATAGTTGCCCAGTTGCCAATGGGCGCCGGCAAGGTTGACCCAGGCTTCGGCCCAGTCGGGGCGCAGCTTCAAAAAAGCATTCCAGAGCTCTACGGCCTGGTCCCATTTTTCGAGCTGCCCGGCCTGGACGGCAAGCTCCCTCAGGGCCGCCGGGTCCCGGCGGAGGGTCTCCAGCTTGGCCAGTGCCAGGCGGTAGTATTTTTCAGCCTTGGCTGACGACCCGGCCGCATCCAGGTTTCCGTAATGATGGATCACCACCTCGGTCTTCTCGATGGTCACTCCGGCTTCCTTCAGGGACGGATCGACCCTTTCGTGGACCGGAAACCTGAACTCGATTCCGGGCGCTTTCCTGAAAAGACGCACCTTCCAGCTGGGAAACCATCCGCAGCCGGCCTCCAGGCCGGGATAACGGCCGTCGTTGGCCCGCCACCCCACCACGTTGGCCAGGGGCGTATAGTTGCGGGTCATCAGGCTGTAGGCCGGGTTGCGTCCCCGGGCCTGCTCCACCAGCCTGCGCAGCACCGACAGGTCCCGGGAGGCAATCAGTTCATCGGCATCCAGGACAAGTATCCAGGCAGAGGCAGCCGCGGCCAGTCCGTAATTGCGGGCTGCCGAAAAATCGTCACACCATTTAAACCGCAACACCCGGGCCCCGAAAATCCTGGCGATAGCGGGGGTTTCATCCTCGGAGCCTGTGTCCACAACGACTATTTCATCGACCATTTCCAGCACGTTGTTCAGGCAGCGGGCCAGGTTGAGGGCTTCGTTTTTTACTATCATGCAAAGGCAGATCCGGTCGGCCGGATCTGAAGCCGGCTGCCTCTGCCTGCCGGAAATCATGTCACGGACGGCCAAAGCCCCCTGCAGGAAGTCATCGTCGGCCCTTGCCCGCGCAAGGCGCCGGCGGATCAAGGCCATCGCCCTGTCCGGCAGACCCGCCTGCAGCAGCAGGGCCACCCGGGCGCCCAGGATGCGGTCGTCGCCGGGCAGGCGCGCAGCCAGCTTTGCCAGGACGGCTTCACCCTCTGTAGCCCGGTTTTTCCTGACTGCCAGGTCGAGAAACTCCCCTACCAGTTCCGGGCCGCCTTCATCAGCCAGCAGCCGCCGGGCGTATCGATCGAATCCCGAGTCCATCGTCTTTTCCTTCGGCCGGTTTGGCCTTTTAGCGGTCACGAGGCTGCCAGCCTTATTCCGGATCCCTGTCCGGCCATGGCCGCCACCTGGTCCTCAAGCTGATTTACCGCCCGGAGCAGATTCTGATTGCCGGGCTCCAGCTCGAGCGCCCGCCCCAGAAACTGGCGCGCGTCGTCGTATTTGCCCATCATGCGGCACATCTGGCCAAGGGCCGCCAGGGTTTCTGCGTCACGCGGATCGTTTTTCAGCAGATCGGTGTAGATCTCCATCGCCTTCCGGGGCTGATTCAGCTCCATGAAGTAGTAATCGGCAAGATTCTTCCTGAAAGTCGCCTGGTGAGGTGCGAGCCGGACTGCTTTCTGGTAGTGTTCCAGGGCCTGTTCCTTGCGGCCGGCTTCATAGTATAAAACACCAAGGTCGTTGTGGGCCGTGGCATCGTCGGGAAAACGGCTCAGCTTTTGCTCCAGGGAAGCTATGGCCGCATTCAGCTGCGGCTCTTCGGTTACCTGTTCTTCCCCGCTGTTGTGAACGTCCCGGGCCGGCTGCCCGATTTGTTCTCGCTCCGGCTGCCGGGCGCACCGGTCCAGCAGGCGGCGGGCCTCCTCGTGCCAGGGCTCCATTTCGAGAACCCGCTCGAAGAACGTACACGCATCCTCGGCCTTGTTCATCATCAGGCAGACGTTGCCGGTTGCCATCAGGGTTTCGATGTCTGTCGGATCCAGTGTCATGGCCCGCAGATAATGCTCCATGGCCTCTTTCACCTGCCCGTCTTCCAGCAGGTAGAAATCGGCCAGGTTCTTGTGGAAAATGGGGCTTTCAGGCGCCAGCTCGACAGCTTTCCGGTAATAATCACGGGCGGCCTCCTTGTCTCCCGCCTCATAGGACAACACCCCCAGATCATTGTGGGCCGGTGCAAATTCCGGATATTCCCTGGTGATTCTCTCAAGGATCGCAAAAGCCTCGTCCCTTCTTCCGGCCCCGATCTTCTCCCGGGCCTGCTTGTAGAGCTGTTCCGGACCCTGAGCTGACGAAGGGCATTGAGCGGCCCTGTTACCGGCCCGTGACCTGCCTTCGAGCTTGGCCAGGATCTGGCGCAGCTCGTGGTTGTCCGGCTCCAGTTCCAGGGCCTTGAGGTAGTACTGCCGGGCCTGGTCGAAACGCTCCAGGGACACGTTCAGGTGAGCCATGGTAATCAGGGTTTCCCGGTCGTCGGGTTTCAGCCTGACGGCAATCCCATACTGTTCCAGGGCTTTTTCAGGATCGCCGGCGCCCACGTAGTAAAAATCGGCCAGCTGCTTCTGGATGACAAAATTGTCCGCTGCCAGGGATGCCGCCGTTTCAAAGCTCTCCCGGGCCTGTTCCATGTCCTTGGCGTCGAATGCCAGCACCGCCAGGTTGAAATGGGCAACGGCACTGCCGGGACAATCCTGGATCATCTTTTCCAGGGCCCACCTGGCAGCCTCCGTCTTCCCGGCGCCGGTCATGGCCTCGATTCCTTCCAGTAGTTCTTTTTCTGAGTACATTTGCTTGCCTCCCTTCAAAAGTTCAATCTCTGTCTGTCTCAATGCCGCCCGCCACCGGGGGCCCGACGCCATCTTCCGGTCTGCCAGCCTTTCAAGCACGGCCAGTGACGGCGTTGAGCAGTTGGCAAGTTCAGCCATCTGCCTCAACATGAACAATTTTTCTTCAACTTCACCAAGGGATGGTTGCTCGTTGGCAGCCAATCCCTTCAAAAGCGGGCATCCCAGCAATACGCGCCGGGCCCGGGCTTGCCTGTATTTTTCAACGATCAGCAGTTCTTCCCGTCTTTTGAGTTCTGTATTGGCATGCTCGACACTGTCGTCCCGTTCAAGATACACTCCCATGGGACGATCCAGGTGATGGAAATCGAACACCTGGGATATCCGCAGCCAGAACTCGTAGTCAGCGGCTACCTTGTAACTGGTGTCGAACAGGCCGAAAAACTCGTGCATCTTGCGCCGCCACATGGGCTGGGGGCCGATAAAACATCCCTTGTCCAGCAAAAGCTGACGGTCCCAGTCATACCAGCGCAAAAAACCGGTCGGCCGGCAGTCGTCAAAACCGGCACACGGCCTGTCGGTCACCAGCACGTCGGCATAGACAAGAGCAATCTCTTGATTGTCCTCCAGCACCTTCACCATCTGCTCGAAGGCATCGCGCCGGTGGCGGTCGTCGGTGTTGGCGTTTGTGACATATCTGCCCCGGGCCAGCCCAAGGGCCCTGTTCCAGGCCTGGTATACGCTTTCGCGCTGCTCGGTTCTGAGATAGCGGATGTCGGCATGGTGTTGCTGGTAACGCTTCACTATCCGGGCCTCGTCCTGGCGCGAGCCGCTGTCGACGACGATGATCTCCAGGCGGCCGGCAATGGTCTGACGGAGCAGATCCTCCAGGCAGCCCTCGATGAACCGCTCGGCGTTGCAGGTGGAAACCAGGGCCGAAACCAGGATCCCGCCGTCTTTTGCCTCCGGCGACTGGGAGCCTTCGGGCACGACCTCTGCCCCGGCCGCACCATCGCCATCGGTGCGTTTCAAACCTGTCGGCGGACATCTTTCAGCGGCGTCACACCTTGGATTATGCAGACCCGTTTCTGCAAGATAGGATTGCACCTGATCGTAGCTTATGGGCACGGGAGCCGGCGGCAGGGGCAGGCTCTCTTTGTTCTGGCGCTCGATTTCCGCGTTGAGGATGTTCTCTGCTTCCCGGAAATACAGGTGCATGTTGTTGTCGGTCTTCTGGCCCGGATGCTGGCGAAAAAGAGCCAGGGTAAAATCGACGCTGTGCAGCAGGGCGTGGCGGAAAAACCGGGTCCACAACTCCAGGTCGGCGGCCATCTCCATGTCATGGCGCAAATACCCACCGGCCTTGTCCCACAAGCTGCGGCGCCAGAAGGTGCCCTCCTGCTGGATGAAAGGCGTGAAGTATTTCTTTTCGAGGTAGCGGCTGCGGGACCACAGGGGCAGGCTTGGCAGGACAAAGACCTCTTTCCCATCCGGGTTAAGGGAATTGGGAAGACCGGTGATCCATTCGACCTGCGGGCGCTTGACGAAAACCGCTGCCACGGCTGAAAATGTACCGGGATAAAACACGTCATCGGCGTTGAGCCAGGTCATTATTTGTCCCCGGGCATGCCGGAAGCCTTCCATGATGGCGGCGTACTGGCCTCCGTCCGGTCTGCTTTGCCAGTAGGCCAGCCTGTGGGAGTATTTCTTGATGATCTCCGCCGAACCGTCGCTGCTTGCCCCGTCCATGACAATATACTCGATGTAAGGATAATCCTGGTCCAGCACCGAGCGCATACAATCTTCGATAAACCCGGCCTGGTTCAGGCAAGCCGTTACCACCGATATCAGGGGCAATTCATGCCGGCCCGGCCTTGAAACCGGCGCAGGCTCGACCCGGCGCTTTTCCTCTACAGCCGGTCTTTTTTCACACTGGCGCTCCAGCTTGGGCCGGCCTTCCAGTCTCACCAGCTCCACATCGAGACCGTCGGGCAAAACGGCCTTGCATTCCACCGGGCAGGGCTTGCCGCCGGCATGGTCTTTGTCCGGTGCCGGGAAGTAGATTCTGGGCCTTTCACGGCTCTTTTCTGTCAGGTTGTCCTCGACAGCCTGGCCCACGAGCCGCGGCGCAATATCTTCCAGGCAATGGGGACGCGAATATTTGCACTTCCACCGGCAGTCAAAACAGTCCAGGGGCCGGCAAACCACCGACGTCAAGGGGCTGTAGGGCAGAAATCGGCCCGGATGACCGCCGCCGGCCACGACCACGTTCGGCGTTCCCACCGCGCAGGCAATGTGAGCAAGGGAGGTATCGCAGCCTGCTGCCAGGGCCGCCTGTTTGATCAGGGCCGCCGCCTGGAAAAGGCTCGTGCGGCCGCAGGCATTGATTCCGCCTTCCCTGAGAGGAGCAAGCTGGAGATCGGCGAACTCACGGTCTTTCTCTGCTCCCAGGGCAACCACCTTTGATCCGTATTTCCGGCAAACAGGCTCCAGAACTTCTCCCCAGTGCCTGTAGTCCTTGATGGCAACCCTGGACGAGGCAAACAGTATTATCGTCTTGCCCGGATCTAGCTCGTGCCTTTCAAAAAAATTTCCGGCCCAGCCCATATCTTCGTCCGGCACAACCATTCGCGGAAGTATCTCCGGGACGGGATCCATGCCCACCTGTTCCAGGAATCTCGCGTGCCGTTTCAGCTCGGGCATCTTCTCCGGGCCGGGGTCCAGCAGGTGGGTATAGGTAGCCAGGCAACTGTTGCGGAAAGCCACCCTGCGGGGGATGAAATCCAGGCCGGGAAGATCGGAGATTTCATGAACACTGTAAGTTGGGTTCAGCAGCATGTCAGGCTTTTCGGCTTTCAGCTGTCTGATAAACTGACCATACTTTTCCGCGTTTTCCCATTTGTGCTCGTTGGGAATCTCAATCACCCCGGCCACCCATGGATTTCGCCGGTACAGGGGCGCGCTGGCCTGCTGGCAAACCACGATTATCCGCGGGCGGCCGAAGAATTGGTAGATATGTTCGATCATCGGTTCGGACAGCAGGCTGTCGCCGATGGAATCGGTACGCAGAAAAACCAGACAACGGACCTGCTGCGTACCTTTTATGTCTACAGCCGAACAATTATTCATCGCAATTTTCACGTTAACTCCCCCGCTGGAACCTTCCGGCTTTCTATTGTTTTCAGCAGGGGAACCAGTTCAGGAAACGAAGCCGGAAATTCAAGCGGAAGCCGAAGAAATTCGCGAGCCTGGAAAAATTTACCGGCTTTGGCCAGTCCTATTCCATGCCCGACGATCAACCTGCCCACCCTGACCATACGGCGAGACCGGCACATAGTGGATGCCGCCCGCCGAAATGCCTCAACAGCCAGGTTCCATGCTCCACACTTTGCATAATACTCTGTCAGCCACACATCCACACCGGCCATTGCGCTCGAACGCTCATGAGCATATTGAGAACCTGGAACTAAGTGGCTGAACAAGCTTTCCAGGGCCTGTTTGCGTGACTTGGCCTGAAGATGCAAGTCGTCAATTTGCTGACTCAACTGCTGCCTGCTCAACCCGTATCCAGCCACAATCTCAGAAAGGTAGTAGATTGGGAAATGGGCTCCCAACCTCAGCCAAAATTCGAATTCGCCGCAACCACTGTAGTGCCTTGGGCCGACTTCCAGGTAGCAGGCAGTTCTGAAAAAAGCAGCACAAAACGTGGGCATGAATTCTGAACGCATGAACTTGCCAAAATCCCATGGACCAGGCCTGACAAGGCCGATGATAGTCCCGTTGGTGTCCAGTAAATAGTTGTCTCCGTAGATTCCACCGGCATCCGGCCGCCGGCGGAGATTTTCAACGGCCCATGCAACCGCATGGGGCAGCAGTTGTTCGTCTGCCAGACAGGAACCGAAGAACTCTCCCCTTACACGGGCAAGGGCCCGGAACATGGCATCGCCTGGCCCATGGTCCGGTTCTGAAACAAGCTCGATTCTGCTGCCATAGGATTTCAGAATCTCCAATGTCCCGTCGGTGGAATTTCCGTCCTGGACGACAACCTGGATGTTGGGATAATCCTGGGCCAGGATGCTTTCGATGGCCCGTCCGATGGTGCCAGCAGCATTCTTGCAAAAGCAGATTATCGAAACCAGAGGCTGTGATTCTATTTTATCTTTTTCAGAAAACATCATCAGGACACCATCTTCTTTCCATCAAAGCGGCCGCCAGACCACATAGGAATGGCTGTCGTTGTAAATATTGCCAAAACGTTGGTGATGATAGGCAAGTATTTGTATCCTGTTCTCTTCTTCAAGTTTCTTCAATGCCGTCCAGAAACCTTCCAGGTAATTTCTGCGGTTATGGTAAGCCAGAGCCAGGTAATCGAGCAGCCGGGACGGATCGTAGAACTCGGCGATGCATTCTACGTGGACGCAGACAGCCGGCCTTTTTTGCAGCAAAAATTCCAGGAAAGGCTCAAAGTTCTTCCCAACCTGCTCCAGGGCACCGAAGGTCAGCACTCCGGACGACGATTCCACCGGCACATCTTTGTCGGGGTTGTAAAAATCGAAATGTCCTCCCGCAACCCTGAGGCCCTTTTCCCTGCGCAGCAGCTCGATTATCCGGCAGCTGGCAGAGGTCCAGTCGTAGCCGCAAACTTCCTTTTCAGGAAACAGCTGCGCCAGCCGTGCCACGTGAAAGCCCGAACCGCACCCGAATTCGAAGATGTCTTTTACCTCCGGGAAAAAGCGCTCAAACAGCCAGGTGCGGAACACCTCGGTCACTTTGCGTACCAGGTGCCGGCTTGCAGCCATGTAAAGATCGCCGTCGAAACGGAAAGGTACCATGGGTTTGTAATACCGCGGGACAAGGGCCTCCAAGCGGTAGCGGCTGGCAACGAAATACTCCAGATTCCATGTCCAGCCTTTTTCCCATTGAGACTGGCGATGACTTCCGCAACCTTCGAGATCCTCAGCAAAGACAGTCTGCACGATTTCAAGCAGCAACTCATCCCGCTGTCTGCCTGTAAGGGATCGGTAGCGCAAGGGCTCCCTTCCCAGACAGGCATTGTAGATCCGGTCCAGGCTACCCGGCAGTGCGCCAAATAGTCTTTCCAGCTCTGCCGTGCTGAAGGCCCGTGCCCGGCGGGCGTCGGCCTTCCATCCGTTGGCAGCCGTATCGCAAACAAGGGACTCCGGCAGGCTGGCAGGGCTTTCAATCTTCCTATTCAATGACTGCATAAGACACCGTCCCCCCAAAGGGAAACCTCTGGACCCGCAGATCGGTGATTCCTATCTTTTCCATCACGGCGATCGTCTCTCCGGGCCACATCTCGTGGTTTAATTCATCAAAGGCGATTATGCCGCCCTTTGGAATCCGGGGTACAAGCAGCTCCAGGGCCACGGCCGTGGGCTCGTAAAGATCGAAATCGAGCCACAACAAGCTGACCACAAGATGAGGAAATTGCTCAAGGAAAACCGGCAATGTCTCAGCCACGTCCCCCTTGACCAGCCGCACCTTTGGGATATGGCCTAAAAACCGGCTCTGATCGTACAGCTCGATGCAGCGCAGCAGGTCCTGGTAGCTGTCTAACGCCAGGCCTCCCGGTTTGCACTGGGCGGCTTTGCCCGGGCGGTCTTTTGGCGAAACTTTCACAAAACCTTCGAAGGTGTCGAAGCCGATGATGTTGCGGGTGTGGTTGAGGGGTTCGAAAATCTCGCTCAGCTGAGCCCAGGTCATCAGCCCCCCGCCGTAGAGCACCCCGCACTCGATAATCGAGCCGTGGACATGGAGAACCTTGCGGAAAAGCTCGCAGCGGCAGATGAACTTGCGCAGGTCCTGGGTCGGAACGTACTTGGCAAAGTTCTGCAACTTTTCTATTGTGGTTCCGATGCCGGTATCGAAGTATTCACCGGCCCCGGCCCGCCAGTCGATTTCCCATCGCCTGGTACGCGAGGGCTCGGTGAAGCGGGAAGGGTCAGGCGGCTTGGGCTCCCCTGCCCCGTTGTTTGGCGCTTTTGTCATAGAAATCGTTTTCATGGTAGATCATCCGGATCCTTTCGTGTTCTGCCTCTGAAAGCGGAGCCAGGCCGCTTGCCTGGACGTCTTCATCCACCTGGCCGCAGGTCAGCATGCCCGGGATGGTGGTAGATACCGCCTCGAAATCGAGGATGAACCGCAGGGCCGCCTGAATCTGGGTGCGGCCTGTCTTATGCCACAGAAAGGAGAACCTGCCGCGGGCATCGACCCAGCGCCGGCGCTGGTCCGGGGGCCAGTTGGCCCGGTGGTCATTGGGAGCAAAGCCCTGGTCGGCCTTCAGGCTGTCGCTGAGAAACCCGAAAACCAGCGGCGTGCGAACTATTATTCCCGTCTTTCGGGCGGCGGCGGCAAACAGCCCGTTGTCGACGGCCCGCAGGTCGAGAAGATTGAAGTTCACCTGGACAACGGCGATGGCGTATTTTTTTACGGCATAGAGGGCGTCGTCGGGCGAGCGGGCCGAAATGCCGAAGGTTCTGACCTTGCCCTGGCGCTGAAAGTCTTCCAGCAGTTTGAACACTTCCTGCCGGTCGAGTACTTCCCGCGGCGGGCTGTGAAGCTGGTAGACATCGACATAATCGGTCTGCAGCCGCCTCAGGCTCGCCTCCAGGGACCCGGCCAGGTGGCCGGGGGAAAAATCCTGGGGCATGTGGAAACCGCGGTGGGGCAGCATGCCGCCCTTGGTGGCGATAACGATCCTGTCCCGGCGGCCCTTGAAGGTCTTTGCCAGCAGCAGCTCGCTGCGGCCGTTGCCGTAAAGGTCGGAGGTGTCGAAAAAGTTCACCCCGGCGGCAAATGCCCGTTCCAGGACGGCCACCGATGTCCGCTCATCTACCGGACCGTAGGCGTCGCCGCCCAGGCCCCAGGTGCCCTGGCCTATCTCCGACACCTCGATTCCGGTTGTGCCAAGCCGGCGGTACTGCATCATTCGTCCCTTTCCCGGCGGCCCTGGTCAGGCCGCCTGTGGCTGCGCTGCCTCCCGGGCCTTGGATCCCATCCTGAGCTGTCCGGGATTCTGTTCATAGGTCCTGACAAACCAGGCGATGGTCTTTTCAAGTCCCACCTCAAAGGGCGTGTATCTGAAGCCCGAAAGGCGGATAAACCGCGAGTTGTCCGTGCTTTTGCGCAACACCCCGTTTGGCCTGGCCGGATCGAAGCGGATCCGGCCACGGTCTATGCCCAGCTTGTCGGCAATCATGAAGGCGATGTCCCTGACGGAATTCTCCTCGGTGGTGCCGATGTTCAGGACCTGGCCCTCGTCGTAGTTGTCCAGGGCCCAAAAGTAGATCCTGGCAAGATCGCGGCAATAGGTGTATTCCCGCAACGGAGTTCCGTCCCCCCAGATGACGATGGGCTCATCGGTTTTGCGGGCGGCATACATCCTTCTTATCAGGGCCGGCACCATGGGTGCGTCCTGGGGGTTGAAATTGTCGTTTTCGCCGAAGATGCCCGAAGGTATCAGCCCGATGACGTTCAGCCCGTACTGCTCGCGGTAGGCCCTGATGGCCGGATCGATCAGCCGCTTGGCAAAGGACGAGCCGTAGTTGGACTGGTGGGGATAGCCGTCGTGGATGTTGTCCTCGTTCAGCGGCAGGGGGGCCTGGGGCGGATACATGCCGGTCGTCAGGGTCATGATGGTCTTGGCCACCTGGTGCCGGCGGGCCGCCTCCAGGACGTTGAAGGTCATCATCACGTTGTCCCGCAGCAAGGTGGCCGGGTACTTCATGCTCAGGCCGATCCCGCCGCTTACCGCCGCCAGGTGCATGACCGCATCCGGCCTGAAGCGCTCGAACAGCCGGTCGGTGGCCTCAGGATCGGTAAGGTCGCAGTCCCGGGACGAAAGAAAAAGAAAATCCCGGCCGGTATGGTTGCGGCTTTCGGCGCAGATGGCGGTTCCCAGCACTGCGCTGGCACCGGTTACCATGATCTTGCGGTAGGCTGTTTGCATGTTCCTCCTCACAGGTTGGCGTACTGGTTGCGCTTGATTACCCGGTAGCCCTTGATCAGCTCGGCGATCCCCTGCCGGAGACCGAAGCCCGGCAAAAAACCGGTGGCCTCGAACTTGGCGTTGCTGACGATGTAATCGCGCTTGTCCGGATCTTCTCCCACCTCGGCCTCCACAAAATAGAAATCAGGCACCTGCTTCTTGATCTCCTGGCAAAGCTGCCACTTGCTCAGGTTGGCGTCGCTCAGTCCCACGTTGTAGGCTTCCTTGGGCAGGCGGCCGAAGTTTTCCAGGCAGTGGATGAAGGCGGCGGCCACGTCGCGGACATGGATGTAGTTGCGCATGAAACGGGCCTGGTAGAGGACCACGAAACCGTCGTGCACCGCCCGGTAGGTGAAATCGTTGACCAGCAGGTCGATCCGCATCCTGGGGCTGATTCCGAAAACCGTGGCCAGCCTCAGGGTTATGGCGTTGCCCCTGTCAAGGAGGGCCTTTTCGATATCGACTTTCAGCCGGCCGTAGAGTGAGACCGGATTGAGGGGAGTCTGCTCGGTGCAAAAGACCCCTTTCTGCCCCACCCCGTAGCCGCTGTTGGTGGTGGGAAAAATTATGGCCTGCTGCGCTCCGGCAGCCTCGACGATGGTTTTGACCGCATCGTAGTTTACCGCCCGGGCCTCGTCGGGCCTCAGGGCGCAAAGCGGAGCCCCCACCAGGCAGGCAAGGGGCAGGATGGCGTCGTGGCCGGCGACCAGCCGGCGCATCAGGTCCTTGTCGCGCACATCGCCCCTTATTATCTCCAGTTCTTGCCGGTGGCAGCAATCGAGCAAGGAGCCCTGCCCGTACATGAAATTGTCCACCACCGTCACCTGCCAGCCCTTGTCCAGAAGCTGCGGTACCAGTACCGAACCGATGTAGCCTGCTCCACCTGTCACCAAGATCTTCATCCAGCTTTACTCCTTTTACCTCAGGCCGCACTACGGCGCTTACCAGCCGCCTCCAGGACCGCATCAACCACGGCTGGACCATCAATTCCGGCATTGTTTCTCAACCTGTCGCGCGAACCGTAAGCATACAGGCGCTCGTCAGCTATTGCCATTTTCCGCAAACCGGCCTTCAGGCCGTAATCAATCAACACCTCGGCCACAGCCGATCCCAACCCGCCGTTGATGGTGTGTTCCTCCAGGGTCAGAAGAAAATCGTATCCGTCCAAAACTTCTGCCAGGGCATGGGTCTCCAGGGGCTTGATCCGGAAAAGATCCAGCACGGCAAGTTCCACTCCCTGACCGGCCACCTTGCGGGCCGCCTCCAGAGCCTGGTGCACCATTGAACCGGTTGTCACCAGGCAGATGCGGGCCGGGCCACCGAAAAGCCGGAAGCCGTTTTGCTTGTCCGCGGCCGAGATCTTACCCAGAACCGGGAAATCACCCCGGTCCAGGCGGCAATATACAGGGCCGTCTGACCCCAGAGCCGTGTCGGCCGCCAGCTCCACGGTCATGCCGTCGCCGGGGCTGAAGATGGTCATGCCGGCCATGGCCCGCATCAGGGCCAGGTCCTCGGTGGCGTGGTGGGTCGGCCCGTCCACACCGTAGGCCCATCCCGGCCCCACGGCGGCAATGGTCACCGGAAGGCCCATGGCGCAAAGATCGAGTTTTACCTGCTCCAGGCAGCGCAGGGTTATGAAGGAGGCGATGCTGTAAACGACAACCCGCCTGCCCTCCTTGGCCAGGCCGGCAGCCACCGAGACGGCGTTCTGCTCGCTGATGCCGACATTGATGAACTGGTCCGGCAAATCGGCCCTGAACCTGTCCAGGCCGGGAGCCCCGTATTCACACGACAAGAAGACGATCCGCTCATCTTCCAGGGCCGCCCGGTAAATCCTGTCTATGAAGCGGTCACGCATCTCCATGAAGAGGTTCTCCTTCCACCTGCCGGCGGGCCGCCGCGATAAGATCGTGATCTTGCAGGGGACGCACGTGCCAGATGGGATCGTCCTCCATGAAATCAATCCCTTTGCCTTTTACGGTGTTGGCAATCAACATCCCAGGCGCTGGGTTTTGGCTTTCCAGCAGGCTGTCAAGTTTCTGTAGCAACTGGGACGGATCGTGACCGTCGCACTGCTCCACCTGCCAGCCGAAAGCCTGCCACTTGTCCTTAAAAGGCTCCAGGCGGGTATAATTCTCAGTGTAGTCGATGGAGCCGATCCGGTTGCGGTCGATGATGGCCACCAGATTGTCGAGTTCGCGGCGGGCTGCCAGCAGGGCCGCTTCCCAGACGGCCCCCTCGGTGCACTCGGCATCACCCATCAGTACAAATTGACGCCTGGCCACCCGCTCGGCCTTGGCGGCCATGGCCATTCCCACCGCCAAACCCAGTCCGTGGCCCAGGGCGCCGGTGCTGACCTCTACCCCGGGCAGGCGGTGATCGGGATGTCCTCCCAGGCGGCATTCACCCCGGCGGTAGTGCTTTTCCAGCCAGAAGGAAGGAAAGAATCCAAGATCGGCCAGAACGGCGTAGTAGGCGGCTTCGGCATGGCCCTTGCTCAAAACGAAGCGGTCCCTTGCCGGCCAATCAGGCCGTCGCGGATCGAATCTCAAAACCCCGCCGTGATACAGGGTCACCAGGATCTCCAGGCAGGAAAAGGAAGATGCAAGATGCCCTCCCCGGGCGATGCACATCTCCAGCACCACCTTGCGCAGGCGGCGGGCGGTTTCAGCCAATTGCTTTGCTGTCAAGTTTTTCTGCATTGCCTGTCAGTCATCATTGGAATAGTGAATAAGGCTTGCGCCCTGTTTTTCGAACCTGAAAGGCACCTGGAGGTAACCTTCCAGGGCCTGCTGAAGCTGCATCCTTTTTTCAGGCGGAACAAAGAAAATCATGAACCCCGAACCTCCGGCGCCCAGCAACTTTCCTCCCACGGCCCCGCTTTCCAGGGCTTTCCGGTAGATGCGGTCTATGGCCGGATTGCTTACCTTATCGGCCAGTTGCCGTTTGAGGTGCCAGCTGCGGTCCAGCAGGCGGCCGAATTCGATTATGGATTCCGGGCCGCGCAGGATGTCCACCGCCCGGTCAACCATCTGTCTCATTTGTTGCAACACCTCCTGGCGTTGGCTCACCTGACAGATTATTTCTCCGGCAATCTCCGAAGAAAGGCGGCTGGTGCCGGTGTAAAGCATGACCAGGTGGCGTTCCAGATCCCTGATCCTTTCCGGCGGCAGGGTGATGGGTTCTGCCTGAATGGAGCCGTCCCGGTTGAAGCGGAAGATATTGAAGCCTCCGTAGGCCGTCGCCATCTGGTCCTGGGAACCCACGTTCTCCTTGAGCACGTTCTGCTCGAAATCTATGGCTGCCAGGGCCAGCTGGTGTTTGTCCAGCATCTGGCCCTTGAGGGCCGTAATGACCTTGATCAGCCCGACGGCAAAGGCCGAGCTCGATCCCATGCCGGCCCGGGCCGGAAGATCTCCCTGGTGATGGATTTCAAGCCCCATCTCGCCGTTGACTCCCAGGTAGCGCAGCCCCTCCCGGACGGCAGGATGCAGGATTTCTCCTATGCTGGAAACGTTTTCGATGTGCGACCAGACCACCCGGTACTTGTGGTCGAAAAAACGGGGCAGCACCCGGCAACTGATATAGCAGTACTTGTCGATGGTGGTGGAAAGAACCGCTCCGCCGTGCCTGCGGTACCAGGCCGGATAGTCGGTTCCGCCTCCGAAAAAAGAAATCCGGTATGGTGTCTTTGAAATGATCATATCCCGTGGCCAGTCAACAGATTGAAACCTGCCCGGCAGACTCCGCGTGCCGCCGTGCGGCAAAGAACTCTCCTGCCCGGCGGTAGTCTTCCGGTGTGCCGATGTCTATGAAGCCACCCCGGCTCCGGAAGGCGAAAAGCCCTCTTGCCAACAACGAAGGCAGCAGGTCGTACTCGATGGAAAACGGCCCCTTTCTTTCAAGTTCCGCGATGGCCCGGCTCCGGAAAAGGTAGATTCCGCCGTTTATCCAGCCGGGAATATTCTGTTGCTGTTTTTCTTCAAAGGCCGTTACCCTGCCGGAACGGCTGAAACTCACCCTGCCGTATCGCCCGGCGTCCGGACGGCGGACAGTGACCAATGAAGCGCAGGCGCCTTTTCCCAGGTGCCATTCCAGAAAATGCCCCAGGTCCACCTGGCAAAAAGAGTCTCCGTTCAAGACCAGCAAGTGGGCGGAATCGATCAGCCCACTTGCCAGCGCCAAAGCTCCGCCTGTCCCCATCGGTTTTTCTTCCCTGCAGTAGGAAAGGCTGATCCGGCCGTAGCCGCTTCCGTAGCAAGCTTCGATCTGCTCTCCCAGATACCCGGTGCAAAGCAATACCCTTCGTATGCCCTGGTCCTGGAGCCAGTCCAGCAGGTAGGACAAAAAGGGCCTTTGTCCCACCGGGGCCATTGTCTTGGGCACATGGCTGACAACCGGCCTCAGCCTGGTTCCCAGCCCCCCTGCCAGGATCACCGCCCGGAGACTGCCTGTCCTGATACGTTTTTGCTTCCCGTGATGCGTGCCTTTAACCATATTCCCGCCCTGGCCTGAGCTGCCCGTGCCGTCACCCTGCTTGCCGGCAGACAGATTTCAGCTTTCCTTCTGTCCATGACAGGCTTGCAAGGCATATACCAATTCCTGAAAACTGAAAATCATCTGTTATTCCTTCGGGTTAATTACACAGGCCGACAGGCGGAAGCATACCCTGCGGTCAATTTCTTGACGCAGGCGGTGGTATGCCGGTAAGGCAGGCGTATAATTGTGGGAAAGAAGCCTTGGCTCTGGTAAAAATCTGCGGCCGTTCGTCAGCCGCAACGCTGTTTGACCGAGGCGATCACCTGGCTGGTGCTGATGCCGTCAACAAGTGGAACCAGTTCCACCCGGCCGCCCCAGCTTGCAACAAGCTCGTGACCGACGACCGTTTCGACGGTGTAATCTCCTCCCTTGACGAGGATGTCGGGCTTGAGGGTCCTGATCAGTTCCAGGGGCGTGTCCTGATCGAAAATCACCACCAGGTCTACCGCCGTTATCCCCGCCAGCATGGCGGCCCGCTGCTTCTGGTCCATGATGGGCCTGGAAGGACCTTTGAGGCGGGTGACCGAGTCGTCCGAGTTGAGCCCCACCACCAGTGCGTCTCCCCTGGAGGCCGCAGCCTCGAGCAACCGGACATGGCCCACGTGCAGAAGATCGAAGCAGCCGTTGGTGAAAACCACTTTCCGGCCCCGGCTCTTCCAGGTGGCCACCAGGGCGGCCGCCTGGTCCCGGGTCTTGACCTTGCCGCCGCCCACGAGCCCTTCCGTGGCCAGGGCCTGTTCCAGTTCCTGGCGGGTGACCGGATTGGTTCCCAGTTTGCCAACCACCACACCGGCGGCCGCGTTGGCCATCCGGGCCGCGGTCTGCATGTCGGTTCCGCTGGCAAGGCAGGCGGCCAGGGTTGAAATCACCGTGTCTCCGGCGCCGGAAACATCGAACACCTCCCTGGCCAGGGCGCCGATGGAAGCCCGCTCGGCCCGGCGGCCGAAAAGCTCCATCCCCTTTGCACCGCGGGTGACCAGCAGATAGTCCAGGTCGGCGGCCTCCAGCAGTCCCCGGGCCACATCCTCCATCTCGCCCCCCAGGTTGTAACTGGCAGCGGCCTGGAGAAACTCGGACCAGTTGGGGGTGACGCAGGTCGCTCCCCGGTAGCCGGACCAGTCCGGGCCCTTGGGATCGACCAGAACCGGTATGCCCCGGCTGCGGCAATGGTCGATTATCCTGGCTGCCAGGTCTCCTTTGAAGACCGCCTTGCCGTAATCGGAAATCACCACCGCATGAGCGCCTTCAACGGCCTGATCAAACTGTTTCAAGACGCCTTGAGCCGACTCCCGGTCCAGGGGCCGGACGGTTTCGTCATCCAGGCGCACCAGCTGCTGCCCGCCTCCGATTATGCGCGTCTTGGTGGTGGTAACGTGGTTCCGGCTCTTTAGAAGGCGGCCTTCTATGCCCGCCTGTCGGAGCCTGCGCTCCAGGACCTCGCCCGGCAGGTCACGTCCCCGTACTCCCGCCAGCCGGCACTTGCAGCCCAGGGCCGCCAGGTTCATGGCCACATTGCCCGCTCCTCCCAGGCGGTTGGTCTTGTGCTCCACCAGCACCACGGGAACAGGCGCTTCCGGCGATATCCTCTTTACCTCGCCCCAGTAGTAGATATCGAGCATCACGTCGCCGACCACCACAACGGTGTGCTTGTCAAAAGCCGGTGTAAGCTGCATTTAACTCATCCTTCCCTCCGGCCGGCCATGGCCTGTTCCACACTCCGGGCCCAGTAATGCAGTATCAGGATGTGGGCTTCCTGGATCCGGGCCGTCGAACTAGAAGGGACACCGATTGCCAGGTCGGCCATCATGGCCATGGACGAATCGGCCGCACCGGTAAGGGCGATGGTGAAGATCTCTTTCCCGGCCGCCACTTCAAAGGCCTCGATCACGTTGGCCGAGCATCCTGAAGTGGATATGCCCACCAGAACGTCACCGGCAAGCCCCAGGGCCTCCACCTGCCGGCTGAAAACCCGGCGGTAGCCGAAATCGTTGCCCACCGCCGTCAGTACGGAGGTGTCGGTGGTCAGGGCCAGAGCGGGCCAGCCGGGGCGGTCAAGCTTGAAGCGACCCACGATTTCAGCCACAAAATGCTGACAGTCGGCGGCCGAGCCGCCGTTGCCGCAGGCCATGATCTTGTTGCCCCTTGCCAGGGAGGATGTCATGGCCCGGGCGGCTTTTTCAACGCTGTCAGCGGCTGCCCGCAAAGACTCCACGCATCGCAGGTGCTCATCTATCACCTGCGTCCACGGTTTATGCTCGCTGTTTGGCTTACAGATACGGGTCATCGGTATTGAGATATCCTTGAATGTAATCTTCGACGGCTTCCTCCAGCTGCCTGCATGCCACCTGGCAGCCGGAAGACTTCAGCTTTTCCATTTCGGCCTGGGTATAGTACTGGTAATGCTCCCTGAACTGCGGCGGCATATCGATATAGACGATCTTTTCCTCTTGCCCCATGGCCCTGAAAACGGCCCTGGCCAAGGCGTTCCATGTCCTGCTGCGGCCGCTTCCGAGGTTGAAAACTCCGTTTATCTCCGGCCGCTCCAGCAGCCGGCACATGACCTCGGTACAGTCCTTGACGTAAATGAAATCCCGGCGTTGCTCTCCGTCGGCCACCTGGGGGCGGTAGGATTTGAACAACTCGACACGTCCCTTCCGGCGCACCTGTTCGAAGGCCTTGAGCACCACGCTGCGCATGGCTCCCTTGTGGTATTCGTTCGGTCCGAAGACATTGAAGAATTTCAGACTGACAAGCCCGGAAAAGTGATTCCTCCGCCGGGCCCACAGGTCGAAAAGATGCTTGGAAAAGGCATACATGTTGAGCGGACGCAGGCGGACAAGATCGTTTTCATCGTCGCTGAACCCGTTGCCGCCGTCACCGTAGGTGGCCGCGCTGGAAGCATGGATGAAGCGGATTCCTTCGGCCAGCGCCTTTTCGGCCAGCCTGCGGCTGTATACGAAATTGTTGGCGTATAGGTAATCAGCGTCTGCCTGGCCGGTGTCCGAGCAGGCCCCCAGGTGGAAAATGGCCTCGATTCCGGCCAGTCCGTTTTTCAGGAACAGCTCGAGAAAACGCTGCTTGGGGATGTAATCCAGGAAGCGGGCCTTGACCAGGTTCTTCCACTTGGAACCCGTGCCCAGCTGATCCACCACCAGGATCCGGTCTTGTCCCTTCTGGTTGAGACGCCGGACCAGCGCACTTCCGATAAATCCGGCCCCACCGGTGACAACTATCAATTTGTCATTCTCCCGCTTTTCAATGTTCACCGGCTCCCGGTCCGTCCGCCGGCAGGTGGAAGCTGACCGTAGAGCCCTGCCCTTTGCGCGAACGCAGGTGAATGTATCCTCCCAGGCTGCGGGCGACCCCTGCGGCCACCGCCAGCCCCAATCCTTTTCCCCTGCAAATCGCCTTGGAAGTAAAAAAGGGATCGAAAGCCCGCAGTTTGGTCTTGTAATCCATACCGGCCCCCCGGTCCTGAACCGCGACCACCAGAAAACGTTTACTTCCGCTTCTCCCGAAACGGTCCCGGGGTTCCTGTTCCTCGATGGCAACGACTTCCACCCTAACCTTGTCTCCCGGCCGGGACGCTTCCAGGGCGTTGTCCAGCATCTCACGCAGGCCCGTTTCCAGCAGCCGGGCATCGGTGACTGCCCGGGTCAGCCTTCCGTGCCGCAATTCTATCTTAAGGTCCGGGCGGCGCCTGCGGGCATCTCTTGTCAGCTTTTTCAAGATGGGAACAAGGTCCGCCGGCGCGAGCCTTGGCTTCAGGTCTCCGGCGTAAACAGACAGCCTGCGCGCCAGGGACTTTCCCCGCGCCGCCAGACAGGATATCTGTTCCAGCCTGTCATGGTTGTCCTTCAAGTGCCGCCCGGCCCCGGATACCTCTTCCAGCAATCTGTCTATTTCCGTCATCAAGGTATCGATGAGCCTTGCCGATGCTGCGGCCACCAAGTGCGGCGATTTCACCCTGGCGGCCCACACCAGTTGCCTGTAAAGATCCTCGGCCACCACGGTCCGCTGCTCTTCGGAAACACACTTGATGATTTCGTCCACGAGCTGTTTGCGCCGTATCTTCCTTGCTGAATGACGGCGCTCTCCCAGGTAGGCGAGCAGCAGATTGGTGACAAAAGCACCGGCCTGAACATTGGTCTCGATCTCGTGCAGGACCTGCTGGGTCTCCAGAACCTGGGGCGACCTGTAACGCACCAGCCCGGCATTGCCCTGGATTCCCATCAATATATTATTGAAAGTATGGCATATACCGGCTATCAACGTCCGCAAAGCGACCTGACGTCCGGCCCCGGCGCCCCTTGCGGGCACCGGAAATTCAGCGGCCGTCGCTTCCTGTCGTACGGCGGACTGCCGGAGATGGGAAACTCGGCTCGGGCATCTTCTTTTTCCGGGATGGTTCTCGACCCATCGGTTGGCAGGCCGAAGCTCTTTTGCAGTCCCGGCTGACATCCTGGTAAAATTCACTATGAAGGCCTCGGTCATGGCCTGGGCCAATGCTATTTCCGTCTCACCGCCCGCCGTCCCGGGCTGTACCGCGCAGGTTGTCATGGTTTTGCTTGCTCCTGAACAGACTTGAAGCCAAATTCGAACCATTACCGACACAAGAAGCAGCAATTTTCATACCACGGCCGAAGCAGCCCGCTGATCCGGCCCGCTCCTGAGCGCGCATGGAACGGCTTTTCGCCATGCCGATGATATTTGCTTTATTTTCAATATATAAAACCATTTTTGCCGTTGAAGTGCAAAACAGCCCCGCAATGAAACCGGCCGGACCGATTTTGCAACAACGCGGTTTTGCCCTCTCCAGTCAATCTTTTGACAGGCCGCAAAGCGGTGTAATAGGTAAAGTTGCATCCGGAAAATGACGATATCTCATGGTGGAAAGAGGTTGAAAGAAGAGGCATTCAAGGACGGCGTCAAAAATGAGCCCTTATGAAAACCTGCTCGGATTGAGCCATGAGGAAAAGCTGGTGCTGGCCGAAGGTGATCTCGGCCGCATCCCTGATGATCTGTGGGAACGCTTGTGCGACGGCTGCGCCCGGTGTTGCCTGTACAAACTGTTCGATACCGCCGGGGGTGTGATCTATCAGACCATGCTGGCCTGCCCCCATCTGGAGCTGGAAAGCTGCCGCTGCACCGTTTATGCCGAACGTCATCAAAAGGCGGCAAACTGCATTGTCCTGTCCCCGGCGAACCTGTCTGAATTGACCTGGCTGCCTGAAACCTGCGCTTACAAGCGGGTCCAGCGCGGAATCGAGCTTCCGTCATGGCATCATCTGGTAAGCGGCAGCCGCGATACAGTTCACCGCGGGGGGCATTCGGTGAAAAACTTTGCCGTTTCCGCCCGTGCAATAGCCGTATCCGATTACCCGTATTATATAATCCGGCTTATCGGCCGTCATCGCCCCGAGCGCAATTTGACTTTTTGCCGCTGAAGTCCGTGGACGGCGCCTGCTTTTCCTGTTATCATATCAGTCAGCTTCTCTTTTCGCGCATGCTTGACATCGACCTTAGGAATATGTCATAAATCCGGTTACTATTTGAAATTCTACATTTTTCAGGCCATGGATGATTTCAAGATACTTTTTGTCGATGACGATTCCCAGATTCTGGAAATTGTCGAACTCTACCTCAGGCGCAACGGCTACGAGGTGACAACTTCCAGCAGCGGGGTCGAAGCCCTTGAGCTGATCGGCAACGAAAGCTTCTCCCTTGTGTTCACCGACCTGATAATGCCGGAGATCAGCGGACTGGATCTTCTCAAATCCGCCAAGCAGATCAACCCCGACATCGATGTGGTAATCGTTACCGGCTACGGAACCATAGAATCGGCAATCGAAGCCCTCAAGCTGGGAGGCTACGACTATCTCCAGAAACCGATCAATTTCGAACGCCTCAAAATCCTGATCGACCGTATCTTCGAGAAAAGGCGCCTGCAGCTTGAAAACATGCTGATCAAGCGCCGCCTCAAGGAACGTTTCAATTACGATCAGCTGATCGGCAAAAGCCCTCCCATGCAGCAGATCTACGAAGTCATCGACCGCATCAGCCTCGGCAGCCCCACGGTCCTGATCCAGGGCGAAAGCGGCACCGGCAAGGAGCTTGTGGCCAATGTAATCCACCAGAACAGCACCCGCCGCAACAAGCCTTTCATTCCGGTAAACTGCGGGGCCATTTCCGAGGGCCTGCTTGAAAGCGAACTGTTCGGACACGTCAAAGGGGCCTTCACCGGCGCGGTGAAAGACAGCCCCGGCCTGTTCATGGCGGCCAACGGCGGCACCCTGTTTCTGGACGAAATCGCCGAGGTGCCTCCCGGAACCCAGGTCAAGCTGTTGCGGGCGTTGCAGGAAAAAAAGATCCGCCGGGTGGGAGACACACGCGAAACCGAGGTCGATGTGAGAATTATTGCCGCCACCAACAAGGATCTCGACCATGAAATAGCCCGGAAGACGTTCCGCAAAGACCTGTACTACCGGCTGAATGTAATCTCCATCAGGATGCCGGCTCTGCGGGAAATCAGGCAAGACATTCCGCACCTGGTACAACATTTCATCAAAAAATTCGGCGAAACCAATCAACGCAAAGTAAACGGCGTGTCTTCCGAGGCCATGGAGCTGCTGATGAACTATCATTGGCCCGGCAACGTGCGCCAACTTGAAAACGTGATCGAACGGGCCTTTGCCCTCGGAACCGGTGAGACGATCGAAGCCCTGGACCTTCCCGCCGAAATCCGCGAACGCCGTCAGGACGAACACCAGGAGCGGATCGACTTCGACCTTGGTTCAAACGAGAAACGCCTTATCATCAGGGCCCTGCAACATACCAACGGCAACAAGGCCGAGGCTGCCAAGCTGCTCGGCATAAACATCACCACGGTCTACCGGAAGCTGGAGAAATACAAAATCGACGACCGGGTTATCGCAGGCTGATGACCTGCTTGTGTCAAACGGATTAAAAACCCAGTGAAAGGAGACATTCAAAATGCCTGAAGGATTAGACGTAATCATAGTGGACGACGACCCGGCTGTTTGTGAACTGATAACGACCATCGTCAAACGGTTTTACTCCTGGGGCGAAGTAATCTCCTTTACCGACACCGAGGAAGCAACTCGGTATTGCCTGGCCCGCGAAATCGGCGTTGCCATTTTTATCGTCGATGTTTTCCTGGGAGGCGTCAGCGGTTTCTTTTTCCTGGACAGTGTAGAAAAAAAATTCCCTACGGCCCATTCGGACGCAATAATAATCACCGGCAATGCAAGTGATGACATCGTCAACATGTGTATAGCCTCGGAAGTAAATCATCTTCTGGAAAAGCCGATCAAGCCGTACGCATTGCAGCTTGCGGTCAGGGCCATTGCCGAAAAGTATCTCAAATTCGCCAAGAAGCTGTTTCAGGACCCGGATTTCGCCAGGAGTGTTTCTTCATTCTGATTCCGGACGTCAAACTCCAAAGCAAGCTTGTATCATGGTAGACATCGAACGGATAGAAGGCCGGCGGCTGAAGGAAGTCCTTGATCATCTCGTCGAGGAAAGGACACTGATCAAGGTGTCTTTTCCCGCAAAAGACTACACCCACCTGACCCTGATTTTGGGCACGGAGAAAATAAAGGGCAAGCAATACTTCTCCATCGACCTGACCGACGAGCTGGTCGATATTTTCAACAGCCGGAAGATCGGCAAGCTCATTTTCGAATTCAACGGCCCTGACAAGGTAGGTTATCGCTTTACTACGGACGGCACCCTCACCAGGCCGGGCCGCGTCCTGGTGCCCTTTCCGGCGTTTATCGAAAGGATCCAAAAACGAAGCAATTTCCGAATCAAGACCGCGCCTGAGACCGTGGCCCGGTTCATGTGGGGTGACCGCCGGCACAAATTAAGGATTGAAAACATCAGCCTGGGCGGGCTCTACGGCCTGACGTCCAACCCCCAGCCTGAAAACCTTTCCGCAGGTGACGTTCTGTCCCGCCTTGAAATATTCTTCCCGGTAAACGACCAATGCGTCATGATCACTATCGACAAGGCGGTGGTCCGCCGGGTGGAACGCCGCAAACGAGCCGGCCGCAATGCCTACGCCATGGAATTTATCGAAATCGGCAGGGATTCACGCCAACTGCTGACCAGGCAGATCTACGACCTGCAGCGGATCTATCTCAAAAGAAGAATAAAGTTCTGAGGACCCGGAAAAGAATCCGTCATCTGCGCAGGCCCTCACCGGGGCGCCGCAGCCGTTAAATCATCCCGGCAGGCGGCCGCTGAAATCCACCAGGCCTGATCCCGTCCAGTGGCCGAGATGGGTCAAATCCTGCTTCGGCTCTCTGATGGACTGCCAGAAACTTTCCATTTCAGGATTGAAATGAATATCGTCCAGAAAAAGCAGTCCCTTGAAGCCGATCCTTCTCAGATGTGCATAGAACCCGGATTCGAACACGCCGTCGTGTTGGGTGTCCAGCATTATCAGGGGGGATGTTGCCAGCCGCGGGTCCTCAAGGACATTGCCGATCCTGAATCGGATGCGGGTAAGTTCTTCCTCATACCGCAGGGATCTGCACTGAACCAGGTCATAAGAGACTACCTGGTTGGAAGGATTGTAGGAAAGTGCCAGGGCCGAATAACCGAGGCATGTTCCGATATCGAACAGCAGCGCGTCATCGAAAAGGGTGCTCAGGTAGGCTATCAAACGATAATGTTCCCTGAATTCAGTGTCCAGGAAATAACCCCGGCAAGTTTCATCGCCCAGGTACTTCGAATAAGGCTCCAGGTCTATCTTGCCGACATTCCGGCGCCCTATATCGTATAATCGATCCAGCCGCACACCGCTTGAATCCGGTAAAGATCCGAAAACCAGCCTGCGGCAGATCACCAGATAGGCATACAATGTTTCCTCTTCCATGTTTTCCATTTTCATCTTCCTGCCGGGGCTAGAGATAGTCGCCGCGCTGAAACCTCGTCTTTTCCATGACGATCGTTGTCAGCACTTCCTGAACCAGATCGCCCAGGGCGGCATCTGCGCCGTGACACTCCGGGGTCATGGACAGCTCTTCGACGGCTCTGCCGGCCTGTTCAAGGTAGCCGGCGGCCTGTTTCAGGCTTGAGGCGGGATCGGCCAGGCAGAGACGGTATTTTTCCAGGCCGTCGATGGCCTCTTCCAGTTTTCCGAGCACCCCCGTCTGATCCTGCCGGTCCGCAGGACAGACTCCCGGTGGCGGTGCGGGCTTGAAACCGCCCTGCACCTTGCCGGGTTCTGCCGGCCGGAGAAAGCGGCCTGCGACTGTCTGTTGATATATTTTTCGGAAGCCCCCATTGCCGGCGGCCTTTTGCGCTGCCCGGTTTGCCTGGCCGGGTTTTACCATCTGGTTGCCCGGTTCGATCTTCATGGTTTCTCCACTGTTCGGGATGGTTTTTTTAAATACTCCCTTGCCAGGAGCATGCCAAGCCGGTCTCGAATCACATCGAAAAATTTATATTGAAATACAGTAAGTTATATTCATGCGCAATACAGGCCATCTAAAAGAACGGCCGGGGCGGCAAAATTTGCCCGGCTGCCCGCCTATAATTGCAGGGTCGTGCCCTCGACGGCGAAGCTTACATGAAATTCATCGCTCCGGGCCGGCTCGCAAAGCCGCAGGTCAAGTTCGTCCAGCTGGGCGTCTGTCCGGCCGGGGTCGTGATGGAACAGCACCAGGTGCTTCACATGGTTACGCCCGGCCGATTCGATGGCATATTCCATGGAAGAATGGCCCCATCCCCGGCGTCCGTTTTCCAGCTCGGCCCGGGTATACATGGTGTCATAAACCAGCATATCGGCGCCCCGGATGAATCGTTCCAGGCGCTCATTTTCTTCCCGGGCCACCTTCTCTCCTTCACGGGCCATGGCTTCGTCATAAGCCGGATCTTCAGGATCGTTGCAGAACAAATTGCGATAAGGCTCGGTATCATAGGCTGTACAGAAAATCCGTCCCCGGAATTCGAAACGGTAGCCGAGACAGAGCAAAGGATGATTCAGGTATTTGGTCCGGAGCACAAGGCCCTGACCAAGGTCGATACTTTCCTCCTTGAGATCGATATAATTTATCTCCGACGACAGTTCTTCGTGGCGGACCGGAAAATAGCGGTAAGTCCACTGGCCGTTGAGGGCATCCTGGAGGGTTTCGTTTTCAAAGGTTACCGGCCCGTATATGTTGAGTTTGGTTCCGGGGATAAATACGGGGGTGAAGAAGGGAAAACCCATGATGTGATCCCAATGGGTATGGGTGAAAAAAATATCTGCCTGAATCGGTCCCCGGGGTAGCTGCTCGGCCATCAGCTTATTGCCCAGGAGCCTGATGCCCGACCCGGCATCGATTATTATTCTCCGGTCTATTTCTTCAAGATAAAGTTCCAGGCAGGCCGTATTGCCGCCGTATCTGACCGTTTCCGGACCGGGACAGGGTATCGACCCCCTGACTCCCCAAAAAGTTACTTTCATGGCTCAATCTTCCCTGCCGGCGATTTTCAGAAAATCCCTGGCCCTTTCTATCTCCTGTTCCACCTTCGATCTCAGGCCCTCCAGCTTGTCCGGCCTGATGGATATCCGGCCAAGGGCGGCTATCAACACCTTGTCTTCGATCTCGCGGTTGCCGGCGGCCCCGATATCGAAACGGACCGCCAGGTAATCGGCCAGGGCCACCATGATGGCCACCGTGTGGTCTGAAACGTCTCCGCATTCCAGGCAATGTCCCGTTATGGCGGCCTGCATGTCATGGTTCAGTCTCCATTTACCGGCGATCATCCCGCCCACATGAAGATGATCGACACCGAATACCTTCTGCTCACATTCCACCAGCGAGGCTCCGTTGCTGCCCACGGTTTCCACCACCTGATCGTATTCTCCCGGAAATTTGTTGGCCAGGGGGATTTTGCCCAGGTCATGCAGCAGGCCGGCCACGAAATACGTCTCCTGCTCGGCCGCGGTCACACCGGTAATCTGAGCCAGGGTCTTGGCGATCACGCCCACTCCCAGGCTGTGGGCCCAGAAATCATCCATGGTCATCCGCCTGCACGCGATGCGGTCCCTGAAGGTACTGAGCACCGATGTGGCCAGGGCCAGGTTCTTGACCGTATTGATTCCCAGCATGATGATGGCCCTGGTCAGGGAAGTGATCCGGTTGGGCAGGGCATAGTAGGCTGAATTGATCAGCTTCATCACCTGGCCGGTCAGCACCGGGTCAAGCGAGATGACCCGGTTCAGGTCGTTGGGAGAGGTATCGGGCCGGTTGCATATTTCCAACACCTTGGTGACCGAGGTCGGCAGGCTGGGCATCCGCTCGATGAAACGCTTGATGGTCTTTATTCTTCTTTCAGTATCCATTGCAAAGCCGGCTCGATTTTTACTGGCGCCAGTTAAAATTTCCGGACTTTCCGCCAATCCGTCCTCTTCCAGTCTTATCGGCTTTTTCCCGTATTCATTTAGATGACGGGGACCGATTTCAAAAACTGTAGCCTGCCGCAAGGAAGATGGTGAGATTCTCTATGGTCGCATCCTGGATGGTCAGGCTGTCGGCCACGATTTGGGCCTCACCGTCTCCTTTTGCGTATCCGATCCCCAGCGACAGGCTCGATTGTTGGGAAAAGACGGCCAGCCCCAGGGTCGCGCCGTAAATGTCGATGTGTTCCTGCTGGTTTACCGCCTTGCTGCTCAACGCCGGGGTGTTGGCCCGGTCGGAATACAAACCGATGCGCAGGGCTATGGCATCGGCAGGATAATATTCCGCGCCGGCGGCCACGTTCCAGGTGGCTTCCCGGCCATCATCGGCCTGATTGAAGCTCAGGTCCATGCAGACCAGGAAGCGGGGCGATGCGAAATACGATGCCCCGAGGGTCAGGCGCAGGGGCAGATCATCGGTGGGATGGCTGGTGGCGGAACTGAAGTAGATGGTGTCGGTATCTGAAAAATCGTAGGTGATTCCGTCTATGACGTAAGGGGCGGCTGCCGAAGAATCGCGAAAGGTTGTCTGTTGTTTGAGCTTTCCGGAGGTTACGAAAGTTTTGGTTGCCGTAAGCCCCAGGGCCCACTTTTCATCCGGTTCCCATATCATCCCCAACATGGGCCGCAGGCCCCAGTCCTGCCTGGTCTCGTAATAGTTTATCCAGTAATGCTGACCCTGCTCGAACCGGAGCAGCTGGTTGCGGACAACTTCCCTGTCACGGTAGTAGACGTAAAGGGTGCCTCCCAGGGACAGGTTGTCCTTCAACCTGACGGCGTACGACGGCCCGAAAAGGAAGGTCCGGTCACTGTCGTTGATGTCGATGGTGAAATTTTCCACCGGATTTCCGGGCAGATTCGACCGGATCGAATGGAAAGACTGGCGCTGACGCCGGTTGATGGCATCCGGCACGGCATAGGACAGTCCCAGCACCCCTTTGCCGGAATTCTTGATCACTCCGAAAAAATTGGGCAGCAGGGCCGAAGACTCCTGTTGCCAGTCATGCAGGTTGCCGCCTGTATCGGCAAGAGCCTGCTCGTAGGTTTTCACCGAGCGCTGAAACACGTTCATGCTGGCGGAAAAACTCCGGTAAGGCGCAAAGGCGATGCCGGCCGGATTATAGTAACACCCCGAAGGATCGTCGGCCAGGGCGGTATATGCCCCGCCCAGGGTGCCGGCCCTGTTTCCCACCAGTACGTTGACATAATGCTGGTCGTCGGCCCATCCGGCGTCATTCAGGGACGCGCCCAGCAGCATCAACAGAATCAGAGTCGAACAAAGATGCGAAAGCTTCATGAAAACGATCCTCCCCCGTGCGGCCCGCTTCCGGGGCCTTTGCAAGCTCATCCATGGTTTCTTCCAGATGCCTCAGCCGTATCTTCCAAACCGGATGGCTCTTGTCATTCCGGCTGGCGGAAGGCTCAAACCCGTGGATGCGCTTGAGAAAATTTGTCAGCCCGTCTTTCCGGTACCCGGCCATAACGGCCAGCTGCATGCCCAAACGGTCGGCTTCGAGTTCCTGCTCGCGGCGGTAACCGGTCTCCAGCAGAATCTCCAGGCCCTTGTCCAGCCCCTGGGAGATTGCCTGCCTGAAGCTGCCGGTCGCCCCTCCCGCCAGAACCGCCATTCCGCCCAGGGCCGAATCCTGGTGGCGATTCAGGCCCAGGCTCTTTGCCATGTGATGACAGGCCACATGGGCTATTTCATGTCCCAGGACAGCGGCCAGCTCGGCCTCATTGCGCATGCGGGCGATGGCCCCTCTGGTTACGAAGATGTAGCCACCGGGAGTTGCATAGGCATTGGCCTTTTCGCTGTCCAGGATCCCGAAAGTGAAAACAGCCCCCGGAGCCGGAGCGTAAAGCGCCAGGCCGCCGCCCACAAGGTTCAGATAACGGTTGGCCGCGGGCCTGTCCCAAAGGGGAATATTGCCCAGAATCCTGGCCGCAAGTTTCCTCCCGAACCAGGCTTCCGTCTGCCAGTCGGCCGGCGACTCCTGCCGGTTTTTGACAACATTGATCCGCCGGCGTCCGCAGTCTCCACTGCCGCCCGGCGCCAGCACCAGCGCCAGGCCCGCCACCAGAGCCAACGCCGATTTAATTGCCCGCGACATCTTGCGTTCCTTTCATTACAAAGCTGCGGGCCTGCCGGGGTGTCACCCGGTAACCCTCCATTTTCTCCAGAGCCTCGTAATCGGTCCGCAGTCTGAGGTTGCTGCGGTTGCGCTCGGCCCTCAGCCCGCGGGCCGCCGCAGTAGAAGCCAGGCTGGAAGGCCGTATCCTGGCATGCCGGGCAAGGCGCTCTTTGTCCTTCCGGCCGATCTTTACCGCCCCGGCCGGCGGAAACTCTTTCACCATCAGCCGGCTTACCCAGCCATTGGCACCTTTCAGAACGACATGGTACCAGCCGCTTTCGAGGCGGTCGGCCTCCAGCATGTCGCCCAGCCTCAGCTCGCCTATCCTGCGGTAACCAAGGCCCGGACCGGCCATCAGGGGCGCGATCCGGCTGTGAACGTAAACCGTTTCGGCCGCAGCGCCGGCGGGCCGGAGCGCCGTGACAAGACAAAACGCGAATAAGATCCATCTAAGAAATTTCATTTCAAATTCTCCTTGCCGCGATAACTTTTTTCAGGCCGGCTTACACCTGCCTGCCACTGAGCCTGCTGCGACAGCGCCCGGCGAAAATTCCGGCGACCCGGTCTCCGGGCAGCAGGCGCAGTATCCTGTCATAAACCTGTTGAGCCTGCCGGAAACGGCACTCCAGAAACAGCTCCAGCCCCTGGCGGCTCAGGGCCGCCACCTGCAACAATCTGCGTTCCAGTTCACCTTCAAGGCCCAGCGGCTGATATATCCTGGTCTTTCCCTTGCGGCCTTTGACCCGTACCACATCCAGGGGCCGGCAAACTATGCGGTCTCTAACCCGGCGATAGGTGGCGTGGGATATGACAACCGGCACCCGGTAGCGCTTGGTAAGCCCCTCCAGCCGGGAGGCCAGGTTTACCCCGTCGCCCACCACGGTGTAATCGAGCTTTCGGGCCGAACCGATATTGCCCAGAATGACCATGTCGGTATTGACGCCGATGCCCATTTTCAAAAAGGGCTCCGCCGGCCTACGCCGGCAGCGGTTGAAGTGATCCAGGGCCTTTTGCATCTCCAGGGCACAGCAGACGGCCTTGAAAGAATGATCCCGATCCGGCAGGGGAGCCCCCCAGAAGGCGACCACGGCATCACCGATGAATTTGTCCAGGGTCCCCTGGTGCTGGAAGATCTTTTCGGTCATCAGCGACAGGTAACGATTGAGCATGCCAACCACCTGATCGACCGGCATCGACTGGCTGATGGTGGTAAAGCCGCGCAGGTCGGAAAACATTATGGTGAGCTTTTCCTGGGTACCCACTTCGGCACCCAGGTAATCGCCTCCGTGGCAGGCGATGATCCTGTCCAGAACCACCGGTGAAACATACTGCCCCAGGTAATTCCTGATCCTGGCTTTTTCCAGCCTGTCAATGAAACGCTCGGTGGCCAGGCATCCCCCATGGGACAGCAGCAAGGCGCAGGTGGGGCCGGCCAGCCAGATCAGCAATCCTTTCGATGCCAGCATCAAAGCCGCCCACCACAATACAATCCCGCCTGACAGGGGGACGGCCACCTGGCACCAGAGGCTCCGGCCGTAGACAACACAGCCGACTGTCATGGCGGCCATCAGGGCCGCCAGCACCGGTTCCAGTGCCCGGGGGGCGTCCATCAGAAAATCGTTTTCCAGCAGGTTTGCCATAACCGAGGCATGCAAAAGCACCCCCGGCGTGCCGGGCCCCAGGGAGGTGGTTTTCAGGTCCTCGACCCCGGCCGCACTGGCCCCGACAAAAATGATCTTGTCCCTGAAAACGCCGGGGGGCACGGGCAGATCCGTGAATTGGCCGTCCATCATCTTCTGCAGGCTCAGATAGACGCCGCTGTAAGAAAAAGCCTCGTACCGGCCATAAGGATTGACCCGGATCCGGCCCCGCCGGTCGGCCGGCACCCTGAAGCTGCGGCCGCCGGCCCGAATCTCCAGGTGACCGGAGCGGTACTCGGCCCGAACCGGCTCCTTTCCCATGAGGACTGCTGCCAGGGCCAGGCCCGGCAGGATGTTGCCCCCAAAGGAAAACAGCAGCGGCATCCTGCGGATCACACCGTCATGGTCAGGCTCCACGCTTACCACCCCTACGGCTCCGGCCGCCTCTGCCAGCCGGGCATAAGGCAGATAGGCTTCCGCTTTTTCCGGCAACTTCAGGCCCTGTGCCTCCAGACGAAGACCGAAGCGGTCCGCAAAATCACGCGGCAGCCGGCTGCCGGCTGCGCCGGCCTTCCCTCTTTGGCCTGCCAGCTGGGCCGCATGTATAACCCCGGCCTGGGATGTGGCCGCTGCCAGCAGGGCGTCTGCCGACTTACTTGAAAATTCCCGCCCCCGGTCCTGCTGCTCGGTAAACAGGACATCGAAGACGATGGCCCTGGCACCGGCCATGTTCAGAAAATCGATGACAGCGGCATGCACCCGCCTGTCCCAGGGCCAGCGCCCGGCAATCGGGTTGAGGGCATCCAGGGAAGCCTCGTCGATCAGAATCAGTACGATGTCAGGCGGAAGTCGGCAATCACGGCGGGTAAGCCGCAGGCGCCAGTCGATGCTCAAATTCTCCAGGGATGTCAGGCATCCGGCTTCAACCAGAATCAGTGACAGACAAAAGGCCGTCAGCGCCAGCAACACGGCCCTCCGGGTGCGATTTTCGAAAAATCGCCGGACCCTTCCTGGCTGCTTGCAAGTGCCTTTTTCCTGCCGCCGGATTTTCATGACCCTGGCTGCACCTCAGCTGAAAATTATGAACGGTTTGGCGGGGCAAAGCCCTGGTTCCGGTCCGTCCGGCCCTGTTTCAGCCGCCCGCCATACGCCGCCGGGCCGTGCCTTTGACCTGTTACTGCCGGTAGAAGGCAGCAAAAAACATGCCTGTCGAAAACCGGGGTCGTGCTTAACGTAACATATTTATTTTTCAAAAGTTTTCAGCTTTTATGATGTAACGCCGGGCTGCGCCTCACCCCCACCGGCCGTCATCTGTTTGACAACCGGAAAGACTGCCGCCCTTTTCCCGCCGGTGCACAAATTGTCACACAAAAGTGCCCAAAAATGTCACCCCCGGATTGCGCCAAAATGTCCTGATATCTTATCTGCCTGATATTCCATCAAATGTAGATGCGCGCAATCATGGCACAAAACTTGTAGAGATGATGGGGAGCAGGCTAGAGGCCGAAACGGAGGAAAAGATGGTTGTAGCCAAAAGCGCGGCTCTATCCGCCATTTCGGCTTTTCAGAAAAAACTCAACGTAACTGCTGACAACATCGCCAACTCCAGGACAGACGGTTACAAACGTGAACGCGCCATTTTGTCCGAAGCTGAAAACGGAGGTGTCAAGGCTCAGATAATAAAGGATGAAGAAACTCCCGGCCCGGTTCATGAAACCTACGCCGATGACACCGTCAGCGAAACCGAGGGTTCAAACGTAGATCTCGTCGACGAGATGGCAGGCCTGATAACCGTGCGTCACGCGTATCAGGCCAATCTTGCCACCCTGAAAACCGAAGATGAGATGCTGGGACGCCTTATAGATATAATGGGTTGAAAGTTTCACGGTTCCACAAAACGTTCTTTCCCACCCACAGGTTTTGGTTGACAGGCTGTTGCAAGCCATGCGCTCATGCTGATTCCGCCCGGATCTTCCCCCTGACCTGAAACAATGCTGTGTTGGATTCCTTCTGGCCGGATGTTCCCCGCTGATCTCCGATTGCAACAGCCTGTCAGCTATTTTCTCCCGAGTTGAACGCTTCAAATTGCTCTCAAAACACCCGCTTCAGGCTTGGGTCACTTCCGGCCTTCTTCCCGGGGCAAAACCAGGGGCAGGGCCGGCTGCATGCAACGGAAGAAAGCCCGGCACTTCCGGCGGTGGGAACAGCTCCGGCAAACATTCAGATGCTTGCGCGGCCTGCCCTTTAGCCGCGGGCAGGTCAGGTATTGATCGGCGCGTTGCACGGCTTAATTCCCCTTCCAAAGTCTGTTTACGGCCCAGGCATCCGGCCCGTCCGTCTCGCTTACCGCTTTAACAGGCCCGGCCGGGGCAGCACAAGTCCAATCTGGCTTCTTGCCAAGGGCAACAATAATCGGCTAAGATTGTTCAGCCTCAAAAAAAAACCACACACGGGTCAGCAGATGCCGGAATTCGACTTCATCGTCATCGGCTCAGGCTTCGGCGGCAGCGTCAGCGCCCTGCGCCTGGCCGAGAAAGGATACCGGGTGGCCGTCCTGGAGGCCGGCAAACGTTTCCGGGACCATGACTTTGCCACCTGTTCCTGGCAGGTCCGCAAGTTTCTCTGGGCTCCCCGGCTGCGCTGTTTCGGCATCCTGCGGATAACCAACCTGCCCCATGTAATGGTGCTCAGCGGCGCAGGGGTGGGCGGCGGCAGCCTGGGTTACGCCAACACCCATCTGGCGCCGCCGCCGGTATTTTTTCAATCCGGGTCATGGCCCGCCGGAACCGACTGGGCACGCCGGCTGGCGCCCCATTACGCCACGGCCCGCCGGATGCTGGGTGTCACCCGTGTTCCCGATCCCACTCCGGCCGATGTCGAAATCTTCCGCCTGGCCCGGGCCATGGGTTGCCGTGAGACTTTCAGGCTCCAGGACGTGGCCGTCTTTTTCGGCGAACCGGGCAAGACTGTCCCCGATCCTTATTTTCAGGGTCGGGGCCCCAGCCGCAGGGGCTGCACCCATTGCGGCGGCTGCATGGTGGGCTGCCGCCACAATGCCAAGAACACCCTGGACAAAAACTATCTCTACCTGGCCGAAAGGCTGGCAGTGAAGATCTTTCCCGAAACCAAGGCCAGGCTGCTGCGGCCCGTTTCCGGAGGCTACGTTGTTGAAACCACCTGCACCACCTCCCTTGGCGGGTATCCCCGAAAGACTTTCAAAGCGGCAAAGGTGATTCTGGCCGCCGGGGTGCTGGGCACCCTGGAGCTTCTCTTCCAATGCCGTGACAGGGGCACCCTGCCGAACCTTTCCCCCATGCTGGGCCGCAGGGTCCGGACCAACAGCGAATCCCTGACCGGGGTAAGCGCCCGCAAACCTTCGGCCGATTTTTCAAAGGGAGTGGCCATTACATCCAGCATCTATCCGGATCCTGTCACCCACATCGAACCGGTCCGTTATCCAAAAGGTTCTGACCTGATGAGTCTGCTTACGACCATCCTGCCTCCCGGCGGCTGCCTTCCTAACCGACGCCTGGCGTGGCTGCGCCGGGCCTTTGCCCGGCCCCTCGATCTGCTGCGGGTCCACTGGCCCTTTGGATGGGCTCAGAAGACCATCATCCTGCTGGTGATGCAGACCATAGACAACAGCATCGCTCTGGACCATCAGCGCCACCGCCTCCTGCCCCGGGTCAAGCGTTTCGTCTCCCGGCCGGAAAAAGATTCGGTCATGGCTCCGGACTGCATACCCCAGGCCCAGGAGGCAACCGAGATTCTGGCTCAGATCATAAACGGTCTGCCCCAGAACGCCATCGGAGAGATCTTTCTGAAAAAAGGCACCACGGCCCACATTCTGGGCGGGTGTGTAATGGGAGACGATCCTTCAAGAGGAGTAATCGACAGGTACAACCGGGTCTTTGGCCATCCCGGCCTCTACGTGGTGGACGGGTCCATGGTCCCGGCCAACCCGGGAGTGAATCCCAGCCTGACCATAACCGCCATGGCCGAGCACGCCATGAGTCATATCGGCCCCGTGAAGGACTGACGGCAGGCGCCGGACAACAAAGGTGAGTAAGATCATGTTCGGGGCGGGAATCCGGCAGGTCCGGGACGGGTCGGGGGGCGCAAAAAGCATGCGGTTTGTAAAAAAAGATAAAAAAAGGCGGAGCAGCTTGCTCCGCCTCTTGATTTTGTCTTCGGCTCAGAAACTTAGACTACGGTCACGTTCACCGCCGAGGGGCCTTTGGGGCCCTGTTCGATCTCGAACGTCACTCTGTCGCCCTCTTGCAGGTTTTTGAAACCGCTGCCGCTGATTCCGCTGAAATGAACGAAAACGTCCGGCCCATCTTCCTGGGCGATGAATCCGTAACCTTTCTTGTCGCTAAACCATTTGACTACTCCGTTGGCCATCGTGGTGACCTCCTTTCAATGAAAAAAATGTTCTTGTTCCAAACGCTTGGTCACCACTGTACAAAGACTGACAAATGGTTCTCCAAGTGAAACTTGATGAATCATTATACATATGTTGGCCATTGTCAACAAAATATCTACTGTCCGGACTCTTTTTCTCCGATTCCTCCCGGCCGCTGCCGGCAATGATTTTCAATTGACAATCCGGGCGGCCTTTTCCTATGGTTGTCCTGCAAGGTGCCCGCCGGCCGGACAGCGTACCGGCCGGGCTTAATAGGGAATCCCGTTGAAATCGGGAGCGGTCCCGCCGCTGTAACCCTGCCGGCTGTCGCAATACGCCGACTGCCGGAACCCTTTCGGCTCTCCATTGCCACTGTCGCTTCTGCGATGGGAAGGCCGCCGGAACGGGCAGGGAAGCCAGAAGACCTGCCTTGCTGCGACCCGGCTGCCATCTTGCCGCCGGGAGCACTTATCAAGGGTCAAGTAAGCTGGGTGCAGCCCTTCTAATGCTTTTTTCGGCACAGAAGGGCTTGTTTTTTTTCAACCCGAGTTGAGCGCTTTTCGAGGGAAAAGCAAATTGTAAACAATCGACCCCGCTTTGAAACGCTCGGCTCAGGTTTTCAAGGAAATGCGATGCCGAAGCCGGAACCTGAATTCACCCCCCGCCTGTTTGCCGGCAAACAGCTCGGGGTCCTGATACTGCTTGTCGTCCTGCTGGCCGCAGCCGTGGTCATGGCCTCGGGCATGGGTTACATTGCCATCCCCTGGCCGACGGTGGCAACCGTTATCGGCGCCAAGCTGTTGGGAACAGACTGGACCGCCGGCCTGGACCCCTTGCTGCCGGTGGTGATCTGGCAGGTCAGGCTCCCAAGGATCCTGGCCTCGGCCATCGTCGGCGGCGGTCTGGCGGCCTGCGGCGTCGTCTTCCAGGGGCTTCTGCTCAATCCCCTGGCCGATCCCTACACCCTGGGCATATCGGCCGGAGCTTCCTTCGGCGCTTCCCTGGCCATCGTCCTCAACCTCTCCCTGTTCGGAAGCTACAGCCTCACCCTGTTCGCCTTTGCCGGCGCCCTGGCCACCCTGGCGGCGGTGATCTACCTTTCGGCATCCGGCAGCGGGTACGGCTCCACCAGCCTGATCCTTTCGGGCATCATCGTTGCCGCCATCCTGTCGGCCGGCATCAGTTTTCTGAAGTACCTGGCAGATGAACAGGTGGCGGCCATAATCTTCTGGCTCATGGGCAGCTTTGCCGGCCGCACCTGGTCCCAGGTGGGGCTGGTGGCGATCTTCGCTGCCGCCGGCATGGCGGTCTTCACCTTCTACGGCCGGGACCTGAACCTCATGGCCCTGGGACGGCGTTCGGCAGCCTCCCTCGGGGTGGCCACAAAGAACGTGACCCTGATCCTGCTGGTCAGCGCCTCCCTGGTCACGGCCGCCTGCGTATCCATATCCGGCATCATCGGCTTTGTCGGCCTGCTGGTGCCCCACATGGTCAGAACCGTGGCCGGGCCTGACAACAGGCGGCTGCTGCCCTTGTCTTTCCTGGCCGGCGCCCTGCTGCTGCTGGCGGCCGACACCCTGACCCGGGCCGTGCTGCCTCGGGAGGTGCCGGTCGGTGTTCTGACGGCCCTGATCGGCGGACCATTTTTCTGCTATCTTTTCCGCCGGCGCCAGAAAAAGGGGGTTGCCAGTGGCCTTTGAGCTGGAACAGGTCTGCTTCGCCTACCGGGGCGCCCCGGTTTTCAGGGCCGTCGATCTTGCCTTCGGGTACGGCCGTTTCTACGGAATCCTGGGACCCAACGGAAGCGGCAAGACCACCCTGCTCGATCTGGCCTGCCGCCACCTGGAGCCGGATCGCGGCCGGATCCTGCTCGACGGCCGCCCCCTGACGGCATACAGCCGCCGTCAGCTGGCGCGCAAAATCGCTCTTGTGCCCCAGCAGTACGTCATCGGGTTTCCTTTCACCGTGCGGGAAGTTGTCCTGATGGGACGCTACGCCCACCTGCCCCGCTTCACCGCCCCGGAAAAAACCGACCTGGAACTGGTGCAGCAGGTGCTGGCCGAAACCGACACCCTGGAGCTTGCCCGGCGCCGGATCACCGAACTGAGCGGCGGCGAACGCCAGAGGGTCGTCTTTGCCAGGGCCCTGGCCCAGGACACCCCCGTCCTGATCCTGGACGAGGCCACCGCCAACCTGGACATCAACCATGCCCTGGGCCTGATGCGATGCGTGGCCCGCCGGGTGGCCGAAAAAAACTGCTGCGCCGTCGCCGTCTTCCAGGACATCAACCTGGCAGCCGCTTTCTGCAGTCACATGGTGCTGCTAGAACGGGGAAAAGTGGTGGCCGCCGGCAGCAAGCACGAGGTGCTTACCGCTTCCAACCTGGAACGGGTATTCAGGGTTCCGGCCCGGGTCCGTCACGACGATTTCGCCGGCACCCTCCAGGTGGTTTTCGCCCACGCGGAACGTATCCCCGCGGCAGGAGGACAAAAGCCATGCTGAAAGCTTTTGCGCACTTTCGGCGCGCCATGGTTCTTGTGATGCTGATCGCTCTTGCGTCACCGGCCGGTAAAGTGCTGGCCGGCGGCAGCGGCCTGGCACCGGTGCTTGCCTCCGACGGCTGCATAATCGACCAGGCCGGCCGCCGCATCAGGACCGGCAGGCTCAAGCGCCGGATCATTTCTCTGTATACCGCCCACACCGAAAACCTCTTCGCCCTGGGCCTGGATCAGGCCGTCATCGGGGTTACGGCTCACGACACATTCCCTCCGGCTGCCCGTAGCAAACCGGTCTTTTCAGCCCACGACGATCCAGAGCGGCTGCTGGCGGCCAAGCCCGACCTGGTCCTGACAAGGCCCATGCTGGACCGCGGCCACCCGGATTTCGTCCGCCGCCTGGAAGCAAGCGGCATAACCGTTGTCAGCCTCCAGCCGCGCAACATCCATGAAGTGATGACCTACTGGGAGATCCTGGGTGCCCTTACCGGACAGCAGCAAAGGGCCAAAAGGCTGGTGGCCGCCTTCAAGCAGGCGGTTGCCGATTTCCGCCGCCTGACCGCCGGCCTGAAGAACAAGCCCCGGGTCTACTTCGAGGCCATCCATTCAAAGATGAAAACCTTCGCCCCGACAGCCGTGGCCATCTTCGTCCTGGAGGCCGCCGGCGGTGTCAACGTGGCCTGTGATGCTCCGGTGAGGCCCAACAACAACATAGCGGTCTACGGAAAAGAAAGGATTCTTTCCCACGCCCGTGAAATAGAGTATTACCTGGCCCAGCAGGGAGCCATGAACCCGGTCCGGGCAGACGATATCGCCGGAGAGCCGGGTTTTGAGATCATCAAGGCCGTGGCCGAAGGCAAAATCTACCTTATCAGCGAAAAAACAGTCTCGCGGCCCACCTGCCGCCTGCTTATCGGGATTCAGCGCATAGGTACGATTCTGCATCCCGGGATATTCCTGCGCCACGGTCCGGCTATCCTGGAACGTTTTCAGCACCGGGCCGGCCTGGATCATGTATGGATCGATTACTGAAGGGAGCCTGTCTGTGCCGACAAAGGCAATGGTGATAGCCGCGCCCCTGAGCGGCTCCGGCAAGACGACCGTCAGCCTGGGACTGATGGCGGCCCTGGTGCGCCGCGGCCTGGAAGTGGCCCCTTTCAAGATCGGCCCCGATTTCATCGATCCCGGCCATCACGGCCCGGTTTGCGGCCGCACCAGCCGCAACCTGGACGGCTGGATGCTATCCCGCCGGTACAACCGGGATTGCTTCCTCACCCATGCGGCCGGGGCCGACGTGGCGGTTGTGGAGGGCGTGATGGGCCTTTTCGACGGAGCCGACGGCGGCAGCCAGTCCGGTTCCACGGCCGAGATGGCCAAGTGGCTGGGGCTTCCGGTGATCCTGGTGGTGGACGCCTCCCGCATGGCCCGCAGCGCGGCGGCCCTGGTGCACGGCTTTGCCGCCTTCGATCCGGACCTGAAGCTGGCCGGGGTGATCTTCAACCGGGTCGGCAGCCGGGTCCACCGCCGGCACCTGGAACGGGCCATGGAGTCCTGCGACCTGCCACCCCTGCTGGGATGCATCTACCGCGACACGGCCCTGGCCATTCAAGAACGCCACCTGGGCCTGGTCACGGCCCAGGATTCTCCCCTGGATACTGACCGTATCGCAAACCTGGCCGCGATGGTGGAAAATTCCATCGACCTCGACAGGCTGCTGGACAGCCTGCCGGAAGTCGAAACCAGGCCCGCCGGGTACCTGTCCGCCGTCCCGACCGCGCTCCTGGCGGTCGCCCGGGACCGGGCCTTTTGCTTCTACTACCAGGACAACCTCGACCTGTTGCAAAAGGCCGGGGCCGAAATCGTGTTTTTTTCACCCCTGGAGGATGAAAATCTGCCCCCGGACATCGACGGCATCTACCTTGGCGGCGGCTACCCGGAACTGCGGGCCGCGGACCTGGCCGCCAACGACAGGCTGCTGCGCCAGATCCGCCAGGCCAGCCGGGCCGGCATGCCGGTCTACGCAGAATGCGGGGGACTGATGTACCTGGGCCGCAGCCTTACGGATCTTGAAGGCCGCCGCCACCGGATGTGCGGATGCCTGCCTCTTGACTTCAGGATGCAAGATCGGCTGCGCCGCCTGGGATACCGCCGGGTCACCCTGATGACGGCCTCCATCCTCGGGCCTGCGGGCCTGCGGATCAAGGGCCATGAATTTCATTATTCCACGGTCATGGAAACCGGCGAAGAGCTTTCGAAGGCCTACCGGGTAGAAGACAGGCCGGGCGGCTGTTGTCCGGCCGAAGGATACACGCTGCGCAGAACCCTCGGCAGCTACGTTCACCTTCACTGGGGAAGCTGCCCCGAGGCAGCCTCCCGCCTGGCGGCAAGCTGCCTGGAGTACCGTCAATTAAGGCACTGATTGAAAAAGGATGTTATATGCTACCGGAAACTATAGAAAACAAAAGTTTTGCCATCATCGATGCCGAAGCAGGCGACCACGGATTCGATGAGCGCACATGGCAGATAGTACGGCGGGTGATCCATACCACGGCCGACTTCGAATGGCTGGAGATGATCCGTTTTCACCCCGCGGCCGTCGATGCCGGAATTTCCGCCATCCGGGCCGGGGCCCGCATCATCACCGACACCAACATGGCCGGCATGGGAATCCGCCGGGCAACGGTGGAAAAATTCGGCTGCAAGATAGACTGTCACATGGCCGATGCCGAAGTCGCCCGGATGGCGGCTGAAAACGGCACCACCCGGGCCTGCGCCGCCGTGGACCTGGCCGCGTCCCGGGGCCGCGGCGGGATATGGGTGATCGGCAACGCCCCCACGGCCCTCCTGCGGCTGATGGAACTGATAAAAACAGGC
This sequence comes from Desulfobacteraceae bacterium, assembly GCA_027068085.1. Lineage (GTDB taxonomy): Bacteria > Desulfobacterota > Desulfobacteria > Desulfobacterales > Desulfosarcinaceae > JALVQM01. The sequence goes on along the minus strand of JAMOUQ010000022.1, from coordinate 1,371 downwards.
AGGATCAGACCCGAACTTGTCATCGGGCTGCCGGTCGGCTTCGTCAACGCCGCCGAGTCCAAGGCCCGGCTCATGGAACTCGACCTGCCCTGGATATCCAACGAAGGCCGCAAGGGCGGCTCCAACGTGGCCGCCGCCGTCGTAAACGCCCTGGCCCTGCTGGCAACCCAGAACGCAAGCTGACACAGGAAGATATTCGATGAACCAAGCAACAGGCACACTTTACGGTATCGGAGTCGGTCCCGGCGACCCTGACCTCATTCCGGTCAAGGCGGTCAAGGTCCTCAACAGAGTCGATCTGATCTTCGCCGCCTCCTCCACCAAGAACCATCACAGCCGGGCCGTCGAGATAGCCCGCCCTCACCTTCCGGAAACGGCCCGGGTCCGCATGCTCTCTTTTCCCATGACCAAAGACCCGGCGGCACGCCGTGAAAGCTGGCGCCGCCATGCCGTCACCATCATCGCCGAACTGCGACGGGGCCGCGACGCCGCCTTCATCACCCTGGGCGACTGCCTGACCTACGCCACCTACGGCTACATCCTGCAAGCCATCCAGGAACTGGCGCCCGAAATCAGGGTGGTCACCATCCCGGGCATAACTTCCTATCAGGCGGCAGCCGCCAGGATCAACCTGCCGCTTGTAGAAGGAGAACAGTCGCTGCTGGTGCTATCCGGCGCCGAGGGCGGAGACAACCTCAGGCAGGCCTGTTCATGTGCCGAAAACGTGGTAATCATGAAAGCCTATCGCAACACGGAAGACATCGTCGACGCCCTGGAAGAAGCCGGAATGCTTTCTGCCAGCGTGGCCGTCGCCAACCTGGGCATGGAAGACGAGAAGGTCATCAGGGACGTTGCCAGCCTGGCCCGCCGCCGGCCGGGGTATTGGACGCTGGTAATCGCCAAAAAGTGATGGCTTCGCAAATAGTCCGATATCTGCGTTGCGCATCGCAGCGTAGCGACTGCGGCGTACTTCAAGTACGCCTCGTCGCCCGCCGCTCGCGTCGCCTTGATCTCGAACTCTTTGCGAAGCCATCACAGGTACACTGGGTTCACCGGATTTGAGCCTTTCCAAGCAACCACCGGGCAAGGGGCAGACATCAACACCTTAACCATTTATGCGGAAAAATAACTTGTTTATAAATATCCAAAAGTTGAAACGCTCAACTCAGGTTCAGACTCTTTGCGAAGCCATCACAGGTACACTGGGTTCACCTGAATTGAGCCCTTTCCAAGCCCTCATGACACAACCACCGGGCAAGGGGCAGACATCAACACCTTAACCATTTATGCGGAAAAATAACTTGTTTATAAATATCCAAAAGTTGAAACGCTCAACTCAGGTTCAGACTCTTTGCGAAGCCATCACAGGTA
>JAMOUQ010000021.1 GCA_027068085.1 Desulfobacteraceae bacterium | reverse complement strand
CAACCACCGGGCAAGGGGCAGACATCAACACCTTAACCATTTATGCGGAAAAATAACTTGTTTATAAATATCCAAAAGTTGAAACGCTCAACTCAGGTTCAGACTCTTTGCGAAGCCATCACAGGTACACTGGGTTCACCTGATTGGAGCCCTTTCCAAGCCCTCATGACACAACCACCGGGCAAGGGGGCAGACATCAACACCTTAACCATTTATGCGTAAAAATAACTTGTTTATAAATATCCAAAAGTTGAAACGCTCAACTCAAGTTCAGACTCTTTGCGAAGCCATCACAGACTCATTAGTCCCGGACTCTTTGTGAATCCGTAAAAACAGTGCGATAATCGAACAATGCCCCTTTCCAATGACAAAAAATCCGGCCGCCGCCTCCGGTCCGGTTTTACAACCGGCGCGGCTGCCGCGGCCGCGGCCAAGGCGGCGGTCAGGCTGCTTGCCGGCCGGCCGGCCCCGTCCAAAGTGCCGATATCCTTCCTGGACGGCAGCCGGGGCTTCATCCCCATTGCAGCCTGCCGCCTGCTGGACAAAGACAAAGCCCTGGCGGAGGTCATCAAGGACGCCGGCGACGATCCCGACGTCACCCACAGGGCCAGGATCGGGGTGGTGGTCACATTCAGCCGGCCGGGAAGTGGCCGGGTCATCATCCGGGGCGGCCAGGGCGTCGGCCGGGTGACCAAGCCCGGACTGGAGGTGCCGGTGGGAAGCCCGGCCATAACCTCCGGCCCACGACAGATGATCGAAGCCGAGGTGCGTTCCGAACTGGACCGGACCCAAGCCGACCGCGACATAACCGTCGAAGTCTTCGTTCCCGAAGGGCAAAGACTGGCCCGCAAAACCCTCAACGCCCGCCTTGGAATCCTGGGCGGCATATCGATCCTGGGCACCACCGGCATCGTAAGGCCCATGTCACATGCGGCCTACAAGGCCACCATCGAAAAAGCCCTGTCCGTGGCCCGGGCCGTTGGCCTGAAGGATGTGATCCTGACCACCGGCCGCCGAAGCGAGCGTTTCGCCCAGGGACTCTGGCCGGATCTGGACGAAACAGCCTTCGTCCAGATGGGCGATTTTTTCGCCTTCTCCCTGCAGCAGGCCCGCAGGCAGGGTTTCGAGCTGGTGGTTGTGGCGGTATTTTTCGGCAAGGCCGTCAAAATCGCCCAGGGCCTGGCTCATACCCACGCCGGCCGGGCCCCGGTAAACATGCAGGCCCTGGCCGGCTGGTGCCTGCAGGCCGGAGCGGACCGTGAGCTTGCCAGCCGGGTGGCGGCCTGCAACACCGCCCGCCAGGCTTTCGACATGATTTGGCCGCGCCTGCCCCGGGCCGTCGACCAGGTGGGCAAAAGGATTCTGGCGGCCGCGTCCGGGTACTGCGGCCGGCAAACCAGCCTGGAGGCGGTGATCTTTGATTTTGAAGGCAAGGTGGTCTACCATGGCGGCCAGGGGGCCCGCAGGATGCCCCCGCCGCACCCGAACACTTAATGCACCGGTTTATATGCCATGAATCATCATGTTGATATTATTGGAATAGGTCTTTCCCCTGACGATCTCACCAGAAAGCACCTCGAACTAATCCAGAGGGCCGACGTGCTGGTGGGAGGAGCCCGGCTGCTGGAATTTTTCGACCACCCGGAATGCACCCGCAGGGTTATCGACCGGGATCTTGCCGGACTGGCCGATTTCATCCGGCAAAAGATGGATCATTCCCACGTCGTGGTCCTGGCCTCGGGCGACCCCCTTTTTTTCGGAATCGGCTCCTACCTGGCCAAGGTTCTGGGGCCTGACCGGGTCAAAATCCATCCCAACGTCAGCGCCCTGGCAGCGGCCTTTGCCCGTCTCAGGCTCCCCTGGCACGACGCGGCCTTCGTCAGCTGTCACGGCCGCAGGGGAGCCGGCAGCCTGCTCAGGGCCCTTGCCGAATCAGCCAAGGTGGCTGTTTTCACCGACCCCGGCCACGATCCGGCCTGGGTCGCCCGGCAGGCCCTGGATGCCGGCTACGAACATTTCAGCGTCTGGGTCCTGGAACAGATGGGAACCGCGGCCGAAAAGATCCGCCGCCTGACCCTGCACCAGGCATCGTCGATGAAGTTTGCCGATCCCAACATGGTAATCCTGGTGCAAAGCGACGAACCGCCCTGCGGCAGGGTCCCTTTTTTGGGCATGCCCGACGAATTTTTCCTTCACCGGCAGGGGCTGATAACCAAGGCCGACGTCAGGGCCGTATCCCTGGCCCGGTTGCGCATATTTCCGGAGGCCGTGGTCTGGGACCTGGGGGCCGGCAGCGGAGCGGTGGCCATCGAGGCCGGCGCACTGGCCCACAGGGGTCAGGTCTTTGCCGTGGAAAAGGACCCCCGGCGCCTGGAACAGATCGAAGCCAACTGCCGGCGGCTGAAAGCCGCCAACGTGACCCCGGTCAGGGCTGTCATGCCCGCCGGTCTGGAAGAGCTGCCCGCACCGGACCGGGTCTTTGTCGGCGGAGGGGGAAAGAGGTTGCCGGACATCCTGGAAAAGGCGGCCCTCATGACCAGGCCTTCTGCAATCGTGGTGGTCAACACGGTGCTGGTATCCAGCCTGGAGGCGACCCTGGCCTTTTTCAAAGGCGCCGGATGGAAGGTCGAAGCCGTCCAGGTCCAGGTGGCCCATGGCCGGCCCCTGGCCGGAGACCTGCGCTTTGCCGGCGGCAACCCGGTATGGATAATCCAGGCCCTGAAAAAGGCCGAGGAGGACGAAGATGGCCGACAATGACAGCCTGAACCCGGTGATATTTTGCGGCGCAGGCCCTGGTGATCCCGAGCTGATCACCGTCAAGGGCAAAAAGGCCCTGGAACGGGCCGACCTTGTGGTCTACGCCGGGTCCCTGGTTCCCCGGCAGCTGCTGGACTGGAC
>JAMOUQ010000020.1 GCA_027068085.1 Desulfobacteraceae bacterium | reverse complement strand
AGCAGCTCGAAGAAAGCTCCGGAGCCCAAACATTAACCAGGGACAGGTTCGTAAAAACTCGCGTCCCCTAAGTTCGTAAAAACTCGTGTCACTTGACATCCGGGCCCACGTCTGGCTTGCCGGCCAGCCGCTGGCCCAGATTACCGCCGATGGTGGTATATACTACTATCACAACGACCACATGGGCAAACCCCAGCGGCTGACCGACCAGTCCGGCAACATTGTCTGGTCAGCCGACTACTTGCCCTTTGGCAGGGCCGATGTTACCATTAAAGCAGTTACCAACAATTTGAGATTCCCGGGGCAGTACTACGATAAAGAAACCGGCCTGCACTACAACTACCACCGGTACTATGGACCCTGGCCTTGGAAGATATCTGAGGGCGGATCCGATTGGGCTGGATGGCGGAATTAATTTTTATTCTTATGCATCTTTTAACCCTATAAATTTGGTAGATCGCTTTGGTCTCAAGGTTGAAAAGTGCTGTCGTCATGTTCAAGTAAATGTAGTAATTGATTATGTCTCAAAGAAGCTAGGGCTCAAACATTGTTGGTTAAAGACTGCCAGTAAAGCGGCAGGGATGGGTCCCGCAGAGGATGGACCTTTGCCTGCATGTCCTTTGGGGGTTCAGACTAAAATTACCAATCATTCAGGTGAAACGGGCAATTGTACAGAACAAAAATGTATCGATGAATCCTGCGTTAATCAAGAATTGCAAATTGGCAAAGCAACAGGCAGGTGGACGCCATGGAATAATTGTAATACTTTCGTTAATGACATTTTAAAGAAATGCAAAAGAGATAAATATGAATGCTGTGAAGAATAAATAGCACCATACAAAGGAGTAAAATTGTATGTTTTGGCCTTGGGTAGCAGATATCGTGCTATTGCTTTTAAGTCTTTGGTTTGGGAATTTAGCCTTCGCGAATTGGTGGGCTGCTGGTGGACCACCAAACCCTAGCCCTAACAGTTACGCATTTAGGGGGAATATTGCTTTCATTATAGCCGTATTGTGCTTTATTGGATTTATAGTTTTGCTTGTGATGAATATAAAGCGAATGAAAGCATCGTAAGTACATGGCGCGGAAAATGAGACAAATATGAGTAACTACTCGCCCCTTGTCAAGTGACACGTGCTTTTACGATCTTGGGGGACGCGAGTTTTTACAAGCCTGTCCCCGGTTGATGTCTGGATTCCGTATTTTTGGTGCAGCTTTGCCGAGGGCCATGAAACCACCTACGTGTACGACGATCTTGGCCGGCTGGTTGAGACGGTTTCACCAGATACCGGCACGACCCTTTACAGCTGTCAAGTGACACGAGTTTTTACGAACGTAGGGGATCTTTTTTCTCCGATCGTCCTCTGGGCTTCCTCACTTCATGGAAGCGGGCAATACCCAACTGGCGCGCGTTCAAAATGCTGGGTGCTGCCGCCGGTGGGCGGGAGAGGAGAAATACTTCCATGTCGTCCCGGTCCCATGCCGGCCAGCCGCGGAGGATAGCCGCCAGGTTCCTGGCCGCCAGGACGGCCATGGACTGCCGGGTCCAGTGCGTGGCCGAACCCAGATGGGGCAGCAGGACTGCATTTTCCAGGTCTGCCAGGCCAGGGGCGAGCCGGGGTTCGTTTTCGTATACGTCCAGGCCGGCCCGAAAGTCCGGATTTGCGCGGCAATGTTCCACCAGGGCGGCTTCGTCTATAACCGGCCCCCGGCTGGTGTTTATCAGGATGGCGTTTTTTTTCATCAGTCCCAGCCTCCGGGCGTCGATGAGATGAAAAGTATCCTGGTTGAGGGGAGTGTGGAGGCTTACGCAGTCGGATTTTTTCAGCAGCTCATCCACGCTGGCAGCCCTGGTGCAGACAACCGGCTTGTGCCCCCGGGATTTCAGGAAACTGCCGAAAGCTGAAACGAAATCTTCCAGGCCGGAATTGGGCCTGCGGCTGTAATAGATAATGTTGGTTCTGAAACCCTGGACCATGATCCGGGCATAGGCCGTACCGATCCTGCCGGCACCGATGATGCCTGCCGTTTTGCCTTCCAGCAGGTTTCCCAGCAGCAGGGTGGGAGCCCAGCCACGGAAGCGTCCGGCCCGCAGGAAACGTTCGGCCTCGCCGACACGGCGGGCGGCCGCCAGGGTAAGGGCTACCGCCAGTTCGGCCGTGGCGCCGGTCAATACTCCGGGGGTGTTGCCCACCGCTATGCCGGCAGCGGTGGCGGCATCCAGGTCGATGTTGTTGAAACCGACGGCGTAGTTGCTGTATACGCGGCCTCCGGCCGCTTTCAGGGCCGTAAAAAGCTCGGCTCCCCATTGCTCGGACAACATGCCGATGGCTGCCCGGCAGTCTTTTCCGATGGCCTCTTTGATCATGGCGGTGGAAAGCTGGTCATCTTCCTGCCAGATCTCTATTTTGCAGTCAGCCTCTTGGAGGACCTTGATCCAGTCTTGTCCGGGAAGATGGCGGGTAACGATGACCCTGTGCCGGCCTTCTGGATTACGGACTTGCCATTTGGGTTCCATGTGGTCTCCTTCTTTCTGATTCCAAGGCTTGGTGCTCCTGTCCGGCAATACCTTCAGGAGCTATCGCCGTTTTACCATCCCGGCAAGAAAAGTTTCGATTCCGGCGACCTGGGCCGGGGCGCGGCCCATGATGACATAAGGATAAAGTCTTTTGCTCCGGTCCTGGATGAAACCTGCCCGGGTACGGATACCTTTCAAGGTGCCTGTCTTGTAAAAACGGTCCTTTGCCGGGTCATAACGCAGCAGTCTGTAATGCGGCCTGAAAAGCTCCAGGACTTTTAGCATGCCCAGGGCGGATATCCGGTTGCGGCGCGATATTCCCGATCCTTCCGCCAGGCGGACGTCGTGCAGGCCGCAGGTCTTGACAGCGTACCGGTTAAGAAGCCGGACAGCCTTGGACAGGTCGGCGGGAGGACCGAAGGCATCGGCGGCGGCGGCCAGCAGGATCTGGTTGGCAATGAAATTGTTGGAGTAGGTCATTAGCCGGGCCACAACCTGTCTCAGGGTGAAAGGGCTTTGAAAAGTCATCAGGCGGCGGCAGGTCTGGCAGGCCTTTTTCAGGGGCTTGATGTCGCCTTCGATCTGCACGCCGTGGCGGGCCAGGAAGAAGGCGAACATCTGACCGGCGTAGACCAGGGCGTCCCGGCTGTCGCTGGAAAAGGTTATCCTGCCCTCTGTCAGTTTTTGCCGGCGGATCTTGGCGACCGCCAGGGGCAGCAGGGGAGTCTGGGGTTCGGCTGAGATCAGGCGGCCGTTTGCCGTTTTGAAGTTGACCGTGTTGAAATTTACACACAGGGCGCCGCTGGGGGCATCGTAGGGCTGAGCGGAGAGCCCCGTTCCGGGAATCCTGAGCCGCCGGCTGAAATAGGTCCCGTCTGCCAGCAGGTCTGAAACACGCCTTGCCTTGCGACTCAACTGCCAAGCCGCCTGGTCGACCACTTCCGAAATCAACAGAGGATCTCCGTATCCCTTGATGACGAGGTCGTTTTCAGCGTTGAGAAAAAAATTGGTCGGAAACCTGTAATCAGTTCCCAGCTGATCGAAGACCGCCAGGGCGGTAAGCAGTTTCAGGATTGATGCCGGAACAAGGGGTTTCCTCTCGTTCCAGGAAAACATCAGGCGTCCGTCAGGGCCGGCAAGAAGCGCGGCATCCTGGTTTTTCAGCAATCCTCTGACGGCGGCAGGGAGGGATTTTCCTGAAAAAGCCAGGCAAATGCCAGGGGACGAGAGAAGCAGTATCAGCCAGAGCGATAATGCCAGCTGGCAGATCCGTTCTCCGGGCGGCCGGATTCTCATACCTGTACGTGTCGATTGCATGGAATGGTTGTCACCCTGCTTCTGCCGGCGTGTTTGCCAGCCCGTTGGTTTTATACCGTTCTGAAACACCAAACTTATCATTTGGTCCACCGCCACGCAAGCCGGATGCCGCCTGCCTGTCCGGATTCAAGAATCCGGTGAAACATCCGATAGAAGAAACGGTGCAGCTCAGGGCCGTTGGTCCAAATCTGAAGTGTCAGCCTATCCAGGGAGTTATTGACGTGTGGAAAAAACATCCCTTCACCGTGTTGATAGTAGACGACGAGCCTGCCATGCTGGATGCGGTAAAAAGGATATTCCGCAATAGCCCATACAGGATATTGGTTGCTTCCGGCGGCCTCGCGGCCCTGGAAATCTCCAGCCGGCATAAGGTGGATGTAATCATCCTGGATTACAAGATGCCGGATATGGATGGACTGACCGTCCTCAAGAAAGTGAAAGCCGCTCATCCTTCAATCCAGGTCCTCATGCTCACCGGACAGGGCGGGGTCAGGGAAGCCGTGGCCGCCATCAAGCTGGGAGCCATCGATTTCCTGCTCAAGCCTTTTGAAACCGAGACTCTGCTTGCCAAGGTGGGGCAATGTTACCGCATCTGGCGGCTGGAAATGGAAAACAGGGCCCTGAAGGATGGAAGCGGCCTGCGTTTCGAATTCCAGGACCTGATAGGCGACTGTCCGGTCATGCTCCGTCTGAAACGTCAGATCATCCAGATTGCAGCCTCGGATGCACCGGTCTTGATCCAGGGCGCCACCGGTACCGGAAAAGAGCTTGTGGCCCGGGCCATCCATGTGCACAGTTCCCGGTCCACCGGTCCTTTCGTGCCTGTCGATTGCGGCGCCCTGAACGAGTCCACCATGGGCAGCGAACTATTCGGTCATGTAAAAGGCGCCTTCACCGGCGCTGTTGAATCCACCACAGGCCTTATCCGGGCCGCAGACGGAGGCACTCTGTTTCTCGATGAGGTCGGAGAGCTGCCTCTTTCGATGCAGGTCAAACTGTTGCGCACCTTGCAGGAAAGGGAAGTCCGGCCCATAGGATCGAGCCGGCATTTCAAGGTCGACGTGCGGGTGACGGCCGCCACCAACCAGGATCTTGAAAAGGCGGTTGCCGCCGGCAGCTTCCGCCAGGATCTTTACTACCGCCTGAACGTGGTCGGCCTCAGGGTGCCCGCGCTGGCCGAACGGATGGAAGATCTGCCCCTGCTTGTAAACCATTTCCTTAATCGCTTCAGCGAAGCCGACCGTTCCCTTAAATGCAGTCCCCGGGCCATGGAGTGCCTGCGGAGCTACTGCTGGCCAGGTAACGTGCGCGAGCTGGAAAACGCCGTCCGGCACGCAGCGGCATTCTGCAGCCCGGATGTAATAACCGTCGCCGATCTGCCGGAGCAGGTGAGACAGGCAGCCGAATCCGGCTCCGGTTCCGGCCGTCTCCTGCCCGCCGAGGTGACAGGCGAGACCATGGCGGACTATGAAATTGCAGCCATCCGCAATGCCCTTGCCAGGACCGGCGGCCACCGCCGAAAGGCGGCCAGGCTGCTCGGTATCGGCGAAGCCACCCTCTACCGCAAGCTCAAGCGCTACAACCTTCACCAGGTGGGACGCAAATAGCCCTGCCACCTTGACCGCACCGGGAATATGTTTTCCTACGGACGGCGCACTTCGCTGTCCAGGATGATGGTGACCGGGCCGTCGTTGGCAATTTCCACCAGCATGTGGGCACCGAAAACGCCGGTGGCAACCTTTGTGACGAACCTGCGGGCCTGTTGAACGAAATAATCGTATAGCGGTTCTGCCTGTTCAGGACGGGCTGCCTGCACGAAAGAAGGCCGCCGGCCCTTGCGGCAATCGGCCATGAGGGTGAACTGGGAGACCACCAGCAGGCCGCCGCCGGTATCCAGCAGGGAAAGGTTCATCCTGCCGCCGGCATCTTCGAATATCCGCAGGTTGATTATCTTGTTCAAAAGATAGTCGGCGTCCCGGCCGGTGTCGTCCGGCCCGATTCCCAGCAGGACCAGCAGTCCGTCTTCAATGCTGCCCGCAGTCCGCTCCCCGACTTCTACTGAACAGCGCTTTACTCTCTGGATGACGGCTTTCATGATATCTTCTTCATCAGGTCTGCAAAGGGATTGTTGAAAGGTTCATTACTGCGGCCCCTGGTCCGGCGGCCGGAGGAAGGTGCCTTCTTGGGAGTCCTTTCTTTCGGGGCCTTCCCCTTGGTCTTGGCCGGCGGCTGGCTTTTCATGCTGAGGCTGATACGCTGCCGCTCGAGGTCTACCTCCAGGACGGTGACCTTGACTTTCTGGTGAACCCTTACCACTTCGGCCGGGTCCTTTACGAAGCGGTCGGCCAGCTGGCTGATGTGAACAAGGCCGTCCTGGTGAACGCCTATGTCCACGAAGGCCCCGAACCTGGTGACGTTGGTGACTATTCCGGGAAGGCTCATGCCGGGTGACAGATCATCGATGCTGTTGACATGGGATGCAAAAGAGAATTCCTCGAAGCTTTCCCGCGGATCGCGTCCCGGCTTGGCCAGCTCTTCCATGATATCGCGCAGGGTGGGCAACCCGGTTTTTTCATTGACATAACGTTCTATCCGGATCTGATCGCGCAGGGTCTGATCGGACAGCAGGTCCCCGACCCGGCAGCCGAGATCTGCGGCCATGGCCTCCACGATGGGGTAGCTTTCAGGATGAACGGCGCTTGCGTCCAGTGGGTTGTCTCCGTTTTTGATTCTCAGAAAACCGGCCGCCTGTTCAAAGGCCTTGGGTCCAAGACGGGGAACCTCCAGGAGCTGGCGGCGGTTTTCAAAACGACCGTTTTCGTCTCTCCAGGCCACGATGTTACGCGCCAGCCGGGGCCCCAGGCCTGAAACATAAGTCAGCAACTGGACGCTGGCCCGGTTGACATCGACGCCGACGGCATTGACGCAGCTGATGACGACGTCGTCCAGAGCGGCTTTCAGGGCCTGCTGGTCGACGTCGTGCTGGTATTGTCCCACCCCAATGGACTTGGGATCTATCTTGACCAGTTCTGCCAGGGGGTCCATCAGGCGCCGGCCGATGGAAACGGCACCCCGGACGGTGAGATCCAGGTCGGGAAATTCTTCCCTGGCAGCTTCCGAGGCTGAATAGATCGAGGCCCCGCTTTCGTCCACCATTACGACTGTCACCTGAGAAGGCAAGCCGAGGCCCTTGACAAAGGCCATGGTTTCCCGGCCGGCCGTACCGTTGCCAACCGCGACGGCCTCGATGGCATGCAGGTCGCACAGGTGTTTGACTGTCTCTCCGGCTTTCAGGGCCTGGGCCTCGGAGCCGTGGGGGTAGACGGTGTCGTGGGCCAGCAGCTTTCCCTGGCGGTCCAGGCAGACCAGCTTGCATCCGGTGCGGAAACCGGGGTCCAGGGCCATCACCCTCTTGGGTCCCAGCGGCGGGGACAGCAGCAGGTGGCGCAGGTTTTCGGCAAATACGGCGATGGCCTCGGCGTCGGCCCGCTGCTTGGTTTCCAGCCGCATCTCCGTTTCCAGGGAACGGGACATGAGGCGCTTGTAGGCATCCACCGCCGCTGTTTCCACCTGGAAGCTGTCAGGACCGTCGCCCCGGACGAACAGCTGTTTCAGGATTTCAAGAGCCCTGTCTTCGGGAGGCTGGATGCTCATGGAAAGGATGTCTTCCTGTTCTCCCCGCCGGATGGCCAGGACGCGATGGGAAGGAGCGGCGGCGGCCGGTTCTTCCCACCGGAAATAATCCTTGAATTTGGAGCCCTCCTTTTCCTTGCCGGCAATCACCCGGCTGGAAATGACTGCCTGTTTGCGGAACAGGTCCCGCAGGGCGGCCCGGGCCTCCTCGTTTTCGTTTATCCATTCGGCCATGATATGGCGGGCGCCTTCCAGGGCCTCAACGGCGGCGGCAACCCCTTTTTCAGGATCGACAAATGCCCGGGCTTCTGCCTCCGGGTCGATTCCCTTTTGTTCGAAGATTGCTTCTGCCAGAGGTTCCAGGCCCTTTTCGCGGGCAATGGTCGCCTTGGTGCGCCGCTTGGGGCGATAGGGCAGGTAGAGGTCCTCCAGGGTGGCCATGGAATCTGCGGCCATGATCTTGGCTTCCAGTTCCCGGCTGAGGTGACCGTTTTTTTCAAGCGATTGCAGGATGGCCTGCCGACGGTCGTCAAGTTCCCGCAGCTGGCGCTGCCGGTCGCGGATGGCGGTTATGGCCACCTCGTCCAGGCTGCCGGTGGCTTCCTTGCGGTAGCGGGCTATGAAGGGGACCGTCGCTCCGTCTGCAAGCAGATTCAGAACAGCTTCGATCTGGCTGGCGTGAAATCCAAGTTCCCGGACCAGGTGTTCGACGTGAGTTTGATTCATTATGCTACGGCTCCTGCGTGTTTTTTATCGATAGAGAGCTTCAAATTGCTTTTGGCGGTAGGCTGGTGGTGTCCGCCGGCTTTGCCGGCGACCTGCTATGGCTGATGTCCGGCATGCCTGCGAGCTGTTACAATTACACCTAAAGTCGGTCAGCCACAATACCAATAATGTTTTAGAAACAGGCTTTTCGGGCACAAACGCAAGCAGCTATAGGCAGGCGGGCAGAGAAAGTCAAGTATTGCTTGACAAATACTGTAACATATTATATATACTATAGATTCTAAGAGGAAGGTGACAGCCGCCTTCATTCTTGCCGATAGCTTTTGCCCGTATATTCGTTGCCGGAAGCTGGCCGGGGCCGCGTAATCCCGGCACGGGAGCATTCATTGATGAAATTTCTCTATCGCTTACTGGAGAAGCGGATTCTCAGAGACAAGCCCCTGGTTTACAAGCTCAATGTCATTTTTGGCCTGTTTTTTCTGGCACCGGTTGCCGGTTTGATCTATTTCGGAATACGGTACAACATTCTTACCGACAAGTACCTGCCCCTTTTCTTTCTGGGACTGCTGATTTTCTCCTTTTTCGGCCTTAGCCTTCTGCGCAAGGTTTTTGAAGAGATTACCGGTATTTCCAACAGGATGGCCGAAAAGATAAAGCAGGAGTTTCCCGAAGATCAGTGCCAGATTTTTCCTCACACCAACGAGATCCAGCGTATTACCGAGTCAGTTGGAGTTATCGATCGCAAGTACAACCAGTTTCTGCTTCAGTACGAAAGGAAGATCAGGGAAATATCCATTCTGAAAGATCTGACCGACCTGTGCTATGTGACCTCTGATCCTGATGAAATCCTTTATGTCGCCCTGGAAAGGGCCCTGGTAATGACCGATTCCGACGTGGGCTCCATCATGATTCTTGAACGGCCGGGGCGCAAGCGGTTCGTGGTGCGGGCTTCCATCGGCCTGGACAAGTGGGTAAGGGTCAATGACACCGTCGATTTCGAGTCGAGTATCGCCAAGTATGCCGTGCTCAACAAGGCACCCCTGGTGGTGGCCGACGTTGAGAAGGACAGCCGCTTCGGCCGGGCCAACCGCCCCCAGTACGGAACAAAATCCTTCGTCTGCATGCCCATAAAGACGAGCCGTGAAATCATCGGTGTTCTGACAATATCGCGGCGTGACAGTGACAGGACTTACACAAACGAACAGATCGAAATTCTCGAACCCCTGCTGAGCAACGCTGCCTTCACCTATGAAAATCTCCTGCTCATGCGGGCAAACCGGCGTTTCCGCATGGAGCTCAGGACATTTGTTTCCATCCTGGAGATCATAAATTCCAGCTTCCGGGGAAGCGAGCTGCTACAGGCCTGCCTGTCTGAAATGCGCAATCTGGTTCCCTTTGAAGTCGCCACCCTCCTGCGGCGTGACATCAGCCGGATGGACGAAATCGTGGTGACCGAGATCCTGGCCGTGGAACCGACCCTGGTTTCGCGGGGAAGCCATCTGCCAATAAAGCGCGGCAGCATGATAGCCAGGGCTTTGAAGCAGGAGGGCGCTTTACTGATACCGGATACCGGCGACCTCCAGGACGAATCGGACCGCGATCTGCTGAGCGATCAGGACGGCAAGGCAGCCATGCTGGTACCCATGCGGATAGACGGCAATGTGGGAGGGTTGCTGGCACTTATTGCTCCCGGAACAGGGGAGCTCGAAAGCGCGCAGCAGTTTGTCCAGTGGGCCTGCAGGGCCCTGGCTCTGGCGGTCGAGCGCAATCAGCTGTATGCGGCGGTGGTAAAACGCAACAAGGAGCTCGATTCAATCAAACAGATCGGAAGCGCCCTGGCTTCGTCAACTTTCGACATCCGGCAGGTGCTGAATTATACCATGGAGATGATCCGGGTCATCATGGACGTCGAAGCCGGCTCGCTCTATCTTCTCAAAGACAAACAGCTGGAGTTCGCCGTGGCTTTCAACATGGACCCGGAAGCCGGGGGGCGGCTCAATCTGAAACTCGGCCAGGGAATTCCCGGCTACGTGGCAGCCAGGGGAGAGTCGATCATCATCAATGATTCCGACGGATCGTCTTTGTTCCTGCCCGAGATACGGCAGGAAGCCGGGGGCAAAATCCGTTCGGCGCTCTGTGTGCCCATGATTTCCCAGGGCAAGGTGATCGGGGTCATCGAAGTCGTCAACAAGATGAACGGTGATTTCGTTTCCAACGACGAAGATCTGCTCCAGTCGATTGCCTCCTCGGTATCCATCGCCATCGAGAATGCCAATCTATACAAGGAAACGGTAGCCATGGCCGAAAACGAGCGGGCCATCCGGCGGATGTTCCAGAAGTTCGTCCCCAAGGAGATCCTGGACAAGATTCTCCACGGCTCGGCTTCGGGCATGGAGATGGTGGAAGAGCTCAAGACCCTTACCCTGATAAACGTAGACATCCGCGGATTTTCCAAACTGTCCAAGGCACTCGGCCCCCAGAAGACGGTTTATCTGCTCAACGCTTTTTTCTCGGTAATGGGAGAGACTGTTTTCAAACACCACGGTATCGTGGACAAGTACCTGGGCGACGGTTTCCTGGCCATCTTCGGAGCGCCGGTATCCAGCATTGCCGATGCGGACAA
The DNA here is from genome assembly GCA_027068085.1 of Desulfobacteraceae bacterium. Lineage (GTDB taxonomy): Bacteria > Desulfobacterota > Desulfobacteria > Desulfobacterales > Desulfosarcinaceae > JALVQM01. Next base: position 35,395 of record JAMOUQ010000020.1, on the reverse strand, counting down.
CGCCATTTCAGCCGCCCTGGAGATGAAAAAATCCCTGGAGATGATCAACGCCACCATCGCCAGGGAGCTGAATGCCAAGCTGAAAATCGGCATAGCAATCCATACCGGCGAGGTCGTTGTCGGAAACATCGGTTTCGAAATGAAGATGGACTATACAGTCATCGGTGATTCGGTCAACGACGTGTTCAGGCTCCAGGACATGACCCGGCCTTATCCCAACAGCATTCTCATCAGTGAAAAGACCCTCAAGGCGGCCCGCCTGGCCCTGGACGTCATGGAGCTGGAACAGCGTCTTGGCCGCCTCAAGATTTTCGAGCTGATCGGCGAGAGCAAACAGCGTGATTGCCGGAAGGCAGACAGATCTATTTCAGCATAACTTTATATTTGCGTATAAAACCTGCCGGATTATATGAAAGTTTAGCCTTTCTTAATCCTTCGTCGTCAAGGTCCTGTTCCCGGTTTACCCACTTGATTTCGTCGTCACAGTTGGCCAGGAAAATCTGGTTTATGGCCTGGTAGGAGCCTTTGAAAGAAGGGTCGCCCTTTTCGAAATGAATGACCATGGTATCATGGCTGATCCTTTCTGCGATGGTATAGGCGGCCAGGATGCCTTCCACTTCCAGGGCGCCGCCGCATATCCTTTCCAGGGCGGTCCAGTTTTCCAGCACCTTTGAGATGACCCGGTTTTCGGCGGCCAGGATCTGGTGGGCTTCGCAGTCTTTCCACAGGCACCAGTTGTCCTGCATTTCCAGGGCGAGCTCTATCATTTCGGGGCCAAGTTCGAGGTAGCGGTAGGTGTACTTGCGCTTGAACTGGTTGAGAAGGTTTCTTTTCTTGTGAAAACGCTTGCCCCGGAGAGCCACCAGCTCCTGCCTGAGGTAGAGGTAGTCCCATTGGCCCCGGTCCTGGACGATCTCCAGGCCTTCAGGTTCCAACTCCTGCCAGATACGGACAAGTTCTTCCGGAACCCTTTGGAAGATAAGCGGGCCTGATTCCCTGAGCCGGTTCAGGACACTTTGCCAGTCAACCCCCTGCCAGGCACCAACCGGTGCCCACAGGCAGGGGACAGGATGCCCCTGGCTTATCCAGACCAGCTGATTGCGGCTGTCCCAGGCCCATTTGAGATCGTATTCGTCAGCCCAGCCCCAGATGTTGATGAAGCTGTAATCCGACGCTTTTTGTGAACAAAAGGTCAATAAATAATTGTATCGCCTTTGCCTCTCAAGGTCGACGGCTTGGAATTCCATGCTGTCATCCATTTGAACTTGTATCCTTTTCACGCTGTTGGAAGACCTATGAGCATGATCCTCAGGTCCATCACATTGGTATGGGTAGGGCCGGTAACCACAAGGTCGTTAAGGGCTTCGAAAAAATGATAAGAGTCGTTGCGCCGTAGAAAGTCGGAGGCATCCAGCCCCATCCGGGCGGCCCGGGCCGTGGTCAGCCCGTCGCTGACGGCTCCGGCGGCATCGGTGGGGCCGTCTGTGCCGTCGGTTCCTCCGGAAAGTACCACCATGTCTCGGCAGCCTGCGATATCGACAGCCGCGGCCAGGGCAAACTCCATGTTCCGGCCGCCAAGCCCGTTTCCGCAGATGGTGACAGTTGTTTCTCCGCCCGACAGCAGGCACGCCGGCGGGGCGATGGGATTTGCAGTGGCAGCCACTTCACGGGCCATGGCGCCGTGGACCCGTGCCACGGTCCGGGTTTCACCTTCGATCCGGGAAGAAAGGAGCAGGGTGTTGTAGCCGAGGCTTCGGGCCTTTTCGCAGGCGGCTTCCAGGGCCTGAAGGTTGTCGGCGATGATCTCGTTCTGGACATGCCGCCAGTCGAAAGATTCAGCTTTGGGTGTTTCAGGCACCAGGCCGCGGATGCCTGCCTCCAGGTGAGAGATGATGGCGTCAGGCATTTTCTCTTTCAGGCCCAGTTGCCCGATTGTTTCCAGGGCGTCTTCAAAGGTGCTCGGGTCGGCGACGGTCGGGCCAGATGCTATGACGTCCAGGTCGTTGCCCACCACGTCGGAAATTATAAGGGTAACGATCCTGGCCGGGGCCGCGGCCTGTGCCAGGCGGCCGCCCTTTATGCGGCTGCAGTGCTTGCGCACCGTGTTGATCTGGTGGATGGTGGCCCCCGAGGCCAGCATCAGGGAAGCGGCCTTTTGTTTGTCTTCCAGCCTGATTCCTTCCCAGGCGAGCGGCAGGAGGGCAGAACCTCCGCCCGAAAGCAGGAAGATGATCAGATCATCGGGTCCGGACCGGGTTGCAAGTTCCAGAATTGCGCGCGCGGCCGCCTCGCCGTTGGCGTCAGGAACGGGATGGCCGGCTTCAACCAAACGTATTTTCTTCAGGTCGGTGCCGTGTCCGTACTTTACGCAGACAAGCCCCTGATCGATGCGCGCGCCCAGTATTTCTTCCGCCCCGGCTGCCATGAAGGCCGAGGCCTTGCCGGCGCCCAGGATCAGAATGCGCCTGAATTTTCTAAGATCGTACAGCCGTCCTGCCGCCGACAGCATATCGCCTTCCAGGGCGAGGGCGTTGCGCACCGCGTCGCGGGCTTCGACGGCCTCCAGGCCGGCTTTGAAAATATCCAGGGCATCCCGGCGCATGCGGCCGGAGGTTCTGTTTTGATCCATTTGCCTGTGTCCTTGTCAGTCAAGCTTGCGGTAACCGCATTTGCGGTCGGGACAGGCCAGGAAGGTTCCCAGTTTCTTGGTCGTCTTTTCCACCAGATAGGGGCTCCCGCATTCCGGGCAGGCCTGTGGCACCGGCTTGTCCCAGCTGGCGAAGGTGCAGTCGGGATAGCGGTTGCAGCCGTAAAACGTTTTTCCTCGTTTTGAAACTTTTTCCACCAGCTGACCGTCACAACCGTCCTGCGGGCAATCCATTCCGATGGGCTTGCCGCCGCCGTTGGCATAGAGCGACTCGGTGTGCTTGCATTCGGGATAACCGCTGCAGGCCAGAAATTCGCCGTATTTTCCCCGTTTGACCACCATGGGTTTGCCGCATTCCGGGCAGGTTTTGTCGGTCTCGGTTCCGTGGTTGATTTCAACCGGTTCGATCTTGCCTTTTTCGTTGCGCACGTAATCGCGGCTGTAGGTGCATTCGGGAAATCCACTGCATGAGAGAAAGTGGCCGTTTTTGCCGATCTTGATCCGCAGTTCGTTTTTCCCGCACTGGGGGCACTTCAGGCCGGTGGGCAGGCCGACGCCCTTTACGCTGACCATGTTTTCACTGGCCTGGTCGAGCCTGTCCTTGAAAGGACCGTAGAATTTTTCCAGCACCGCGATGGCCTGCAGGTCGGCGGTTTCGACCTTGTCCAGCTGATCCTCCATGGCAGCGGTGAAATCCACGTTGAAGATTTCCGGAAAATTTTCCACCAGCAGATCGTTGACGATGAAACCGAGTTCGGTGGGCCGGAAATAGCCCTTTTCAAGCAGCACGTATCCCTTGTCCCGGATGGTAGAGAGGATGGTGGCATAAGTGCTGGGCCGTCCGATCCCGTTTTCTTCCAGCTCCTTTACCAGAGAGGCTTCCGAGAAACGCGGCGGCGGCTGGGTGAAATGCTGTTTCGGATCGAGCTTGACACAGCGCAGCAGGTCGCCTTTTTGAAGGTCGGGCAAAGTCTGCTTGTCCTTTTCCAGAGATGCCTTTTCGTCTTCGCTCCGGTAGAGCGCCAGAAAGCCGGGGAACTTGACGGTGGACCCGCTCACGCTGAAGGTGTACGGGCCGGCAGCAATGGAAACGGTCTTCTGATCGATCAGGGCGGCTTCCATCTGACTGGCCACGAAGCGCTGCCAGATGAGGCGGTAAAGGGCCAGCTGGTCGGGTGTAAGATGGGAGGCTATCTTGTCCGGGGTGTTGAAGACAGAGGTTGGCCGGATGGCTTCATGGGCATCCTGGACTTTCTTTTTGTTTTTGAAGAAGCGCGGCTTTTCAAGTGCATAGTCCCTGCCGAAGGTTTCCTCGATAAGCCGGCGCGCTTCGTCGGCAGCCTCCCGGGCAATCCGGGTCGAATCGGTCCGCATGTAGGTGATCAGACCCACGGGTTCGCCAGGTCCCAGGTCGATGCCCTCGTACAGTTGCTGGGCAATGACCATGGTCTTTTTGGCCGAAAACCTGAGCTTGCGGATGGCTTCCTGTTGCAGCTTGCTGGTGATGAAGGGCGGCTGGGGATTGCGGCGGACGGTCCTTTTGACCACCTTGTCCACCTGGAAGCTTCCCTTTTTCAGCTCGGCCAAGACCCTGTCGGCAGCCTGCTGGTCGGGCAGGTCAATTTTCTTGCCGTTTTCCTTGACCAGCTTGGCTTCGAACGGCGGCGGGCTGTCTGCTTCGAGCAGGGCGGTTATGGACCAGTATTCGCGGGGCACGAACCGCTGGATGGCCCGTTCCCGCTCGCAGATTATGCGCACAGCCACCGACTGGACCCTGCCGGCGCTCAGGCCGCCCTTGACTTTTTTCCACAGCAGGGGAGAGACTTGGTAGCCGACCAGCCGGTCCAGAATTCTCCTGGCCTGCTGAGCCTCGTATTTGGCTTTGTTGAGGGGCTCCGGGGCGGCCATGGCCTTTCTGATTGCGTTGCGGGTCAATTCGTGGAAAAGGACCCGGTGGAAATTACGGCCTTTCTTTTTCAGCACTTCCATGGTGTGCCAGGCAATGGCTTCACCTTCACGGTCGGGGTCAGGAGCGAGGAAAACTTCGTCGGTGTTGCCGGCGGCCTTGCGCAGGTTGGTGATGACTTTCTGTTTTCCGCTTATGTTCCGGTACTTTGGTTTGAAACCGTTTTCTATGTCGATTCCGATTTCTTTGGTGGGCAGATCCTTGATGTGTCCCACGGTGGCCACCACGTTGTAATCAGAACCAAGATATTTGCGCAAGGTACGTACTTTGGTCGGAGATTCGACCACCACGAGTGGTTTATCGCTCACAGTCTACCTCTGGATATGATAATTGTACAAGTTTCGGCAGCATCGGCGCGGCTCCTGCATTACCGCCGTCTTTCAGGGGCGCTGGAAGAATTTTCCCGGCCTTTGGACCACTGCGCCTTTCAATTCCAGGTGGAGCAGGATCGAGGCCAGTTCTCCTGTGCCGGCATCGGTCTTTACGGCGATCTCGTCGATGTGAACCGGCTCGGCGCCTATCAGGTCGAGAATTTTTCTTTCGGCGGCACTCAATTCAACAACATCCGTCTTTTTCCCGGTACCTGATTTGACTTCGGGCGTGGTCCGGACAAGACCGCAATCGAGCTGGTCCGCCAGCTCGGCCGTTACCTGATCTGCATTTTCGACCAGATGGGCCCCCTGACGGATCAGGAAATTAGTTCCCCTGCTGCTCGGAGACTCTATGCTTCCCGGCACGGCAAAGACATCCCGTCCCTGTTCCAGGGCCAGGCGCGCGGTTATCAAAGCGCCGCTGCGCCGGGCGGCTTCCACCACGACCGTTCCGTAACATAGTCCGCTGATGATCCGGTTCCGGACGGGAAAATGATGCCCCCTGGGCTCGGTGTCAAGGAAAAATTCTGAAACCAGGGCTCCGGATTCTGCTATTTCATTGTATAGCTTAGCGTTTTGCCGGGGATAAATAACGTCGAGACCCGTGCCCAGGACAGCGATGGTCTCTTTTCCGGCCGCCAGGGCCGCCTTGTGGGCGGCACTGTCGATGCCCAGGGCCATGCCGCTTACAATGGTCCAGCCATGTTCGGCCAGCCCCCCGGCTATTTTACGGGCCGCATTGAGACCGTATGATGTCGCTTTGCGTGACCCGACGACGGCGACCGACGGCTGGCGGGGGCAAAGCTTGCCGCGGACATAGAGGACCGGCGGGGGATCGGCGATATGGCGCAGCAGCCGGGGGTAGCCGGGATCGTCCAGGGTCAGGATCGTATAGTTTTGCTTTTCGACCGCTTCCAGCTCAGCATAGACCCAACCGGGACAGCTGTGCCGGGCGATGGCGTCGGCCAGTTTGGTGGAAACCGCCTTTGCCTTCACAAGATCGGCGGCCGGGGCTTCCAGTACCGCGGACGGGGAGCCGAAATGTTCCAGCAGGCCCAGATAGGCCTGATTGGTCAGGCCGGGAACGCTCTTCAGGGACAGCCATGGCAAGAGAGATCCCATGGCCCATTATTTTTTCCTCTGCCAGGCCAGCAGGATGGGGCTTGCCACATAGATTGAGGAATACGTTCCAACCACGATGCCCACAAGCAGAGCAAAGGCAAAATCGTGGATAATGCCGCCGCCATAGATGAACAATGCCAATACAACCATCAGCGTGGTCAGGGAAGTCAGGATGGTCCGGGACAGGGTTTCGTTTATGCTCCGGTTCAGGATGACATCGAGGGTGTTCTTGCGGTAGCGTCTCAGGTTCTCCCGGATGCGATCGAAAACTATGATGGTGTCATTGAGGGAATAGCCGATGATGGTAAGCAGGGCGGCAATGATGGGCAAACTGAATTCCTTGTTGAAAATTGAGAAAATACCAATCGTTATCGTGACATCGTGAATGAGGGCGACGATGGCGCCCATGGCGTACTTGAGCCCCAGGATCCAGAATATCACCAGGGATATGATCAGGGCCGCCATGATCAGGATCGGAACGCTGACGTGGAACAGTGACAGCAGGTAGACTGCCCCCATCAGGGCCGCCGCCACCACCCCGCTGAGCAGCCACTTGAGCTCAAAACGACCCGAAATATAAATGGTTATGAAAAGCAGGGAAAAGAAGATGGCAAACAGGGCTTTTTCCCTGAGATCCTTGCCCACCTGGGGACCCACCATTTCAACCCGCCTGATTTCAACCTCCTGGCCGGTGGCGCTTTGCAGGGCCTTGGCGATGTCGGTACTCAGGCTGTCGGCCTTGGCGGTGGACTTGTCTGTCCGGATCAGGAATTCGTTGTCCTGCCGGTCGCCGAAAACCTGAACCGAGGCGGTTTCCATGTTGATGCTGGCCAGACCCTTTTTTATGGCGTTGATCTCAACAGGCTGGTGAAATTTGACCTGAATCAGGGTCCCGCCGGCAAAATCGATTCCATAGCGTGGCCCTTTGTGCACGACCAGTGAGATGATGCTGATGAGGATCATCAGGCCCGAGAGGATGAAAGCCAGGTTCCGCTTTCCGATAAAATCGATGTTTATATCAGGTTTGATGAACTGCATGGTCAATTCCTCGGCAGCGCCGGAGCAGGCGCCCGGTTAAACAGAATGTTTTCCTGTTGACTCAAATACTCAGTTTCGTAATCCGCTTGCCGCTGAGCAGGTAGTCGAAAATGGTCCGCGAAACGATCAGGGCCGTGAAAAGGCTGGCCAGGACACCCAAGCTCAGGGTTACCGCAAAACCCTTTACCGGTCCGGTACCGAACTGGAACAGCACCAGGGCGGCTATCAGGGTTGTGATATTGGCGTCCAGAATAGTCAGGGTGGCCCGGTCGAAGCCTGCCGCAACGGCTGAATGGGGCGTTTTTCCCAGCCGAAGCTCTTCTCTGATCCTTTCAAAGATCAATACGTTGGCATCCACCGCCATGCCGATGGTCAGGATTATACCGGCGATACCCGGAAGGGTAAGGGTCGCCTGGAAAGCGGCCAGGCCGGCGGCGATCAAAAGGATGTTGAGCATCAGGGCCACATCGGCAATCAGGCCTGCAAGCTTGTAATAGATGGCCATGAAGATAATCACCAGCAGACCTCCCACCAGCATGGATATCAGGCCCATGCGGATGGAGTCGGTCCCCAGCGACGGTCCCACGGTTCTTTCTTCGATGATCTGCACCGGTGCCGGAAGGGCGCCCGCCCGAAGCACGATGGCAAGGTCCCGGGCCTGTTCCATGGTGAAGTTCCCGGTGATCATGGCGTCGCCGCCTGAGATCTTGCTCTGGATCACAGGGGCCGAATATACCGTGTTATCGAGGACTATGGCCAGGCGCTTGTTGACGTTTTCAGCAGTTACCCGTTCGAAAATCCGGGCTCCCTTGCGATCGAACTTGATGCTTACGTAAGGCTCATTGAAACGTGAGTTTATCTGCACCCGGGCATCCGTCAGTCTGTCGCCGGTCAGAACGGGCCGTTTTTTGAGCAGCAGGGGAACCTTGGTCGTTCTCTTTGTCCGGGGGTCTGTGCGCACTTCGTAGAGAATTTCCCTGCCCGGCGGGATGTTGCCGTTCAAAGCCGCCTGGAGGTCGTTTTCCTCATCCACGAGCTTGAATTCCAGCTGGGCCGTCCTGCCGATAAGGTCCTTGGCCCGCTGGGGATCTTTTACCCCGGGCAGCTGGATGAGAATCCGTTCCTGCCCCTGGCGCCGGATGTCGGGCTCGCTGACACCGAACTGATCGATGCGGTTGCGGATGGTCTCAAGGGCCTGATCGACGGCCATGCGCCTGATACGTTCGACTTCCTGGTCGGGAAGATCGTATACCACTTCCAGAAAATCTTCCTCTTCTTTCTGGCTGACCTGCCGGAGGTCCGGGAACTCTTTGTCCATGAGCTGCCTGAATGCGGCAATGTTTTTCGCCCCCTGAACGGTCAGCCTTATTTTCAGGCTGTCGGGCTGTGACAGGGTGACGCCGTGGATCTTTTTGCGGCGGATTTGATCGCGGATTTCCTGGGCGATCCGGGCCACGGCGTTTTCCACCGCTTTCTGGGACTCGACCCTCAGTACCAGATGCATGCCGCCCTGCAGATCAAGACCGAGGTTGATTTTCTTGTGGGGCCACAGGTCGGGATTGAATGTCGGCAGAATGTAGACCACCGACGCTATCATAACCACCAGTATGAGCAACGACTGCCAATTGATCCGTTTCAATGTTCTCTATCCCCGGTTGCATGACGCAAGCCAGTTGTGCCGGAACGTACCGGTCCTCACGGGCGCAATGTCCCGATCGGCTTGGCTTTTAGTCAGTTTTGATCCTTGGTTGCCTTGGATTTGTTGTTGTCTTTGGGGGCCGCAGAGCCTGATGCGGGCTGGGCCAGGGCGGCAACGTTGCCGCGGTTGATCTTGACCCGGACTTTCTCGGCTATTTCAACCGTCAGCACATTGTCGGTAATTCCCGTGATTCTGCCGTAAAGCCCGCCGGTGGTAATGATCCGGTCGCCTATTTTCAGGTTGTTGATCATTTCCCGGTGTTCCTTGTTCTTTTTTTGCTGGGGCCTGATCAAGAGGAAATAAAAAATCACGAACATCAGAATCAGAGGAATAAAACCGGAAATGCCGGCCGCACCCTGTGCGCCGCCTCCGCCTGCCTGTCCCATGGCATAAGCAACAGATGTCAATGTCAAAGCTAACCTCCCTTTCAATGAACGATTTTGGCCTCATGCGGGCCGCGTTTCATCATTTTCGACAGGCCGGGTGAGCCGGCACCCGGCCGAATAAAAACTTTCTGGCTGCATCCGAGCTGTGGACGGCAATCTGCTCTTGACTCCCATGCAGGCAGCTGATTTGAAAACGGCAGTTTGCGAAGTGCCGGAAACACCTTTGGCTGCAACGCCCCCTGCCGCCGTTTGTTCCGGCCCGGCAAGGATTGAGGGGGCCTGTCCTGCAGGAAAGATTGTCCAGAGGCTATTCCGAATCACTATTTTGGGCAAACGGCGCACATATACTTTAAATGACCGGTCGCGTCAAACTATTCTTGATCAACAGGCTCATGTCGCATTTTGTCCGTACCGGTTGCCGGCCGGCCGGCGATCACCGCTCAAGTCCCGCTGATTAAGCGCTGGCAGCTGGGTCGGGACGGCATTCGATGTGGCATTGCCCGGGAAAAAGTTCGGGATCGGCCTGGATCACGATGGAAAGGTTGCGCCGGCTTTCCAGTTCTGCCAGTTCTCTGCGTTTCTTGTTGAGCAGGTAGTCGGCCACGTTCATGGGCAGCCGGCACTGGACCTGCCCCAGGGATTCCTTCAGGGTTTCAAGCTTCAGCTGGCGCAGTACCCTCAGGGCCAGGGTTTCGGTGGAAGGCACCAGGCCCCGGCCGGAACAGTGGGGGCACGTGATGAGGCTGGAAAAGTCGATGGGAGGAGCCAGCCTTTGGCGGGACATCTCCAGCAGCCCGAAACGGGATATCCGCCCCACGGTTATGCGGGCCTTGTCCTGGCGGGTCTTGTTGCGCATGCTGCGTTCCACCTGGAGCCTGTGCTTGGGATCGCGCATGTCTATGAAATCGATGACTATCAGTCCGCCAAGATCCCGCAGGCGGAGCTGGCGGGCGATTTCCTCGGCCGCTTCCAGATTGGTCTGGAGGGCGGTTTGTTCCAGGTCGCGTTTCTGGGTGGCCTTGCCGGAATTGACGTCCACCGCCACCAGGGCTTCGGTGGGGTTGATTACTATGCTGCCGCCGGATTTCAGATTGACGCGGTTGTCGAAAATGGTGGCAATCTGCTCTTCCAGGCGGTGCTTGGTGAAGATCGGCTTGTCGGCCGTATAGAGTTTCACGATTTTCTGGTGCTTGGGCGATACTATGTGAATGAAATTCTTTACTTCCTGGTAGACAGATTCGTTGTCGATCAGGATCTCGGTGGTGTCCGGCGTGAAGTAATCCCTGATTGAACGCAGGGCCAGGCTCCTTTCGCGGTAAAGCAGGGCCGGCGCTTTTTCCTTGATGCCCTTCTGCTTGATGTTTTTCCACAGACGCAGCAGGTAGCGCAGATCTTTCTGGAGCTGGGTCTTTGTGCAATTTTCTCCGGCGGTACGGACAATCACCCCGAATCCGTCCGGGATATTCAGCTTGTCCAGGATTCCTTTCAGCCTCTGGCGTTCTTCGTCGTCGGCAATCTTGCGTGAAATTCCCCGGTTGGTCGATCCCGGCATCAACACCATGTGGCGGCCGGGCAGTGATATGAGGGTGGTCAGCATGGCGCCTTTTTTCATGACCGGATCCTTGGTGACCTGGACCAGCAGTTCCTGGCCGCGTTTGATGAGCTGGCGGATGGAGCGTTTCGGCGAAGCGGCCGCCTGGAAGTAGTCGCTGTGGATTTCGTGTTTCTGCAGAAAACCATGACGTTCGTGTCCGAAATCGACAAAGACCGCCTGCAGGCTGGGTTCTATGCGTGCCACGACACCTTTATATATGTTGCCCTGGATGATTTCCCGGGCGGCGCTCTGGATCTGAAACTCTTCCAGGCGGCTGTCGATTACCTTGGCTATCCTGCATTCTTCAGGATCGATGGCGTTGATAAGAATCTTGCAACTCATGTATTGCTTTCCCGTATCAGAAAAATAAGTCTTGTTTTATGGGGGCCCGCTTTGACGGAACGGCATCGTTTGATCTGCCCGTAAAAGGATGAGCGTGGCCTGCGATGCCCAAAATGATCATTGATATCGGGCTTTGCCGATCTTGCCGTATGTGCTGCGCTGCCGGCATAACCTGCAGTGTTTCGGCGCGTCCTGACCGCCAGGGCGTCTGCTGGATATCCGGCAAGCTCTGAAACTCTCGGCTTAGGCTAATCCAAGTGGCCGGTCACGTCAAATGAAAACCTGTCATCTGGTCCGGGCCGGCTGCCGGCGCCGGCATATCCACCTTGCTATTTGGAGGCACTTGTGGCATGAGTGTCACGGCACTGTCCGCCAGATGCCGGCCCCTGAAACATAGCGGGACCCGGATCGGGCGTTTCAAAATCGCCGCCAGCTCGCCCCGCATCTCAAGGCAGGCTCGCAAAAAGCCCGACCGAGGTGGTATTTGCACGGCGGCGCCAAAAAGTTTGCAGATTCGGTTCGGGTTTGTGGGCACGCCGGCGGATTATGTCCGTCCACCGGCGTCTTGAAACCCGGCTGCCCGTGCCGCAGGCAGGTCAGTCAATCCATGGAGTGACAGGATATGGAACAAAGATACAACCCCCACCAGATAGAAAAGAAATGGCAGGCCGCATGGGAAAGAGACGGGCTTTTCAGAGTCGAAGTCAGGCCCGGCCGGCCGAAGTATTACCTGCTGGAGATGTTTCCCTATCCTTCCGGCAAGATTCACATGGGCCACGTTCGCAATTACACCATCGGGGATGTGGTGGCGCGTTACAAGCGGATGCGGGGCTTCAATGTTCTGCATCCCATGGGCTGGGACGCTTTCGGAATGCCGGCCGAAAACGCCGCCATCGCCAACAACACCCATCCGGCCCGCTGGACATACGCCAACATTGATTACATGCGGGCCCAGCTGAAGAGGCTGGGCTTTTCCTACGACTGGAGCAGGGAAATCGCCACCTGCAGGCCGGATTACTACCGCTGGGAACAGTGGCTGTTTCTGAAGATGTTCGAAAAAGGGCTCGCCTACCGCAGGGAGAGCTACGTCAACTGGTGTGACGACTGCCGGACCGTGCTGGCCAACGAGCAGGTCGAGGCCGGACTTTGCTGGCGTTGCGGCAAGCCGGTAAGGCAGAAAAGACTCTGGCAGTGGTTTTTCCGGATCACCGATTATGCCGAGGATCTGTTGCTGTACTGCGACCGGCTTCCCGGCTGGCCTGAAAAGGTCACCACCATGCAGAAGAACTGGATCGGCAGGAGCACGGGGGCCGAGATAAAGTTCGAGGTGGAAAATCACGATCAGGTGATCAGCGTCTTTACGACCCGGCCCGACACGCTCTTTGGAGCGACCTTCATGTGCCTGGCCCCGGAGCATCCCCTGGTTCTGGAGCTTGCCAGGGGAACCCGGCAGCAGGCCGCCATAGAAGACTTCGTGGAAAAAGTCAGCCGCCAGGAACGTTCCGGCCGGGCCCTTGAAACATACGAAAAAGAGGGCGTTTTCACCGGCGCCTTCTGCATCAATCCCGTCAACGGACGCAGAATGCCCATCTACGCCGCCAACTTCGCCCTGATGGAGTACGGCACCGGGGCGGTGATGTCGGTACCGGCCCACGATCAGCGCGATTTCGAGTTCGCCCGCAAGTACGATCTGCCGGTGGTCGTGGTGGTAAGCCCGCCGGATGCCGAGCTCGACGGGGAAACCATGACCGAGGCCTACACCGGCGATGGCGTCATGGTAAACTCGGGCCGTTTCGACGGGCTGGACAACCGTGAGGCCATGGAGAAGATCGTGGAGGCCCTGGAAGCAGAGGGCAAGGGACGCAAGGCGGTCAGCTACAGGTTGCGGGACTGGGGAATTTCACGGCAGCGGTACTGGGGAGCCCCCATACCGATGGTCCACTGCCCGGAATGCGGAGTCGTGCCGGTAGCCGAAGAAGATCTTCCGGTCGTCCTTCCCGAAGACGTGGATCTGCTGGAAGGCGGCAGGTCCCCCCTGCCGGAGCTGAAGGAGTTCGTGGAGACAACCTGCCCCAGGTGCGGCAAGGCCGCCCGCCGCGAAACCGATACCATGGATACCTTCGTGGAGTCTTCATGGTATTTCGAGCGATACTGCAGCCCGGATTGCCACACCGCGATGTTCGACAAAGACGCAGTGGCTTACTGGATGCCGGTGGACCAGTACATCGGCGGAGTCGAACATGCTATTTTGCACCTTCTCTATTCGCGTTTCTACACCCGCGTTCTGCACGACCTGGGACTGGTCGACTTCAAGGAGCCTTTTACAAGGCTGCTTACCCAGGGCATGGTCTGCAAAGAGACGATTTCCTGTCCGGAGCACGGTTTTCTTTTCCCGGAACAGGTGGAGGAGTCAGGCGGCCTGCGGCAGTGCAGCCTTTGCGGCAAGCAGGTAGTAGTCGGCCGGGTGGAGAAGATGTCCAAGTCCAAGCGCAACGTCGTTGACCCGAACCTTCTGCTGGATCAATACGGTGCGGACACCACCAGGCTGTTCTGCCTTTTTGCCGCTCCACCGGAACGCGACCTTGAATGGAGCGATCAGGGGGTGGAGGGCAGCGCCAGGTTCCTCAACCGGGTCTGGCGCCTGGTCTTTATCTGGATGCCGCACATCAAAGACGCCGATCCTTACTGCGGCAAACCGGAAGAACTTAACGGTGACCTGGAGAAGATCTACAAAAAGACCCACCAGACAATCGAGAAGGTCACGCGGGATATCGAGGACCGGTTTCATTTCAATACCGCCATCAGCGCCGTGATGGAACTGGTCAACATGCTCTACGGCATCCGGGCCGGCGAGCGGCAGGATTCCGGGACAGCGGGCGTGATGCGCTTTGCCATCGAAAACGTGGTCTTGCTGCTTGCCCCCATCGTTCCCCATTTTAGCGAGGAGATTTGGCGGGAGCTCGGCAATAGTGCGAGCGTTCTCGACACTTCCTGGCCCGGGTACCGGGAAGACGCCCTGGTCGAAAACAAGGTGACCATCGTGGTCCAGGTCAACGGAAAGCTGCGCAGCAGATTCGAGGCGCCCATGGATCTGCCGGAAGACAAGTTGAAACAGCTGGCCCTCGAGGATACAAGGGCCGCCAAATTCATTGCCGGCAAGACGATCCGCAAGATCATCGTGGTCAAGAACAAACTGGTCAACATAGTGGTCTGAAAGGGCAGGGAGCCGTGCCGGCGACCGGCTTACAAAAATCAATGTCCAAGATGGCGAACAAGTTGTCGCATGCGGCGGCGTGCAGTCTTCTGGCAGGGCTGTTGTTCCTGTTTGCAGGCTGTGGCTACAGATTTGCCGGCAGCGGCAACCTGCCGGGCGGCGTGCGGTCTGTGGCGGTGCAGGTGCCGGTAAACTCGACGGCCGAGACCGGCCTGGAAAACATGGTTACCCGGGCCCTGGTGGACGAGCTGGCCAGGCGCAAGCACCGCATAGTTCCCGCCGACCGGGCCGATGCCGTCCTGAGCGGCAAGATAGAAAATCTGTGGCTGGAGACCGTAACCCACAAAGAAGGGAGCGTATCCCAGGAAAGGCGGGTGAAGGTGGCTGTTTTTCTGACGCTCAGATCGCAGGCCGGCGACAAGCTGTGGTCTTCGGGAACGCTGACGGCGGACTGGACTTTCGACGTGGTCAACGGCAACAAAGCAGCCACGGATGCAAACCGGCGCAAGGCTCTGGAAGAGGTTGTCAGGAAACTGGCCGAAACGGCCTATGCCAGAATGACGGGGCAGTTCTAGTGCTTCCGGATGAGCTGAACTACCCTTTGCCGTGCCGGCAGGGACCCGTTTTGCCCAAAAAGCGGTCTCGGCTGCGGGCCGAGACCGCAATATTTTATTATCCTGGCTGTGCTTCTGGCGGCGGCTTCTCAGGCGGGCCTGGAATTTACCAGTTTGGAAAGGCGTGAAATCTTGCGCGCAGCCGTGCGCTTGTGCAATACGCCTTTTTTGGCGGCTTTGTCGATTACCGATTTGGCGAGGTTCAGCTTGTCCACCAAGGCTTCTCCGGCATTGTCGGCGGCCGTCTGACGTACATCTTTGACAACGTTCTTGACGCGGGTCTTGACGGCCTTGTTACGCATCCGCCGCTGCTGATTCTGGCGGGCCCGTTTCAATGCTGATTTATGATTTGCCAATGTTTTTCTCCTTTCATCAGTATTGGGCATCCTCAAAAATGAGGATATATACAAACCATTACCAGGATTGTCAACAGCGGATTTGGCCTGAATCGGGCGTTTCAGGTTCGCCTCCGGTCGCCCGGCATATCGGGCAATCGCAAAAAGCGCTCGGCTCAGGTTCGGAAATCTTTTCCGGGGGCACCCAATGAGTCGTGGAGTTGATTCAGACGCCGAACGGAGACAGGTGACACGGGCTGCCGGAGTCGTGGGCTTCATGACCCTTGCCAGCCGTATTCTAGGCTATGTCCGCGACATGGTGTTCGCATATCTTTTCGGCACAACCATGGCGGCCGACGCCTTCATAGCGGCCTTCAGGATTCCCAACCTGCTGCGCCGCCTTTTCGGTGAAGGC
Organism: Desulfobacteraceae bacterium; assembly: GCA_027068085.1. Lineage (GTDB taxonomy): Bacteria > Desulfobacterota > Desulfobacteria > Desulfobacterales > Desulfosarcinaceae > JALVQM01. Next base: position 19,652 of record JAMOUQ010000020.1, on the reverse strand, counting down.
TCCCTGAGCATAGCCTTCGTTCCGGTCTTTACCGGTTATCTTGCCGGCGGTGACCGGGAAGAAGCCATGCGCTTTGCCCGCAGCACCTTTCATTTGCTGGCCCTGGTGCTCCTGGTGGTGGCCTGCCTGGGAATCGCCGCCAGTCCCTGGATCGTCCGTTTCATGGCCTACGGTTTTACGTCCGATCCTGTAAAGTTCGCCCTGGCCGTGAAACTGACCCGGATCATGCTGCCGTATATCTGCTTCATCGGGCTGGTGGCGCTGTCCATGGGAATTCTCAATGCCCTGGGGCACTTTGCCGCACCGGCGGCCGCTCCGGTGATGCTGAACCTGGCCATGATAGCTTCGGCCGTTGTCTTTGCCTGGGCTTCGGATTCGGTACAGGTGCGCATTACCGGCCTGGCAATCGGTGTTTTGGCCGGCGGGGTCGCCCAGCTGGGGCTCCAGTTGCCGTTTCTGATAAAACACCGGGTAGGGCTGGGCCGGCCGGCGCCCCTTTTCCACCCGGGACTGCGAAAAATCGCCGTTCTGATGGGGCCGGCTGTTTTCGGCGCGGCCGTCTACCAGATCAACATAGTTGTCAACACCCAGCTGGCGTCCCTGCTTGCCGAAGGCAGTGTGGCCTACCTTTACTACGCCGACCGGATCGTTCAGTTTCCCCTTGGTATCTTTGCCATCGCCACGGCGACCGCCGTATTGCCCAGCCTGTCCCAGCAGGCCTCCCGTAACGACATGGAGGCCATGAAGGACACCTTCGGACACGGACTGCGGCTTGTCTTTTTCGCCATCCTGCCCTCGCTGGTCGGTTTGCTGATTTTGAGGGAAGCAATCGTGGCGGTTCTGTTCAGACACGGTGTGTTCGACCTGGAAAGCACAAGGAAGACGGCCGAAGCCCTTTTCTATTACGCCATTGGGCTGTGGGCCTTTTCGGCGGTCAGGATTTTGCTCAACTTTTTCTACGCCCTCCAGGACACCCGCACGCCGGTGAAGGCGGCCTCGATCTCCATCGTTGCCAACATCGTTCTGGGCCTGACCCTTATGGGGCCGATGGGACACGGCGGGCTGGCACTGGCGACCTCCCTGGCAAGCATGGTGAATCTGGCCCTGCTGGTGATCTGGCTGCGCCGCAAGCTTGGGCCCCTGGGAGGATCCGGCCTTGTCAGGGACGTTTCCAAGAGCGCGGCCTGTGCCGTCGTCATGGGTGCGGTGGTGATGGCTTTGGCCGCCGCCTGGCCTCCCCTTGAAGGTGACGGCCGGACGGGGCTGGCCTTGCGTCTTATGGGTTGCATAATGGCCGGCGTGGGCGTATATTGCGGGCTAGCATATCTGTTGAAAGTCGAAGAACTGCGGGAAATGGCCAAAACCTTTATGAGGCGCAAAGGACGCAGGCGGTGAGCAGACGGCAGAAAATAATCTTGTCGCTGGCCCTGATCGGATTGTTTCACTTCCTGTTGGTTATCGTGTTTGGTGACAATGGCCTGGTGGAGCTGAACCGCAAGCGAGAGCGAAGGGACCGCCTGGTCGAAGTCAATCAGCGTCTGACCGAGGAGAACTACCGGCTTTTCAGATCAATCGAGCGTCTGAAAGAGGATCCGGCCTACATAGAAAGCATTGCCCGCAGGGAGCTGGGGATGATAGCGCCCGACGAGATGATTTTCAAGGTGAGGCCAAAGAGAAAGGCAAAGAACAAATGACGGAAGAAAAAGAGTCCTTTGCTGAATTATATACTCTCACCATGGCCCGGGTCTACGAGGAGCAGGGTCACTTTGCAAAGGCCGCGGAAGTCTACAGGCGCCTGCTGGAGCAGGAGCCTGGCAGACAGGAACTCCAACAGGCCCTTGCGCGGGTGATGGATCAGGCAAGGCGCAATGACCGGAATGAAAAAGTTGCGGCCCTTTTCAGGTCATGGGTGGATCTTTGCATGCAGCACAACGCCGTAAGGCGGCTCAAGAAGCTGGGTTACGGAAGAAATCATTCTTTTTAGGAAACCGTACCAAGCAAAGCCACCCTTTGGAGGTGGCAATCTACTTTCCCCGCCGGGCGGAAGAAATGAGAGGTTCCCGGCGGGGATGTGTTTGCCGGGGCTGAAAGAAGCGGAAAACCGAAGCAGGAAAGACGGCAGATGGTACCATACGATTTAGAGGGCAAAAGGATAGTGCTTGGTGTCTGCGGAGGAATAGCGGCTTACAAGAGCGCGGAGCTGCTGCGGCTGCTGGTGAAACAGGGGGCCGAACCACGGGTTGTCATGACGGCCAATGCCGTCCATTTCGTCGGCCCCATGACTTTCGAGGCCCTAAGCGGCAAGAAGGTCTTGCTCGACCTGTTCAGCGGTAACGACGAGGCAACCATCGGTCATATTCAATGGGCCCAGGAAGCAGACGCGGTAATAATCGCCCCGGCCACGGCCAATTTCCTGGCCAAGCTGGCCCACGGCATCGCCGACGACGCCCTCAGCACTTTCATGCTGGCGGTAACCTGTCCGGTGATAATCTGCCCCTCGATGAATACCAACATGCTCAACAGCAGGCCGGTGCAGCGCAATCTGGAAACAATTAAAAAAGACGGCCATCTGGTTGTCGATCCCTGCGCCGGTGAACTTGCCTGCGGAACTTCCGGACCGGGCCGGCTGCCCGAGCCCCATTATATCGTCGATTACCTGGCCGGGATAATGGCGCCCAAGGATTTCAGGGGCAAGAACATCCTGGTTACAGCCGGTCCCACCAGGGAAGCCATCGATCCGGTCCGCTATATCAGCAATCCGTCCACCGGCAAGATGGGCTTTGCCATTGCCCGGGCAGCCGAAAGACGGGGCGCCAACGTGATGCTGGTAACCGGCCCCACAGCCCTGGAAGCACCGCCCAACGTGCGCGTAACCCGGGTGGAGACCGCCGCCCAGATGGCCGAAGCCGTGCTCGATTTCATGGAGCACGCCGATATCATCATCAAGACGGCTGCCGTATCGGATTACCGCCCCTGTTCGGTCTCGGAACGCAAACTTAAAAAGAACGAGCGCAATCTGGAGCTGTCCCTGGAACGTACCGACGACATCCTCAGGGAAGTGGGCCGCCGCAAATCCGGTCAGATCCTGGTCGGTTTTGCCGCCGAAACCCATGACCTGGAAAGTTATGCCCTCAAGAAACTGGAAGAAAAGAACCTTGACATCATCGTTGCCAACCGGATCGGACCTCCTGATTCGGGTTTTGCCAGCGACACCAACAAGGCGGTGCTCTTTTTCCGCAACGGAACCAAAGAGCCCCTGGAACTGATGAGCAAGGAGAAGATGGCCCATCTTCTCCTGGATCGGATAATCGCCCTCCAAGAAGACCGGCAATGAAGAACCATGCCCTGGAACAGGCGCTGGAGGAAGTCAGGCATACCCTTGACTACTGGCGGCGGCAGGAAATAACCGGTTTCGACTGTTCTGCCGAAGCGGTAAAGACCGTAATGGACTGGCCGGCGGGGACGGTTCGGAAAAAGGAAGGATCAGGGCCGGCCGCAGAAGAGAGCCTGGAAGAGATAAGGGCCGACCTGGGTGACTGCCGCCGCTGCCGGCTGCACAGGGGGCGCAGCCGGATCGTTTTCGGAGAAGGAAATCCACGGGCCGGGCTGGTCTTCGTGGGCGAGGGCCCCGGATACGAGGAAGACCGCAGCGGCCGGCCGTTCGTGGGACCGGCGGGCCGCCTCCTGGACAAAATCATTGCGGCCATGAAGCTCGACCGTTCCCGGGTCTATATCTGCAATATAGTCAAATGCCGGCCTCCGGCAAACCGTGCTCCGGCCCAGGACGAGATCGATGCCTGCCTGCCCTTTTTGAAGCGCCAGCTGGCTGCAATCTCGCCGGAGGTGATCTGCACCCTCGGCTCGGTGGCCGCCAGAACCCTGCTTCAGACCCGGAGTCCGATATCCGTCCTCAGGGGACGCTTTCATCAATGGATGGGCATCAAGCTGATGCCGACTTTTCATCCCGCCTATCTTTTGCGCAACCCGGAGCGCAAGCGCGAGGTCTGGGAAGACGTTAAAAAGATCATGGCTTTTTTAAAAATCCCGCTGTAGAATATCTTCCGGAAAGCCTGCTTCAGATCGCATGGACAGCAGGCTGTTTTCCGTCAGCCGGTAAAATTCAGTCAACCGGCGGCTTCAAACCCGATCCGGTTCGACCGGAGGTGAGCCTTGGACCACGGCAGTAAAATACAGACTCATACCGGAAAACGGCAAGTATCGCCGCCGGAAGGGCTGCGAAACGGCTGTCTGTCAGCCGCCGGACGGTACCTGGTGTTGCTGGTCTGTTTCTGCCTGTTTTGGTCCGCCGGAGGGCGGATCGAGGCGGGAGCCGGACGGTATCTGGCGGTAGACGCTGTCGCTCCCATCGGCCCGGCAGTGGCCGAAATGATCAGGGATGCCCTGGAGCTTGCCGGCCGTGAAAATTTCCAATGTGTGATCATCCGGCTCGATACTCCCGGAGGCCTGGACAGTTCCATGCGCGATATCGTCCAGGCCATCTATGCCTGCCCCAGACCGGTGGTGGTCTATGTGGCGCCGTCCGGGGCGCGGGCCGCTTCGGCCGGGGTGATGATCACCATGGCGGCCGACATCGCCGCAATGGCCCCGGGCACCAATATCGGGGCCGCCCATCCCGTGGGGGCCGGCGGTAAGGATATCGGCAAGACCATGGCCGAAAAGGTGGTCAACGACATGGTGGCCTACGGCCGGAGCATAGCCCAAAAGCGGGGCCGGAACGCTGAATGGGTCGCCGATGCGGTGCGCCGCAGCGTTTCAATAACGGCCCAGCAGGCGCTGGACAAAGGCGTCATCGACCTTGTGGCCGAGGATGAAGCCGATCTTGTCAGAAAGCTCGAAGGCCGCAAAGTGGCCGGCAAGGGCGTCTTGCACCTGGCAGGCGCCCGGAAGGTCGTGTTCGAGGAAAGTATCCGGACCAGAATCCTGAAACTGATCAGCGATCCCAACATCGCCTACATCCTGATGATGATCGGTCTGGCAGGCCTGTACTTCGAGCTTGCCCACCCGGGGGCCATATTTCCGGGGGTGGTGGGGGGGATTGCCATCGTACTGGCTTTTTTCGCTTTTCAGACCCTGCCGGTGGATTATGCCGGCCTGTTGCTGATCGGCCTGGCGGTGATCTTTTTCATCCTGGAGATAAAGGTTACCAGCTACGGCCTGCTTTCGGTGGCCGGAGTAGTCTCCCTGGGGCTGGGGTCGGTCATGCTTTTCAGGGATGCCGGGCCCGTGTTCCGGCCGGCCTGGCAGGTGCTGGTGACCACGGTGGGGCTTATTTCGGCCTTTTTCATCGCCATCGTCGCCCTGGTGGCCAGGGCCCAGCTGAAAAAACCGCTGACCGGCGCAGACGGCCTGATAGGTGAGACCGGGACTGTCCGGCAGGGTATTGAGCCGGGCAGGCCGGGCAAGGTTTTCGTCCACGGTGAGCTTTGGCAGGCCGAGAGCGATCAGACCCTGCCGGCCGGAAGCAAGGTGAGGATAGTGGCCGTGAGCGACCTGGTGCTGCGGGTTGAATCCATAGACAGCGGTTTTGAAACCCAAACCGAGAACAGAGGAGTTTAGGCCATGACATCGATTATCGTTGCCCTTGTTCTGGCGGCAATCTTTCTTTCATCTTTTCTGAAGGTCCTGAACGAATACGAGCGGGGAGTCATCTTTCGCCTGGGGCGGGTCATCAAGGCCAAGGGACCGGGACTGATCGTGCTTATTCCCTTTATCGACAAGATGGTAAGGGTGAGCATGCGGCTTGTGGCCATGGACGTGGATCCCCAGGACGTGATCACCCGCGACAACGTCTCTGTCCAGGTCAACGCGGTCATCTATTTCAGGGTCATCGATCCCATCAAGGCCATCGTGGAGGTGGAAAACTACAACTACGCCATGGCCCAGCTGGCCCAGACAACCCTGCGCAGTGTCTGCGGTCAGGCCGAACTGGACGAACTGCTATCAGCCCGTGACAAATTAAATACCCACCTGCAGGAAATCCTGGACACCCATACCGATCCCTGGGGAATCAAGGTGGCCACGGTGGAACTGAAACATATCGATCTTCCCCAGGAGATGCAGCGGGCAATGGCCAAGCAGGCCGAAGCCGAGCGCGAACGGCGGGCCAAGGTGATCAACGCCGAAGGCGAATATCAGGCGGCCACCAAGCTGGCCGAGGCCGCCGAGATCATTCACAGCCATCCCATGGCCCTGCAGCTGCGCTATTTGCAAACCATGCGCGAGATGGCGGCCGAAAACAATACCACCACCATTTTCCCGCTGCCCCTGGACCTTTTCCGCCCTTTTCTGAAGGCCGCTGAACAAAAGGACCGACAGGAGATCAGCAACTCTTGACACGCCTTGGGAAATGGGGTTAATTAACACGTTTTTAGCACTTTAGGGTGTAACCTTGTTTTGAAATAGGACCTGAGGTTGAGCGCTTTTTGAGGTTGCCGGACAAGCAAGGCGAGTTGGCGGCGCATTTGAAACGCTCAAGCCAGGCAGAAAGGAGAAACTCCATGGCTGAAGAAAGCAAGACCGAGTTCGAAAAACCGCTGGAGAAGATGACGGTCAAAGAGCTGCGGGAAATCGCCCTCGAAATGCCTCAGATCACCGGTGTTCATGGAATGAACAAACAGGACCTGCTGATCGCCATCAAGGAGGCCAAGGGAATAACCGACGAGCCCAAAAAACAGGCCAGCGCCAGCATCCGCCAGCTGAAAGCCGCGATCAAGGAACTCAAGCTCAAGCGCCGGGAAGCCCTTGAATCCAGGGACCGCAAAATGGCAACGATTTACCGCAGGCGTATTTCGCGGCTGAAGAAAAAGACCCGCAGGGCGGCATAAACCATGGATGCCAATGGCGACCCCGGTCTGGATTGCGGGAAATCAGTTGTGGGGGAAAACAGGCAGTGAGCCTTGCTACCCGGATGGGGACGGAAACGGTCCCCGTGGAATCCCTGGCTTTCGACATAGACGGCGTTATCGCCGACACCATGGAGCTTTTCATAGGGATCGTACGCAGATACCATGGAATAAGCCACATCCGCAAAGAGGATATAGTCGCATATCAGCTCGAGCGCTGCCTCGATATGGACGAGGAAGTGGTAAATGATGCCATCGGTCGAATTCTCGGCGGGAACTACGATTTGCCCCTGCGGCCGATTTCCGGTGCCCGCAGGGTCCTGCGCAGGATCAGTCAGCATCATAACCTGCTCATGGTAACCGCCAGGCCCTATCCCGGACCGATGGAAAAGTGGCTCGCACAACTGCTTGACGGCTGTCCATGCCGCTGCCGGATCGTCTCCGTGGGCTCCCACGAGGCCAAGGCCGCGGTGCTGAAAGAAGCCGGCATCACCCATTTCGTGGAAGACAGGCTGGACACCTGTTTCATCCTGGATAAAGAGGGGATCGTCCCGATCCTTTTCCGGCAGCCATGGAATCGCCAAGTCCATCCCTTCCTGGAGGTTGCGGGCTGGGATCAACTCGAAGCTCTTTTGAGCTGGCCATGAACGAACGCAGACTTACAGCCTGGATCGAGCGCTACCTCGATACCCTGGAATCGGAAAAGGGCTATTCGGCCCATACCCGGCGGGCCTACGGTCACGACCTGAACGAGTTTGCCGCCTGCCTGGCAGGTGCGACCCGCGAGGGCGGCCGGCCGGCGCCCGAGGTTCTGGCAGCTCTCACCGTAGACGCGGTGGACGAACTGGCCGTAAGGGGATACCTGGCTTTTTTGCATTCGGTAAACACCAAGGCCACCATCGCCCGCAAGCTTTCGGCCGTGCGCTCCTTTTTCAGTTTCCTTGTCAAGCACCGGGTCCTGGAGAAAAATCCGGCCAAGGCGGTTGCCACCCCCAGGCACAAGCGGCCCATGCCGGCCTTTCTTTCCGTTGACGATGTCTTCAGGCTTCTGGAACAGGTGCCGGCGGATTCCTGGCTGGGTTTGCGCAACAGGGCCATGTTCGAAACCCTCTATTCCACCGGCATAAGGGTATCGGAGCTGACCGGCCTCAACCTGGAGGATATTGAAAAGGAGGCCGGCCTGGTCAAGGTCCGGGGCAAGGGAAACAAGCAGCGGCTGGTGCCGATAGGCCAGAAGGCCCTGAAATCCATAGAAGATTACAGGAGCGCCCTTGCCGCGGCCGGCAGGACGGAAACAGGTCCGGAACAGGCCCTGTTCCTGAACAACAGGTTCAGGCGGATCAGCAGCCGCTCGGTGGCCCGGATCTTAAGGGACCTGGCCGACAGGATAGGGCTGCCGGTGCCGGTTTCCCCCCATGCTTTCCGCCACTCATTTGCCACTCACCTGCTCAATGGGGGAGCCGACCTGCGGGCCGTTCAGAAGATGCTGGGACACAGCAGCCTGTCCACCACCCAGCGCTACACCCACGTCAGTATCGACCGCCTCATGGCCATTTACGACAAGGCTCACCCGCGCAGCTGACAGCGGGGCCGGAGACGGGCGTCACTATGATTTTCCCGGGAGAGTTGCAGATGGAATCGGTTTCAAAGACAGACGGCAGGATAAGGGGCACCACCATCTTGGCCGTGCGCCGCGGCGGCCAGGTGGCCATGGCCGGAGACGGGCAGGTGACCCTCAACGACGGTATCCTCAAGCACCATGCCCGCAAGGTGCGGCGGATCTATAACCGCAAAATCATTGTCGGCTTTGCCGGCGCAACGGCCGATGCCCTCCATCTGTCCGAACGCCTGGAAGGCAAGCTGGAACGTTTCAACGGCAATCTCACCCGCAGCGCGGTGGAGCTTGCCCGGGACTGGCGGACCGACAAGTACCTGCGGCGCCTGGAGGCGATGATGATCGCCGCCGATGCCGAAAAGCTCTTCCTTATTTCCGGCAACGGAGACGTGATCGAACCGGATTCAGGGGTGCTGGCCATCGGCTCCGGGGCGCCAAGCGCCCAGGCGGCGGCCACGGCCCTGATGGAGCACACCGGCCTGGATGCGGTTGAAATCTGCAAAGCGTCCATGGCCATTGCTTCCAGGATGTGCGTCTATACCAACGACAGCCTGACCCTGGAGACCATCGCAGTCTCCTGACAGATAGCGGGCAGAACCAGATTTTGACAAGGATACGATGAAACATTTAACACCGGCCCAGATCGTAAAGGAACTCGACCGTTACATCATCGGCCAGGACCAGGCCAAAAGGTCTGTCGCCATTGCCCTGCGAAACCGCTGGCGCAGACAGCAGGTCCCCGAAGACCTGCGGGACGAGATCGCTCCCAAGAATATAATTCTGATCGGCCCAACCGGCGTGGGCAAGACCGAGATAGCCCGCCGCTTGTCGAAGCTGGCCGATGCCCCTTTTACCAAGGTGGAGGCATCCAAGTTCACCGAGGTCGGTTACGTGGGCCGCGACGTGGAATCCATGGTGCGCGACCTGGTCGACCTGACGGTTAACCAGATGAAGCTTCGCCAGCAGCAGGCCGTGGCGGAAAAAGCCCGTCAGATGGCCGAAGAAAGGGTGCTGGACCTGCTGTTGCCGGAGCCGCCGGCCCGGCCTCCTGCCTATGCCGGCCCGGAGCCCGGTTCATCCCGGGCAAGCCGGCCGGCGCAACCGGATACCGCTGCAACCCGTGAAAAGCTCAGGCGGATGCTGCGCGCCGGCAAGCTCGATGACCGGATCGTGGAGCTGGATGTCACCGAAAGGTCCATGCCCCTGGTGGAGGTGTTTTCCAACGTGGGCATGGAAGAGCTGGGGATCAACTTCAAGGACATGCTCGGCAACCTGATGCCCCGCAACGTCAAGCGCCGCAAGATGAAGGTTGCCGACGCCCTACGGAGCCTGGCGGCCGAAGAGGCCCAGAACCTGGTGGATATGGACAAGGTGGTGGAAGAAGCGGTTGCCAGGGTGGAGCAGGCCGGCATAATATTTCTGGACGAAATCGACAAGATTGCCGGAAAAAGCGCCGGCCAGGGTCCTGATGTGTCCAGGGAGGGGGTCCAGCGTGATCTGCTGCCCATCGTGGAAGGCAGCACCGTCAACACCAAGTACGGACCGGTGCGGACCGACCATATTCTGTTCATCGCCGCCGGGGCCTTCCACACGGTGAAACCTTCCGACCTGATCCCCGAGCTCCAGGGCCGTTTTCCCATCCGGGTGGAGCTGGGATCGCTGGGTGCGGATCAGTTCGTAAGGATTCTGACCGAACCCCGCAATGCGCTGCTGTTGCAGTATACAGCCCTGCTGCGCACCGAGAACGTGGAGCTTGTCTTTGAAGACGATGCAGTGGCCCGCATTGCCCGGATAGCCGAACAGGTAAACCAGAGAACGGAAAACATCGGCGCCCGCCGCCTGCACACCCTGATGGAGCGCCTGCTGGAGGATGTACTGTTCGACGCCCCGGCCGTAGATCCTCCCAAGGTGGTGGTGGATGCCGCCTACGTGGACGAAAAGCTCGAAGCGATCATCGAAGACGAGGATTTGAGCAGGTATATCTTGTGATGGCCCCGGGGGGGCTTTTACAGCGGCTGATGCCGGCAAAACGATTTGGCAGGTCATTATGGAAGAAGACAGTTTTCAAAACGCGGCCCACGTTCTGATCGAAGCCTTGCCGTACATCAGGCGGTTTGCCGGAATGACGGTGGTGATCAAATACGGCGGCCACGCCATGGCGGACGACACCCTCAAGGAGGACTTTGCCCGGGACGTTACCCTGCTGAAGTTCATAGGTCTCAACCCGGTCGTGGTCCACGGCGGCGGCCCCCAGATAAACGCCGTCCTGGACCGGATGGGAATCAAGCCGCGCTTTGTGCGCGGCATGCGGATGACCGACGGGCCGACCATGGACGTGGTGGAAATGGTGCTGGGGGGCAAGGTCAACAAGGCCATAGTCGCCCGGATCAACCGCCAGGGTGGCAAGGCGGTGGGGCTCTCAGGCAAGGACGGCAACCTGATCCGGGCCGAAAAGATGCAGATCGTTCAGCAGTCAGCCGGAGACAAGCCGCCCGAAATCATCGATCCGGGCATGGTGGGGCAGGTGACCCGGGTCAATCCCGAAGTGATCCATACCCTGACGGCCAAGGGATTCATTCCCATAATCGCGCCGGTGGGGGTGGGCGGCGATGGTGCGGCCTACAACATCAACGCCGATCTTGTCGCCAGCCACATGGCAGTGGCCCTCAGGGCCCGGAGACTGATCCTGCTGACCGACGTGGACGGGGTCCTTGACAGCCGGGGAGAGCTGATCTCCACCCTCGATGCCGGGGCTGCTGCCGCCATGATAGCCAACGGAACGGTCAGCGGCGGGATGATTCCCAAGATAGAATATGCCCTCAAAGCCCTGGAAGGCGGAGTGGAAAAGGTACCTATCCTAAACGGCAGGCGCAGGCACGCGATTTTGCTGGAGCTTTTTACCGACAAGGGCATAGGCACCGAGATAGTCCGGTCTTCCGTGTGAAATCCAACACCAAAAGATGCGAGGATCACCATGAGTCACTCCCTGGTCGAGATTGCCGATCGCAGCATCGCTGCCACTTACGCCCGCTATCCCCTGATGCTGGTCAGGGGACAGGGAGCCACCCTGTGGGACGACAAGGGCCGGGCCTATACAGATTTTGTGGCCGGTATCGCCGTCTGCAACTTGGGCCACTGCCACAAGCGGCTGGTTGCCGCCCTGCAAGAGCAGGCCGCAAAGCTGTGGCATGTTTCCAACCTTTTCTACACCGGCCCCCAGGCCGAGCTGGCAGCCTGGCTGGTGGATCATTGCTTTGCAGAACGGGTTTTTTTCGCCAACAGCGGAGCCGAAGCCAACGAGGCCGCCATCAAGCTGGCCCGCAAATATTTCAAGGACCGGGGCCGGCCCCGGCGCTACGAGATAGTCAGCATGGAGCTTTCTTTCCACGGCCGGACGATGGCCACCTTGTCGGCAACCGGCCAGGACAAGATCAAGCAAGGCTTCGATCCACTGCTGGAGGGCTTCCGCTTCGTTCCTTTCAACGATATCGAAGCCTTGCGCAAGGCCGTGAATTCATCCACCTGCGCCGTGCTCCTTGAGCCGGTCCAGGGCGAAGGGGGCGTAAACTGTCCAGCGCCCGAATACCTGCAACAGGTAAGGGCCTTGTGCGATGAGCAGGGCTGCCTGCTGATTTTCGACGAAGTCCAGACCGGCATGGGCCGTTGCGGCAGTCTTTTTGCCCACCGGCAGTTCGGGGTCGAACCGGACATCATGACCCTTGCCAAGGCCCTTGGAAACGGGTTGCCCATAGGCGCCATGCTGGCTTCCGAAAAGGTGGCCGCGTCTTTCGGAGCCGGGGCCCACGCCACCACTTTCGGCGGCAGCCCCCTGGTGACTGCGGTGGCCCTGGAGGTTTGCCGCCTCATCGAGCAAGAGGACCTGGCGCAAAGGGCCGCCGAACTGGGGAAATACTTCAGGGAAGGGCTCAGGCGGTTGCAGGAGAAACACCCGCTGATCGTCGATGTGCGCGGCCGGGGCCTGCTGGTGGGAGTCGAGCTGGGAATCGAGGGCGCCAAAGTGGTCGATGCCTGCCGGCAGAGGGGCTTTCTGATAAACTGCATTCAGGACAGGGTCCTGCGGCTGGCACCGCCCCTGGTGATCGGGCGCGCTGAGATAGACGCCCTGCTGGAATGCCTGGACGAGGTGCTGTCTGAAGTGTGAGCGGATCTATTTACATTCCGGCTGCCGGCCCGGCAGCCTGCCGGAAACAAGGAGCAAGAGATTGAAACCAGAAATCGAAAAAGTGGTCTTGGCTTATTCCGGAGGTCTGGATACCTCGGTTATTCTCAAATGGCTGATCGAAACCTACGACTGCCAGGTGATTACCTTTTCGGCCGACCTGGGCCAACCCGACTCCATGGAAAATGTCGAGCGCAACGCCCTGCGCACCGGGGCCGTGAAGGCCTACGTAGAGGACCTGAAAGAAGATTTCGTCAGGGATTACGTTTTTCCGGCCTTCAGGGCCAACGCCATATACGAAGGCCAGTACCTGCTGGGAACCTCGATTGCCAGACCCCTGATAGCCAAACGCCAGATGGAGATTGCCGCCATCGAGGGAGCCGACGCCGTCAGCCACGGGGCAACCGGCAAGGGAAACGATCAGGTCCGTTTCGAGCTGGCCTACCTTGCCATCGACCCCAAGATAAAGATCGTCGCCCCCTGGCGGCAGTGGGAACTCAATTCCAGGACGGCCCTGATGGATTTTGCCCGGCGCCACGGAATACCGGTTCCCACCACCCACAACAAGCCGTACAGCACCGACGCCAACCTGCTGCATATAAGTTACGAGGGAGGTGTCCTGGAAGATCCGTGGCATGCGGCGCCGGAAGATATCTTCACCATGACCGTGTCGCCCAAAGCCGCACCGGATGAGCCGGAACAGATCGAGATCGAGTTTGCCGCCGGTGACCCGGTGGCCCTGAACGGAAAGAAGCTTTCTCCGGCGGCCATGCTGGCCGAACTGAACCGTCTTGGCGGCAAACACGGCATCGGCCGGGCCGATATCGTCGAAAACCGTTTCGTGGGGATGAAGTCCCGGGGTGTCTACGAGACCCCGGGAGGCACTGTTTTGAGGCAGGCCCACATGGCCCTTGAATCCATAACCCTCGACCGGGAGGTAATGCACCTGCGGGATTCGCTGGTTCCCAAGTACGCCGAGCTGATCTACAACGGTTTCTGGTTCGCGCCGGAAAGGCGGATGCTGCAGGCCATGATAGACGAAACCCAGAAGCTGGTCTCGGGCGTGGTCCGCCTGGAGCTTTACAAAGGCAACTGTACCGTGCTGGGCCGCAAGTCGGATTATTCACTCTACCGGGAAGAGTTTGCGACCTTCGAAGCGGACCAGGTCTATTCCCACAAGGATGCCGAAGGCTTTATCCGGCTCAATGCCCTGCGTCTCAGGATCGAAAGCCTTGTAAGATCGAAAATAGCCGGATAGTTTGCCGGATTTACCTGAAACAAATACTGCCACGGTGAAAAAAATGAAAGACAAGTTGTGGAACGGCAGATTCTCGGAGCGTACCGACCACGGGGTTGAAAGATTCACTTCTTCGATCCGGATCGACAGGCGCCTTTATCCTTACGACATCCAGGGAAGTATCGCCCATTGCCGGACCCTGGAAAAAGCCGGTGTCATCAGCAGTCAGGAAGCAGACCTGCTGGTGGAGGGCCTGGGGAGGATCAAGCGCGACCTCGATCATGGCGAATTCGAGTTCGACGACAGCCTGGAAGACATCCACATGCATATCGAGGCCCGTCTGCTTCAGGATATCGGCAAGACCGCCCAAAAACTGCACACGGCCCGCAGCCGCAACGACCAGGTGGCCCTGGACGCAAGACTCTTTCTGCGGGATGCCACCGGACAGGTATTGAAAGGGCTTTGCCGGTTACGGCAGGTAGTGGTGGAGTTTGCTTCCAACCACCTGGACACGGTCATGCCGGGCTATACCCATACCCAGCGCGCCCAGCCGGTGCTGCTGGCCCATCACATGATGGCCTACTACGAAATGTTCACCCGCGACAGCCGGCGTTTTGCAGACAGCCTCAAACGGACCAACGTGATGCCCCTGGGCACCGCGGCCCTGGCGGGAACCACCTATCCCATCGACCGGCGTTACACGGCCCGGCTGCTGGATTTTCCGGAAGTCGCGGCCAACAGCATGGACGCCGTATCGGACCGGGATTTCATCATCGAGTTCGTCTCTGCCGCTTCCATCTGCATGATGCATTTCAGCCGGCTGGCTGAAGAATTCATCCTCTGGTCGACCGCCGAGTTCGGGTTCATAGAATTGCCCGACTCTTTTGCCACCGGCAGCAGTATCATGCCGCAGAAGAAGAACCCGGATGTCTGCGAGCTGATACGCGGCAAGACGGGAGTAGTATACGGCCACCTGATGGCCCTGCTGACGATGATGAAGTCCCTGCCCCTGAGCTACAACCGGGACATGCAGGAAGACAAAAAACCGCTTTTCGAAACGGTGGATATCCTTCTTGACTGTATTCATCTGTTTGCCCGTATGCTGCCCAGGATAACCGTCAACAAGCAGGCCATGCGGAAAGCGGCTTCCGAAGGTTTTCTCAACGCCACCGACATGGCCGATTACCTGGTGGGACGCGGAGTGCCGTTCCGCCAGGCCCATGCCTGCGTGGGCAAGGCGGTCAGCTACGCCTTGTCGAAGAACAAGGAACTGAACCAGTTGACCCTGGACGAACTGCAGCAGTTCGAGTCCGACATCTGTGAAGACATTTTCGACTACCTGACTTTGGAAAAGATGATCCAAAGGCGCCTTTCAGAAGGCGGAACCTCGCCGGACAACGTGAAAAGGGCCATCGATGAAGCCAAAAAAGCGCTGGAACAGGAAAAAGAGCGAGGGCAGGGCGCTTGATCTTTGTCGTCCGGAATCTTGCCCGGGAGCAGGTTGCGCCATGAACGGCACAAGACCGGCCCGCGCCGTGCTCTTTGGGGTGTGCCTGGCCCTGCTTGTACTGGCAGGTTGCGGCAAGAAAGGCCCGCCCGTGCCCCCGCAGGCACCGCAGCCGCCCCGGGCGGTAAAGCTGAAGATACTCTCCGATGGGCCAGCCATCGTGTTGCAGTGGCAAGTGGATCCTGCAGGTGTGCGCCACGTGCGCAGCTTTCAGATCCTGGAGGCCGCGAGCCCGCAGGGAGCCGAGAAGTGCCGGGGATGCCCGCTGGTTTTTCAGCGGATCGGTGTGGTCGAAAGGGGATCGGGAAAGAACGGAAAATACAGTTTCAGGACCCGGGTCCGCCCCGGATTCAGGTATACTTTCAAGATCCGATCCATGGGCAGGTCCGCCGGTCTGTACTCTGATTCTGTCACAATAACCTACGCCGGCGGAGAAAATTGAAACAAAATGAAAGAGCTTCCTTTTGTAAAGATGAGCGGCGCGGGCAATGATTTCATCCTGATCGACAACCGGTCCTGCGTGCTGGAGGTCGAAGACCTGTCAGGGTTTGCCGCCAGGGTATGCGCCCGCAGGATGTCGGTGGGCGCCGATGGCCTGATTCTGCTGGAAAAGAGCCGGCGGGCCGATTTCAGGTGGCGGTTCTTCAATTCCGACGGCAGCCGCGGGGAGATGTGCGGCAACGGCGCCAGGTGCGCGGCCCGCTTCGCCTTACTTCAGGGCCTGGCCGGCAGCCCCATGGCCTTTGAGACCGACGCCGGCATCGTCAGGGCCGAGGTCGACAACGACCGGGTGAAAATCCAGATGACGCCCCCTTCCGGGGTGGAGCTGGGGCGGTGTCTGAAGCTTTCAGGCACCGGGCTGGATTTCAGTTTCGTCAACACCGGCGTTCCCCACGTGGTCGTGGAGGTGGAAGATCTCGCAGCCGTCGATGTTTCCGGCATCGGACGGAAGATACGCAACCATGAAGTATTTCAGCCGGCCGGCACCAATGTCAATTTCATCGCCTGCGACCGGAAGGGGCGATGGTCCATCAGGACTTACGAACGGGGGGTAGAAGACGAAACCCTGGCCTGCGGCACGGGTTGCACGGCCGCGGCCCTTGTACTGGCGGCTTCCCGTCACCTGCCAAGCCCGGTAAGCCTTACGACCGCAGGCGGAGCAGTCCTGAAAGTCCATTTCACCACCAGGCAGTCCGGGCGTTTTGAGCGCGTCTTTCTCGAAGGCGATGCCCGCATCGTTTATCATGGCACGATGCAGCCCGATGCCTGGCAATACTGAGCAAGAGCCATGCCGGATTCACAAGCTGCATATCGTCCGGTCTTCCTGTCCCTGGGATCCAACATCGGCCGGCGCCGGGCCAACTGCCTGGCGGCCCTGAACATGCTTGCCGGGGTGGACGGGATCAACATCCTGGACACAAGTCCGTTTTACCTCACCGAGCCGGTCGATTACACGGAGCAGGACTGGTTCGTGAACGGGGCGGTCAAGATAGGGGCCGGAATCGGCCCCTTCGAGCTGCTGGCCGTTACCCAGGAAATTCAGGAAGCCTGCGGCCGCAGGAAGACGGCCATCCGGTTCGGCCCCCGGGCGCTGGACATCGATATAATATTTTTCGGCGATGAAATCATCTCCGGCCCGGGGTTGACCATACCGCATCCCCGGATGCACAAAAGGCGTTTTGTATTGCAACCCATTTGTGATATAGACCCAACTGTCGTTCATCCCCTGCTGGGGCAAACGGTCCGGGAGCTTCTTTCGAAGCTGGACCCGGGCACCCAAAGGATGGTGCCCTGTTGATCAGGATACTGCTGCTTTTTGTTTTGGGATACGTTGCCTGGCGGGCCCTCAAGGGCATGATAACTCCCGGCGGGCAAGCCGGGGCAGGAGGGGACGAGTCCGCTTCGCCGGCCATGGACGCCGATATGGTTCAGGACCCCCGGTGCGGGGTCTACGTCACACGTGAAGAAGCCGTCCGGGCCGAGATCGACGGCCGGCAGGTGTTTTTCTGCAGCCGGAAATGTAAGGAAGACTACATCGCCGGCCGCAAAGCGGGGCGCTGACCAGGCGCTTGCCCTGCTTGCGGAAGGTGCAATTTCAGTTTCCAGGAGGATCAGCCAATGAAATTTTTCATCGATACGGCCAACGTCGACGAGATCAGGGAGGCCAATGCCATGGGAATGGTGGACGGGGTAACCACCAATCCATCCCTGATTGCCAAGGAAGGCCGGGACTTCAAGGAAATCATTACCGAGATATGTTCCATCGTGGACGGTCCCATCAGTGCCGAAGTAATCAGCCTGGAGACAGAAGGCATGGTCTCCGAGGCCCGGGAGCTGGCCAAGATTCATGACAATATCGTCATCAAGATTCCGATGACCGTCGACGGTCTCAAGGCCGTACGCACATTGGCGGCCGAGAACATCAAGACCAACGTGACCCTCATCTTCTCTCCCCTCCAGGCCCTTATGGCGGCCAAGGCCGGCGCGAGTTTCGTAAGCCCCTTCGTCGGCCGGCTCGACGATCTGTCACAAGAGGGAATGGATCTGGTGGAGCAGATAGTTGAGATCTACAGCAACTACGCCTTCGATACCGAGGTTATCGTGGCCAGCATACGCAATCCTCTCCACGTGCTTGAATCGGCCCTCATCGGAGCGGACATAGCCACCATCCCCTTCAGCGTCCTGAAAAAGCTGGCCGCACACCCGTTGACCGACAAAGGGATCAAGGCCTTTCTGGACGACTGGAAAAAAACTCAAGCATGATATCGGCGCCTTTCGGGCAAGGTGCCGGCCGACCTGGTGGTAACAAGGGGTAAAAATGCAGTTGAGGGCATGGATCAGGGAAAAGCTTCAGGATCCCAATGTGTTGACCATGTTTCGGGTGGTGGCAACACCGCTGGTGGTGCTGTTGCTGCTTGCCCCGAACCGGTTAACCAGCTTTCTGGCGGCGATCGTTTTCAGCGCGGCGGCCATAACCGACTATTTCGACGGTTTTTTCGCCCGCAGCCAGGGCAAGGTGACCAATCTCGGCAAGGTGATGGACCCGGTGGCCGACAAGCTGCTGGTTTCAAGCGCGTTCATCATGCTGGCATCGCTTGGCAGGATTCCGGCCTGGCTGGTTTGCATCATAATCGGCCGCGAGCTGGCCGTGACCGGGCTGCGCAATATCGTGGCCCAGAACAAGATGGACGTTTCGGCTTCCCGGCTGGGTAAATACAAGACCGGTTTCCAGATTGCGGCCATAATTCCGCTGCTGCTGCACTATCCTTATCTGGGGATAGACTTTCATGCCATCGGCATGTTTTTCCTCTGGGGAGCCGCTGTTTTCACGGTCTGGTCGGGGATCGATTATTTCGTGCGTTATCGCAAGCTGCTACAGACCTGATGCCTGATTTGCGTCTTTGGGGGCACACACAAGCCGGACGGATTGTGATGCTGCGTTGAGCGCTTTATTTGAAACGATCAGCCCGGATTATATAACGTCCCGGATAAATAGAGTAAGCCGGTAAAATTCGGCCGCGGAAACGTCAATTTTTCGTTGACAACGGGCTTCTGAAACTGTATATGTGCAACTTCAAAACGAGCGGGAATAACTCAGTGGTAGAGTGCAACCTTGCCAAGGTTGAAGTCGCGGGTTCAAATCCCGTTTCCCGCTCCATTTTTTTTGGGCGGCATAGCCAAGTGGTAAGGCAGAGGTCTGCAAAACCTCCATTCTCCGGTTCGAATCCGGATGCCGCCTCCAAATTCAGCATATAATATCAACAAGTTGTTCATTTAAAGCCACCTTCGTAAACGGTTGCGGGTGGCTTTTTTCTTTTTTTGTCAGGCCTGATTTTCCGGCAGACCGAGCGGAAAACGCCATGGCTCTGCAAGCCTCTATCTTTTTTCCGACGCCGACCCTGATTTTATCTTTTTCATTGCGCGTCACCACCGTGGCAGGCTCTAATCCGTACTGAGCCGTTGTCTCGGCGATACCTTCCGTATTTCGGCTTGCTTTCCATGTTTTTGCGGTGTAGGGTGGATAAACAGAAATCTCGATCTAAAATTTCCACCTTTTGTAAGATGATATCCATATAACTGGAAAATATGCCATGCTATATAGGTAATATCAGGAAAAGTTTTGCATATATCAACACTGATAGGCCGGACCGCGGATCTCCGCTTCGCTGCGCTCAGCGGTCCGGCCTATCGGTCGCTGTCGAGCATCTCGAACGCCTTTGATAAACGGCTCCGCGCTCCGCGCTCCGCCT
>JAMOUQ010000019.1 GCA_027068085.1 Desulfobacteraceae bacterium | reverse complement strand
ATGCCGTTGAACGCCTCCGGCCGATTTTGGCCCGCAGCGGCTCGGGCTACAAGGATAAATTCAGTGTCCAGTAAAAGAATGCGCTACGGGTACAGATTTTTTACCTATTTCAGAACCCTGGCGGCCATTATGGCGGCTTTGGCCGCCATAACGGCCGTGGCCGGATTTCTGTTGATTTTTACTGCCGCAAAGGACCTGCCCAAGGTTCCGGTCCCTTTGAGGAGGATAATCGAGACTCCGCCTACCGAGATCCTGGCCGCTAACGGGCAGAGGCTCTGGAGCAGCGGTCCGGCAGCCTACGTCACCCTTGACCAGGTGGCAACCGATTTCATCGATGCCATCGTGGCCACCGAGGATCACCGTTTCTGGGAACACAAGGGAATCAATAAGTTGCGGATAGCAAAGGCCCTTGTGCTGAACATGTTTCGCCGCGGCGCCCCTCAGGGCGCTTCCACCATAACCCAGCAGCTGGCCAAGAACCTGTTTTTCAATTTCCGAAAGACGTACTGGCGCAAGTTTCGTGAGTTGCTGGTGGCCCTGCAGATAGAGGCCCAGTTTTCCAAGCGCCAGATTCTGGAAGCTTACATAAATCAGATATCGTTTGGCCCCGGGGCCCGGGGCGTGGAGCAGGCGGCCCGCAAGTTTTTCGGCAAAAGCGCCCTGGAACTCGACCTGTCCGAGGCGGCCCTGCTGGCCGGATTGCCCAAATCGCCGACCCGCTATAATCCCCTGCGCCATTTCCAACAGGCAAAAGCGCGCCAGCGGGTGGTCCTGCAAAGGATGGTGGCAGTCGGCTTCCTGACCCAGCTGCAGGCCGAGGAAGCCTGGCAGCGTTCCCTTAAGCTCAATTCGGGCCGGGGACCGGTTATTTCGGCCGGCCATTTTATCGACTGGGTGCTCCGGATACTTGAAGATCGTTATGGTGCCGACGTGGTCTACCACGGAGGCCTGAAGGTAACCACCACGCTGGATCCCCGTCTGCAGAGCCTGGCACAGCAGTCTGTCAGCCAGGGTCTGCAGCGGCTGGAGGGAAGTTTCCAGCCGGCAGCCAAAACCACCGACCGGCTCCAGGCGGCCCTTGTGGCCGTACAGGTCAACTCCGGTGCGGTCAAGGCCATGGTCGGGGGGCGGGACTATCAGGAATCGGCTTTCAACCGGGCCCTGGATGCAAGGCGCCAGCCCGGCTCGGCCTTCAAGCCTTTCCTGTACTATGCGGCGTTTGAAAGTCTGGATTTCACCCCGGCCACCGTCATGGAGGACCGGCCGGTACGCATAGCCGTGCCCGGCCAGTCGGACTGGGTCCCCCGTAATTTCGGCCGCAGCCACCGGGGCCCCATGATTCTCAAAGAGGCTTTTGTCCATTCGGTCAACACCATTGCCGCTCAACTGGTCCAGAAGGTGGGACCCAAGGCTGTGGTCGAAGTGGCTCGCCGTTGCGGGATCGAAAGCCGCCTTGAACCGGTATATTCGGTGGCTCTGGGCACCTCCGAAGTGAGCCCTCTGGAGATGGCCGGAGCGTTTGCCACTTTTGCCGGAGGCGGAATAAGGCGCAGGCCTTTCTGTATCTGGAAGGTGGAAGATTCTTTCGGCCGGGTCCTGGAAGAGGCCCTCGTGCAGCAGGAAAAAGTGATAGATCCGGTCGTTGCTTACCAGCTCGTGGACATGATGCAGGCGGTGGTGGATCGCGGCACCGGAAGGGTCGTCCGCACAATGGGTTTCAGCCGGCCGGCCGCCGGCAAGACCGGGACCACCAATAAATTCAGGGACGCCTGGTTTATCGGCTTTACGCCTAACCTGAGCACTGCTGTTTGGGTCGGTTGCGATCACGGCACACCCCTGAAAGACCGTAACGGCGCAGGGATGACAGGGGGGCGGGCAGCCGCCCCGATCTGGGCCGGTTTCATGCTGGCGGCCACCGCGGGCGATTCTCCCAGACCTTTTGTCATCCCGGGGCAGATCGTTTTCGCAAACTGCGATCCTGTTTCCGGCAGGCCGGCCTGGACGGACAAGGGCGTGCGGATAGCCCTGGACGGCAGGCGCCAGTCCGGTCTGCGTCAGGAATATGAAACTGATTTTGAGGAACTTCTCGACCATGGTCCGTGAAAACCTGGGCAATTTCGCTCTCAGGCTCTGGCTGGCCCTGGCCGGTGCCGCAGCCCTGGCCCTGGCCGTGCTTCCCGCCCTGGCGGGCCTGACGGCCGGCAGGGGGGAAGTGTTTCTGGCCGGAATACTCGTATTGGTGTGCTTTTTCCTTTCAGGCCGGGTTCTGGACAGAACGGCCCGGTCATGGGCCGAATACTGGGTAAGACAGGCCGCGGTCAGGGATCAGGCCGGCATGGAGGAAGATGCCCGCCTGGCCTTTGACCGGGCCATGGCAATCCTGGACGGCTGGATGCCTTCGCCTGCGCTCAGAAAGCGCCTTGGTTTATGGCTGGGCAGCCGCATGGCAAACTTCGTAATGGCCCGGCAAGACCCGACCCCGGAGGATATGGAGCGGGTAACGGCCTACCTGCGGGATCACCCGGACGACCTGGATACGGTTCAGGGCTGGCTTCAGTGGCAGGCCGCACACGGAGGCCGGCATCATATCGATAACGACCTGCTGGAGATGATCGCCGCCCGCTATCCTGACAACATTTTTGTCCAGAAAGCCCTGGCCGGGCTGTTCATGAAAACCGGCCGCACCGATTTTATCGCCATGGCGACATACAAGAAGCTGCTCCAGAAAGGTGACCGGCAGGCCGTGGTTCTCAAGGGCGAACTGGCGCGGATGTTGGAAAACGGCAGGCGGCCGGATCAGCGGGCTTTGGATGCAGGTTCGGTCAAACGGCCAGCTCCGGCACGATTGGATTCAGGGCCGGTACGATTGGATTCAGGCGCGGATGAGAAGCAAAAGACCCTGTTGCGGACTGAAAATTCTGCCGCCGGGAGGCCGGCACGGATCCTGGGCAGGGCTGTCAGGCCTTTTCCCGTGGCATTGACGGCGGCGGCGATTCTGGCCGTGGCAGGATGCTTCGTCCTGATTGCCTTTTTCCACAGGACCGACCAGCCCGGTCCCGGAGCAGACACCGGGCAGCTGGCCGCACAGGCGGAAACCGACCGGCGTTTTACGATCCAGGTGGCTGCCTACCTGAAGGAGGAAGATGCCGCCCGTTACGTCAAACGCCTCCAGCAAAAAGGCTATGACGCATTCTACACCCGGGCCGGCAGGGACCGGAAAAAATGGTACCAGGTAAAGATCAGCCGTTTTGCCACCATGGCCGAAGCACGGGCTTTTGGCAGTAAACTGAAAAAACAGGGAATCATTGACGATTTTTACATTGCCAACTATAAACACTGACAGATGCGCAAAAAACCCGGAACGTTCAATTTAGGTGCAACCAAGGATGACACGCCGCCATGATGACCCGCATCATCGACCAGTGTCTGGCGTTGGACGCAAGGGCGACCGGGATCTACAGTCTGCTTGCGGAAAAAGGGAAAGATCCCGGATTAAGGTCTTTTTGGCTGCAGATTGCCGAAAACAACGAACAGCACCTGGTCTATTGGAACCAGCTGCGCGCCTGGGCTGAAACCGGGTATCTGGACAGGATTTTCGACGACCCGGCCAAGGTCCTGAAAGACCTGGAAACCCTGACGTTGCGGATAGATGTACTTGCCGAACAGGCCAAGCAGGTCGGTAACCTGGAAAAGGCCTTCGCTTTGGCCTTCAAGCTGGAATTCTACCTGCTCCATCCGGTTTTCGAGCAGCTGCTCCAGTACCGGCAGAACCTGTCTGAGGGAATCGGCGAGCAGATAGGTTACGACCGCCATGTGAACCTGCTTTTCGAGGGACTGTACGAGCACGACCTGGTCACCATGGAACTGGAGCTGCTGGGCGAGACCCTCCATCGTCTCTGGCAGGAAAACCGCAAGATGGCGATTTTGAGCAACACCGACGAGTTGACCGGGGTTCTCAATCGCAGGGGGCTGTTCAACGCCATGCGGCATCTGGGGCACCTGGCCCAGCGCAACGGCAACATCGCCGGAGTGCTGATGATGGATATTGATCATTTCAAGCAGATAAACGATACTTATGGTCATCAGTACGGGGACCGGGTGCTGAAATACGTGGCCGCCACGATCCGGTCCGACATCCGGGCCTCGGATGTGGTCGGCCGTTACGGCGGGGAAGAATTTCTGGTGTTCCTTTCAATGATTGCCCCGGACGCGCTTAAAGACGTGGCGGAGAAGATCAGGCTGTCGGTCGCCGGCGGCAACGGCGCCCAACAGCCGGTTACAATCAGCATCGGAGGTGCTGCCGGCAGAATCGGCAAACAGGTCGATCAGAGCCTTCAGCTTTTGATTCAGGTGGCTGACAAAAATCTGTACCGGGCCAAGGCCGAAGGGCGCAACCGGATCATTATCTGACGGGCGGGCGGACATTTTCCGGGCCCGGCCGAATTTGACGGTGTAAATCTTCGGAGACAATAAAACCTGCGGCCCGGGGGCCGCTTTGAGAAGGAGACGATATGGACAGAAACGATGTTCTCGAGATCGCCGAAGGGCTGCGTCTGATCGAAGAGGGGGTCGAGAGGATTCAGGCGGTGATGCGGGCAAAAAAGATCAAATCCATCAAGGACATAGCTGCCGAGCTGATTCCGTTTTTCAAAGAAGATGACGATTCGCTGACCGATACGGTTATTGAGCATCTGGATAAGAAGCGCTGAGCTTCCGGACCGCGGACAGTTTCAGTATACTTTCGAGAACCCGGTGTACTGGTCGAAGTCGGGATCCATGAGATTGCCATCCATGTCCCGGCCTGAAAACTTGAACTCGATGTGTGATGGATCGATCGTGCCGTCGGCGGCCGCGTTTTGCGAGATCGTGAAACGGACGGTGGCTGTCCGCTTGACCGGGTCGTAGTAAACGTCCGTCGGGTAGGGAGAGATGCTCACCTCGGTGGAAGGGATTCCCAGACCGTAGTTGTAATCGCCGCCCATTGCTTGCCCCGTTGCCCTGGAGATGGACCAGTTGAAAGGATTTTCGACCGATTCCCGGTCCATTTTCTTGTCGAACTGAAAGATCATGGTGAAGGTCCGGGTTGTGCCTGCATTGGCCAGGTATTCGTCCAGGGCGGAAACTGCGGTTTTTGGGGGCAGGTAATATTTGAAACTGCCGGTGGCCCAGGCAAACAGCATTTTGGGGGCCGAGGCCCGGTTCATGTATCCTGAAAGCAGGGCCGCCAGGGATGGGTCGCGGCGGTCCAGGTCCTGCCTGATCTGCCGGGCTTTGTCCATCCGGCCCGCATCGGCATAGGCATAGCCCATCTCCAGGTAGGCATCGTAGAAATCCCTTTTTTTTGCGATGGCCCGTTCGAACTGGGCGATGGCATCCCGGTATTTGCCCCGGGCGCTGAAAGTCTGGCCGAGGCCGAAGTATCCATCGGGACTTTCCGGTTCCAGCTTGCGGACCTTGTTGAATTCGGTTTCGGCCCGGTCGAATTTTTTCTGGCTCAAATAGGCCTGGCCCAGGGCGAAATGATGATCGGGATCGGTGGGCATTATCCTGACCGCCTGGCGATAGGCTTCTTCTGCTTCCGGGTACTGCTGCCGGCCGAAGTACAGATTGCCAAGGTCGATATAGAGTTCGTCGTTGTCCGGATGAAGCTCGACGGCCTGCCTGTAGGTGTCGATGGCCTTGTCGGTCTGATCCAGCTTCTGGTAGGCCATGGCCAGGTACTTGGAAGCCTTGACAGAGTAACCCGAATACGGGGACAGGCCGACGGCGCGCTTGAATTCCCTGGCCGCCTGCCTGTAGTCATTTTTCATGTAGAAGTTTATGCCGCTGGAAAGGGCCTGGTTGGAAAGGGCCTCCAGGTTTGCGGACTGATTGCTCAGGGCTGAAAGGAGCGAATCGGCAGCATATGAACCATCGAACAAATCGATCATGGCAACCTTTGCCTCCATTTTTTGTCAATGGGTAATATCGGCCGGCTGACGGGAAACTTTAGGCGGCCGTAACTGGACTCAAGCCGCGCGCGGACTTTGAGAAACAGGGGCAACAAATCGCTGGAAACCGCCATGGTTTTCAGAAACACCGACAAGGAGGTATAAAATGATCAAGCTTACTTGGCACAGTCATGCCTGCATTCTGGTGGAGACTGCCGGCGCCAGGATACTGGTCGATCCTTTTTTGACCGGGAACCCGCTGGCAACGGTCAAGGCGCAAGAGGTGGGCGCCGATTATGTCCTGGTCTCACACGGTCACGGAGATCATCTGGGTGACACGGTGAGCATCGCCAAGCGCACCGGAGCCACGGTCATAAGCAATTTCGAAATAGCCACCTGGCTGCAGAACCAGGGGCTGGAAAACGTTCACCCCCAGCATATCGGCGGCGGATTCGACCATCCCTGGGGACGGGTCAAGCTGACCATCGCCCATCACGGCTCGGCCCTGCCCGACGGAAGTTACGGAGGCAATCCCTGTGGCTTTCTGTTCTACCTGGAGGGCAAGAAGATCTATCATGCCTGTGACACCGGACTTTTTTACGACATGAAACTGATCGGCGAAGAAGGCATCGATCTGGCCATATTGCCCATCGGCGACAATTTCACCATGGGTCCCGACGATGCCCTGCGGGCCGTCAGGCTGATCGGGCCCCGAAAGGTGTTGCCGATCCATTACAACACCTTCGACGTCATCGCCCAGGATCCCCAAGCCTGGAAAACCAGGGTGGAAGAAAATACCGCTGCCGAAGTGGTGGTCCTTGAACCGGGGCAGAGCCTGGAGATTTGAGTGAATCAGCTGGTGTGCTACTGCTTTGGTTACACCGCCGGGGACATAGAGCGTGATTTCCGGCGCAACGGAAGGTCCACCATCGCCGAGCGGATCGCCAGGGACAAACGCTTCGGTAACTGCCGTTGTGGGGAAAAGAACCCCAAAGGCCGCTGATGCCTGGCCGATGTCCGCCAGGTGGTGGATCAGGCAAGGCTGAGGCAGCCGGCAACAGACAAGGCCCGGGACTAACTCCCGGGCCTTGTGGGCTTACAATTTGAACCGGTACCGGGGATTGTCAGACCCTGAAGCGGCCCACCATCTCCTTCAGTTGCCGTGAAAGATCCGACAGCTCCGAAGCCCGCAGGTTGACCTGGCCGCTGCTGTCGGCCATTTCCGAGGCAGCTTCGGTGACTTCGGCGATCTCATCGGCGATGGAGGTCGCGGTGCTGGAGTTTTCCGACACTTTCTGGTTGACCTCTCCGATACCTTCCGATGCCTGGTGAACGTTGTTGGCAATCTCCTTGGTGCTGACCGATTGTTCCTCTACCGCCGTGGCGATGGTGGATACTATTTCGTTTACCTGGTTTACGATTTCGGAAATATTGCCGATTTCGGTCACCGTCCCCTCGGTGGAGCTCTGGATGCCTTCGACCCGCTGCTTGATTTCTCCGGTGGCTTCGGCCGTCTGGCGGGCCAGCTCCTTGATTTCGTTGGCCACCACGGCAAAACCCTTGCCGGCATCGCCTGCCCGGGCAGCCTCTATGGTGGCGTTCAGGGCCAGGAGGTTTACCTGTTCGGAAATTTCGGTGATGGTTTCGATTACCTTGCCGATCTCCTGGGCTGCCTGACCCAGCTCGGCCACCTGCTGGCTGGCCCGGCCGGTCTGGGAGACCGCCTCGGAGGTTATGGAGCTTGCTTTTTCAGTGTTCTCGGCGATCTCGTTGATCACGGAGGTCATCTCTTCTGCCGCCGTGGCCACCATTCCCATGTTGGTGGCCGCCTCTTCCATGGCGGCGGCAACCGAGTTGGTGTTGGCGCTCATGATTTCGGCCGACTGGGCCACGTTGCCGGCCTTGGCTGAAGTCTGTTCGGCCCCGGCCGACATGTGCTCGGCGATTCCAGCCAGATCCCCGGAGGATTCGTCCAACTGCTCGGCCTTTTCCTTTACCTTGGCTATGATGTCCCGGACGTTGTCCACGAAGCGGTTGAACCAGTGCGCCATTTCCCCGATTTCGTCCTTGGCTTTGACATCCAGCTTGCGCGTGAGATCGCCTTCGCCTTCGGCGATGTCTTTCAGCATGTCGGCGGTCGAAACAATCCCGTGGGCGATTTGGCGCGAGAACAAAACAACCAGAGAGCTGACCAGAGCCAGGATCAGGACCATTGTGGCGATGATCCAGTTGCGTTGTTTGACCAGGTCGGCCTCCATCTCGGTCTGCTTGGCGGCGATGGCCTGGTTTACATCGTCCAGATAGACTCCGGTGCCCACGATCCAGCCCCATTTGTCAAAGAGCTTGACATAGGAGAGTTTGGGGACCGGTTTTTCATACCCGGGTTTGGGCCACAGGTAATCGACGTAACCTTCGCCGTCGGTCTTGCACACCTTGATAAATTCCCTGAAGAAAAATTTGCCGTTGGGATCTTTCAGGTTGGACATATCTTTGCCGTTGAGCGAGGGTTTTATGGGGTGCATTATCACCCGGCAGTTCATGTCGTTGATCCAGAAGTAATCCTGACCGCTGCGGCCAAAGCGCAGGGATCCGATGGCTTTCATGGCGTCTTTTTTGAACTGTTCTTCGGCCGCCTCCAGGTAGATCCCGGTGCCGATGATCCAGTTCCAGGGCCTGAACAGCTTGACGTATGACAGCTTGTGGACCGGTTTGTCGTGCCCGGGTTTGGGCCACAGGTAATCGACAGTGCCTTCTCCGGCCTGCCGGCATACGCGCACGAATTCCACGAAGAGCTTTTTGCCTCGGGGATCCTTGAAACCGGAAAGGTCTTTTCCGTCCAGGGACGGCTTTATGGGGTGCATCACCATCCGGGGATAGGTGTCGTTGATCCACAGATACCCCTTACCGTTGTAACGCATGGCCTTGACGATCTGCCTGGCGGCCTGTTTCTTCCGGTCGGTATCGAGATCTGGCCGGCGGTAAATGCTTTCAATGGCTTTGTACGCCACCTCGACGATGCTTTTGAGCTGACCGCGGTAGGCCTGGGCGACCTTGGCGGGATCATGGGCCGCCCGGTACTTGGTCTCAAGGATGGCGAAGGTGTTGCTGACAAGATCCTTGAGCCTTTCTTTTTTTTGTTCCATCATCGTGTGGCGGATGGCTTCGATGTCGGCCTGGCTTCGTTTTTTGAGGTTGTACAGGGAAACAAGGGTGGTGCATAATCCCAGGGCGATTATTCCGGTTACCGATAACAGGATCAGCTTCTTGGTGATACCCATCGCTTTACCTCCTTGACTTGTTCCGGCGGCAGAGTTGTCCATGAGGACGTGGTCGGATAGAACCGAACAGGAAAATCAGTGCCGGGTGAAGGTCAACTGCAGATTTATGATATCCTACTATCTTGATGAACTTATCGGATGTCCGGTGTTTTTCTTGAGGTAAAATTGTCCGCAAATTCTGGCCCGCGCCAGATGCGGGGCAACCGGCAAACGGAGAAAGTGATTTATGGCAAAACTGTTTGAAAGAACTCGACTTGGAAAGCTTGAGCTGGCCAACAGGCTGGTGCGTTCGGCAACCTGGATGGGACTTGCCACCGGCGACGGACAGGTTACCGCAGACCTGATCGAAGTCATGGAAATGCTGGCCCGCGGAGGCGCCGGCCTGATAGTGACCGGACATGCCTACGTGAGCCCGGAAGGCCAGGCCAGTCCCCGTCAGCTTGGAGCTTATGCGGATCATCTGGTTGAAGGCCTGGCCCGCATGGCAGGTGCCGTCCATGGCCGGGGAGGCAAGATAGTTCTGCAGCTTGCCCACGCCGGCGTTTTTGCCAGGACCAACCTTACCGGCATGCCGGCCCTGGCTGTTTCCAGGACCGGAAAGTTCGAGCCCGGAAAATGCCGGGTCATCGAAGCAGAAGATATCGAAAGGCTGGTCTCGGATTTCGTCGCCGCGGCAAAAAGAGCTGTCGAGGCCGGTTTCGACGGCATTCAGCTGCATGCCGCCCACGGCTACCTGCTGGGACAGTTTATCTCGCCCCTGTTTAACCGGCGCACAGACCGGTATGGAGGATCGGCCGCCGGCAGGACATTGCTCTGCCGCCGGATTTTGGCAGCGGTTCGGGCAACGGTCGGGCCTGCTTTCCCGGTGCTGATCAAAATGAATTCCAGCGACCTGTCCCCCGGTGGTCTGTCGCCGGACCAGGCGGTGGAAGCGGCCGCTTACCTTGCAAAAGAGGGAGTCTGTGCCATCGAGATCAGCGGGGGACTTCCGCGGGGAGGAGGGCTGTCTCCCACCTGGACCGGTATCGATTCTCCTGACAAAGAAGCTTATTTCAGCTCGGAAGCATCCCTTTTCAGGAAAAATCTTGATGTTCCGCTCATCCTGGTGGGTGGAATCCGTTCCTTTGAAGTCGCCGCTAATATCGTGGAGCAAGGGCTGACCGATTTGGTCGCCATGTCGAGACCTTTCATTTGTGAGCCGGATCTGGCGGCCCGCTGGCAGGCCGGGGACCGGAGGCCTGCACGATGCCGTTCGGACAATCTATGCTTTCGCCCCGGACTTGCGGGCAAAGGGGTTAGATGCGTTACATTCAGGAAAGCCGTCCGGACCGGCTCATAGGTTCGGGGTGCGGGATGCGGTCCTGAAATCTGTCTTTTCCATCGGCATTTCAATCTTTTTGAAAAACCGGCAAAGGCCGGGCGCGACCGCGGAGCAAAAAAGCCGCCGGTTTTCCGGCGGCTCAGCGGACCTGACGGGGATATTCCGGACAGCTTATTCTGTAACGTACTTAAAGGACAGCTTTACACGGGCGCGGTAAGCAACGACTTTACCGTCTTCCAGTTTCATGTCCAGTTGGCCTATTTCGGCGATCCGCAGGTCCCGCAGGCTCTTGGCCGCGGTTTCGACCGCCTGCTTGGCGGCGTCCTCC
>JAMOUQ010000018.1 GCA_027068085.1 Desulfobacteraceae bacterium | reverse complement strand
AGGGAGCCGGCCTTTATTTGTCGTTTATATATAATTATTACAGTTGGTTATGTGGCGGAGAGGGTGGGATTCGAACCCACGATCCCGGGTAAACGGGATACCGCTTTTCGAGAGCGGGGCCTTCAGCCACTCGGCCACCTCTCCGTGTTTGATGCGGCTAGTATCTTTTTTCCTCCTGCCTGTCAACAGTACTGTGTTCCCGAACCGGATTAAGGCCACCGGTTCAGTTCATCATCATGGCCGCCAACTCGCCCGTATAACGGCCATCGTTGCCGTAAATCACCAGGGGCGGTTCAATGTTAAGACCGGGCCGGCCGGCTTTGACACCTCCCACCAATACCAGCCGGGCCGGTGATTCCATGGTGGAATATACCGGGCGCAAACGCTTGGGTTCGATATTCACCCTTCGCATGGATTCCAAAAGCTCGGCCGCACGCTCGGCCGGATAAACCAGGGCAAACCAACCGGCGGTTTTCAGCAAAGCCCGTACCCGGTCCAGCAGGCTGTCCAGGGTAAGCAATATTTCGTGCCGGGCCAAGGCTTTCTGGCGGTCGGGATTTATTCGGCCCGAAAAGGCCCTCCTGTATGGAGGGTTCGAAACGATACCGTCAAAAAGTCCTTCCCCGCCCGAAGGCCTGAAATCCTTTATATCCTTATTGGCGATCGCAATTCTGTCCTCCATCCTGTTTTGCCTGACATTGAAAACGGCCAGCTCCGCAAGCTCGGCCTGGGCTTCCACGCCCACCAGCCTGATGCCGGGATGTCGCCAGGCCAGCAGAAGGGATATTATTCCGCAGCCGGCTCCGATGTCCAGAATCCTGTCTTGGGGCCGCGGCCGGCAAAAGTCAGCCAGTAAAACGGCATCGATAGAAAAACGATAGCCGTCTTGCATCTGGCAGATACGCAGCCTGCCATTGAAAAAACTGTCAGCCGTACAGCCGGGCTTCATGGCCTGCTACCCTATCTTGCCGATTTTGAAAGAAATGGTCTCCACCAGCTCTGATCCGTAAGCCTGGTTGAGCTTATCCACGATCTGGCTTTCCATGAAGCGCAAGTGTTGAACCCAGGTCGAACCGGCCACATGGACGATCAGGCTGCCGCCCCGGAAAGCTGCCGGCCTGGCATTTTCCACGATGGAAGGATCGAGAACCTTTCCCCACAGGTCCCAGATTTCGACCATCTGCTGGTCGCGCAGGGGACGCATGTTTCTGACAAGATCCTCGATTATCCCGCCGATCTGCATCAGGTCGGAATTGTTTTTTCTCTTACGCCCCATGAAATCCGCCTTTCATCATGATATCCTGCCGCAAACTGCCACTTCCCGAATGAGGCTGTTTACTTCGGGTCTTCTCCGGTTTCCGCCTCCGGCATTCACATCCAGGGGCAGACCAATGGTTTCGACAGGCCGGCATATGCCTTTTTGCTTGACTTGGACCCGGCTGGCCCTTACTCTATTTACTGTTTGCCACTTGGTTTCCGGGCCATAAAGTGCAACCAGGCCGATTATCCTTATGACATAACCATTTTGCCTTTCTAAGGCTATATAGATCAGTGTAAATTTGTGTCAACCAATAACCTGACAGAATTGGAATCAGAAAAATGGGTTGGGACTGGGAGAAATTAAACCAACAACATCAGCAAAGTCCCCGCAGCGGCGGCGGACCGCCCCAGATGGACGATATCGTAAGACAGATCAAGAAAGTCAATATACCCGGCGGCCCCTTAATCGCCATAGTCGTGGTGGTCCTTGCGGTTGCGGCCTATTCAGCCATCTTCACCATAGAATCGGGTTCGGTCGGTGTCATCCAGCAGTTCGGAAAGTTTGTCCGTATCGCACAGCCCGGGCTCAACTTCAAGTTGCCTTTCGGCATCGAAAAAGTAACCAAGGTCAGGATCGACCGGGTCTACAAGGAAGAGTTCGGCATGGGGTCGCCGAGCGACACCAGCCTTAAACGCTACCGCGCTGGAGATGCCGCCACCTCATCGCTGATGCTGACCGGCGATCTCAACGTTGCAGTGGTCCCCTGGATCGTCCAGTACCGGATCAAGGATCCATACAATTTCCTGTTCAAGGTAAAAGACGTTCAGGGCCTGTTGCGTGATCTTTCCGAAGCCAGCATGCGGCTGATCGTTGGAGACCGCAGCATAAACGAGGTGATAACCAAACGCAGTGAAATAGCCAACGCCGCCCAGCAGGTTCTCCAGAACGAACTGGACAAGGCCGAAGCCGGCATCAAAATAGTCAACGTCGAGATGAAACGGACAAACGTCCCCGGCCCTGTTCAGCCGTCGTTCAACGAAGTCAACCAGGCCATCCAGGAAAAGGAAAAGATGATCTACCAGGCCAAGGAGGACTACAACAAGGCGATTCCGGCGGCCCGGGGTGACGCCGAAAGGATGATCAAGGGGGCCGAGGGCTATGCCCTGGACCGTATCAACCGGGCCAAGGGTGACGCATCGCGTTTCATTTCCATGTACAAGGCTTATGTGGAATCCAAGGATGTAACAAGGCGCAGGCTTTATCTGGAAACCATGGGGGAATTACTTCCCAAGTTAGGCAAGAAGTTCATTATCGACGAAAACCAGAAAAACCTTCTGCCGCTTCTAAGACTCGGCCAAGAAAATATCGGAACTGAAAAATGAAATCAAAAGGCATAGTTATAGTTGTAGTAATCCTGGTGCTCTTTCTGGCTTTTGCGTCGGCCTTCGTGGTGGACGAAACCCAGCAGGTGGTTATCACCAGATTCGACAAGGTAAACCGGACCATCACCTCCCCCGGCCTGAAGTTCAAGCTGCCTATAATAGAAAAAGCCATCTTCTATCCCCGCAACCTGCAGGAATGGGACGGCGATCCCGGCCAGATACCCACCAAGGACAAAACCTATATCTGGGTCGACACTTTTGCCCGCTGGAAGATTGTCAATCCGGAAGTTTTTTTCAAATCGATAGGTTATCTGGTAAGGGCCAAAAACCGGCTGGATGAGATCATCGACCCGGCCGTCCGCGACATGATCACCTCAAACCGTCTAATCGAGGCCGTGCGCAACAGCAACCGCGAGCTGGACACCTTTGAGGTGGGACTGGAGGACTTCCGGGACGACGAGGCCAGGACATACATGATTTCCATAGGACGCGAACAGATCAGCAAGCACATCCTGGAAGAAGCCAAGCCCAAGCTGGCCAAGTTCGGGATCGAGCTGGTCGACGTGAAAATCAAGCGCATCAATTACGTCCGGGAAGTAAGGGAATCCGTATACAGCCGGATGATTGCCGAACGGAAGCAGATAGCCGAAAAATTCCGCTCGGAAGGCAAGGGGGAAGCCCGCAAGATTCTCGGAGAAAAAGAACGCGACCTGAAAAAGATCCTCTCGGAAGCCTACCGGCGCTCCCAGGAAATAAAAGGCAAGGCGGACGCCGAAGCCACCAAGATCTATGCGAAAGCCTACAACATCGATCCGGAGTTTTACTCTTTCGTCAAGACCCTGGAGGTTTACGGCAAATCCTTGGGCAAGGACAGCTCCCTTGTGTTCAGTACGGATTCCGAATTTCTTAAATATCTTAAAAATTACAAGGCGGGCCGCTGACAGCCAGGATGGAATAAAATAAGCCCCAACAAGAAAGCACCGTCTCTTTCAGTCGCAGACAGTGCTTTCTTGTTGCGGAATCCGAACGGGGCCAGGAACGTACATAGTTACTTGCCCTTTCTACGCTGGTGGCGGGTTCGCGCCAGCAGCTTGCGGTGTTTATGCTTGCGCATCTTTTTGCGACGCTTTTTGACAACGCTGCCCAATGGATCACCTCCTTGCTTGTAATGTAGGCTTCTCCCTTAACCCATAGCTTTGCGTTTGTCCACACCTTTTTGCATGTTGGGCGATGACGCAGGCCTGTGACGGAGCACGGACCCGTTGCCACCAAGTTCTAAAGGTGTTAGTGGTTAACTCATGAAGGTTGGACCAGCAAATAGGCCTCACTTCGACAGGGACCAGCTTGGCGTCGTCAACCAGGCGGCCGATATGGCCGAGGAACTGGTGAGCAACTATTATAAAATGTCCCCCAGCCAGTGGCGCAGCCCCAAGTACGATATAAAAACCCTCAGGGACCTGGAAGCCGGTGAAATCATCAACGGGCCGTTTGCCCAAATCGTCAGGTACCAGGGAAGTCCCAAGGGCTCCGCTCTGGGCTCCGACAGATACGATTTTTACAAGGTGTGCCTGCAGGATCACACGATTCTCAAGACTCTGCGGGACAGTCCCTACCTGAAACTACTTCCGTTCTGCCTTTACGTCATCGTTCACGAACTTATTCACATAGTCCGTTTCAGCCGTTTTCTGCAAAATTTCGAAGCCACCCATCATGAAAAGCTCAGAGAAGAAAGGCGGGTTCACTGCCATACCGTCTCTGTTTTGCGCCCTGTCAGGATGGAAGGCCTCGATCAGGTGCTGGCCTTTTTTGCCAGGTGGCATGAACCCATAGACGGGTTGGCAAGCCCCTGACACCATTTCGCGGAGACCTTGACTGCGTCCTTTCCCGGCAGCTGAAAATATCCTGCCAAAAATTCACCGGGCCGGGTTGACAACGCAAAATCTCACACTATATTAGTCCAGATTTGCAACCGAAGGCCCGGTTAAGGTTACATTTTCTTAACTTTTCGCAAGGGAGGTTTTGGGAAAATGCCCATTTATGAGTACCAGTGCACCAAATGTAGAAAAATCGAGGAGGCTTTCCAGAAAATTTCGGACGCTCCGCTGACCACGTGCAAACATTGTTC
This sequence comes from Desulfobacteraceae bacterium, assembly GCA_027068085.1. Taxonomy (GTDB): domain Bacteria; phylum Desulfobacterota; class Desulfobacteria; order Desulfobacterales; family Desulfosarcinaceae; genus JALVQM01. The sequence continues at coordinate 41,874 of JAMOUQ010000018.1, read as the reverse complement.
GGGCAAACTCCAAAAGCTCATTTCGCAAAGCACCTTCCACCTCAAAGGCTCGGGCTGGTATGCGACCGACTATGCCCGCAAAGCCAATTCCGGAAAAACCGAACAGAAGAAGAAGGATGCTTCGGCAGGCGAAACAAAGTCGAATACCACCGGGACAAAGAGCACGGATTGACAGCCTGAATCTTGGCACCGGTTGCAGCAAGCCCCCGGACAGGGGGACCACTCGGTACGGCAAGCCGGACTTGCCGGGACAATCATAGCAAAGAAACATATTTGTTCTGCTATACGCCTTCAAAAGTAATTGAAAGGGGGTGACGCCTTACCCCGGACCAGGTTAAAGCAAAATAAACAGAGGTGAATTCCTTTTGCGAGCACCATTTGAATTTATTGATTTCACATTGAGAAAGGGAGAACAGACAAATGAAACTTAGACCATTGCAGGATCGTATCTTGGTACAGAGGGTTGAGGAAGAGACCAAGACCAAAGGCGGCATCATCATTCCCGACACCGCCAAGGAAAAACCGGCCGAAGGCAAGGTCATCGCTGTCGGAAACGGCAAAGTGGCCGATGACGGTAAAAGGACCCCGCTGGAAATCAAGGCCGGTGACCGTGTGCTTTTCAGCAAATACGCCGGAACAGAGGTCAAGATAGATGGTGAAGAATACCTTATCATGCGCGAAGACGATGTTCTGGGCGTGATCGAATCGTGATCGAATAAAAAATCCGGAGACATTTAGGTTCAAGTTACCGCCGCGTGCGCCCCACGCGGTTTTCCAGACCCAACAACCTGAAACTGTTTTGCATTATACGATATCAAGTAATTAAGAGGGAGGAGTTGAGCAATGACCGCTAAAATCATCAAATACGACATGAAAGCCCGCGAGGCCATGCTGCGCGGAGTTCAGACCCTGGCAGACGCCGTGGTCGTCACCCTGGGCCCCAAAGGCCGTAACGTGGTGATAGATAAATCATGGGGATCTCCGACAGTTACCAAGGACGGCGTAACTGTTGCCAAAGAGATCGAGCTGGAGGACAAATTCGAAAACATGGGCGCCCAGATGGTTAAGGAAGTCGCCAGCAAAACCAGCGACATGGCCGGTGACGGCACCACCACCGCCACTGTTCTGGCCCGTGCCATCTACGAAGAAGGCCAGAAACTGGTGGCAGCCGGCAACAATCCCATGTCCATCAAGCGCGGAATCGAAAAAGCCGTGGAAGTTGCCGTCAAAGAGCTCCAGAAAATGAGCAAGCCGACCAAGGATCAGCGTGAAATCGCCCAGGTCGGAACCATCTCCGCCAACAACGACGATACCATCGGAAACATCATTGCCGAGGCCATGAACAAGGTCGGCAAAGAGGGTGTCATCACGGTCGAAGAGGCCAAGAGCATGGAAACCACCCTCGACGTGGTCGAAGGCATGCAGTTCGACCGGGGTTACCTCTCTCCTTATTTCGTGACCGACCCCGAAAAGATGGTGGTCTCCCTGGAAGACCCCTACATTCTCATCAACGAGAAGAAGATCAGCAGCATGAAAGACCTGCTGCCGATCCTCGAACAGGTGGCCAAGATGGGCAAACCCCTCCTGATCATCGCCGAGGACGTCGACGGCGAAGCCCTGGCCACCCTGGTGGTCAACAAGTTGCGGGGCACCCTGCAGGTGGCTGCCGTCAAGGCGCCCGGCTTCGGTGACCGCCGCAAGGCGATGCTGGAGGATATCGCCATCCTTACCGGTGGCCAAGTGGTGTCCGAAGACCTCGGTATCAAGCTGGAAAACGTCACCCTGGCAGACCTTGGCAAGGCCAAGCGCGTCAACATCGACAAGGACAACACCACCATCGTTGACGGCGCCGGATCAAGGTCGGCCCTGGAAGGCCGGGTAAAACAGATCAGGGCCCAGATCGAAGAGACCACCTCCGATTACGACCGCGAAAAACTCCAGGAAAGGCTGGCCAAGCTTATCGGCGGAGTGGCCGTGATCAATGTCGGCGCAGCAACCGAGACCGAAATGAAAGAAAAGAAAGCCCGCGTCGAAGACGCCTTGAATGCTACCCGCGCAGCCGTGGAAGAAGGCATCGTGCCCGGCGGCGGCGTGGCTCTGGTAAGGACCCTGCCGGCCCTTGAAAAGATCAAAATCAAGGCCGACCAGAAACTCGGTGTCAAGGTCGTCATGCGGGCCATCGAAGAACCACTGCGCCAGATCGCCAACAATGCCGGCGTCGAAGGCTCGGTAGTAATTGAAAAAGTCAAGGGCCTGGAAGGTTCCGTGGGCTACAACGCCGACACCAATACTTACGAAGATCTGATTGAAGCCGGCGTGATCGATCCCACCAAGGTGGTTCGCTTCGCCCTGCAGAATGCCGCCAGCGTTGCGGCCCTGATGCTGACCACCGAGGCCATGGTGGCCGAAAAACCGGAAGAAAAGCCGGATCCCATGCCGGGTGCGGGTGCACCGGGAATGGGCGGCATGGGAGGGATGATGTAATCATCCGCCTTCACATTGTTGCCAAACAATATTCAGGGTATAAAACCCCCGGCCGGCTTCCCGGCCGGGGGTTTTTCTTTCATCCTTGACAAGTACGCCGAAAATAGGCTACTGAAATTTAAATAAATGTTTTTTAAAGACCATTTGGCAGCAAAGGGGCCGAACCATGAAAACCATCGCCTTGATTCGGGCCAGGAAGGCACTGGCGCTTATTTGTTTTCTAATTATTTCAATCGGTTTTGAAGTTTCTGCCCAGGAAAAAAGCACGAAGCAAGACGAAAACGTCAAATTTGAAGCCGGTTTCTACTACACCGTCAAAAAAGGCGACACCCTCTGGGACATATCCCAGAAGTTCAACGATTCCGCCTGGCAATGGCCGGACCTCTGGCGTGAAAACGACCAGATAACCAACCCGCATTGGATTTACCCCGGAGAACGGATCAGACTTTTCAAAAAAAGTGACCAGCTAAAAACGAAACCTGAAGAGTCAAAAGCCATAGTGCCCCAAAAGCCGGATGTAGAAGTATCGGCTGAAATCAAACCGCCCCCGCCGTCAATCAGTGAAAGCTACTTCCAGTTTCCGGCCATCGACCAGGTCGGATTCATCCGCAAGCCGCCCGTCAAGCCAACCGGCGTCATTTTCAAGACCATGGAAGACAAAAAGATGATCAGCGCCGGTGATATAATATACATCCGTCCCGCCTCCGATGACCAAAAGTCCGGGTTCATCCCCGGTGCGCGCTTTACTGTTTACCGCACCCTGGCTCCCACCCCCGACAGCCGTTCCCGTAAGACCATCGGCACTCAGCACTACCTGCTGGGAGTGGTTGAAATCACCAAAGCCACCCCTGAATACGCCATGGCCAAGGTCATCAAGAGTTTCCGCGACATGCAAGTAAACGATCTGGTGATGCCCTACAAGCCCAGGTCTCCAAAGTTTGCAGTACGGAAAGGGGTCCCGGGACTGGAAGGTTCCATCATCGCAGGCGAAGAGCACCCCCTCCTGATGGGTGACCACAGCATAGCGTTCATCGACAAAGGCGAGGACGACAATGTAGAGGCGGGACAGCTTTACAGTGTCTATTTCAAGCCCAAGAAGGTGAAGGGCGATCCGACCACATTCCACCCGGTTGATATAGGCACGTTGATAGTACTGCATACCGAAAAGACAACTTCGACTGTCTTCATAACCGAATCCAACAAGGCAATCCGGCCCGGTCAGGGGATAAGAACCACATCAGACACCGATAATTGAAAGCAAAAGCCCGGCCTGCCGAGCGCAGCCGGGCTTTTTTTCTTTATGCTGCCCCATAGTCAATCGGTATCCCAGGTGACCCTGAGCACCTCCTGATAGGTAGTTATACCTGCAAGCAGCTTTTTGACAGCGCTTTCCCGCAAAGTATGCATTCCTTCTTTGCGGGCCTGCAGGCGTATGGCATTGACGTCTGTATCAGGAGTCGTCAAAGCCCGAATGCGGTCGGAGTATTTCAAGATCTCGTGGATCCCGGTACGTCCCAGATACCCCGTACCGCGGCATTTGGGGCACCCTCTGCCCCGGAAAAGCGTAAGCCGGTCCCTGTCATCGGGCAGGGAAATCCCCTGCTCGGACAAGTAATCGGGTTCTACTGTAAATTCTTCCTTGCAATAGACGCATATCTTACGCACCAGTCTCTGGGCCATTACTCCCACCAGGGTCGACTGCAGGAGAAAATGGGGCACCCCCAGATCCAGGAGCCTGATGATCGAAGACGGCGCATCGTTGGTATGCAGCGTGGAAAACACCAGGTGCCCGGTCAGGGCGGCCTGAATGGCATTTTCGGCCGTTTCCAGGTCGCGCATCTCACCGATCATGATTATGTCCGGGTCCTGGCGCAGGATGTTGCGCAAGATGGAGCCAAAAGTGATTCCCAGCTGGGGCTGTACCGCAATCTGGTTGAAATCTTCGTGCACCATCTCAATCGGCTCTTCGATTGTGGTGATGTTTATTTCCGGTGAATTGATCGAATTCAGGGTGCTGTAAAGGGTAGTCGACTTACCTGAACCGGTCGGCCCGCACACCAGGATTATACCGTGTGGCATGGACGCCATCCGGCGATAGACCTCCAGCTCCTTTTCATCGAAACCGAGCCTTTCAAGATCGGTGAAAAGGATGTCGGGATCCATGATCCGCATGACGATCTTTTCGCCGAAGGCAACCGGGATGGTGGAAACGCGGATTTCGGCCTCCACATCCCCCTTGTCTGTCTTTATCCGCCCGTCCTGGGGCCGGCGCTTCTCGGCCATGTCCATCCGGGCCAGGTTCTTGATTCGGCTGACAATCGCGGAATGAACTGCTTTGGGCAACTTGTAGACCGTATGCAAGACCCCGTCGATCCGCATCCTTACCAGGCTGTGTTCCCGCTTGGGCTCGATGTGGATATCACTGGCCTTCTGATCGAAAGCATAAACGAACAGGTGGTTGACCGCATTTACTATATGATGATCATTGGAGGGCAGTTCCTCCAGGGACTTGAGCCGGACATACTGTTCCAGGTTTCCAAGGTCCACCGACGGCCCGCTGAACTGATCTTTGGCCGCAGCTATGGACTGTTTGAAGCCGAAAAACTCATTTATCAGTTTCAGGATTGTGGTCCTGGGGCTTACGACTACGTCGATCTCCAGATTGCAGGCCCGTTTGATGTCATTGAAAACCTCTTCATTGAAGGGATTGGGAGTCGCGATGGTCAATCTGCAATCCCGGAGCCTGATTGGCAAAACCAGGTGATTCAGGGCAAAGCTGCGCGGAATGGTTGTGGTGACGGTGTTCAGATCCAGTCTCAACGGATCTATCCGTTCAAACGGGATCTTCCATTTCTTTGCCAGGGCCTGGTAGATCACCTCTTCATCCAGAGGCAGATTGGGATTGTCGGCCCGGCGGAGGTTCAGGGAGACTATGACATCGATAATATTCTTGCCGCTGTCTGCCACGTTGCCGGTTGCATCAGGGGACCGGCTGCGGTTCAAACGCTCGAGGAATATGTCTTTCTTTTTCAGAATTTCACGGGCATGGGATGATTTAAGCAGCCCCTGCTCCAACAAAATGGAGCAGATCTTGCGGGGATCGAATGGATTGGCCGTTTTTTTGAATTCATGCATCAATTTCAGCCGGTAGCTTGTCTGCGTTCTATATCGGTTATAGATCGCCTGATCCATTCAAGTACATTTTCTATATCCGTGTTGTTTGTCACATTCGGCATGTCTGCGAATGCGGCCGCCTTTTTCAGCAACATATTCAACTTTTCGACATCGGTCTTGGACCCGATACGCCCCAGGCCGCGAACGGCTATTTTCAATTGTTGCAGCAGTTCCGGCAGATATTTAACACCCTGACCGGACCGATAAATGGGATGCGACGGATCTGCATAGCATTCGGCCATCTTCGTCAGAACCCTGTTGGCCGCCTCACCTGAAACAAGAGCGAAAAAAATAAGAAACTCCCTTTCCAGTGCCAGGAGAAATCGTAAGGGAAGCATTTCCGGCTGCCGGCCTTCCAGCAGTTGTTTTTCAATGCTGTCGTGAATCGTGTTTATCTTGGTCATGATTTTTTTGGGATCTGACTCTATCCTCCATTTGGCATATTTCACGACATCTTCGTCAATGCCCTTTCTGACCAGCAGCACTTCTTCGGGAGTAAGTTCGATATCGATGTCAAGTTCCTGGTTGTATGTGCGAAGCAGCGCGTTGGCCAGCATCAACGCATTACGGTCAGCATACTCCACCTTGTCCGGATTGCTGCACATATCTGAAAGCAAGAAACGCAGAAAGCGCTTGGGCCGGTTGAGCCGCGTTATCACCTTTTGGAGCGCGTGCAGAAAACCCAGGCGGTCCACCCTGTTTTCGGTTTGTTTCAGAAAGCCCCAAAGGAATTCAAAAATTCTCTTTTCGTATTTTATGAAATCGTCTATCCGGTTTTCGAAATTTTCACGCAGGAACCTGCCGTTGGAATCATAACAACTGCCGAGAAGGTCGAGGATTTTTCGCACATCTTCTTCGTTCATCTGAAAATTCCTTGCCAGATCGCCGCAATCAGGATGGGAAAACCTGAAGCCATGCGCCTCGATGGCCGATATCTTCCGGCGGGTATCGACCCCTTCCTTGACCAGTTCCAGGAGATCGAGGATGTGACTGTTGACAAGGCCCACAATCATGCTTTGTTCTGCCCGCCGAATACAGATTCCCTGTTTCTGTATATGGATCGAATCCAGATCGTCCGCGTCAAGCCGCTCAAGCTCCTGGCGAATCTTTTCCAGCACCACCGGCAGGATCTTGTCGTTGTCCGGCCGGTTTTCAGCGGCATTGAGCATACCCGACATGAGCTGGAGCCGGCCGGCCAGGACCGAAGCCGACTTTTCCTGCTCCCGGCCGTCGGTCGTAAAGATATTCTTGCGGCCCCTCTTTTGCCAAACAAGCTCAATCGGCGGATGTTTCAAAGAGGTATTGTCAACAATAGCCGCGTAAATGCCGGCAGAATCGGTAATCTTTCCGCTATGCTTTGCAACAAGCTCCTGCATTTGATCCGGCGGCAACGAATTGACGGCGGCCAGCAACGTGAGCTCCAGGTTGGGCGCTCCGGAAGGATATTGGATTACGGGCACTTCAAAAGTGTTCCCGTCAGCATGAAATCTCAGGCAATCCTCCTGCCAGCCACCCCTGAAAAACAGTGATGTTATCAACAGAGCTGTTTTCAGACTCGCCGGACCGTCATGGCCGCCGGCCGGCAGGCTGATGGAAAATTTCTTTATTCCGCAATCGGCCAGAATCCCGAAGGCCCTGCCCAATCCGCCGGCAAGATGAGACATGCGGACCCCCAGCCTCCGGATCACCCCGGCTGCCGAATGGTTGTCCAACACCAAAGGACCGTACAAAATGCGGTAATCATTTTTAGCGCCCCGGCCATGTCCGAGTTCAACGCTCCGATGCTCGATGGTCACGATACCGGTGTGTCCCGGCATTTCGGACAGCTCATTCAGGTTTCTGAGCAGTTCATCAATCACGGTTTCAAGCGGCAGATTCGCCTTGCCCTTACCGGGTTTATCCAAAAGCGAAGTGACCAGATGGGCCATCTCCATCAGCAAGACCCGCCATACGTCGAACTGGACTTGATGCACATTGTTTTCAAGGCGCGCGGGCTCTGAATTCTGCCTGGACGGGGTCTTATCGCTGGGTGGCTTGATTGGCATGGTCACTTTATAATCATCCTGATTACAGGCGGACGAAACGCAGAAAATCTGACAGAAAACTATCTGCCGCTGAAAACCTGAATATAATTTATACTAAACAGTCCGACAGGCTGTCAATCAGCAAACATCGAGGAAAACATAACGGCAGGCGGTGGGGAAATCTGCCATCGTCAGCAAACGGAATCCGGCAGGAAGTCAGCAAACCGTTTTCGGGCCGATATTGAAGTTATTGTCTATCACGGGAAACGTTGCCATTTTACCCGTATCAGACCGTTTGCAATGGCAGTTTTCTAAAGGCCGTCTTTAAAATAGTTCACAGCATTCTGAAATATCTTCAGCCCGGGTGTGCTCTGCCCTGCCGGCAGGGGCTTGCCTTCTCTTTTCAGCACTTCCTTCAGCCTGGTCCAGTCGGGATGATTGGTCCAGTGGTTGTATGCTTCCGGGTGGGGCATGAGCCCAAAGACCCTGCCGGTAGGATCGCATATTCCGGCTATATCATCCAGGGAGCCGTTGGGATTGAAAGGAAAGCGGCCGCCGGCAGGGCTGCCGTCCGCCATGGCATAACGCATGACCACCTGGTCCGCAGCGACCAGCTTTTCAAGAATTTCGGTTTGGGTCACGAACTTGCCCTCGCCGTGGCGGATGGGCAACTCCATGTGTTCCAGCCCCTTTGTAAAGACACAGGGGGACTGCGGGTCAACCTTAAGATGGACCCAGTCGTCCCGGAAATTGCCGCAATCGTTGTAAGTCAGGGCCACCGAGCGCCGCCGGTAGTCTTTATCGATGGCCGGAAGCAGCCCCAAATTGACCAGGCATTGAAACCCGTTGCAAATACCGATTATGAGCTTTCCCCGGGAAACGAAATCAAGCAGTTGCCGGCCCAGGTTGGTTTTCATGCGGACCGCCTGGATGACCCCGGCCCCGTGGTCGTCACCCCATGAAAAACCGCCGATGAAAGCCAGCAGGTGGTACTTTTCGAGACTGACTGAACCGTCGATGAGGGAATTTATGTGCACCTTGTCGGCCCGGGCCCCCGCCCGCTGCAGGGCATAGGCGGTCTCGTTGTCGCAGTTTAACCCGTAGCCGGTCAGGACCAGTGCATTTACCTGTTCCATGGCGAGTATCGCTCCGTTGAACTATGTGATTAAATCAAATGGCCGAAAGTACTCTTCCAGGCCTCTTTGAGCCGCTCCACTTCCAGGTCGATCAGCAAGCTTCCCTCCGAAACTGATATTTCCAGCCGGGACCCGGCTGTCACCTCTCCCACGCAGGCCAGGGGCAGGCCGTCGAAGCAGGCCTCGAAATCAGCGGCCGCCTCAGGGGCCACGGTCACGATGAAACGGCCGGCCGACTCGGAAAAAAGGAGCTTGTCTTCACGCAGTTTCTGCCTGCAGGGCACCTTGCCCAGATCGATCTTCAGTCCCAGGTCGCCGCCCATGGCCACCTGGGCCAGGTGCACCCCCAGACCGCCCCGGTAGACACCGTGGGCCGAGGCCACAAGCCGCCTGCCGATGGCAGTGTGCAGTCCGCGGTAAAGCTTCATGAAGGCCGCGGCATCCACCCTGGGGACGTTAAGCCCGGTATATCCCATGAAATCGTAATATTCCGACCCGCCCAGTTCATCTGCCGTCAGCCCCAGGACATAGACCTTGTCACCGGGCAGCTTGGCATCCATGGTAACGCACAGATCGACCCTTTCGACGATTCCGGTGGTGGAAAACTGGAGGGTCTCCAGGGCCGACACCTTGTGGCGCTCGCCGTAGGTGGCCGGCAGATGGCCGTCAACATACATGCTGTCTTTGCCTGAAAGCAGCGGTATTGCGTAGTCCAGGCACATCTGCCGCAAGGCGCGGCAGGAACGGACCAGCTGGGCCGCCTTGAACTTTCCGTCCGGATTTTTCTCCGGATGGTACTGGATGGTGGGCCAGCAGAAATTGTCCACCCCGCCGATGCGGTCAGGATCGGCCCCCACGGCGATCACCCTTCTCACGGCTTCATCGATGACGCAGGTGGTCATGTGAAAGGCGTCGATTTTGCTGTAATGGGGCAGCAGGGCCTGGGCAAAGGCCAGCCCCTTTTCGGATTCGAGCACCGGCCGCAGCACGGCGGCGTCTGAAGGAAGATCGCGTTCGGCCCCCACCAGGGGCTTGATGACACTGGTCCCCTGGACCTCGTGGTCGTACTGACGGCTGATCCACTGCTTGGAGCAGATGTTCGGTGCGGCCAGGATATCGAGAAGGAGCCGGTTGAAATCCTGCGGGCGGCTGATGACCGGCTCGGTCAGGCCCCGACGCTCGGGCGGCATCCAGCAGGCCTCGAATTCCCACTGCGGAAAACCGGCGGTCAGCAGATCCAGATCGACATACGCACAGGTCTTGCCCTCGTAGGTTATGTGGAGCTTGCCGCTGTCGTTGTAGGTGCCGATGACCGTTGCCTCCACGGCGTGCTTGGCCGCCAGCTGGAAAAACCTGTCCCTGTTTTCAGGGGCGATGGCCACCGTCATCCGTTCCTGGCTTTCAGAGACCCAGATCTCCCACTGGTCCAGGCCCTGGTACTTGAGGGGAACCTTGTCGAGTTCTATGTGGCAGCCGTTGGAAAAACGGGCGCTTTCACCCACCGATGACGACAACCCGCCGCCGCCGTTGTCGGTGATAAAGCGGATGAGCCCCTCGTCCCGCGCCTCCAGCAGAAAATCGTGCATCTTTTTCTGGGTGTAAGGGTCACCTATCTGGACATGGCCGGCCGGAGTATGTTCTGAAAAAGATTCGGACGAGGCCGTCACCCCGTGGATGCCGTCCTTGCCTACCCGCCCCCCGCACATGATCACCAAGTCGCCCGGCAAGATGGTCTTTTCCTCTGCCGGCTCGCCCTTTATCCGGCTGGGCATGATACCCAGGGCGGTGACAAAAACCAGGCATTTGCCCATGTAACCGGGATGAAACAGCACGTTGCCGAAAGGAGTCGGGATACCGCTCTTGTTGCCGCCGTCCCTGACCCCTTCGATGACGCCGTCGAGCAGCCGCCGGGGATGGAGCTTGGGCTTCAACGGTCCCCGGTAATCACGGGGGCCGACACAGAAACCGTAACTGCCCATTATCAGGCGGGCGCCCTTGCCGGTTCCCATGGGATCGCGGTAGATGCCCACAATACCTGTTATCGCTCCGCCGTAGGCCTCCATGTTGGAAGGCGAGTTGTGGGTCTCGCCGGTTATGACATAGTAGTTTTTTTCATCGAAAACGGCGGCCCCGGCGTTGTCCCACAGGACCGAGACCACCCACGGTTTCCGCTGTTTCAGCTCGAGGGTGGGAGCCTCGATACAGGTCCTGAACAGGCTGTCGACCACTTCCTGCCGGCCGGTTGCCAGGTTGCGGTAGTAAAACTTGCCCCGGAATGTGTTGTGGTTGCAGTGATCACTGCGGGCCTGGGAAATGTATTCCAGCTCTACGTCGGTGGGATCTGACAGGCCTTTTTCCCGGCGCCGGGCCTGGACTTCGGGGTCCATGAAGTAAGCCCTGATGATGGGAATGTCGGCCGGGTTGAGGGCCAGGTTCCTTTCGGCGCTTATCCTTTCCAGAGTCCGGTCCGAATCGATGGGTATGGTCGTCACCGTGGGGCGGTGATCCAGGCGGACTTTAGGCAGGATGTAGCCGATACCTTCGGCCGGGTCCCACTTTTCCCGGCCGTAGATCCGCCATTGCTGGATGATGTCGTTTGCCAGCAGCTCGGAAGCCAGCATCTCCACCTGCCCGGCGGCAAGCCCCTGCCCCCGGATGCAGTAACGCTTGGAAGTATAGACCGCGTCATCGTCGCTGAAGTTCAGCTGCAACAGATCGGCCATGGCCTCCAGGGCGGTGTCACCCGCGTTGTCCTTGACCCCCGGCCGGTAACCCACCCAGATACACCAGTCGAAATCCACCGGGAGGGGCTCCAGGGAGGACCATTGGGTGACCGGGTTGGTGAAAATCTCATCCTGCACGCGCTTGACCTGTTGCGCGGTCAGCGGTGCGTCGATGGTGACGATACTGATGGTACGGACCTGTCCCAGCTGGAGGCCGAAATAGTCACCGGCCTTCTTGCGCAGAGACTCACCTTCGGCATCCATCAGCTCCGGCTTCAAAGCGATTTCGATTCGGTATGGCATGTCGGTCTCTGACAAAACTTTTGAGGTTGGCGTAAAAAGGCGGCCGTCATGAAGCGTTGAAAAAAAGCTGCATGACGTCATTATAGAAAACGAAAATCATCAACAAGATCAAGATAAAAATTCCGGCCTGCTGGGCGATCTCCCGCACCCGGGCGTTGACCGGCTTGCCGATGATGGCTTCGATGATGAAAAACAGCAGATGGCCGCCGTCAAGAACCGGTATGGGCAGAAAGTTCAACACCGCCAGGCTGACGCTCAGAAAGGCGATGAAGGCAATCAGGCTGGTGGCACCGGCCTTGGCCTGCTGGCCGGCCATCTTGGCGATCATCAGCGGACCGCCCAGAGTCTTGCTGGAAACACTGCCCGTTATGATCTTGACAATACTCACCACCGTCAGGCGGGCCAGTTCCCAGGTCTGGAGCACCCCTGCCCCGGCGGCCCGGAGCAGCCCCATGGGCCTGGTGGTGTAATCGCCGGCCGAAGTTATTCCGATGACCCATTTTTCGACGTCTTCCCCGAAAATATTCTTGGTGACGGTCTTGCGGGGCTTGACCATGAAATCAAGGATCCTGTCCTGCCGCCTGACCTCCAGGGAAAGGCTGCGTCCCCGGCTGCCGGCAATCAGCTCGGCCATCTCCTGCCAGCTTTCGATGGGGTGACCGTCGATGGCCATAATCCGGTCACCGGGTTCAAGCCCGGCAATGGCGGCCGGTGAGCCCGGTGTGACCGCTCCCACGGTCGGTTCCAGGATGAATTCGCCATGGATCCAGAAAAGCATCCAGAAAATAAATGCCGCCAGGAAAAGATTGAAAAACGGGCCGGCGGCAACTATCAGGATCCGTTTGAACACGTGCTTGTGGGTAAACGAATAAGGAATGTCTTCTTCAGGCAGTTCCTGATCCGGTTCATCACCCACCATCTTGACATATCCGCCCAGCGGAATGGCCGACAGGCAGTAATCCGTACGCCCTATCTTTTTGCCGAACACCCGGGGTCCGAATCCCAGGGAAAACTTTTCCACCCCCACCCCGAACAGACGGGCTACGATGAAATGGCCCAGCTCGTGAAAAAAAATCAGAACCCCCAGGACTATGCAAAAAGCGAATATATTGGTTCCCATTTAGACCTCACGTAATTCTGTAAACCGCGGTCAGGTGCGGTTGCATCAGCCGGATGCGGCCTGAATGATCTGCGCCGCCCGCTGCCTGGCCCACCTGTCTGCTTCCATTATAACGCCGACTCCGGCCGACTCCGTCAACCGGTGCTCTTGCATGGTCTGCCGGATCACCCGCGCTATTTCCGTAAAGGCCAGTCTCCCTGCGAGAAAAGCCTCCACCGCCATTTCGTTGGCGGCATTGAGCACCGCCGGCATGGTTGCGCCCAGGCGGCAGGCCTCCAGGGCCAGGGCCAGACAGGGAAATTTGTCCAGGTCCGGCCTGCGGAACTCGAGGCTGCCCGGAGCGGGAAAATCAAGCCGCGGCAAATCCAGGGGCAGCCTGTCCGGGCAGGAAAGGGCATAGGCGATGGCCCCCCGCATGTCGGGCGCCCCCATCTGGGCCAGGACAGCGCCATCTCTGAAAGCGACCATGGAATGGACTATGCTCTGGGGATGAATCACCACCCGGATTGTTTCCGGGCTGACCCCGAAAAGCCACCGGGCCTCGATCACTTCCAGCCCCTTGTTCATCAGGGTGGCCGAATCGATGGTTATCTTGGGTCCCATGGACCAGTTGGGATGCTTCAGGGCCTGGCCGGGCCGGATCTTTTCAAAGTCCTCGGCCGGGGTATCGAGAAAGGGCCCCCCGGAAGCTGTCAGCAGGATCCGCTCCAGGTCCCGGAAACGCTGCCCCTGGAGGCACTGAAAGATCGCGCTGTGCTCGCTGTCCACCGGCAGGATTTTCACACCCCTGGAAGCGGCCCGGGCCATGACGATTTCACCGGCCATGACCAGGGTCTCCTTGTTGGCCAGGGCGATGTCCTTGCCGGCTTCTATGGCGGCCAGGGTCGGCTCCAGCCCGGCCGCCCCTACCATGGCCCCCACCACCATGTCGGCCTCTTCAAAGGTGGCGGCTGCCCTGTAGCCGGCCCTGCCGGACATGACTTCAACCCGGTGGCCGGCACCGAGCAATTCTTTCAGGCGGCGGGCATCCTTTTCTTTTTCCACCACCGCCAGTTGCGGCGAAAACCTTTCCACCTGCCGGGCGAGCTTTTCAACGCTGCTGCGGGCCGTCAGGGCAACGGCGGCGAAACGTTCCGGAAAGGCGGCCACGACCTTCAGCGTGCTGCGGCCGATGGAGCCGGTTGAACCCAGAATCGCCAGTCTTTTCATTGCAAAATCCACTGCTGAAGAAAATAGGCCGCCGGCGCGGCAAACAGCAAGGCGTCGATGCGGTCCAGGAATCCTCCGTGGCCCGGCAGGAGCCTGCCGGAATCCTTGATTCCCGAACTGCGCTTGAAAGCCGATTCGAACAGGTCGCCCACCTGCCCCAGGATTCCGGCCGCCAGGACAAAGGCCGCCATCTGAAACCAGCCGACCCGGGAAAGCAGCCAGAGCTTGAAACAGGCCCCGGCCAACAGGTTGCCCACCAGCCCCCCGGCAGCTCCCTCGACGGTCTTTTTGGGGCTCACCGCCGGGCAGAGCTTGTGGCGGCCCAGGTATGAACCAAAGTAATATGCCCCTATGTCGCCGGCAGCCACCACCACCAGGAGGCAGAAAAGCCAGGCGCCGCCATGATCGGCGTTTCTCAACCTGACAAGATAGGATGCCAGCAGGGGGATGTAGACAACCCCCAGGACCTGGTAGGCAGCGCCTGTGGGCAAGGAGCTGTCATGCCGGTAAGAGCTTACCACGACCATCCCGACCAGCGCCAGGTCGACGGCCATCACCGCCGGCACCAGGTGGTAATCGGCATTGAAAACGCAGGCCAGGATCGCCAGGGCGCTGGCATACCCGGCCGCCTTGAGCAAACCATGGGCAAAAGTGTTCCTGCCGGCGTAAACGATACCGAAATATTCGGCCAGGGCCAGGCAGGCCACCGCTCCTATCAGGAGGCCGAAAGCCGGCCGCCCGCCATAGTACAGGATGACAAAAAGGATGGGGACGGCGACGATGCCGGTTATCCAGCGTTTCTGATGCATGGGCTTATCTACTGTTTCCGCCTGCCGGCTCTGCCAGAATTACCCGGTCCGCCATTGTGCGGGACGGCCGATCAGGTCTCCACTTTGCCGAACCTTCGCTCGCGTGTTTGAAAATCCTGTAAGATGGAGATCAACTCCTGCTGGTTGAAATCAGGCCAGAGAGTCGGGGTTACGAAAAGTTCAGTGTAGGCGATCTGCCACAAAAGAAAATTACTGATCCGCATTTCACCCGAGGTCCGGATGAGGATATCCGGGTCAGGCATGCCGGCTGTATAAAGATGCCCGGCCACCATGGCCTCGTCGATCTGCTCAGGATCGATCCGGCCCTGACTGACTCCGGCGGCCAGCAACCTGACCATGCGTACAAGCTCGGCGCGGCCGCCGTAACTCAGGGCCAGGGTCAGGGTCAAAGATTCGTTCTGGGCCGTCTGCCGGATGGCTTCGTCCAGGGTATGCCTGACCTTGTCCGGCAGCCTGTCCAGCTGGCCGATGGCATTGAGCCTTATGCCCTTTGCCATCAACTCCGGTGTCTCCGACCTGAGGAATCTGACCAGCAGGCTCATCAGGGCCGAGACCTCGCGGGCGGGCCGCTGCCAGTTCTCGGTGGAAAAAGCGTACAGGGTAAGGAAAGGGATTCCCAGCTGCCGGCAGGCCCTGGTGATATCACGCACGGTTTGGACGCCCCGCTCGTGGCCCTTGACCCGGTTCATCAGTTTTTTCCGGGCCCAGCGTCCGTTGCCGTCCATGATTATGGCCACGTGGCGGGGCATCTTTTCCGGATCGAGTCCGAATCGTGAAACCTCGCTGCGCTCAGAATTCAAGGATTTCTTTCTCTTTTTCTTTGTACAGGGCATCGATCCGGGCGATATACTCGTCGGTGATCTTCTGGATCTGCTCCTGGGCCCTGAAAGCGTCGTCCTCGCCGATTTCGCCCTCTTTTTTCATCCCCTTGATGAACTCATTGGCGTCCCGGCGCACGTTGCGGATGGCCACCTTGTGCTCTTCGCAGATCTTGTGCACCACCTTTACCAATTCCTTCCGACGCTGTTCGGACAAGGGCGGAATGGCGATGCGGATCAGCTTGCCGTCGTTGCTCGGTGTCAGGCCGAGATCGGATTTGAGGATGGCTTTTTCGATATCCTTGATTACCGACACATCCCAGGGCTGAATCGTAATCAGGCGGCTTTCGGGAACCGAAATGGTGGCCATCTGGTTGAGCGGCGTCGGGGTTCCGTAGTAATTAACCCTTATCCCGTCCAGAAGCGAAGTCGATGCCCTCCCGGTGCGCAGGCGTTTCAATTCGTTTTCCAACGCACTGATGGTTTTCCCCATCCTCGATTTGGTATCCTGATAGACCTCCTCAATCATGGCTTGCCTCTCGTGCGTTTTGAAAGGGTTAGAAGATTCCCCAACTTTTTTTCAGCCGGTTTCTTTGTTGTCTATGATCGTTCCCACCTGCCGGCCGCAAACCACATTCTCTATGTTGCCCGGTTGTTTCATGTTGAAAACCACCAGCGGCAGATCGTTGTCCATGGCCAGGGAAATGGCGGTCATGTCCATGACCTTCAGCTGGCGTTCGAGCACCTGCATGTAGTTTATGTGGCTTATGAAGCGCGCCCCGGCATTTGTTTCCGGATCGGAATCGTACAACCCGTCCACCTTGGTGGCTTTCAGCAGTACTTCGGCATGGATCTCCTTGGCCCGAAGGACTGCGGCCGTATCGGTGGTGAAATACGGGTTGCCGGTGCCGGCTGCGAATATCACCACCCGGCCTTTTTCCAGGTGCCGCAGGGCCCGGCGCAAAATATACGGCTCGGCCACTTCGTGCATTGAGATGGCTGTCTGTACCCTGGTCTGGATACCGCGCTTTTCAAGGGCGTCCTGAAGCGCCAGGCTGTTGATGACCGTTGCCAGCATGCCCATGTGATCGGCCGACGTCCGCTCCATGCCGAAAGATGTGGCCTTGACTCCCCTGAAGATGTTGCCGCCGCCGACCACGATGGCCAGCTCGACTCCAAGGTCGCAGACGCCCCGGACTTCCCCGGCCACGAAGGTCAGCATCTCGGGACTGATACCGAAGCCCTGATCTCCCATCAGGGCTTCACCGCTGAGCTTCAGCAGGATTCTTTTGAAGACCGGCTTGGTCAATTTCTACTCCGCTCCGATCTGAAAGCGCGCAAAGCGCTTGATGGTTATCTTTTCCCCGGTCCTGGCGATCATCTCATTGAGGTAGTCGGCGATGGTCTTGTCAGGATCTTTGACGTAGGACTGATCCAGCAGGCAGTTTTCCTTGAAAAACTTTTTCATCTTGCCGTCGACGATCTTTTCCAGGATATGATCCGGCTTGCCGGTTTCCCTGGCCTGGGCCAGATAGATTTCCCGCTCCCGCTCGATGACCTGTTCGGGAACATCCTCGGCGGTGATACCCACCGGGTTGGTGGCGGCGATATGCATGGCCAGGTTGCGGGCAAACTCCTTGAAGTCATCGGTCTTGGCCACGAAATCGGTTTCGCAGTCCACTTCCACCAACACGCCTATCTTGCCTCCCATGTGGATGTAAGCCTGGACCGTTCCCTCGCTGGTGGCCCGGCCGGCGCGCTTGGCGGCTGTCGCCAAGCCCTTTTTACGCAGAAAATCGATGGCCTTTTCCATATCGCCCCCGCAGTCTGCAAGGGCCTGTTTGCAATCCATCATCCCGGCTCCGGTCTTTTCCCGGAGCTCCTTTACCATTGCGGCAGATATATTTCCCATTTTTTACTCTCCTGTCGTGGTCGGTTCGGCTTCTGAAGCTTCCTTGGCGTCAGCGGCGCTTTCGGTGCCCTGGGCTTCGGATTCCGGCGTCTTTCTGATGATCTCGATTATGGGGCCTTCTGAACCGTCGGAAATAACCTTGCGCTCGCCGGGCTTGAGGTCGGCTGCCGCATTTTCCATTTCTGACGGCTCTTCCACTGCCTTGTCGGCTTCGGCCTGGCGGCGCTCCTCGAAACGGCGCCGGCCTTCGATACAGGCATCGGCTATGCGCGAGGTGATCAGCCGGATGGCGCGGATCGCATCGTCGTTACCAGGAATTATGTAATCGATCTCGTCCGGGTCGCAGTTGGTGTCGACAATGGCCACGATCGGTATGTTGAGCCTGCGTCCTTCGCGCACGGCGATGGCCTCGTTCTTGGGATCGACGATGAAGATGGCGCCGGGCAGCTTGGTCATGTTCCGGATTCCGCCCAGGGTGGCGTCCAGCTTCCTGCGCTCTTTGGCCATCTTGAGACGCTCCTTCTTGGGAAACATCTCTATGGAACCGTCGTTTTCAAGCTGGTTGAGATAGTTCAGCCGGTCGATGCTCTTTTTGATGGTCTGGAAATTGGTAAGCATGCCGCCCAGCCAGCGGTTGTGAACGTAGAACATCTCGCAGCGGTTGGCCTCCTCGTAAATAGATTCCCGGGCCTGCTTCTTGGTGCCGACGAAAAGGACCGACTTTCCGCCGGCCACCGTATCGACGATGAACTCGTAGGCGGTCTTGAACATGCGGACGGTCTTTTGCAGGTCGATGATGTAAATTCCGTTCCTGGCGCCGAAGATGTACGGTTTCATTTTCGGGTTCCAGCGCCGGGTCTGGTGTCCGAAGTGAACACCGGCTTCCAACAGTTCCTTCATCGTAATGTAAGCCATGATGTCTCCTTATAATAAATGGTTCGGCCTTCGCCCGGTTCCGCCCTGTTTCCGACCCTGCCCTGCAGGGCACCGGGAAACAGGTCCCCGGACGTGCGGTTTTCAAAATCGACGAAATTTACCAAATCCCCCTGCCGGGCGCAATAATTTTTTAGCCCGCGTCCTTTTTGCGGCCCATGACGACCCTCCAGCTGCCGCCGTAATCCCGGACCGTCGTCACCTGATGGTAGACGCCCCGGTCCCTGAACAGGCTCTCGGCCGCATCCTTTTGATCGTGTCCTATCTCCAGCAGGATGAAACCTCCCGCTTTCAGGCAGGGACCTGCAGCCGAAATGATGCGGGTCAGACATTCCAGTCCGCTGACGCCCCCGTCAAGGGCCAGGCGGGGCTCGTAGCTGCTGATCTCGGGCTCCAGCCGTCCTATCTCCCGAGAGCGGATGTAGGGAGGATTGGAAACGATCAAATCAAATTGCGGCTCGGTTGTAGCCACGGCCGCCAGCCAGTCGGACACGAAAAAGGACACCCTGCCCTCCAGACCGTGTTTGACGGCATTGGCCCTGGCAAGAGCCACGGCCTCAGGGCTGATGTCGCTGGCGGCAATCCACCAGCCGGGCCTTTGGCTTGCCAGGGCCAGGCTGATGGCACCGGTTCCGGTGCCAAGCTCCAGGGCTACGGCCTCTTTCCTGGGCCCCATGACTTCCAGGGCCTGCTCCACCAGCAGTTCGGTTTCGGGCCTGGGAATCAGGACATGCGGCGACACCTGCAGCTCCAGTGACCAGAATTCCTTACCCCCCGTGATATAGGCTACCGGTTCGCGGCGGGCCCGGCGCCTGACAAGCTCCCTGAAACGGGCCAGCTCGCCTTGTTCCAGGGGCTGGTCGTGCCGCAGGTAAAGGTCGATCCGGCTCAGGCCCAGGCAGTGGGCCAGGAGCACCTCGGCGTCGATCCTGGGAGTATCTATGCCATGGCCGGAAAAATAATCGGCGGTCCAGCGCAGCAGCCGCATGATGGTCCACTGTTTGGCCGCATCTGCATCTTCAGTCGGCATCTTGAAGAGCTTGGCTTTGATAATGGGTGATCAGAGCGTCGATTATTTCGTCTATCTCGCCTTCCAGAATGCTATCCAGCTTGTACAGGGTCAGCCCTATGCGGTGGTCGGTGACCCTGCCCTGGGGGAAATTGTAAGTCCTGATCCGCTCGCTGCGGTCCCCGCTTCCGATCTGGCTCTTGCGTTGCCGGGAACGCTCGGCCTTCTGTTGCTGAATTTTCTGGTCAAGCAGCCTGGCCCGCAGAACCTTGAGCGCCTTGGCCTTGTTTTTGTGCTGTGATTTCTCGTCCTGGCAGGTGACCACCAGCCCGGTGGGAAGGTGGGTGATGCGCACCGCCGAATCTGTGGTGTTGACCGACTGCCCGCCCGGACCGGTGGCGCGAAACACATCGATCTTAAGCTCATTGGGATCTATCTGGACATCGACTTCCTCTGCTTCGGGCAGCACGGCCACGGTCACGGCAGAGGTGTGGATGCGGCCCTGGGTTTCGGTAACCGGCACCCGCTGCACCCGGTGAGTTCCGCTTTCGTATTTCAGCCGGCTGTAAGCCCCTTTGCCCTGGATCAATGCCACGACTTCCTTGAGTCCTCCCACTCCGGTGGGGTGGTGGTCCATCAGCTCGATCTTCCACTTGCGGCCCTCTGCGTAGCGGCTGTACATCCTGAAAAGATCACTGGCGAACAGGGCCGCCTCGTCTCCTCCGGTCCCGGCCCTGATCTCCAGCAAGACATTCTTTTCGTCCAGGGGATCCTTGGGCACCAGCAGTTTCTTCAGCTCGGCTTCGAGATCCTGCTTGGCCGCAGTCAGGCTCTCGATCTCTTCCTTGGCCAGCTCCTTGATCCCGGGGTCATTGTCTTTGAGCAGCTCCAGGCTTTCGCCCAGATCTTCATCGACCCGCCGGTATCTGCGGTAGGCATCGACGATCTTGCTCAGCTCGGAGTGCTCCCGGGCAAGCTTTTCATAATTCGCCCGGTCCTTGACCACCTCGGGATCGCTGAGGCGCCGCTCGAGCTGCTCGAACTTTTCTTCCACACCCTGGAGTTTGTTAAACATGATAAACCCCTGAAATCCCCCCGCTCAAGGGGGCGGCTCGCGGTTGCCCGGACAGGCATGGCCCAAAAACGATCAAGCTGTCGGCCCCGGGCCGGACAGCTTGATAGCGTGGGTTGCCTCCAACCCCTGCCAAGCAGAGCTACTTTTTCTGGAACTTGGCGTATTTTTTGCGGAAACGTTCGATACGGCCGGCGGTGTCGACCAGCTTCTGCTTGCCGGTGAAAAAAGGATGGCACTTGGAGCAGATTTCCACGGTGATGTCCTTTTTGGTGGAACCCACCTGGATCGAATTGCCGCAGGCGCACTTGATGGTCGTATCGAAATAGTCGGGATGGATATCAGCTTTCATAATATTTTCAGCTCCCTATATAAATTTTAAGCGTTCATTGACTCCAAAAACTCTTTATTATTCTTTGTCCCGTGCATTTTTTCAAGTAAAAATTCGAGTGCGTCGGCCGGATTCAAAGATGCGAGCAGCTTGCGCAGAATCCAGACCCGGTTCAGGGTCATTTCGTCCAGCAGGAGCTCTTCCTTGCGGGTTCCGGACTTCTTTATGTCGATGGCCGGGAAAATACGCTTGTCGGCCAGGCGGCGGTCAAGCTGGATCTCCAGGTTGCCGGTGCCTTTGAATTCCTCGAAGATCACCTCGTCCATGCGGCTGCCGGTATCGACCAGGGCCGTGGCGATGATGGTCAGGCTGCCGCCTTCCTCGATGTTGCGGGCAGCCCCGAAGAATCTCTTGGGACGCTGCAGCGCATTGGAGTCGACACCGCCTGAAAGTATCTTGCCCGAAGGCGGCATGACCGAGTTGTAGGCCCTTGCCAGGCGGGTGATGCTGTCGAGCAGGATCACAACGTTGCGCTTGTGCTCGACCAGGCGCTTGGCTTTCTCTATAACCATCTCGGCAACCTGAACGTGCCTTTCGGCCGGTTCGTCGAAGGTCGAGCTTATGACCTCGCCCTTGACCGAACGCTCCATGTCGGTGACCTCCTCGGGCCGCTCGTCTATCAGGAGCACGAACAACATGACGTCCTTGTGGTTCTTTACTATGCTGTTGGCGATGAACTGCAGGAGCATGGTCTTTCCGGAGCGCGGAGGAGAGACGATCAGCCCGCGCTGGCCGAAACCGATGGGGGTGAGCAGGTCCATTATACGGGTGGAGTAGTTTTCGGGGTCCGTTTCCAGCACGACCCGCTTGTCAGGATACAGGGGGGTAAGGTTGTCGAACAGGATCTTGTCCCTTGCTACCTCCGGGTCTTCATAGTTGACCGCTTCTACCTTGAGCAGGGCGAAGTATCTTTCAGACTCCTTGGGCTGCCTGATCTGGCCCGAAACGGTGTCCCCGGTCCTGAGGTTGAACCGCCTTATCTGGGATGGCGAAACATAGATGTCGTCCGGCCCTGGCAGGTAATTGTAGCTGGGCGCCCTTAAAAATCCGAATCCGTCGGGTAAGATTTCCAGGGTTCCTTCGCCGTAGATAAGCCCGTTTTTCTCGATCTGGGCCTGCAGGAGAGCGAAAATCAGCTCCTGTTTGCGCATTCCGGCCGCCCCATCGATCTTGAGCTTCTTGGCCATTTGGGTAAGTTCGCTGATTTTCATGTTTTTCAATTCGGAAATGTTCATTGCCACACACCCCATCTTGCTTGGTAACTAATAATATATGGACAACCAGTCCAAAGATCCTGCCTCAACAACAGACCATAATACTTGCGTTAATCATCCGGCTTTCCATGTGAGAATCCGCCATCTGGTCGGACCGTTTGCCAACGGGTTCAATCCTCCGGCATTGCCGGTATCCCTTTTTGGCTCCGCTGATGGTGAAACAGTCGATTTTTATGGAGGAATATGAAGTTATTGGTTATATAGAAGAAAATTTGGGTATTCGCTCCACAAGGCGGGTTTCACTGCCTTGTGGAGCACTTATCTTATGAAATTACCTCTGTCAAGCTATTTTATGGCTTCGGGGCCGGAGAAATACATATCTTGGACGATTACGGAGAAAAACGCCTCCAGAAACTGGCAAGCCTGCTGCCCGCTGCGGCCGGCCTGTACATAGTCGGGGGAGCTGTCAGGGACTGCCTGCTGGGCAAAAAGCCGGTGGATATCGACCTGGCCGCAAAAAAGGAGCCGGGACAATTTGCCCGGAGAATCGCCCGCAGGTTCGGCAGCCGGGTCATTCACCTGCATCAGAACGATAACCATTTATTCCGGGTGGTCACCAATGAGTACACCTTCGATGTCACGGCCCTGGCAGGCGGTGAACTCGAGGCCGATCTTCGCCGCCGTGACTTTACCATCAACGCCATGGCCTATGACCCTGCCGCCGGCAGGCTGATCGACGTTCATGATTCCCGCAACGACCTGAAGCGCTCCGTGGTCCGGATGACTTCCCCGGAGGTGTTTGCCGCCGATGCCATCCGGCTGCTGAGAGCCTTCCGCATGGCGGCCTGCCTGGGGTTTTCGATCTGCCGTGCGACCCTGGAGACCATTTCCCGGAAGGCAGATGCCATCAGGTCTGCCGCAGGGGAAAGGGTCCATTCGGAACTGTTCAGGATGCTGTCGGCATGCCGCACCGCCGGCCTGATCCGGCAGATGCATCAGACCGGGCTTCTGACGGCCCTTTTCCCTGAACTGATCCTGCTGAAAAACTGCCCTCCGTCCCGGCACCATGGTTTCGACGGCCTGGCCCACGGCATCGCCACTTACAGCGCCCTGGAAGAATGCCTGGAAAATCCGCCCGTCTGGCTGCAGGGCTGGACCCAATGGTTACCCGAGCCGGGACAGCCCCTTTTTGTGGTGCTGAAACTGGCCGGGCTGCTGCACGACATGGGCAAACCGGTCACGATGAAAGCCTCCGCCGCCGGCCCGGCGACTTACCACGGCCATGCCGCCGCCGGCGCCGGCATGGCGGCCGGCATTGCCCGGAAGCTGCGCTGTTCGGCATATGAGCAGAAAAATCTGGAATTTCTGATCGGCCACCACATGCACCTTTTCCATCTATTTCAGCTTGCAAAGGCCAAAAGTCTAAGCCGGCGCGCCATGGGCCGTTTTTTCAGGACCGCCGGCGAAATGGCCGGCTGCCTGGTTGCGCTCTTTGTGGCCGACACCCTGGCCAAGGGACGCAGCCCCGGACGGACAGTCCCGGGCCTGGCGGAATTCTGCCGCCTTCTCCTGGATCACTACCTGGCCGCCCTTTCAAGAAGGCAGGCCGAGCCGCGCCTGGTTTCAGGCCGCGACCTGATCGAAATCTTCGGCCTGGAGCCCTCGCCTTTTTTCAAAACCGTCCTGGACCGGGTCGCCGAACTGTACCTGGGCGGAGTTTTGACCACCAGAGAACAGGCCCTGGAGTGGGTTGCCGGACACCTTTCAGAAACAGGCCGTGGGCAGACCACAGGATAGGTTGGTTTTAAACGCTGAATAATTGCCAATAATTACAAAAAAACAGGACCCGGAAAGAGCCATTTCCCTTCCCGGGTCCCAACAGCAAAATGCCAACGGTCGAATAACCGAAGGGGCCGCCAAACGGCCCCTTCGGGCGGATGGCGTTCTCTATTTGCTCCGCTTATTGTTCCGCCAGAATCTACAGGGCGTCAAGGGCGCTGAAAATCCGGTCCCTGATCTCCTCCACCTTGCCCACACCCTCAATCCGGATGTACTTGGGAGCATCGGAGTCTCCGGAATCGGCCCATTTCTTGTAATACGCCACCAGGGGTTCGGTCTGGGCGTGGTAAACCTCGAGACGTTTGCGGACAGTTTCCTCCTTGTCATCATCCCGCTGGACCAGGGGTTCGCCGGTCACGTCGTCCTTGCCTTCCTCCTTGGGCGGATTGTAAATCACGTGATAGGTACGGCCGCTTGCCAGATGGACCCTCCGGCCGCTCATGCGTTTGATTATCTCTTCGTCCGGCACATGGATTTCAACCACGGCGTCGATCTTGACCCCGGCTTCCTTCAGGGCGTCGGCCTGGGGAATGGTACGCGGAAAGCCGTCGAACAAAAAGCCCTTGGCGCAGTCGTCTTCCTTGATCCTTTCTTTCACCAGCCCGATGATGACATCATCGGGCACCAACTGACCCGAGTCCATGTACTGCTTGGCCTTCTTGCCCAGCTCGGTACCGGCCTTAACAGCCGCTCTCAGCATGTCACCGGTCGAAATCTGGGGAATCTGGTAACGCTCCTTGATGAAGTTGGCCTGGGTGCCCTTGCCCGCACCGGGTCCGCCTAATAGGATAAGACGCATCTCAACTCCTCCTGCCTTTGTTTGGTTGAATAGATTTCTCTCCGTTGCGGAAAGAAGGACCGTAAAAAAGGAATCCAACTATTACAGAATGATAGGTTGATGTCAAGAGGCCGGTCACATACTTTCCATCGGTTTCCGGCCACACTGCCTGCGGCTCCGGCGCACTCGGCCGGAGGCATCGGCCGGTCCGGGGAAATTTTATGCTTGCAAATTTCTAAAAACCTGGCTAAATAATTTTGTTTTAATTGAGAATGAATAACCACCCGGCCAGCGATGTCCGGGCGGGACGAAGGGGGCGAGACAGTTTGAAAGCAATCACGGTCAAGGTTCAAGACAACGATCTTGAAAAAGCCATGCGAATCCTTAAGAAAAAGATTCAGAACGACGGGCTTTTCAAGCGCTTGAAGCTTAAGAAAAGCTACGAGAAACCGAGCGAATACCGTCGCCGCAAACAGCGTGAGGCTTTACGCCGGCAGCGCATAGCTGCTGCCCGCCGCGCAAGATATCGTTAAGCAATCCTTTAATAAGCCACCCGGCCGCCAGGGCGGTCGGGTTTTTTTATCCCCGCCAGCCAGATCGGCAGCAAGTCCTGCCCGGAGACAGAGGGATGAAAAACGACCCTTACGCAAGATGCCTGGAGCAGATGTTCCGGCTGCGCCGTTTCGGAATCAAACTCGGCCTGGACCTGATCGGGACCATCCTGGACCGGCTCGGCAACCCGCACACACGCTACCGTACCATCCACATCGCCGGGACGAACGGCAAAGGATCGGTGGCCGCCTATCTTTCGGCGATCCTCAAGTGTGCCGGCTACAGGGTCGGCCGCTATACCTCTCCCCATCTGGAACGCTTCAATGAAAGGATCTGCATCGACGATCGGCCCATTGCAGACGACGAGGTGGTTGACACATACAGGCGCGTCAGGAACGTGGGTGACCTGGACCGGGAGCCGACCTTTTTCGAGTTTGCCACGGCCATGGCCCTGGACGCCTTCGCCCGCCACCGCGTTCAGTGGGCCGTAATCGAAACCGGTATGGGCGGCCGTCTGGACGCCACCAACGTGATCGTGCCGCAGCTGAGCGTAATAACCAACATCTCCCTGGAACACAAAGAGTACCTCGGCACCGGCCTGGCGGCCATCGCCGGGGAAAAGGCCGGCATAATCAAACCCGGCGTTCCCGCGGTGTGCGGAGCAAGACAGGCGGCGGCCCGCGGGGTGATAACGGCCCGGGCCGAAAAGATGTCAGCCCCTCTTTATTTTCTCGGCCGCCATTACCGGGTCCGCAAAAAACCCGGCAGCGACCATTTCAACTATCACGGTATCCACCACAAGTGGCGCGATCTGCACACATCCCTGATCGGCCGTCACCAGCTGGAAAATGCGGCCCACGCGCTTGCCGCCTGCGACCTGCTCAAAAACCGCGGGCAACTGGATCTTGACAGAAACACAGTTGCCCGCGGGCTTGCCATGGCCCGCTGGCCGGGGCGGCTGGAAATCGTCATGCACCGTCCCCTGGTGATTCTCGACGGGGCCCACAACCTGGCCGCCGCCCGCAATCTGGCCCGCCACCTGGAAAGCAGCTACCGGGGGCGCAAGATCACCATGGTAGTTGGCATCCTGGACGACAAGCCTTTTGCCTCCATCCTGGGACACCTGGCCCGCTGTTGCCGGAAGATGATCTTCACCCAGCCGGAAATCGGCCGGGCCGTGCCGGCCCGGCGCCTTTACCGGGCCGCGGCTGCTTACAATATCGAGCGGCAAATCCATGTCCCGGTGGCCGAAGCGGTCGGCCGGGCCATAGAGGCGGCGGGGGCAGACGAGGTCGTTTGTATCGCCGGCTCCCTGTATGTCGTTGGTGAAGCCAAAACGGCCCTGTCTGCATGGCTGCCTTCACGGATGACAGAAGATGGCAAATGACACTTGACTCCGGGCCCGTCATCGTTTAGTTTCCTGCCGTGTGCGCCCGTAGCTCAGGGGATAGAGCACCAGCCTCCGGAGCTGGGTGTCGCAGGTTCGATTCCTGCCGGGCGTACCATCCATTTCCTCAAATCACCCCCTGTCAAGACAGCGCCCGGTCTTGCGGATAAAGATCACACCCGATGGTTTTCAGCACTGCGAAAGGGTACCTCAGGCCCGCGCTCGCTCACAGCCCGGCCAAGTTCGTTTCATCCCCCATATTTTTGGCCATACGCTTTTATTTATGATATTAACAAGTTGCAAAATGCAACACTTTAATACCATTTTCCGGCAACCCAAATTGCTTGACACTGTTTTTATTAGCAATTAGATACTGACTGATCAGTCAGTCAAGCTTGAGACCGGATCAGCCGGCCACACGGAAATGCCCGGTGATCCGGTGCAGCGGCAACGATTACAAGGTTGCAGTCCGGCTGGGCTCAGCCGGTTCGGATTTTTACCGCATGCTCAAATGCGGTTTACAAAGACAGTCAGGCCATGACCCGCATGACCCGCAGGAAAGAGAGTATTCTGGAGGCCGCCGCGATCCTTTTTGCCCGGAAAGGATTCAACGAAACTTCCATGTCTGAAGTGTCGAAGATAAGCGGAGTCGCCCAGGGGACCATCTTCTATCAC
Organism: Desulfobacteraceae bacterium; assembly: GCA_027068085.1. Taxonomy (GTDB): domain Bacteria; phylum Desulfobacterota; class Desulfobacteria; order Desulfobacterales; family Desulfosarcinaceae; genus JALVQM01. The sequence goes on along the minus strand of JAMOUQ010000018.1, from coordinate 14,291 downwards.
TTCAAGAGCAAGGAAGGACTGCTGCTGGCGATCCTTGAGGATCTCAAGACCAGGGTTCTCGAAGCCTTTGAAGAGTTCTACCGCAATGAAAACTTTTCCTGCGGGCTGGAGATGGTGGAAGGGGCCATCGCCTTCTACCTGGATCTGGCTTCCCGGCTGGAAGACCGTTTCATGGTCCTTCACCGCCACATTTCCTACGAACTGGCATTGCAAAACCCTGGCTGCCGCCGGTGCATGGAGGCAATCTTCGATTGTTTCGTAGACATCTTCGAGCAGGCCATCGGACAGGGCCAGACCGACGGAAGCATCGTCGCCCTGCCTCCCAAGAAAGCTGCCCTGATTTTGCACACCATGGTCGACGGCCTGGTGCGTCTGGAGACCTATCAGCTATACGAGGCATCCTCATTGTACGAGGAATTGCTGGAATTGTGCAGGCGAATGTTGGCAAACACGGTATCGACGGAGTGAAGCATGAAAATTATGGTAAAGATCTTTCCCTTCCTTGACTGGTTCCACAACTACGACCTGAACGACCTCAAAGCCGACGCCATTTCGGGACTGACCGTTGCCCTTGTCCTGATTCCCCAGTCCATGGCCTATGCCCAGCTTGCCGGCCTGCCTGCATACTACGGGTTGTACGCCTCGTTCCTGCCGCCCATGGTGGCGGCCCTGTTCGGGTCCAGCCGCCAGCTGGCGACCGGACCGGTGGCCGTCGTCTCCCTGATGACGGCAGCCTCCCTTGAACCGCTGGCATCGGCCGGAAGCGAAGGTTACATCGCCTATGCCATTTTGCTGGCCCTGATCGTGGGGGTCTTCCAGTTGTCCCTCGGCGTCCTGCGGCTCGGCCTGGTGGTCAATTTCCTCTCCCATCCCGTGGTCAACGGCTTCACCAATGCCGCGGCCATAATCATCGCCTCTTCACAGCTTTCCAAGCTTTTCGGCGTCCACGTCGACAAGGCCGAACACCACCTTGAAACCATCGCCCGAGTGATCAGGGCCGCCTTTCATTACACCCACTGGCCGTCCCTGGCCATGGGAGCGGCTGCTTTCGGCATAATGTACGGTCTGAAAAGGCTGAATCCCAGGATTCCCAACGTGCTGATCGCCGTGGCCCTGACAACCATCGTCTCCTGGGCCATCGGATTCGAGCACAACACGGTGGCCACCGTGGACCAGATCAAGGTCCCCGAGGCCGTGGAGGCCATTTACAAGTTCAACGAAGCCCTTGAAAAAATTCCTTTGCTGGCCCGGGAGCGCACCGAGCTGTCCCGCCAGCTGGACAGATTCCGTTCCCGGCACGACGTGATCAATGCCCTTGAAACCCAGAACAAGATCAACATAATCACCATCAAGATCGCCGAGCAGAAGGAACTGGCCCACGAATATCGCAAGGCTCTGCGCTCCATGCTTTTGTGCCGCGTAACCACCGATGACGGCCAGGCTTTCCACCTCATCCAGGATGGCAGGAGACATGCAAACTGCGATGAGCGCATCTGGCGCTTCAAGGTGAAGAACAAGCCTCTGGACCCGATGAACCTGACCATGGTGGGCGGAGGCGACGTGGTGGGGGTGATCCCCAAAGGGCTGCCGGCCATGTCGGTGCCCAAAATCAACTTCAGGATCATCTTTCACCTGCTGCCGTATGCCGCCATCATCTCCCTGCTGGGTTTCATGGAGGCCATCTCGATCGCCAAGGCCATGGCGGCCAAAACCGGTCAGCGCCTGGATCCCAACCAGGAGCTGATCGGCCAGGGTCTTGCCAATATCGCCGGTTCAATGGGCAAGAGCTATCCCACTTCAGGGTCGTTTTCCAGGAGCGCGGTCAATCTGGCGGCCGGAGCCGTAACCGGCCTTTCCAGCGTCTTTACCAGCCTGGCGGTCGTGATCGTGCTGATGTTCTTCACTCCCCTGCTCTACCACCTGCCCCAGGCCGTGCTGGCGGCGGTGATCATGATGGCCGTCATCGGCCTGATAAACGTAACCGGCTTCATCCACGCCTGGCGCGCCAAGTGGTATGACGGAGCCATATCGATCATCACCTTCGTGGCCACCCTGGGCTTTGCCCCCCATCTCGACCGGGGTATAATGATCGGGGTGGTGCTGTCCCTGCTGGTATTTCTCTACAAGAGCATGCGCCCGACCGTGGCCACCCTGGCCAGGTCTCCGGACAAGGCCCTGCGGTGCGTCCAGACCCATGGCCTCAAGGAATGTGACCATATCGCCATGGTCCGTTTCGACGGTCCCCTGTTTTTCGCCAACGCCAGCTACCTGGAAGACAAGATAATGGATATCATGCGCCAGAAAAAACATTTGCGTCACATAATAATCGTATCCAACGGAATAAACGACATAGATGCATCGGGCGAAGAGGTGCTGTCCCTGCTGATAGACCGAATCCGCAGCGCCGGTATCGACGTGTCCCTCAGCGGGGTCAATGAATCTGTCATGGAAGTCCTCCAGCGTACCCACCTGGTGGCCAAAATCGGCGAAGATCATATCTTTCCGACCATGGAAAGCGCCATCAACGCCACCCATGAAAAGGCCCACGTCAACAGCCGGGAAAAATCCTGCCCCCTGCTGACTGTTTGCCGCGACACCCAGTAGAAGAACGCAAAGGAGGACATCATGGCCGTCATTTCATTGTTCCATGGCAACTTCTGCAACGAAGAGCGTATCATCGAGCCGCTGGTTGCAAAAACCGGATACAGGCTGCTGACAGACGGCGACTTGGTGGCCAAGGCCGCCAAACTTTCGGCAATAGCGCCTGACAAGCTTGCCCGGGCCTTCAGCGCCAAGACTTCCGTCTTCAACAGGTTCACCCATGAAAAGGAACGCGCCATCGCCTTCATCAGGCTGGCCCTGGCCGAACAGTTGCGTCAAGACCGCCTCCTGGTCAAAGGTTTTTGCGCTCATCTTATCCCGGAAAACATATCCCACATCCTGAAGGTATGCCTTATAGCCGACACCAAGTCCCGGCTTGAAAGCGCCCTTGAACAGGATCTGTCCGAAAGGCAGGCTGTCAAGCTGATCCGCCAGCACGATGAGGACTGTACCGCCTGGGTCAAGCTGCACAGGGGTTCGCCTGATCCCTGGAACACGGCTTTATACGACATTATCATTCCGGCGGATAAAGCCGAGCCGGACAAGATCGTATCCCTGATAATGGACAACATCGGCAAGAACGTTCTGAAAAAGACCGGAGGCTCCGAAAAAGCGGTGGAAGACTTTCTGCTGGCCGCCAGGGTCGGTGCCATGCTGGCAAAAGAGGGACACAACATAGATGTAAAGGCCGAAGACGGCCGGGTGACCCTGGTGATCAACAAGCAGGTCCTGATGCTCAACCGCCTGGAAGCGGAGCTTGAGGCCCTGGTGGAAAAGGTGCAGGGAGTGAAATCGGTCAGATGCGAAGTGGGTTCCGGCTTTCACCAGGCCGACATCTACCGCAAGTACGACTTCGAAACCCCTTCCAGGATCCTGCTGGTGGACGACGAGCGGGAATTCGTGCAAACCCTTTCCGAAAGGCTTATAATGCGGGAGATGGGGTCGGCGGTGGCCTACGACGGGGCCTCGGCCCTGGAAATGATCGAAGAGCATCAACCGGAGGTGATGATTCTCGATCTCAAGATGCCGGGCATTGACGGCATGGAGGTCCTGCGCCGGGTAAAGAGCATGAACCCGGACATCGAGGTCATCGTTCTTACCGGCCACGGATCGGAGGCGGACCGGCAACAGTGCATGCAACTGGGTGCCTTCGCCTATCTTCAGAAACCGGTGGATATCGAAAAGCTCAGTGAAACCATAAAACAGGCAAACGAAAAGATAAACCTGGAGCGCAGGCAGAAAAGCGACGGGTGAAAATCAAACTTGCCAGACTGAAGCCCGCTTTCTGGGGCCATAAAGACCATGCCTCCTCACTTCGCAAGGATGCCCTGAATTTCAAGGCGCTGTGGTACCGGACGGTCTTTTTCACCTCGATTGCGGCCGTCGTTCCCCTGTTGTTTCTGGCCACCATCGATTACAACGTCACCAAAAGGGCCGCCGAATCGGAAATAATGCTGCGTACGGGCCGCCTGGTCTCCAACACCCGCAGGACCATCAGCTTCTTCCTGGAAGAACGCAAAGCGGCCCTTGATTTCATCGCCCACGACTACAGCCTGGAAGACCTGCGTGATCACCGGCAGCTGGCCAGCCTCCTTGCTCATCTAAAGGCCACCTTCGGAGGATTTTCTGATCTGGGAATAATCGACATGGCCGGCGACCAGATCGCCTACTGGGGTCCCTTCGGCCTGGAGGGCAAAAACTACGGCATCCAGCCGTGGTTCCGGAACGTGGTCGAACAGGGATATTATATCAGCGACATATTCCTGGGCTACCGTAAGGTTCCCCACCTTGTGATCGCCGTCAAAAAACCACTGCCGGACAACCGTTTCTACATCATCCGGGCCGCCATCGACACCGACAGGTTCTGCCGGATACTGGCTCAGATGAAAGTGGAGGGCAACGGTGACGTGTTTCTGGTAAACCGGGAAGGCATTCTTCAGACGCCATCCAGGTTCCACGGAGACATCATGGGCCGCCTCGATCTGGAAATCCCTCCCCAAGCCCCTGCAACGAGAGTATACCAGTGCCGGAACGCCAGGGGGCGCCCTTTGATAATCGGTTACCGCTACATTGCCGGCACCCCCCTGATCCTGATGGTGATCAAGGAAAAACAGCGCCTCATGAGCCCGTGGCATCAAACCAAATCCCGGATAATATGGTTCCTGGGCTTCAGTGTCTTTGTTATTCTGCTGGTGGTCACAAGCTCAGCCACCTACCTTGTGAGCCGGTTGTATGAAGCCGACAAGCAGCGGCTGGCCAGCCTCCAACAAATGCAATACGCCAACAAGATGGCCTCCATCGGCCGCCTGGCGGCCGGCATAGCCCATGAGATCAACAACCCCCTGGCCATAATCGCCGAAAAGGCCGGTCTGATAAAGGATCTGTTCCAGATCCGGGGCCAGTACCAGAACGACCGGCGCCTGCTGTCCCTGGCGGACTCGATCATGAATTCGGTAAGCCGCTGCGCAACCATAACCCGCCGGCTGCTCAGGTTCGCCAGGAACGACGACAGCCGGCCTGAACCTGCGGCCGTCGGCCAAGTGGTGGAAGAAGTGCTGGGGTTTCTCAACAAGGAAGCCCAATACCGGGGGCTCGACATAGAGGTCGACATCCCGGATCAGCTTCCGCCCATCGTAACTTTCCGCAGCCGTCTGCAACAGATTCTGCTCAATATCATCAACAATGCCTTTGCCGCGGTGCCGGATTGTGGCACCATAGTCATCAAGGCCCGGGATACCGGCAGCGGTAACATCGAAATTCAGATCAGGGACAACGGCGCCGGAATCGCTGCCGAAAATATAGGCCGGATATTCGAGCCTTTTTTCTCCACCAAGACCGACAGGGGAGGAACGGGGCTGGGGCTGTCGATAACTTACAACCTGGTCCAGGAACTGGGCGGCTCCATCAGGGTGGAAAGCCGGGTCGGAGAGGGAACGGCTTTTACTGTCAGCCTGCCCAAAAAGATTGACAGCTCCGGGGAAAACGTAAAAAATGAAAATCTTGCTTGTCGATGACGAGGCGGAATTCATCGAAGCCCTGGCCGAACGCCTGGCGCTAAGGAACATCGAGGCCGAATGGACGGCCGATGTGGATCAGGCCCTGGAAATGGCCGGGCAGAAAGAATACGACGTGGCTGTCCTGGATGTGAAGATGCCGAAGATGAACGGCATCGAGCTGAAGAGAAAACTGCAGGTAATCCGGCCCGCAATGAAATTCCTGTTTTTAACCGGTCATGGATCAGGCGAGGACTATTTGTCAGGGGCGGATGAAGCCGGTTCCGGCAACTACCTGGCCAAGCCGCTGGACATAGAGGTATTGATCAGGATAATCAGGGAAATCACCTCCTGACAGGAAAGAACCAAAGCCGTCATATGGAACCGAACCTTAACCAGGAGCATCCGGGTCTGTGAGCCGTTCCGAACCGATCGTAATCCTGAAGAGGGGGCGCGAGAAATCGCTTCTGCGCAGGCACCCTTGGGTCTTTTCGGGCGCCGTCGGCAGAGTCAAGGGCAGTCCCGAGCCGGGACAAACCGCCGACGTGGTGGCCTCGGACGGACGATTCCTCGGCCGGGGCGCTTATTGTCCCAGCTCCCAGATAAGGGTCCGGATCTGGGCCTTCGATCAGCAACAGATAACCCGAGAATTCTTCGCCCGAAAGCTTGCCGCCGCCATCGGCCGCCGCCAGGCGCAGCTGGCCGTCGCCGAAGGCGCCTGCCGGCTGGTACATGGGGAGTCGGACGGGCTGCCCGGGCTGGTCATCGACCGTTACGGCCAGTATCTGGTGGCGCAGTTCCTGACTGCCGGCACCGAAAGATGGAAGCAGGACATAGTGGCGATCCTGGCCGAGCTGGTCCCCTGCCGCGGTATCTTCGAACGCTCTGATGCCGCCGTAAGAGCCAAGGAGGGGCTTGCGCCGGTCAAGGGCGTCCTGTGGGGCCGGGAGCCGCCCCGCCGGCTAATCATCGAGCAGGCCGGAATCAAAATCCTGGTGGATGTCCACAACGGGCACAAGACCGGCTTCTACCTGGATCAGGCTGAAAACCGGCCCCTGGTGGCCGGTTATTGCCGTGGCAAAACGGTTCTGAACTGCTTTTCGTACACCGGCGGTTTTTCCCTGGCGGCCCTTGCGGCCGGGGCAGCTCACGTGACCAGCATCGACTCGTCCAAGGCTGTCCTGGACACCGCCGGGCGAAACCTGGAATTGAACGGTTTCGACCCTTCCCGGGCGGACTTTGTCAACGGAAACGTCTTTGACGTTCTCCGCAAATACCGCGACCAGGGACGCCGTTTCGATATGGTCATCCTCGACCCTCCCAAGTTCGTCGAATCCTACAATCACCTCAAAAAGGCATCCCGGGCCTACAAGGACATCAATCTCCAGGCCATGCGGATCATCAGCCCCGAGGGCATGCTGGCCACCTTTTCCTGCTCGGGGCTCATCGAGCCGGCGCTTTTTCAGAAGATAGTCTTCGATGCCAGCCTGGACGCCGGACGCCAGGCATGCATCATACGGCGCTTTTCCCAGGCCGAAGACCATCCCGTGGCGCTCAATTTCCCGGAAGGCGCTTACCTGAAGGGGCTGCTTTGCATCGTGGAATGACACGCAAAAAAGCCCTTTAGCAGGCCCTGGAGGCGGCTCCGGGCGGCCCCGGGCCACCCGCCCTTGCATCCTACTTGCCTGGTGATTATACTTGGTCCGTTATGAGTACCAGAAACGACAAAATACCGGATCCCAAAGAGCTTGAAAAGGAACTGGGCGAATTTTTGGCCAAGAAATTCGGCGGCACGGTCAAGCTTGCCACGCCCATCGTCATGAGCCAGGAAGTGCCCACCGATGAAGTCGAAAAACCGGCCCCGCGCCATCCAAAAAGGATCAATTTCGATCTGAAACCCGAGGACCTGGTGGCCTACCTGGACCAGTACATCGTCAAGCAGGACGAGGCCAAGGCAATCCTGGCCACCAAGATCTGCACCCACTTCAACCGCATCAGGTACTGGCAAAAGCATCCGGACCGGGCGGCCGAACTTGTGGGCGGAATCAAGAACAACGTGCTGATGCTCGGCCCCACCGGGGTCGGCAAAACCTACATGATCCGCCTGATCGCCCGGAAAATCGGAGTGCCTTTCGTCAAGGGCGACGCCACCAAGTTCAGCGAGACAGGTTACGTGGGCGGTGACGTGGAAGACCTGGTGAGGGACCTGGTGCGCGAAGCCGACGGCGACATCGAGCGGGCCCGGTACGGCATAATTTACATCGACGAAATCGACAAAATCGCTTCCAGCAAGAATCTGGCAGGAGCCGATGTGTCCCGCACCGGGGTTCAGCGGGCCTTGCTCAAACCGATGGAAGAGACCGAGGTGGACCTCAAGGTTCCCCACGATCCCATATCGATGCTCCAGGAGATCGAACGCTTCCGTAAAACCGGCAAACGCGACAAAAGCGCCATCAACACCCGCCACATCCTCTTCATCATGAGCGGCGCCTTCAGCGGCATCGAGAAGATAATCCGCAAAAGGCTTGCCGCCCATGCGATAGGTTTCAGCTCCCGGGTGGACAAGCTGGACGACGACCGGATCCTGGCCGGGATCAAATCCGAGGACCTGATCGAGTATGGTTTCGAGTCGGAATTCATCGGCCGCCTGCCGGTCAGGACGGTATTCGAACCCTTGAGTGAAGACGACCTCTATGCCATCCTGGCCAATCCCAACAATCCCATCATTCTGGGCAAGAAGCTGGACTTTGCCGCCTACGGCATTTCCGTCAAGTTCGAACCTGCCGCCCTGAGAATTCTGGCCCGCCAGGCCCACGCCGAAAATACCGGTGCCCGGGGGCTGGTAAGCGCAGTGGAAAGAGCCCTGATCACCTTCGAACGCAAGCTGCCGTCGGCAGGAATCGAATACTTCCCGGTAACCGAACAGGTGTTGCAGGAACCTGAAAAGTGGCTCGCCATCTTTACCGACCGCAAACAGACGGGCCGGGTCAAAGAAATTTTCGAACGCCTGCGCGCCCGGGAGACGGAAAACGTGGCCCTTTACCTGGAGGCCAACCGGAACTCGTTCAGCGAAAAATACGGAATCCCCTTGACCGCCGAACGAATCCGGCTTATTGCAGGGTTTTACTGCCAGCACATTATGGATACCGACAGGGTTCTCAAGATCATCAACGGCATCCATGAGCAGATCAAGACCATGGAGATGCTGTTTCTGAAAAAACAGGGCATAACCGTGGTCCTGGAGGAAGAGGCCGTCGATTACCTGATCGAGCGCGCCCTGGATGGCGGTCAGAGGGACATGGACGCCCTCTATCGTGAAATTTGTTCGGATTTTGAATACGGTTTGAAGCTTGTGCGCGACAAGACCGGCGCCAACCGCTTCTTCATCACCCGGCAGGCCCTGATGAACCCGGAAAATTTCATCGGGGAACTTTTGAAAGAAGGCCGGAAAAGCCGCCCGGCAGCCAGAAGCCCAACGCTGCCTCCCTTGCCCGGGGAAAGGAATTGAAAATTCATGATCGGAATTTCCAAGCTCTATTGCGGGACCGTGGAGCCTTCCGACGCCCTGCGCTACGGTCGCAAATCCTCCCGGCTCCCGTCCCATCTGCTGCAGTTTTCAGCCGACAAGCGGCCGGTGGTGGTATGGAACATCACCCGCCGCTGTAACCTCAAGTGCATTCATTGCTATGCCCATGCAACCGACCAGACAGCCGCATCCGAACTGACCACTTCCGAGGGCAAGGCCCTGATCGACGATCTGGCCCGATTCGGCGTGCCGGTGCTGCTCTTTTCCGGCGGAGAGCCGCTGGTGCGCAGGGATCTGCCGGAACTGGCAAGCTATGCCGTGGAAAAAGGCATGCGGGCGGTGATCTCCACCAACGGAACCCTGATAGATCCGGAAACTGCCCGCACCCTGAAAGCCATCGGCCTGTCGTATGTGGGAATTAGCCTCGACGGCCTGAAACCGGTCAACGACATGTTCCGGGGGGTCAAGGGGGCCTTCGACAAAGCCATGGACGGCATCCGCAACTGCCAGGATGCCGGAATCAAGGTCGGCCTGCGCTTTACCATCAACAAGCACAACGTCAGGGAGATTGCAGGCATATTCGACCTGCTGGAAAAGATGGACATCCCCAGGGTCTGCTTCTACCATCTGGTATACGCCGGCCGGGGAACAGAGATGGTGAAAGAAGACCTGACCCACGCCGAGACCAGGGCTGCCGTGGACCTGATAATCGACCGCACCGCCGACCTGCACGCCAGGGGCAAGGCCAAAGAGGTTCTCACCGTGGACAACCATGCCGACGGCCCCTACCTCTACCTGCGGCTGCTGCGGGAAAACCCGTCCAGAGCCGCCGAGGTCCTGGAGCTGCTCAAGATGAACGAAGGCAACAACTCCGGCCGGGGCATCGGTTGTGTAAGCTGGGACGGCGAGGTCTATGCCGACCAGTTCTGGCGGCACCACAGTTTCGGCAATGTGAGAAACAGACCCTTTTCCAAGATATGGACCGAGCCCGAAGATCCGCTGCTGCTCCAGCTCAAGGACAAGAAGCGTTACGTCCAGGGCCGCTGCGCCGCCTGTCGCTGGCTCGATATCTGCGGCGGCAATTTCAGGGTCCGGGCAGAGGCGGTCACCGGCAATGTCTGGGCCCCGGACCCGGCCTGTTACCTGACAGACGAGGAAATATCTGAACCTGCTTGATCAAAAAGGAAAACAGTATGTTGTTTCCGGAATACCGACCCCGCAGAACCCGCCTCCATCCGGCCCTCAGGCGGATGGTGCGCGAAACCAGGCTCCATCCCGACAATTTTATCCTGCCCCTTTTCGCCATCGGCGGAAAGGATGTCAGGAATCCAATCGAGGCCATGCCGGGGCACTATCAGCTGTCACTGGATCACCTGGCCGCCACGGCCCTGGAGGCTTACCGGCTGGGCATACCGGCTGTGATTCTGTTCGGCATACCCGACGCCAAGGATCCCCTGGCCAAGGCAGCCTATGCGGACGACGGCATCGTCCAGCAGGCGGTAAAGGCCGTCAAGGACAAGGTTCCGGAACTGCTGGTGACAACCGACGTCTGTCTGTGCGCCTACACCGATCACGGCCACTGCGGCGTGGTCCGCGACCAGGTGGTGGACAACGATGCCAGCCTCGAGCTGCTGGCCCGCACCGCCGTATCCCATGCTGCAGCCGGGGCCGACATGGTGGCGCCGTCCGACATGATGGACGGCAGAGTGGCCGCCATCCGCCTGGCACTGGATGAGGCCGGTCATGAAAACCTGCCCATAATGTCCTATGCCGCCAAGTACCGTTCTTCATACTATGGTCCCTTCAGACAGGCGGCCGATTCCGCCCCCCGTTTCGGCGACCGGCGCACCTACCAGATGGACCCGGCCAATGCCCGCGAAGCCATCCGCGAGGCAATGATGGACATGGAGGAAGGGGCCGACATCGTGATGGTCAAACCGGCCCTGGCCTACCTGGACATCATTTGCCGCATCCGGGAACAATGCGACCTGCCCCTGGCGGCCTACAATGTGAGCGGTGAATATTCGATGATCAAGGCGGCGGACCGGATGGGCTGGATAGACGGCACCGCGGTTATGATGGAAACCCTGACCGCCATCAGGCGGGCCGGAGCGGACATGATCCTGACCTACTTTGCCATGGACGCCGCCCGCCTGCTCAACCAGTGACTTGTCGCTCATTTTCACAGATCGACCAGCTTAAGATAGGAACGGCTCATGACCGAAAGCCCATCTGCCCATCCCGGCCACCATCCCGGTTCCCATCCGGGTCAGCCTTCGGAACCGACTTTACGGCTTGTCGCCTGGGAAACGACCCGCAACTGCAACCTGGCCTGCGTCCATTGCCGGGCCTCGGCCACAAGCGGCCCCTACACGGGCGAACTGGATACCGCAGCGGCCCTGGCTCTGCTGGATCAGATCGCCGAAGTTGCCAAGCCGATCATAATCCTTACCGGCGGCGAACCGCTGCTGAGGCCGGACATCTTCGAAATAGCGGCCCATGGTACGGCAAGAGGGCTCCGGATGGTCATGGCCCCCAACGGCACGCTGGTTACTGCCGGAATGGCATCGAAAATGGTGGAATCCGGAATCAAGCGCATCAGTATCAGCCTTGACGGGGCCAGCAGCCAGACCCACGACCGCTTCCGGGGAGTGCCGGGAGCCTTCGATGGTGCCCTCAGGGGCATCAAGGCCGCCAGAGAAGCCGGATTGGACTTTCAGATCAACACCACCGTGACCCAGACCAACCTGGATCAGATTCCCAAGATCCTGGCCCTGGCTCAAGAGCTGGGCGCCGTGGCCCACCACATCTTCCTTCTGGTTCCCACCGGCCGGGGTAAATATATAGTCGACCAGGCCATCGACGCGCGCCAGTATGAAGATACCCTGAACTGGTTCTACGATCAGCGCGACAAGACCGGGCTGCAGTTAAAGGCCACCTGCGCACCCCATTACTACCGCATCCTGCGCCAGCGGGCACGGGCCGAGGGAATCAAGGTCACCTTCCAGAGCCACGGGCTGGATGCCGTAACCCGTGGTTGCCTGGCCGGAACGGGGTTCTGCTTCATCTCCCACCGGGGTATCGTACAGCCCTGCGGCTTTCTCGATCTTAACTGCGGGGATGTGACCCGCAGCCGCTTCGATGAAATATGGAGCAATTCCGAAATCTTCGCCAAACTGCGTGACCTGGACAGCCTGGAAGGCAAGTGCGGCCGTTGCCAGTACCGCCGGGTATGCGGCGGATGCCGGGCGCGGGCCTATGAAGCCACCGGCAATTTCATGGCTGAAGAGCCTCTCTGTCTGTATCAGCCCTGACCGAATGTTACCGGCCGGGATAATCTGATTCACAAGTCGTCAAAATTGTGGTAGGGTGTACTAAATAGTTACTTTTGTTCACTTTACTTCTTTAAAAGGCCGAGGGCGGCAGGACGATAGCGGACCGCAGTCGCTGCGGGTAGGTACGATTCCGTTGGCATCGGGCTGTTTGGCCGCAACCGTATAATTGACTTGGTTGCATCATGAAAATACGCGATTTGATGATACCCGACCCGATCACCGTGACCGACGACGCCACGGTCGAACAGGCCATCGAAATAATGCAGGCCAATTCCATTCGTCATCTGCCGGTAGTCGACTCAAACCGCCGTCTGAAAGGTTTTCTTACCCTGGCCGACCTGAAAAGGGGCCTGCTGCCGTATATGCTGGGAGATCTCACCCTGCACGACATGATGATCAAAAACCCGCTGACGGTCCAGCCCGACGACGATATAGAAACTGCCGCCCAGCTTATTTACCGGCGGAAAATAGGCGGCCTGCCCGTGGTCGATGGCCAGTACCTGGTGGGCATCATAACCGAAACCGACCTGCTGCGGGCGTTCATAGACCTGATGGGCATCCTGTCGGCCAGTGTCAGAATAGACGTAAACCTTGGCAACGGGCCGGGCTCGCTGAACAGGGCCATGCAGGTAATAACCGCCAACGGCGGAGACATCATAAACGTCAGCCTGGCCACCCGGCAGACCAGCCAGCGGAGCTACTGTTTCAGGCTGGAGCCCTGTGACGCCGATAAAATCGAGACCGCCCTTCGGGCAGCCGGGTTTGAGGTCATTGCCGTCATGCAATGATGACTTTGCAAATTCTGCGTAAAGCTGCGCCCGCGGCCAGTGCGGCGCGGCGGACCCCGGATTGCCTTGCCGAGTCGTCCGAAAACCCTGATTACAGACTTTTGGACAGCCATCCGCTCCTGCAGAAAGCCGGCCCTCCAGGGGCAGAGTCCATGGTCTTGACAAATATCGGCTGCATTGGATATTTTCAAAACCGCCGATCAGCAAGCCCGGGCATGCCTCCGGCGGCTGAAAGATCCGGCAGGACCTCCCCTTCCAAAGACAAGGACCGCTTATGAATAGGGCAAGAAGCAGATGCAGGTCGGTGCTGCTTTTCCTTGGAGCGGTGGGTGTCATATTTTCCAATGCTCTGCCGGCGGCAGGATCTTTGCTGCGTGATATCAGGATCGGTGAATACGAATCCTCCACGCGTATCGTCCTTGAATTCGACTCGGAACCACGGCTGATATCGCCACCCAAAATCGAAAACGGGGTCTTGACTGTAACCCTGGCCGGGACCCATCCCAAGCTCGTACGCCGGATCCCTTTCGAGAACACATCACGGATCAGCAACCTGGAAATCATCACCCACCGGGACGACAAGCTGGAAATCCGTCTCCTGTTCAGTCCCCGGCATGGCCGGCTGAAATGGTTCAACCTCCAAAACCCTTTCCGCGTGGGCATAGATGTGGAGCTGGTGGACAAGCAGACAGAATCAATGCCGGCCGCTTCTACCGCTGCGGACGACATGCCTGAACCGGCCGCGACCCAAATAGCCGATGAATACGCAGCCTTCAGTACCGATACCGGGCAAAGCACGGAACACAACCAACCCGACCGGGAAGACAATCTGCCGCAGGCTTTGTCATTGCGCAGTCAAAATGCTTCCCGGCCCGAGGGCGAAAATGTTCTGCCGGTTGTAAAAACAACTGCTTCGGTCGACAACGAGTCTGTAAACGAGCAGCCCGGCCCCCAAGAGGCGCCAGCTCCCAAAATGCCGGTACTGGCGAACCCGTCACGACCTGTCGAGCCGCCTCCCCCAAAGGGAAGGGACCTGCAGCTGTATCTG
>JAMOUQ010000017.1 GCA_027068085.1 Desulfobacteraceae bacterium | reverse complement strand
CCGGGCCGAAAGCGAGGGAATCGATCCGCCGCTGCTGCTCAGCAAGAACATGATCAGACAGATCGTGCTGGCAAACCCAAAGAGCGAAAAAGAGCTGGCCGCGGTCAGCGGTATCAAACGCTGGCAGTGCCGCGTGCTGGGACAGGAGTTGATCGAAGTCCTCAACCGCACCCCCAATGCCCGTATAAGGAAAAAACGCCGCAAACGCCGCCGGCCCTCCGTACACCGGCAACATTGAAGCCGGAAAAACGCAACCATTGTCCAAGATTTTGACACCCGCCGGGCACACCGGGAATCAACCTGCGCCTATCATATTGAAATAACGGCCATTGCCCCTAAATATCTTTTTTCTTCTCCGGCACATTTTCAGGCATCTATTTTGCTACAATCCAAGTTGAGCGTTCTCGATCCTGCCGGACATGCAAAGCACCGGCGGCAAAAACGCTCCACGGAAATTTGAACCGCTCGATTCGGGCCGGTTCCACACATTGCAGCTTGGAGTTGCTGAAAATAAGAGTTATCATCAAACAGACACCTTTGGACCGACTTTCAGGGCCAGTTCATTACATTCCGGCATCGTCTCTTTCCTGCTTCCAGCCTGCACCTCGCCTTCAGTCGGCCTCATTCGCGCAGCGGTAAAGCCCGGCCCGGGAAACCGGCAGGCAATGCAAACCATTGGCAAAACAGGGGGCAATCATGGCCAAGAAGCTTCAGTCACAACTTACCCGGCATGTTGAAGCGGTCAAAGAGGGGCGGCGGCGTTTTGAAAACGCATTCCAGGCCGTGGCCCGCATGATACTCGGCGGTGAAATCCGCAAAGTGGTGGTCAACGGCAAGACCACCTACGATTTCAGCATATTCCGGACAGGCCCGAAGCACATAGTCGGCATGTACGACGAGATCAACAGCTTTGTATCCTATGTGAAAGACGCGGCTGAAAACGGCTCGTCAAAGGAAATGGCCTTCGTGCTGGTGGGCGAGCCGGGCAACGGCAAGACTTTCTTCGTCGACTATCTCTGCGCCAAGTACCGCAGCTTCCTGGCCAAAGAGGGCAACCGCAAATACACCTTCCGATTCGTGGGAATGGACAAGCTGGGCAACTACGGGAAAATACGCACGATTGAATCTCAGACCTACGAGGATCCGATGATCCTGGCCATGAACCTTTTCGACGATCCGGACGAAAACCGTCAATTTCTTGCCGGCACCATCGGTTTCGACGATACCGCCATCGAGAAGCTGTGGGAAAATTACCGCCCCCTGGGAGCCTGCTCGGGTTACATCTGGAACGATATCCGCAACCACACCGGAGGCGACCTGGCAAAGATGCTCGAGTTCGTGGAAATCATACCCGTTCCCCTGACAGAGAGCCTGGGCACCCTGACCGGAAAATACCCGGCCAAGGACAAGATCACCTCTTCGGCCGTCGATCTTCTGGGAGAAGAATCCATCCAGCGCCTGCTGCATATCACCGACACCAACAACCCTTACCGTTTCGACCTGCGGCGCGGGGCCCTGGCCCGGGTGGCCGGTGGCGGAATCCACTTCAGCGACGAGATCTACAAGAACAAGAAGGACCTGGTGCAGGTATATCTGGGGGTCATTCAGAACCGGACCATCGAGATAGACGGATTCAAGTGGCCCATCGACACCCTGATCGTGGCAACCAGCAACAACGGCGAGTTCAACCGCTTTCTGTCCGAAAAAGAAGAAGCCCCCATCGTCGACCGCTGCCGGATCTGCTATGTCTCCCACAACACCAATTACAAGCTGCAGAAAACCCTGACCGGCTATACCATCGGCAACGAGGCGCGCACCACCTTCACCCGCGAGGCCCTGCACCAGGACCCCAACCTGAACTACGCCGCATCGGTCGCCGTGGTCCTGACCCGCCTGCCCCGCTCGGAGAAGCTCACCCCCATCGAAACCATGAAACTTGCCGCCGGCGAAGTGGCCGGCGAAAAGAGCATCAAGACCCTGGCCGAGGTGATCGACACCCTGAACCAGAATCCCGACATCACCAAGCGTTTCGGCCAGAAGGGTCTCGGCCAGCGCAACCTGGGACGGGCAATCCAGTTGCTGATCGAAAGCTCGGAAACCAACGAGGGCCGCTGCATGTTCGCCTACGATATTTTCAAGGCCCTGGAAAGGATAATCCTGGATTACGTGGTTGAAGCCAATGACCGGGCCAAATACCTGGAAGATCTCAAGATAGCCAAGG
This sequence comes from Desulfobacteraceae bacterium, assembly GCA_027068085.1. Lineage (GTDB taxonomy): Bacteria > Desulfobacterota > Desulfobacteria > Desulfobacterales > Desulfosarcinaceae > JALVQM01. Next base: position 127,172 of record JAMOUQ010000017.1, on the reverse strand, counting down.
GACTGTACCGGGAACGGATCATGACCGAAATGTTCAACGCCTACATGGACGAACCGCTCGCCATCCGCAAGGACGTGATGAATTACGTCAACATGATCATCGGTGTCGACGCCGAGAATCTCGGATCCGACAAGATGTGGAAATACAAGGATCCTCAAACCGGAGAAATGAAGGCCCTCAAGATCGACGAGCGCTTCATAAACAGTGTCGAAGAACGCCTGGGCCTCAAGACCGCCGAGCAGAGGGAAACTTTCCGCACCTCCATCCGCAAGATCTACGGCCAGAAGATCAGCGTGGATCCCAACTACGACTTCATGGACAACCTTGAGCTCGTCAAAGCGGTGACCGACGTCCGCCTCAAGTCGGATATCGCCGGGGCCGGCAGCCTGATAGGCGCCCTGGCCAACCGCACCAACGAGGAGAACCAGAAACTATACGACCGGATGATAGACACCATGCTCAACAAACTTGGTTACTGTAAGACCTGTGCCCAAAAGACCATAGAATACTTCTGCACCCAGGAAGACGAAAACTAGGCAGAAACCCCGATCGCGCACTCTTTGCGAAGCCGTCAATTTTTCAGGCTTTTTGTGAGTCCCTCATGAGTAAGAAGGAAAAACGATATCCACCCGGCGACCCGGCCCGCCCACCGCGGCCGCCCGCCCTGCCTGGCGTTTACGACTACCGGGACCTGCTGGTCCTGCAGGCGGCGACAACCGCTCAACGCTCCTATGCCAGCCAGATCCGCTCTCTCGACGAGCTGCTGGCACGTGACAAGCAGCGCGAACAGGACGGATTTCCGCGCAAGATCCGCATCGGGCGCATGGTGAAGCCGGGCCGGGGCAGCAAGGCCAAGGTCGTGGTGGTGCCCACCACCGTGGAAGAAAAGTTCATCCACGACCCCAATTTTACCGACCGGCAGGAGGGGCAGGGAGCCGGCGGTTCGGGAGACGGGCAAGAGGGAGAAGTAATCGGCGAACAACCGGTACGCGAGCAGGATGAGGGCTCGGGGGCCGGACCGGGTCAAGGCGAAGGGGGCCAGCACGAGATGGAGTCCTCGGCCTACGACCTGGGGAAGATCCTGACCGAACAATTCGAGCTGCCCAACCTTAAAGACAAAGGCAAAAAGCGTTCCCTGACACGGTATACCTATGATCTGACCGACCGCAACCGGGGCTTCGGCCAGGTCCTGGATAAAAAGGCCACCATCCGCAGGGTCCTTGAAACCAATATCCACCTGGGCAAAGTGGCCCAGGGAAAGCCGGTCGATCCGGCCGAACTGATGATTGCGCCAACCGACATGGTCTACCGCATCCTTTCCCGGGAAAAGGATTTCGAATCACAGGCCCTGGTCTTTTTCCTGCGGGACTATTCCGGCTCCATGGCCGGCAAGACCACCGAGCTGGTGGTGTCCCAGCACGTACTGATCTACAGCTGGCTTCTATATCAATATGCCAACCAGGTGGAATCGCGTTTCATCCTCCACGACACCACGGCCAAGGAGGTGGAGGATTTTTACACCTACTACAACTCCAAGGTCGCCGGCGGAACCCAGGTTGCCGCGGCCTACCGCCTGGTCAACGAAATAGTGCAAAGCGAAAACCTGGCCACGGATTACAATATTTACGTCTTTCACGGAACCGACGGGGACGACTGGGAAACAGACGGCAAGACCGCCATCGCCGAGCTCAAGACCATGCTGGGATATGCCAGCCGGGTGGGAATTACCGTGGCCCGCCACTCGGCAAGTGTCCACGGCAAGACGGAAGTCGAAAAATACATGGCCGCCTCGGGACTGCTCGAATCCCGGCCGGCCTTGATCAGAATGGACGTAATGGACGAGGACGCCGACGAGGCCCGCCTGATCGAAGGGATCAAGACCCTGATCTCCGAGTAATCATTGGCAAAGGGTATGCCGGAGGCAACAGCCCGGCTTCCGGTCCAGGAGCCTGAAAATGGAACTTATCGACCAGCACAGCAAGAAAATCATGGAAGGCTGCAAGGAGCGGGCCCGGGATGCGGGTTTGTCTTTTGAAGACGAAACCCTCGAATACATCGTCACCAACCGGGACCTGGTCGAGCTTTCTCCCAAGATCATGATCCCCACCCTTTACGACTACTGGGTCCATGACGTCGAAGTGCTGAAAGGGCGCGGCAAATACGAGCTGTATCCTTCCAACCCGTACGAAACGGTCATAAACACCAGGCCGGCCATATCGTTTTACAACGACAACAACCCGGACTGGCTCAACGTGATGATCTTCTATCACGTGCTGGGCCATATAGATTTCTTTCAAAACAATATCTACTTCAGGCATACGTGGGACTATGACTTCACGGGCGAGGCCCTTTCCGACAAGAGAGTGATCGCCAAGCTGCGCCGTGAACACGGCCGATGGGTAGACTATGTCATCGAGTTTGCCCGCGGCATCGACAACCTGGTTGGCTATCATCGCGAAATAAACAACATCTACGGCCACAATCTTCCCAAATACTCCGACCGCATAAACTACTATTTCGACGTTTTCCTGCAATCGAAAAAACATGTCAAAACCAGTGAGTTCATAAAAGAGATCGAGCACTACAATGAATGCTGCCGCCGGGACAAAGGCGCTCTGGGAGAAAAAACTTTCCTGGCCGAAGTTGACCGGCGCCATCCCGAGTTCAGCGCCCTTTTTGAAAAACACCGTAAAAACAGCAAGGCTCCTGCCCGGGACCTGCTGCAGTTCCTGATGGAAAAATCGGCCAAACTCAACAAGGAGACCAACGCCTGGATGAAAATCATCCTCCAGGTGGTCCGCAAAACATCATTGTTCTTCCAGCCCCAGATAAGGACCAAGATCATGAACGAGGGCTGGGCTTCTTACTGGCACGAAACCCTTTTTCTGCAGGACGACCGCATAAAGGGGCACGAGGTGGATTTCGCCCGGGTAAATTCAGCCGTCACCGCCATGCCCAGGGTAGGCCTGAACCCCTATGCCCTGGGAATGAAGCTGTTTTACTGGCTGGAAGAAATGGCTGACAAGGGCCGTCTGGCCTGGGACTACCAGCGCATCGCGGACCGGAACCGGCGAAGGCGGTACGATGCCGGAACCGGCGAAGGAAAACGGTTCATCTTCGATGTCAGGGAAAATTTCTGCGACTTTACTTTCATCAGCCGTTTCGTGGACCAGGAGTTCATCGACCGCAACAAGCTCTTTGTGGCCGGACGGAGGCTGAATGAATCCAAGATGGTCTGGGAATACTACGTCAAAAGCCGCAAGGCCGAAGACTACCGCCGGATGCTTAACGACGCGCTGTACCATCCGCCCCACATAACCATAGATCCGGAAAAGACCAAAAACGGCACCTTGTACCTGGTCCATCATTTCGAGGGCAAGCCCCTGCTGCAGGAATTCATACCCAACACCATGCTGGGTATCGAGTTTTTGTGGGGCGGAACGGTCCAGCTGGAAACCAGCGAACCGGCCGCCAATCATAAGTTCGCCTCCCAGCTCGGAGCCGGACAGACAGTTACGGAAAACGGCCGGCCCAAACCGGAGATAAAATGGAGAAGAGTTTTATACACCATGAAGGACCGCAAGCTGGCCAAACGCCCCGTGTGACACGCTGTGTCCGGAAGGCTGCGCCACACCGGGCCTTGCCGGGCAAGATCCGGGTTCTTAAACTGCCAACGAGGACAGCATCATGCAGGAGATCGATCCCATAACCAAAGCCATGGCACGCCTGCAGGACTGCAAGGCCGTGCTTGGACAACTGGAGCCCATAGCCTTCAAAGATTTCCTGAAAATCACGTCCCAAAGCCCCGAGACCGTCATCCGCAACGTCTTCCAGCTGTTTCACGACATGATCCAGACCTACGTCGGCGAAGGGGTGGATGAATATCCGGACGACCCGGAATCGATAAAATACGTCGACTACGATTTCAGCCGGCTCACCGTCGCAGGAACCGATCATCCCTTTTTTGCAGACCGGATCTTTGCCAACCGCCTCGTCAAACAGGCAGAGGCCATGCGGCGGGGCGCCCAGCAGAACAAGATCTATATCTTCGACGGCCCTCACGGCTGCGGCAAGAGCACGTTTCTCAACAACCTGCTGCTCAAATTCGAGCAATTCGCCAACACGGAAGCCGGCCGCTGCTACGAGACGGTCTGGAGGATCGACACCAGCCTTTTTGCCGAACCGCGGCACGACGGGACCGTTTCCATCCTCGACAAGCTGCTCCAGCTGCAAAAAGACCCGGACCACGAACAATTCTCCAAGATAAAGTCCAGGGCCCTGGCCAACCGCTTCGGCAACATCCTGGAAGTGCCCTGCCCCAGCCACGACAACCCCCTGCTGATGATTCCCAAGGATTACCGCCGGGAGTTCTTCGACGACCTTTTCAAAAACGACGCCTTCAAATACTCGCTTTTCACGGACAAGGAATATCAATGGCTGTTCCAGAACGAGCCGTGCACCATATGCTGCTGCATGTTTGAAAGCCTGCTCTGCCGCCTGAAAGACCCTCTCAAGGTTTTCGAGATGATCTACGCCCGCCCTTACCAGTTCAACCGCCGCCTGGGAGCAGGCGTCAGCGTCTTCAATCCCGGCGACAGGCCCATGAAACAGGTCGCCCTGACAAACCAGATGCTCCAGAAACGCCTGGACAAGATATTCGGGGACAGCAACCAGGTCCGCTACATATTTTCCAGATACGCCAAGACCAACAACGGCATCTACGCCCTGATGGATATAAAATCCCACAATATCGAACGTCTGATAGAACTGCACAACATCGTCAGCGAAGGCGTCCACAAGGTGGAAGACATAGAGGAAAACGTAAACTCGCTCTTTTTCGCGCTGATGAATCCCGAAGACAAAAAGAACATCCAGAACATCCAGTCTTTTTCAGACCGGATCAACTATATCAACATCTCATACGTTCTGGACCTCAACACCGAGGTCGAAATCTACCGCAACATCTTCGGCAAACACATAGACGACGCCTTCCTGCCGCGGGTGCTGCACAACTTCGCCCGGGTGATCGTTTCCTCGCGCCTGAGCCTGCGCTCGGAGGCGCTTCTGGAATGGATCGGAGACCCGGACAAATACAAGCTGTACTGTGACCGCAATCTTCAACTGCTCAAGATGGAGATCTACACCGGCCACATCCCTCCCTGGCTTACCGAACAGGACCGCAAGAGGCTGACGGCCAAACGCAGGAGAAGAATCATCGGTGAATCCGAAGATGAAGGCAAGCACGGAATATCCGGCAGGGACTCCATCCAGATATTCAACGAGTTCTACTCGACTTACGCCAAGAGCAACGGCCTGATAGACATGGTGAAACTGATCAAATATTTCAAGTCTAAAAAGGCGTTGAAAGCGACCATACCGGAAGGCTTTCTTGAATCCCTGCAGCACATGTATGACTATTCCGTGCTTCAGGAAGTAAAAGAGGCCTTATATTACTACAATGAATCCCAGATCGCACGCGACATCCAGAACTACGTCTTCGCCGTCAACTTCGAACCCGGTGAAGTCGAAAAATGCCCTTTCACCGGCGACAAGATCCATGTCACCGAGGATTTTCTGGTGGCCTGTGAAAACAGAATCCTGGGCAGTAAATCAGACAGGTCTGAACGCGCAAACTTCAGAAAAGACATCCAGCGCACCTATACTTCACACACCCTGACCCAGGAAATCGGCATAGAGGGCAAGCGAATGACCGAAACGGCCCTGTTCCGCGACCTGCGCGACCGCTATATCCATCACATCAAGAAAGCCGTCCTCGATCCCTTCCTGGAAAACGAGAATTTCCGCCGGGCAATCAAGGACTACGGAGAAGAAGATTTCAAAACCTATGACGAAAAGATAAGGGATGATGTAACCTATCTGATGGAGAACCTGACCGCCAAATTCGGATATACCCCTCAGGGAGCCAAGGCGGTCTGCATCTATGTCATCGACAATGATCTGGCAAGAAAATTCAAGGAGTAAACCGCCTTCTCCAAAGGCGGCCGATTGCATCGGTGCCGGCCGGCGGGAACAGTTCGGACAAAAACCGGGCAGGATTCTGATGGTTCAGGTCCCACCGCATGCAAAACATGCGGTTTCTTAAAAAAACGATAAAGTCGAGTTGTCAGGATGTTATCGGCGATGGCCTTATTCAGCAACAGCAACGGCAGCGGAAACTGCAGAGGAAAAAACGGCCGTCTCGCAGACAGCCGCAGCCCCGGAATGCATTTCAATCTCTGGACGCTTTCATTCAAGGGGAAGCACCGCCAACTGGAAAAGCCGTTTTGCGAATTTTACTTTCGCAACAGCATTCAGCAGGTACGCCTGGCTGTCTTGGCGGCCATCGTTCTTTGCACTGTCTACGGAATCTACGACTATTGGTCCGGAGCAGCAGCAGATCCGGTGATCTGGGTCGCCCGTTTCGGGATAATGATCCCTGTCTGCACGGCGATCTTCATTTCATCTTTCAGGGACTGGTTTCAGCGCTGGATGAAGATTATCCTCTCGGGGGGCATATTCGTGGTGGGAGCCGCCATGATAGCCATGATCGTGGCCGCTCCCGAAAACCTGCGTTTCGCATACCTGGCAGGCTTCGTCCAGGTGGTGTTCTATGCCTGCACGTTGCTCAGGATTCGTTTCATCTGGGCGGCCGTAGTAGTCTGGGCCCTGGTGGTTCTTTATGCGGCCGTGGATATATGGCTCATAGGCTCAAGACCCTCCGTGCTGCTTGCCAACCTGTTCTTCCTCGCCGGAACGGCCCTGATGGGTATGATGGCAAGTTACGCCATCGAGTATTACACCCGTCGCGAATATTTTCTGCTTCACCATCTGAGTCTCAAGAGCGACCAGCTGGCGGCCGCCAACAAATTCCTCGAGCAGCGCGTAAAACAGCGCACGAAGGCCCTGGCAAAACTGAATGCATCCCTGCAGGAACAGATAAGCAAACAGAAAAAAACCGCAAAAGCCCTGCTAAAAAGCAAGGAGCGCTACCGGCAAATTGTGGACAATGTTACAGATTACATCTGCGTCCACAACCTCGAAGGCCTGCTCCTGGAAGCCAACCGGCAGTTCCGTGACAAGCTCGGATACGGCCCGGAAGACGGCGGCGGACTGCGGCTGGACGAATTCATAGCCCCCAAATTTCATCCCGAATTACGGGCCTACCTGAACGAGCTGCAACACAAAGGCAGCGCCCGGGGGCTGCTGACCCTGATGACCAGGGACGGCAAAAGGCGGCTCGTGGAATACCGGAGCCAGATCGGCCTGGATGAAAACGACCGGCCGCTTGTCTTCGGATCAGGCAGGGATATCACCGAAAGTTGGAAAACAAGCAAGGCCCTCAAAGAAAGCCAAAAACAATTCCAAAGCATATTTGAATCTGCTCCGGCCGGAATCGTAATTCTCAATGCTTCCGACGGCAGAATTACAAATGTCAATCCGGCAGCAGCAAGGCTGATCGGTCTGCCGGTCGAGGACCTGGTGGGGCGGAAATTTTCAAAGTACATCGCCGCTGACTGCCAGCCTTCGGGCTGTCACACTCCGGAACGCCGGGAAGCCATTTTAAGGGCCGCCAACGACACCGAGATTCCGGTACTTAAAAACGAACGCCTTTTCACTCTCAAGGGCCGGGAACACATAGCCGTAAGCTTCATCGACATAAGCAGCATCAAGGCGGCCGAGGCTGCAAAGCGGCAGGCCAAACTCCGCCTGGCCCAGGCCCAGCACCTCCAGGCCCTGGGAACGCTTGCCGGCGGTATCGCGCACGACTTCAACAATATCCTTTACGGAATGCTGGGATTTACCGAGCTGGCACTGGATGATGCGCCGCCGGGATCAGACCAGGAAGCCAACCTGCGGGAAGTGCTGGCAGGAGGCAGGCGGGCCAAGGATCTGATCGCCCAGATCCTGGACTTCAGCCGCCAGTCCAGGGCCGAGAAGAAGCCCGTCAACCTGGTGCCCCTGATCAAGGAAGCGGTCAGACTGGTCCGGGCCAGCCTGCCGGCCACCATAAACATCGCAACGGTTATCGATGAGCCACTGGATACGGTCTCGGCCAATTCCTCCCAGATTCACCAGGTGCTTCTCAATCTCTGCACCAATGCGGCCCATGCGATGGAAGGCGGTGCGGGATCGTTAAAAATTGCCGCCGGCAACGTCACCCTGACCCGCAGCCGGGTGTCGAGCCACGGAATTCTGCCCGCCGGACGCTATGTTGTGATTACGGTGAGCGACAATGGCCGCGGCATGTCGGAGAAAGTTCTGCGGCGCATCTTCGAGCCATTTTTCACCACCAGGGAAGCGGGCAAGGGCACCGGGATGGGACTTGCCGTTGTCCACGGCATAGTAAAAAGCCATGGAGGACTGATCGACGTCAAATCGAAACCCGGCCGGGGATCAACTTTCAGGATCTATCTGCCGGCAATTCTCGTTTCCGGAACCCGGAAGAAATGCCGGGAAGACGGATTGCCCTCCGGCAGCGGACACATCCTTTTCGTCGATGACGAAAAACCACTGCGGACAATGGTTGCCAACACCCTTGGAAAGCTGGGATATACCGTGCAGACATGCAAAAACGGCCTGGAGGCCTGGAAAGCATTCAGGCAAAACCCCCGGGGGTTCAACCTGGTGATCACCGATCTTACCATGCCCCGCATGACCGGACTGGAACTTGCCCGTAAGATACGCCGGAAACGGCCGGAGATGCCGATAATAATATGCACCGGCTTCAACTACAACGACATGATCCGGCATGATGAAGACCTTGCTCCGATCGACATTCTCAACAAGCCGATCGACAGGTACAATCTGGCCATAGCCATCAGAAGGGCCCTGGAAGCGATGAAAACCGCCGCCCGCAACTGAAACCATGGCCGGGCGACTTCAACTTCTTGACATTTGGTATGCCATCGATTATGGTGCCCTTCAAGGTGCCGTAAGGCTTAATAGGGAATCCCGTGAAAATCGGGAACGGTCCCGCCGCTGTGATCGGGGACGAAACCTGCATATAACCACTGTCGCGCCGGAGCGCGATGGGAAGGCGCAGGAAGTAGGGTGATCCGGAAGTCAGAATACCTGCCTTGCAACGGACGGCTTTGACGGTCGCGGGAAGACGGCCGGCAGGCTGATCAAAACAGAGGGTCAAGCAAGCTGGGTGCAGCCCTTTGAGCAATTCTGCTCAAAGGGCTTTTTTGCTTGGGCCGCCCGAATACCGGCGGGCGGCCCTTTCTGGGGCAAGGGAGAGGTTAGCTTTTAGGCAGGAGCAAGGTTTCCGCATGCCTAAGTCTCCGGGATGCGGAAACCCCTCTCCCGTTTCCCGGACAATCTCAGACAATGGTCAGCCCAGGCCACAGACCTTGCCGGCCTGATAAACGACAAAGGCGGCGATCCAGGCAATGGCCGTATTGTAGCAGATGCTGAAAACCATCCAGCCGGTGGAACCTGTCTCTCGCCGGATGGCGATAACCGTTGCCAGGCACGGCAAATAGAGCAAAACGAACACCATCATGGCCAGGGCGCCGGCAGCCGACATACCTGATCGCCGCAGCGACCGCTGAAGGGCCTCCCGGCTGTGTTCATCCCCCACGGCATGCAGCACACCCAGGGTGCTGACCACGATCTCCTTGGCCACGAAACCGGAAAGCAGGGCTACTCCCCCGCGCCAATCCACCCCGATGGGCTCAAAAACCGGAGCCACGGCCCTGCCTATCCTGCCGATGAAAGAATGGGCCGTCCGCCGGGCTTCATACTGCCTCCGCAACCGGTCCAGTTCAGTCTCCATGTCCCGGGGGGAAACCTCCTGGCCGGAGGCAGCCGCAAGCGCGGCCCGCCGGGCTTCGTATTCCTGCTGCAGGGCCGGATCGCGGGGGAAATTTGACAGGGCCCAGATTATTATCGAACCGATCATGATTATACCGCCCATCTTGCGCAGGAAAACCTTGCCGCGGTCCCACATGTGGATCACAAGGCTCTTGAGCATGGGTACCCTGTACGGGGGAAGCTCCATGACAAAAGGCGCATCGGCGCCCCTGAAAAGGGTTGACCGGAACAGCCGGCCGGAAATCACCGAAAGGATTATCCCGGCCATGTAGATGCCGAAAATAACGCTGCCCGCCCTGGCACCGAAAAACGCGCCGGCCAGAACGATATAAACCGGCAGCTTGGCAGAGCAGGACATGAAAGGTGTTATCAGGATGGTCAGGATCCGGTCGGTCCGGCTCTCCAGGGTTCTTGTGGCCATGATGGCCGGAACGTTGCAGCCGAACCCCATCAGCATGGGAATAAACGACTTGCCGTGCAGGCCGATCATATGCATGATCTTGTCCATCAAGAAAGCGGCCCGGGCCATGTAGCCGGTATCTTCAAAAAGAGCGATACAGAAAAACAGGATCAGGATATTGGGCAAAAACACGATCACCGCCCCTACCCCGGCAATCACTCCGTCCACCACCAGGTCTTTTAACAGACCCTCGGGTAAAATGCGGGCGCCAAGTCCGGCCAGCCCTTCGACCAGTGTTTCCAGCCAGCCCATGGGGTATTCGCCCAGGCTGAAGGTGAGCTGAAACATGGCCCATATGAAAAAGAAAAAGATGGGCAGCCCCAGGAAACGGTTGGTCAACACCAGGTCGATGTTGCGGGACATATCCACCCGCTGGCGGCTGGAAGTGGTCACGATCTCCTTTATTATGCCGGAGATGAAACCGAAGCGATCGTCAGTGGTCAGAATCTCGGGATCCTCGTTGTACCGGCCGGCAATATAGTCACGCTGGCGGCGGGCCTCTTCCAGTATCGGCTCGGCGTCTTTGCCCAAAACAGCGCGCAGCCGCTCCTTGGCCACCCGGTCGTCCTCTATCAGCTTGATGGCCGTCCAGCGCAGGGGAACATTTTCCTTTTGGCCGCATTTCGGTGCAAGGGCTTTTTCCAATGCTTCGATGGCTTTTTCGATCTCGCTGTTGTACTTCACGTTGCGGCGGTGCTCGGGGGCTTTATCCGAAACGGCGAGCTCAACGGCCTTTTCAAGCAGCTCGTCGATTCCCTGGCCCTTGTTGCCCACGGTGAAGACAACCGGCACCCCCAGCAGCTGACTGAGCTTTTCGCCATCGATCTTGATTCCCCGGGCCCTTGCCTGATCAGCCATGTTCAGGGCGAAAACCACCTTGCATCCGAGTTCCCGCAGCTGAACGGCAAGGTAAAGGCTTCTTTCGAGATTGGATGAATCTATTATGTCTATGACCACATCGGGCCGCTCGTTGAGGATAAAGTCCCGGGCGACTATCTCTTCGATGGAAAACGGGGTGAGACTGTAAGTTCCGGGCAGATCGACTATCTTTAGCCGGTGCCCGAACTTATCGACCAAGCCTTCTTTTTTTTCCACGGTGACGCCGGGCCAATTACCGACTTTCTGGCGGGTGCCGGTAATGGCATTGAAAATCGTGGTCTTGCCGGAGTTGGGATTACCGGCCAGGGCAATGGTCAGGCGCTTGTCAGACATGGGCATGCTCTAGCCAAGGGGGTCAACAATTATCTGGGCCGCTTCCTCGACCCGCAGTGAAACATGGGAACCCTTGACAACCAGCTCCAGCGGATCGCGCAAAGGAGCGTACTTTTCGACCTTGATCCGGGCGCCTTTGACAATTCCCATTTCAAGAATTCTTCTCCGCAGGGCTCCATTGCCTCCGATCCGCTCGACCAGGGCCGATTGGCCTTCCCGCAATTCACTTAAGCGCATAATGATCACTCAACCGCAGTCTATTTCCAGTCTTAGTCAGTGATGCAACCTTCAGCTAAAGAAGGAGATAACCTAATGTTAGCAGGCCTGGTTGTCAATAGACGATCAGGCTCTGCGGTCACGGCCGGGAACCGTACAGGGCGGGATTCACCATTTTCTTCAGCCGGAATCATCTGCCGCACCGTCGTGATTCAGGAGCCAATGGAGCAGGGAACCGGAATATGAGCTCATAATCATGGCCCTTATCTGTTCCATCAGAAACTCCTTGGTGACATTTTCACCATCTGTCATGACCCTGAAGGCCAGCAGCCTTTTCAACTCCGGATCATCTTTGTCGCGGTCCGGAACCATGCGCATTATGCGTTGCAATACAAGCAGATGGGCTCCCTGACTTGTCTCCAGGTTGATTATTTCGGCACCCATTGTCACCTCCCCGGGCAGATTGCACCCCGGCTCACAGGATTTCACCGGCCGTTGACCCTCCGCAAGCCGGCCCCGATACTGTCTTTGTAAAAATAAGGCTTTTTCCGGACAGAGCAACAAAGACCCCGCAATTGGTTTTTTTGCAGGCCGGTTCTGCCGGAGCAAAGTGCTTGCACGGACCTGCCAGTGCGGTCATGGGGCCGGAGGCGGCGCCCGGAAAATAATTTTCTCTTTTTTCCTTGATTTTTCCTGAAATTTTGTAGAGTTTAACGCTTGCGCCTTCAATGTCTGTTTGGGATGAATCCTTTGCCCTGTTCCTCTAACGAGGCGCAACCGCCTGATTTTAATAACTTGTACCGATATATCCAAAAACGCAAACCAGTGGCCGGCACCGGAAGAGCCGGTGGATATCTTCAGGGGCTCTCTTGTGGAAAGAACCAGACTCCAGGAGCCCGGGGAGCAGCCACCGCTTTGCTGTATAGAACATATTTAATTTAATAACACTTTGTTACCAACACCATGGACAAAAACATCTTACCGCATCTTCATACGGCCATCCTGTTTGAGCTGATCAAACAGCTGGGAAACAGCTATCTGGGAATCGTAATCTGGGGCGAGCCCGGAGTCGGCAAAGAAGCCGTGGCCCGCAGTCTCTACTATTCATCTCCCAAACACAGCGAACCGTTCATCCGCATCGATTGCGCCGCGTTGTGGCCGGAAAACAACCGGCCCGCGCCCGAACGCAATGCCGCCCAAGACGACGCCGGCGTTCAGGCCATCTGGCGTATTTTCCAAACCGCCGCGGGCGGAATGTATTATTTCAATCAGATTCAGAACCTGCCCGTCAGCACCCAAAAAATGCTTTCAGGCTTTCTGTCCGATCTGCGCAACAAGACAATTGACCAAAACGGCAATCCCGTCCAATCTTCCCCCTGGGTGGTGGCTTCGAGCACCACATGCCTGGAAACTGCCGCCAAGATGCAGGCATTCGACTTTGAATTGTTCAGCCTCCTTGAAACAATAAACATCCACATCCCGCCCCTGCGTTGCCGTCCTGAAAAGATACCACTGATCGTCGATCTGTATATCGACCAGTATATCGGGCAAAGACCGGATCTTCAAAGCAACAGGCCCGGCCCGGAAGTGATAGGGAAGATGGTGGAATGTAAATGGCCGGGAAACCTGAGGCAATTACAGGAGGCCATAAAGACCGGCCTCACCAGGGGCTGGCAGGTCATGCTCGAAGAAATGAACACCTATCATCCGCAAAAGATTGCCGCGGCCACCGTAGAGCTGCCTCTGGAAAAGCTTTCGGTTCTGCCCGACCTGAGTATAAAACGCGGCCGGCTGCTGGAAGAGCTGATGAGCACGGCGGACCTTGAAAACATGGGCCTGATGGATCTGGTGGTAATCGAGGAAGCAATAGACCAAGCCGCGTCGAAGTCCGACCCGCCAAAGTCCCAAAAACCATTCCCCGCAAAGCAATAGCACGGCATTGCGGCCGGCTCTCAGGCTTTTGCGGGTACCAATCTTCACCTCAGCGGATGCTGTTGAGCCGCTCCTTGCGGCTTATGATTTCCAGGATCCTGATTCCGTATTTCTCGTTTTCCAGTACCACCTGCCCCCGGGCAATCAGGGTATCGTTGACAAGGATATCCACCGGCTCGCCTTCAAGCTGCTTTAGGGCGACAACGGAGCCTTGCCCCAGGGACAAAAGCTCGGTGATCTTTTTTTTGGTTCTTCCCAATTCGACGGTCAGCTCCAGCGGTATGTTGAGTATAAAATCAAGATTTTGTTCCGTCTCCGGACCGGCGGTCTCCTGACCGGCGCTTTCAGGCGGGCCGTCTTCATGTTCGGGGGCCTGCTCTTGGGTCTCGGGCCCGGCCTCCTTCTGGGGGCCTTCTTTCTTTACACCGGCTTCCACTATAATGGTATGGTCCTGGTAGCTGAACAGAAACTTGTCGGTCTCGAGTATGTTCAGGGCTTCGATCCGGAAGTCTTTCCCTTTGGTTATGGACGGAGGCGACAGAACACAGGCGAGACCGGCGTCGATAAACTGTGATTTGAGGTTGCCGCCGATTATGTTGCTGAGCTCCCGGATCACATCGTTGATTTCTTCTTCGCTTTCTATCTCGTCAACTTCCATGCCCAGCATGCTGGCCGTCATCAACCGGGCGAAATCATCGTTTACCTGGATATTGAAAAGGCCGTCCACGTCCCCGGCAAAAGTAACCGTTCCCACCGTCCGTTCGCCTTCGACAAAGTCGGGAGGAATCTCTTTGATATGCTCCACCTCCATTGAAAGCATGGTATAAAATACATCGATCACCGAATTTATGACCGCGGCCCGGATATCGACCGAATTTATTTTGTCGTTTATCTCTTCACTGGAAAGCTCTGCGCTTTCAGCCAGCTGGTCGCCGGCACCGGCCTCTTCCTTGGCGGCCACATCCACCAGGAGATAATGCTCGCCGCACTTGTATCCCATGCGCTGAACAGGAGCCGCCGAGGTAGGATCGATTCTGAAATCAGTTCCGAGGGTAATGGACGGGGTGGAGATCACACATGCCAGACCGGCATTTACCATATCGGTCTTCAGGTTGCCGGCCACGATATTGGTCAGCTCGCCCAAAACATCCTTGATCTCTTCAAGGTCATCGGCCTCTGTCCCCAGCATGGAGGAGGTTATCTGTTCCGCAAAGACCTTGCTTACGTGGATGCTCAGAACGCCTACGACCGCGCCGCCGAAATATACCGAACCCACCAGACGGTCTTTCCCGAGAGCGTCTTCAGGAACCTGGTCCATAACCTCCAGCGACATCTCGAGCATGGTCTCGAAAGTTTCGCTGATGGTATTGTTGACCGAATTGGCAACAGCCTCTGGGGTGAATTTTTCCATGGCGACCGTATGTTAACGCTTCCGGACACAGCGCCGCATCTCAAGAACCGGCGGCCGAAACGACATCAATCGGGTATTAACGGAAAGTGCCTGCATTTACTATCTTCTATTCCCGGAGCGTTGTCAACGCCGGATAATCAGCCCGCGCCTTCTTGGACGCAAATGGCCCGGGCAGAGTCTGCCCGGGCCATGATGTGACAGAAAAGCACTGAGATGATCTTTAGAACAGGCCGCTCACCTTACCGGTTTCAGGATCGACATCGATACGCCTGAAAGCCGGGTTGGAACCCGTGCCGGGCATGAGGCTGATGGTGCCGGCGCAGGGGCAGAGGAACTTGGCGCCTGAATAAATCAGCACGTCGCGGATTGGCAGAATCCAGCCCTTGGGCACACCCTTGAGGTTCGGATCGTGGCTGAGGCTCAGGTGGGTCTTGACCATCATGGTGGCAAAGTCGTCGTACTTGGGATCACTTTCCAGCATCTTGGCCTTGGCCTCGGCTTCCGGTGTCCAGGAAACACCGTCTGCGCCGTAGACTTCCCTGGCGATGGTTTCGACCCGGTCGCGCAGTTTCATCTCCAGCGGATAGAGGAATTTGAAGTCGTTCTTTTCATTGCAGGCATCGATGACGGCATCGGCGAACTCCAGGGCGCCTTCGCCGCCCAGTTCCCAATGCTTGGATTCGGCGCAACGGGCACCGGCTTCTTCCGCCACCCGGCGTACGATCTTGCACTCTTCGTCCGTATCGGTATAGAAGCGGTTGATGCAGACCACCGGGTTGATGCCGGCCTTGCGGATGACGTTGATCATGTGGACCATGTTTTCGGTGCCCTTTTCCACCAGCTCCAGGTTCTCCTTGGTGTACTCCTCGGGCAGGGGGATGCCCGGAACGACCTTGGGACCGCCGCCGTGCATCTTCAGGGCCCTGATGGTGGTGGTCAGCACCGAGACGTGGGGCTTGAGGCCGCTGTAACGGCATTTGACGTTCCAGAATTTTTCGAACCCGATGTCCGCGGCAAAACCGGACTCGGTCACATGGTAATCGAACAGTTTCAACCCGACCCGGTCGGCAATGATGGAACTCTGGCCGACGGCGATGTTGGCAAACGGTCCGGCGTGCACCATGCAGGGATTGTATTCGGCGGTACACATCAGGGTGGGGTTGATGGTGTTGCGCATGAAAGCGGTCATGGCATTGCCGACTTCCAGGTCACGGCAGGTAACCGGCTTGCCGCCGCGGTCGAAGGCCAGGGTTATGTTGTTGATCCTCTCTTTGAGGTCGGCCAGGTCCGTGGCCACGGCCAGGATGGCCATCAGCTCGGAACTGACGGCAATGCCGAACTTGGACTGCATGGTAAAGCCGTCGTAACGCCCGCCGATGCCGATGATGATGTTGCGCAGGGCCTGGGCGCAGAAATCGATGATCCAGCCCATCTCGACTCTGGTCGGATCGATGTTCAGCCGCGGCATGCCGCTGAGCCGCTGCAGCTGCTCGTCGGTGTAGTTGCGCTCGTGCTGCATCCTGGCGGTCAGGGCCACCATGGCCAGGTTGTGGGCGTTCATGATGTCGTTGATGTCGCCGGTCAGCCCCAGGGAAAACTCGGTCATGGGAATAAGCAGCGAATTGCCGCCGCCGGCCGCCGTACCCTTGACGTTCATGGTGGGGCCACCGGAAGGCTGCCGCAAGGCTCCGCCCACGTTCACACCCCTCTTGCCCAGGCCTTCCATCAGCCCGCAGGAGGTCGTGCTCTTGCCCTCTCCCAGAGGAGTGGGGGTAATGGCTGTAACTTCAATGTACTTTCCATCGGGTCTGTCTTTCAGGCGGTTGATTATCTTGAGAAAGTCGAGCTTTGCCAACCGCCCCATGGGCAGGATCTCGTCTTTTTCCAGGCCGAGTTTCTCCCGCCATTCGTCAGGGGTCGGCATGTTCTTTTCGGCAGCTTCCGAAATCTGCCAGTCAGCCATGTTTACTGCATCGTAAGGCATTGATCACTCCTCCTTCTACGGGTTAAAGGGTATAAAAGGATCCGCACTCTTTGCACACTTGCAAGCAATTTGTCGGCAAGTTTACTCATGATTTCAGGCTTGGTGGGTGGATGGAGTCAGTAAACCGCCACCTCCCGGGGGGTGGCTTTAATTGGCCCCGCACAGTAGCAGGAACGATTAAAACAAAACCGTCTTTACCACGGCCGCCTCATTTTGGCAAGCCCAAAGGAAAAGCATCGGACAACAGGACAGATTTCCCCGTACCAGGCCCCGGCCGCGTAACCGGCTCAGGCCTGCTGCAGGCGCCAGAGCCTGGAATAGAGCCCGCCTGCTGCCAGCAATGAGTCATGGGTCCCCTGCTCGACGATTCTGCCATGGTTGACAACGTAAATCCGATCCGCCGGCCGGGCGGTGGAAAGGCGATGGGCAACCAGGATACAGGTCCGGCCGGCCGAGACAGATGCCATGGCCTTCTGAATCTGCGATTCTGTCTCTGAATCGATGTGGGCCGTGGCCTCGTCCATTATTATCAGCTCCGGCCGGCGGGCCAGGGCCCGGGCCACCGCGATCAGTTGCCGCTGGCCGGCCGAAAGATTGGCCGCCGCCTCGGCAAGGACGGTGTCAAGGCCCCGGGGCAGGCTCTCAATCAGCTGCCGGCAACCGGCCATGGATATGACGGCATCTATTTCCGGCCGGGACCGATCGGAGCAGGGGCCGAAGATGTTGTCTCTCAGGGTGCCGGAAAAAAAGAGCGACTCCTGGGGAACCCAGCCGATCATCGCCTGCAGCTCATCCCGGTTCCACCGCTCCACGGGTATGCCGTTTATCAGGATCCTGCCCGTGCCGGGCCGGTAGAAACCGAGCAGGAGGTTTACCAGGGTGCTTTTGCCGGCCCCGGTGGGTCCCACCAGGGCAATGGTCTGACCCGCCCGGACAGACAGGGAGACACCCTGCAGGACCGGCTCCCGGTTGTCGTAACAAAAATGAACCCGGCGCACTTCAAGAGACCTGAAAACAGGCCGCTCGCCTTTGCTCTCACCCCCTGCGCCTGCGGGAGCCACCTGCCCTTCTTCGGGCTGCTGATCCATCAAACCGACTATCCGTTCGGCCGAGGCCATGGCGTTCTGGAAGATGTTGTACTTGTCCGCCAGGTCCCGGATGGGGCGGAAAAAAATCTTCATGTAGGCCAAAAAAGCGACAAGCTCCCCCAGGCTCAGGGAGCCTGCCAGCACCCTGGCGCCGCCGAAATATACCAGCAGCGCCGTCACCGTGACCCCGATCATCTCGATGGCCGGCAGAAACAGGGCCAGAACGTGAATCTGCTGCATGCCCAGATTGAAATAAGATCTGTTCAGATCTTGAAAAAATTTCTGATTGGCTCCCTGCCGGCCGTAGGCCTGGATAACCTTGATACCGGCCACGGTTTCGGCAAAACGGGTATTGATCTCGGCCACCTTGATCCTGAGCCGGCGGAAGACATCACGCATGCGGTTCGAAAAGCCAAAGGCCGCCAGGGCCACCACCGGCAATACGGCCAGGACCGCCAGGGCCAGATGCCGGTCGATGACCAGCAACAGGACGGCAATGCCGGCCAGCAGGACGATGTCTTTGAAAAACATGGACAGAACCGAGGTGAGCAGCTCGTGCATGTTCTGGACATCGTTGGTTACCCTGGTGACCAGGCGGGCCACCGGGTTGCGGTTGAACACCTCCATGGGCAGTCTCTGGACATGGCGGTAGAGGCGGCTGCGCAGGTCGTGCATTACCCGATGGCCGGTATACTCCATCACAAAACGCTGCCCGAAGTTCAGGCCGAAATCGGCCAGGACAAACACCAGGAAAAGCAATACCATCTGCAACAGGGAACGCATGTCGCTCCGCCGGATCACGGCCAGCTCGGCAGGCGACAGGGACCGCAGATCCCTGTAACGTATCGCGGCCTGGTCACCCCTCACCTCGAAAAGCCCCGCATGCCGGCCTATTATCGCTTTCACCTCCCGGTCCCGCAGGCCGACCACCAGGATACGGTTTTCTGCCTGCCCTCCGTCCTGTTGGCCGGCCGGCGCCGTCCGCACCGGAACGACATAACGATCAACCACGATCTTGGTGAAATACGGCATGGCCAGTTCGACACCGGTTATCAGCAGCACCAGGGCCGCAGAAACCGTCAGCAGCCCGAGATACGGCTTCAAAAAAGGCAGCAGGCGCCCCAGAACCCTGATCCGGTAAGGCTCCGAGCCGGCGCTTTCCTCCTCGTATCCGTAGTCAAAACGCATGGATCCCTTCCTGGACGATGGCCATCCGGCAGTAGTATCCTCCGGCCGCGACAAGCCGGCCGTGGCTTCCGGAAGCTGTGATCCGGCCCTGTTCCAGACAGATGATGTTGTCTGCGAAACTGACGGCCGCCAACCTGTGGGAAGCAATGAGCATGGTCTTGCGGCCGGCCAGCCGGCGCAGTGTCTGCACCAGGTGGTGACCGGTGGCGGCATCCACCTGGCTGACCGGATCGTCCAGCAACAGGACCGGGGAGTCCTTGAGCAGGGCCCTGGCCAATGCTATCCGCTGTTTCTGCCCTCCTGAAAGGATCACCCCCTTTTCCCCCACCAGGGTCTCCAGTCCGGCCGGAAGCCCGGCGACGGTCTTTTCCAGGGCCGCATCGGCCAGGACCCGTTCGAGGCGCCGCTTCGATATCCCGGCCCGCCCCAGAGTGAGGTTCTCTTTTATGGTGCCGGCGAAGATGAACGGTTCCTGGCTGACCCAGGCTATGGCGTCCCTGATCCAGTCCGGGCCGAGCCTGCGCAAGTCCACTCCGTCGAGCAGGATCCGGCCCCGGCTGACATCGTAGTGCCGCATGACCAGATTCAGCACCGTCGTCTTTCCGCTGCCCGGCGGCCCCACCAGCCCCAAGACCTGCCCCGGCTCCACCTTGAAACTGATTTGCTCCACGGCCGGCCGGCTCCGGCCGGGATAGGAAAACACCACCTCCTGAAAGGCCACGGCGCCCCTGCAGGGACCCGGCGTCACCGGCCTGGAAGGCGACTCAACCTGCGGCCGGGTGCGCATCACTTCATCGAGCCGGTCCAGGGAAGCCTTGCCCCTTTGCACCAGGTTGATCACCCATCCCAGGGCCATCATGGGCCAGGTCATAAGGCCGAGGTAATGCAAAAAGGCGACGAAATCGCCGGGAGTTATCCTGCCGACCATGGCGCGCCTTCCTCCCAGCCAAAGCACGAGGGCCAGGCTCAGGTTGGTAAAAAGCAGCATCAGGGGAAAAAATATCCCTGAAATGCGCACCAGTTCCATGTTGCGACGGACGTACTGTAGGGAAGAACGGTCAACGTCGGCAGATGCCTGGCCGTATAGACCGTGGGCCTTTATCAGCCGGATGGCCGCCAGGCGCTGGCGCACGGTCTCGGTCATGGAAGCAAAGGCGGCCTGTACCTGCCGGTAGCTGCGGTGCATCCTGCGGCCGAGAATTCTCGAGCTGATGACGATAAGCGGCATGGGCAGCATTACATAGCAGGTGAGTGCCGCATCGATGTACAGCATGAACCCGACGGCGGCCGTTCCCAGAAAGAGGGCGTCGTTGAGGGCTACCATCCCCATGCCGATGGCCATGCGCACCTGTTGAATGTCATTGGTGGCACAGGCCATTATGTCACCGGTGGCGATGGTGTCGAAAAAAGCCGGCGGCATGCCCTGCAGAAAGCCGAAAAGACGGTTGCGCAGCCCCTGCTCCACGTAGCGCGCCGTTCCCAGCAGGCACCGCCGCCAGCAATAGCGGAAAAGGGCTATGGCCACCCCGATGCCCAGAAGAATCAAGGCGTAGCGGCCCAGGTTGTTGCCCGCAGCCCCCGGCAGGGCGATTTCGTCGACCGCCTTCTTTATGACTCTGGGAATTGTAAGCTGGAGCAGGTCGACCACGATCAGGGATGCCAGACCGGCGGCAATGGCACGCCAGCGCCGTAACAACTTGCGCTTGATAAGGTCATGGGCGGGCGTGGATTTGCTTGGCATGGGAGCTATTCTGGCTGCAAATTCATTGAAATCGATTAAAGAATACACGCGGTCCGCATACCGGTCAACCCATTGATTTCAAAAGTTTTTATAAAACAGATGGGCGTTGACTTTCCAGGGGTGGATTGTTATGATGGCCGGTCATGAACCTTGGGAACGTAGTCGAATTCATCGACAGTCAGAAGATCGTCTGCGCCGTAATCCTGGAGATCAGGAAAACACGCCTGCGGCTGCTGACGGAAAACAACCGCGAAGTCAAACTGTCTGCCGGAAGACTGAGCCACACCTCATCGCTTCGCCTTGACACATCCCTGGGCCGGGACAAGCTGGTCAAAGAGCTGAAGGCCATTGCCGCCCGGCGCCGGGAACTGGCAAAACAGATAGAGGTGAAAGAACTGTGGGAGGTGCTCAACCCCGAACAGGAATGGATCGATTTAAAGACCATGGCGGCCCTGTGTTTCCCGGAAGATGCCGGCGACGACCAGGAATCGGCCGTGATAAGGGCTTTTTTCGCCAACCGCCTCTATTTCCGTTTCGCCACCGACAGGTTTTTCCCTTATTCTCCCGAACAATTCAGAAAGCTTGAAAGGCAACGCCGGGAAGAAGCCAAAAAGGCCGCCCTTATCGAACAGGGCGGGCGCTGGATGCGGGCCGTGCTCGGCGGCAAAACGGCATCGCGGCCGGAAAACGCCGAAACCCTGATTTCCATTCTGGCCGGCTATTACCTGCACGAAAAAAACAGCCCGCAACCTGAAACGGCCCGCCAGATATTGAAAAACGCCGGCGGCAAAGGCCCTGAAGCCATCTTTGACTTCCTTGTGGCCGTCGGTCACTGGCAGGCTGACGAAAACCTCGACCTGCACCGCTATCAGACCCCGACGGATTTCCCTTCCCGGGTGGTGGCCCAGACCAACGCCCTGGCCGCCACCGCCGGCCGGCCGGACTGGAGCCACCGCCAGGACCTGACCGGGTTGCCCCTGATCACCATTGACGGCCAGGCCACCACGGATTTCGACGATGCCATCAGTATCGTCAAGGACGGGGACTGTTACCTTCTGGGAGTCCATATCACCGACGTGGCCCATTACGTCAGGCTCGACGATCCCATCGATCATCAGGCCATGGAAAGGGCCAGTTCGATCTACATGCCCGATGCCAAAATCCCCATGCTTCCATCGGGCCTGTCGGAAGATCTGTGCAGCCTGAAGCAGGGCCAGATCCGTCCCGCCATAAGCTTCCTGATCAAAGTGACAGCCGCAGGGGAAATACTGGAATGCCGGATCGTTGCCAGCATTGTCAGGATCGGGCGCCAGCTCACATATCAGGAGGCCGACGAGCTGGTGGCAAGCGAACCGGAAATGGCCGCCCTGTACACCATTGCCCGGCACTACCGCCAGCACAGGCTGGCCCGCGGAGCGGTCCAGATAACCCTGCCCGAGATCAACATCCGCCTGGATGCAAACGGTCAGCCGCTTGTAACCAGGACAGACCGCGAAAGTCCGGCCCGCATGCTGGTGGCAGAAATAATGATCATGGCCAATTCACTTGCAGCCAAGGCCCTGGCCGCCAGCGGTCTTCCGGCCATCTTCCGTTCCCAGGCAGAACCGCGCAAGCGCCTCTACCAGGGAGACCAGGGCACCTTGTTCCAGAACTGGATGCAGCGCAAATCCCTAAACCGCTTCCTGCTGTCCAGCCGGCCCGAACCTCACGTCGGACTGGGCGTAGAAGCTTACGTTACCGCGACTTCGCCCATACGCAAGTATACCGATCTTGTCACCCAGCGCCAACTGAGAGCCATGCTCGGCCTGGAACCACCTTATGACGACAATCGGATAAACGAGATAATCCAGCGCCTGGAGACACCCATGTCCCAGGTGTCCCAGCTCCAATACAGGCGCCACCGCTACTGGCTGCTGAAATTCCTCCAGCAGCGCACCGGCACCAAACAAGAAGCCCTGGTGCTTTCCAAACGGCGCAACGGCCATACGATCCTTCTGACCCAGTACCTGGTGGAGTGCGGACTGGCCACCGGCGGAGGGATCCAGCTGCGGCCCGAAGATCTCGTCCAGGTCACCATCCAGCACGTCAACCCGCGCCAGGATGTTCTCACTGTCTATCTGGGGTAGAAAATATAACTTCGGGAGACGGTAGTCCGCCTTCTTTCAACCGGGATTGAATGAGATTGAACGCTTTGCCTGTGGGTTCAGGATTTGATTACCGCGACCCGGCCCCCGGTCAGGGCAACCAGTTCTTCGGATCCGATGGCGAACATCGAACTCGGTGTGCCGGCTGCCGCCCACAGGACCCGGTGGCCCAGCAGATCCCGGTCGATGAAGGTGGCGATCTCCCGGTTGTGGCCGGCCGGCGGCACGCCGCCGATGGCAAAACCGGTCACCTGCCTGACAAACTCCGGATCCGCCATCGCCACCGGCTCTCCCACCAACTCTTCCAGCCGTTTCGGGTCGACCCGGTTGACGCCGCTGACAAGGGCCAGATAAGGATTGCGGCTGCGTTTGCCCTGAAACAGCAGGGATTTTACGATCTGGCCCGTGCTGCAGCCCACGGCCTCGGCCGCCTGGATGGCCGTCCTGGTCGATTTTTCCATCTGCTTGACCTGAATCCGGAATCCAAGCTTGCCTACTGCTTCCTGAAACCTCCGGGAACTTTCCTTCAGCTCTTGCATCCATTCCTCCCTGTCGCCTGACCGGCGCCTTGCCTTGGCGGAAAACCCAACCGGGTTTTTGCAATCGGAAAAATAATGACACAAGTCGAACGGGCCGGCAACCCTGTCTTTTCCATTCATGCCGGTCGCCGGAATGACAGAAGATGCTTCAGCAACTGATTGACATTGGGCTGATATATGTTATTTTAGCGGGGCTCCTGCCATGGGCAACAGACAATCTGCGGCCCCCAGACTCCTGTGGTATCCATGCCCGATACTCTCAGGCCGGTTTTACTTGACTAAATTAGCCGAATTAATTATAGGCGCGTTTCTTATAACTAAATTTAATTCAGGATTGATTCGATGGGGATAAGAGAACGCAAGGAACGGGAAAAAGAGCGCCGGCGCCAGCAGATAATCGTGGCGGCCAAACGGGTATTTTCCGAAAAAGGCTTCAACAAGGCCACCATGGAGGACATCGCCACCGAGGCCGAGCTGAGCCCCGGCACTCTGTATCTTTATTTCAAGAATAAAGAAGAATTGTATGCCTCTCTTTCACTGCGCATTCTCCAATACCTGTACATCAGGGTAACCCACGTCCACAAAGAAGCCGACCTGGCTCCCAGGGAAAAAGTTAGGGCCCTGATAGAGGCCATGCACGATGTCTATGACTTCGATCCGCTCATAATAATCAACATGTTCCATCTTCAGTCCAGCGAAACCCTTAAGAACCTTTCACCGGAATTGCTGGCCGAAATAAAGGATCTGTCACGCAAATCCATCGGAGCCATAGCCCAGATCTTCAAGGAAGGCATCGACAACGGAGATTACATAGACCGCCATCCCAATGCCCTGGCAGATATATTCTGGTCTCTTTTTTCAGGGGTGGTCCTTTGGGAAGCCAGCAAGAAAATCATCGACCACCGTAAAGATTACCTGAAGCAGACCCTTCATACCGCTTTCGAAATCTTTGAAAAGGGAATTTCGCGGACCTGAAAATCCGGCCGGCAGGCTGCATCGGCTATTCAGGCAGATGGCAGCCTTTGCAACCGGTGGGACCGGTGGCCGGCAGGCGGCCCTCGATACCGGCACGGGTCATCTCAAGCTTTTTATTGTTCAGCTTGATCTGACGGTGGCATCCGATGCACTGCTTGTGAAATGCGTTTTTGAAATAACGTATCCTCAAAGCCGGATCGATCTTTTTGCCGGCCTCTTTTTTTGGCAGCTGCTCGAGGTCATGACATCCCTGGGTCATACAGCCGACGATCGGCTCATCGCCCTTCCATTTGTGATGGCACTGCTTGCATGAATAATCGAAATGCGCCGAATGGGGAAATTGCACAGCGCTGCGCTGGCCCTCGGACGGAGGGTTGATGGAAAAACTGCCCAAAGGAACGATCATCCGGTCTTCCTGAGCCAAAACCGGCCCCATGCTCCCGGCGACAAAGAGCACGACAAAAACGGCAACGATCCAAACACGTGTAGACTTCATCCTTCCTCCCTCCCGAACCGGGCGTTTCAAATTCAGGTTACTTGTGTTCAGCAAGTCACACGGTGTTTTCGTGCTGCGTCGGCC
Source organism: Desulfobacteraceae bacterium (assembly GCA_027068085.1). Taxonomy (GTDB): domain Bacteria; phylum Desulfobacterota; class Desulfobacteria; order Desulfobacterales; family Desulfosarcinaceae; genus JALVQM01. Next base: position 101,886 of record JAMOUQ010000017.1, on the reverse strand, counting down.
ACTTGCCGGCAGATGTGTCATTTTGCCGGAAACACATCCCTCTTTACATAGATAACCGAAACGCGAAACGCTCGGCTTAGGTCTCTTTTTGTGAGCCTGCCAACGAATAGCTTCTGCTATAGCCGTTTCTGATTCAAGATTCAATGATAATCTGGCCAAAGGCTCAGGGACGCACCGCCCGCACGGCCCCGCACTGATCCTGGCGCTTGAAGAGCCTTTCGAAAACCGTTTCCCGCTTGGCGGTCACGATGTTGGCCACCGAATAATAACCCTTGACGTAGGCTTCCGACGACCAGTACCATTTGGCCCCGCTTTGCGGGAAAAACGGAGCCTGTTTGTATATGGATGCCAGTTCGCTGGCCGTGGGAAGACGCCAATCGGTATAGCCGCCGGCACTCAGGCTTTTAACGTAGCTTAAGGCCTCTTTGTAGTTGAGACAACCTTCCAGTTCCTGGAAAGAATCCAGCACGCACCAGGTAAGGCCCGTAACTTTGTCGGTAACCGTTTCGTCTCCGTTGGGCACGAAACGTCCCGTCTTTTCGAGCTTGGCGATCATCTCCCGCCGCAAAGCGGCAAGCCGTCTTTGCCGTCTCCGGAGCTCCAGTCGCTGCTGCCGTTTCCGTTCTTCCAGTTCCTTGCGTTTTGCCTCCATTCTGCGGGCTGCCAGAATGCGGCCGCGCTGTTGTATCAAAGCCTCCAGCAGGTCCCGGGCGTCGGATGCATACGGACCGTTCTTGTTCTTGGCCAGGAAAAGCTTCAGCCTCCGGATGCGCTCATCGATGGGCCGGTGTTCATCATGGGCCTGTCTTTGCAATGCCAGCCATGCGTTCTTTTCCCTGAGTTTCACCTCGGTCTTTTTCAGCTCGGCTTCCACTTCGGACCTGACAGTACTGTCGGGATTTTCCTTCAGATAGGCTTGCAGCAAATCACGTATTGTCTTGAAATCGTCCCCGGCTTCAAGGATACGGTTCTTGAGCTTCCACCAGTCGCGGCTGTCGGCCACCTTCTTGCGGATCTCTTCGGCCTGCCATGCCTTGGGGCTTCCGCTGAAGGCTTTTATGAAGACATCGCACTTGGCCAGGCAGTCATCCCAGCGGCGCTGCTCGATACATACGGCGGCCTGCTGCTTCAGAAAAGCCAGATAGTCGTCGGCCATTTCATCGATCAGAATCTGGACATCCCGGCGGTAGCGGCCCCGGGGGAAACGTTCCAGGTATTCACGGTAGACCCGCAGCCGCTGGGCGAAATCGAGCCGGGCGGCCTGCTGAAGTTCCTGGTAGTAATACTGGTCGAGCAAATCCTTGATTCCGGCAATGGCCTTGTTGATACGGTCGATATGACGGCTGTCGGGATGTTTTTTCAGAAATTCGGTATAAATTTCGATGGCTTTCTTTTCGTAGTTCTCATCAAGCGGAAGACTGCTCACCTTGAGGGTGGTCTGTTCATACTCCTGGTCCTCGATCTGTTCCCGGGCATCTTCAATCCGCTGTTGGAGCTGCTTCCGCCAGGCCGTATTGGGATGTTTTTTCAGAAAGTTCTCCAGCATGTCCAGGCGCTGCCGGGCAGACTCGGTGGAATCGGCCCTGGCAATAAATTTTGCAAACCTGTCCGCACTGCGGTTGGCCGAAACGTGGAAATAGTAACTGGCCGCACCCACCGCCACCACCAGCAGGCCCACGATGCTCCAGACCACCTTGCGAACCAGGCCGGAACGGTCCTTGACCGGTGGCGGCGCCGGTGCACGCTCCAGCTTTACGATCGGTCTGCCCGGCTTCCGGCCCCTGCCATCTTCCGGGGGCGGGCTGTGGTCCGGGCCAATAGCTTCCCCCGCGGGAGGTTGCCGGTAGGCGGCCTCGTCTTTCATCTTGAGGCTTTCCATCAGCACGTGCATCAAGGGCTGCTTTATTTCGTCGCTCTTGCTTTCGTCCGGAGGCTGAATTTCGATTATGGGTTCATCCCAGCTGATTATCCGGTATGCAGCCTCCCTGCCGGTCATCTCGTCCACCTGGGCCGCAATCAGGCTGCCTTCTTTCAGATACAAATAGCCCATGTTTTCACCGGCAACCACTTTCAATGTGAAATTGGACTTTTCCATCTCGGACATCTGGAGAAATGAAGGCAGGCTGATGCCCTTTATCTTGCCGCCCACACCGGCTTCCATCTGCTGGAAAGTCCGGCGGCTGATGGTCTTTTTCACCAGGGTTTCAAGCTGGGCGTAGTCGCTGTCGGTCATCCAGTCCGAACAATATCCCAGGTGGATCTCGATCTTTTTCTTGTTACGCTGCCAGGGCCACAGGGCTCCGTAGAATTCACCGGTTTTCAGCTTCTTGATGAAAAGGGACTGATCCTTCTGGATGCCGCCGAGATAGACTACCGTGGATTGCTTGCGTAATTTGCGGGGCGTTGATTTACCGGCGGGCTTGACGGGGGGACCGAAAAATTCACTCAGCAGCCTTTCCAGGGCCTCAATGCTGTGGCCCACCGCCGTAACCTGGTAAAGGCTGCGGGACTCTTCGTAGAAACGCTTGTTGATATTTTTCAGGCCGTCAATTTTCTGGATCAGTTCCAAGAACCCCTTCAGGGTCTTAATGTGGGTTTTCAGATCATCGATCTCTTTGCTTTGACTGGTCAGAATCTGATCCACAAGCTGTTCAATCATAGGCCTGCTCCTGGGGCAATCAAGTCAAAATCCCCCCGGCAAGATCGTCAATATGAAATTACTTTATGAATCAAGCCATTCTAATTTAGAAAGTAATTATTGTCAAAACATCTGACGGCTTCAATTTTTTATCGACCTGTCAGCCGTGCCGGCTTCGTAAAGCGGCTGCCATACCTTATGCTTTTGCAAAGCCGGCCCCGATGGGATATAGTCGCTGTCATGCAGATTCTGGCTGTTTCCGATATCGTGGTGGAGGATCTGGTAAACGGCCCTGACAACCGGCGGCCGGCGGTCGACCTGATTCTGGGCTGTGGCGACCTTCCTCCGGAATACCTGTACCGGCTGGGCCGCCGTTTCCGGGCGCCGGTCTTCTATGTGCGGGGAAATCACGACCTGCGCTATCCACACCGGAGCCTGGCCGGTTGCACCAACTTGCACGCCAGGGTGATCGAGCATGGCGGACTGATCCTGGCCGGTCTGGAAGGATCGCGCTGGTACAACGGAGGGCCCGCCCAGTACCGGGACATTGAAATGAAACGGATAATCCGCCGGATCAAGCCGGGGCTGAAACGGGCCGGCAAAATAGACATCGTCGTGTCCCATGCCCCACCGCGTCATGTCCACGACCGGGCCGACCGGTGCCACAAGGGTTTCAATTGTTTCCACAAGGTCATAGAGCAGCATAAACCGCGCTTCTGGCTGCATGGCCACATCCATGCCGATTTCAAGGATCCGGCCCAAAGAGCCACTTTGTGCGGGCAAACACAGGTGATCAACTGCTATGGGCACTTTTTCCTCCACATCACCCCTGCTGGCCTGGATAAATAAGCTTCGCGGCCCACGCCAAAAGCAGGCAAAATCTTTCGAAGAAAACCGGCTCAGCCAGGGCGCCTTCGAAACCATCGAGCGTGGGGTGAAAACCGTGGCCCTGGAGCGGATCGTGGGCAGCGTCGGGCGCTACCACGATTTTGACCGGAGTTTCCGGCCCCGCCAGCACCTGCCCGGTGAACGGCTGGAACGGGTCAAGGCCCTGATGCGTCAGGGCCGCAAGCTTCCGCCGGTCAAACTATATCAGATCAAGGACGAATATTATGTCCTGGACGGCAACCATCGCATAGCCGCCTCCAGACAACTGGGCCGCAGGCAGATCGAGGCCCGGATACTGGAGTTCATTCCATCCAAAAACACCCTGGAAAATATCCTCTACCGGGAAAAAACAGCCTTCCACGACAAAACCGGCCTGTCAAACACCATAGAGCTGACCGAACTGGGTCAATACGATTTGCTGGCGGCTCAAATCGAGGAACATCGCCGCTGCCTTGAAAGCGCCCATGAAGGTCCCGTGTCGTTCAAAAACGCCGCTTCCGACTGGTATCGTACAATCTACCGTCCTTTGCGGACCATAATCGAAAAGGGCAATCTGATCTCCCGTTTTACAGGCAGAACCCCGGACGACCTTTACGCCTATATTTCTCACCAGCAATGGGCCAGGGGGCAGGAACGCAAGTACGGAATCGGCATCGACCGCCTGATTCCCAAGGACATGGAGGAGTTCCGAAAAAAAATGGCAGAGAAAAAAGAATTCGAATACCCTGAAATGAAGCGCCAGGTAACGGCTTTTGTCCTGATCAACATCCGGGCACGCAACGAAAACCGGATAATGGACAAGCTTTTTGCCCTGGAAGAGGTAAGGGAAATCCACTCGGTCCACGGCGATGTCGACCTGATCGTGAAAATAGTCCTTACCCGCGACCTGCTGGCCTCGGATTCTGAAATCATCGCCCATTTCGTTCAGGACAACATCCGCCAGATCAGCGGGGTGATAAGCACCCAGACCCTGATACCCGGTTTTTCGAAAATAAAGGAGTAACAACGCCGGGGCGGCCATCATCATTGAAAGGCGGCAAGCAAGAGATTGACCCCCAGTGCCGCCGCAACCGCCACCGCATGAACAAGCACGGTCGGCAGCAGGCTCTGGAAGCGCTCCCGGATCATCGCCGTCACGATTGCGAAAACGGCCGATCCGGTCACGACGCGGGCCAGGTTGAAAGAATTCATGGGCTGGCTGCAGCAGCCCAGGCTGGTAAAGGCAAGGGCGGTCATCATGCCGGTGTAAAGAACCGCCGATCCCAGGGCCGGCCAGGAGATGAACCAGGGGCCGTCGGCCCTCTGGATACGGGCCGACTGGGCCAACAGCCCGTGAGCCAGGCCGCGGAACAGGCATTCCATGGCAAGCGGTACCAATCCGGCCAGGATTACGATCCCGCCGCCGTCCAATTTCGCAATCGCATCGGCAGGAGCCCAAACCCCGCCTGCGGCACCGGAGACCAGGGCCAGGGGCAAAAGCCACACTCCGCTGGGTTCGCACGGCAGCGCCAGGCCGAACTGCCAGCTCCGGCCCCTGGCGGCCACGAGCAATCCCAAAACGCTGAGAACGAGCAGGGCGGCTGCGAATCCGAAAACCGGCGTCTGCCAGAACTGCCCCGCCGCCTTGACAGACAACCACCTGGCAGGCTGCCAGGTCAGACTGATCTCATGGGCCGACACCGCAATGGCTGCCGTCAGGGCCGCCACCAGCAGAAAACGATAAGCCATGGTCAGGAGCGTCGGCCGGTTCATGGCATGTCTGCATGCCTCCACGATCTGCTGGGCGCTCAGATGCGTGCCGCTTTCACGCGGCGAGCCGCCGATTTCGCCGGAACCGCCCCATTTATTACGGGCGCGGCATCTTACCGCCGGATCGATGAAATTGAGCCAGTCGTAAACCTCCTGAAGATCAACCGGCATGAACAGGTCCATCTTCCGGACAGTGTATGCGCCGGGGCCTTTTTTCAGGAAAACCACTCCCAGCCGCCCGCCATATAGCTTGTTGAGATGTGGCTCGATTTCATAGATGCCCTGGTCGGACTTGACCGCCACGGCCAATCGCTGCTGATTGATCTGGACACAGGCCAGCTCCTCGATCCCTTTATAGTCGGCAAAATCACTGGCTTTGTAGAGAACCTGATCCAGCTTGTGGAGAACCTTGACCGCATACTGGAGCATGTCGGTCTCTTCCCACAAGCCGTCCTTTTTCAGGGCGATCTCATCGGCCCTCAAAAAATCGATCAGCCTCTGGAGCTTGCGCAACAGCTCCGGCGGCAGGGCGGCCAGCTCTTTCATCTCCAGGCCCAGGGCGTCGATGACACCCTCCAGGCGCACCAGGGCAAACAAGGTCCGGCGCTGGATACCGTCGCGTTCTTCCAGCCGCAGATGGTTCAGCAGGATCCAGATTGCCAGGATGGTGTCCAGGTCAGGCTCGTTGGCAAAAATGTGCCATTGCTGCCCCCTGAGGTCCAGGCCCTTCATGTGCATTATCAGGGCCTGCTCGCAGGTGGCCATGGTAAAGGCGCGGACGCATCCTTCATGATGATCGAAGTTGTATACCTTGCGTTCGTGATCCATGAAGGGTTCGCACTGGGCGACACCGTCGAGGAAAATGGTGCCCGGCGGGGACTTGCGGGCCACCGACGCAGAAAGGGAAAGTTCGGGATCGATGTGAACGTTGAGATTGGGAGCCTCCAGACACACCAGCACCTGTTCGCCCTCAACCTTACGGATGGCATAACGCTCCGGCAGATTGCCTCCCGGACGCAGCCTTTGACGATCCAATCCGGCGGTCCGCTCTCCTGAGCCTACGGCGGTACGGCCCTGCTGCTGGCTGGCGGTTTTATCGATCTTCAAGTTTTAGGCACCCATACAGATTTAGTAGACAACTCTCCGGCGTACCGGGCAAACGTGCCGCACTGGCAACGATCCGTTCTGCCGGAGTCCGGCCGGGTCAATATATCCATATCAACCCCCCCGGGCGGGGTCAAGCAGCATGAGCATCAACTTGCCGGCGGCGGGATAAAAACAACCGGTGCAACAACAGCGGCTGCTCCGGCTCCATGGCGCTGCTCCGGTGCCCGGGGCTGGCTTTGACCGTGTTTCATTGCGGTCAGCTTCAAGTCTTTGCCGCCGGTAAGAATCCGGCAACATTCAAACAGCGGCCTTGGACTGACCGTCTGCCCGGTCATCGGTCCCATCATGCGGAGGGGAATCGGCATCGGCACCTGCAGATTTGATCCATTTTTCGACTTTCTCCTGCAATTTCTTCGGCTTGACAGGCTTGGAAATATAATCGTTCATTCCGGCTTCAAGGCATCTCTCTTTGTCGCCTTTCATGGCATTGGCCGTCATGGCCACGATCGGCACATCCGGGTCCAGGACTCCGTTGCCGGCCCGTATCATGCGGGTGGCTTCCAACCCGTCCATTTCCGGCATCTGGACATCCATCAGAACCAGGTCGAAATGTTCCCTGCGCAGCAGATCGACGACCTCCTTGCCGCTTTTGGCCACCTTGGCGGTATAGCCGAAATTGGACAACATCTTCAGGGCCACCTTCTGGTTGACCAGATTGTCTTCGGCAAGCAGTATCCGGGCGTCCTTGCGGCGCTGCTCATTGATGCTGTGACGTGTTATCAGCGGGCCGGAAGACTTCTGCCCGTCTGCGGTCTGGCCCCTTATCACGGTCACCAGGCAATCGTAGAGAACTGACTGTTTGATGGGCTTTCTCAGATAGGCCGCAAACCCGGCTTTTTTCATCCGTTCGGCATCCCCCCGGATTCCGTGGGAGGTCAGCATGACCATGAGGATTCCGGCAAGCCGGGGATCGGCCTTGATGGCAAGGCCCAGGGAGTGGCCGTCCATTTCCGGCATCATGTAGTCTATTATCGCCAGGTGGAAAGGATCGCCTTTTTCCACGGCCTCGTGCATCATCTTGAGGGCTTCGGGGCCGCTGCCGGCCACTTCAAAGCGGCATTTCCAGGACCGCAGGTAGGTCGACAGAACTTCCCGGTTCGTGGCGTTGTCATCGACCACCAGAATCCGCTTGCTGCCGATATCGACCGGAATCTGGCGGATTTTTTCCGCGGCCCGGGGCTGGCGTAAAAATTCGGCCGTAAACCAGAACACCGACCCCTGGCCCTCAACGCTTTCGACCCCGATGCGGCCGCCCATCATTTCCACCAGCTTCTTGCTGATGGTCAACCCCAGTCCGGTGCCGCCATAGCGCCTGGTTGTAGATGAATCCACCTGGGAAAAGGCCTTGAAGAGCCTGTCCATCCTCTCGGCGGGAATGCCGATACCGGTATCTTTGACCAGGAAACGGAGGGTGACCTGATCCTGATCTTCTTTCTCCAGCTCAACCCGGATGTTGACCTCACCCTTTTCCGTGAACTTGATGGCATTGCCGGCCAGGTTCATCAATATCTGCCTCAACCGGCTGGGATCCCCGCGGAGCATGGACGGAACCCGGGGATCCACCAGTACCGCCATCTCGAGCCCTCTCTCATGGGCCTTGGTCGACAACAGCTGGGCCGTTTCTTCCACCACGTTGCGCAGGTCGAAATCTATGGTCTCCAGTTCCAGCTTGCCGGCTTCTATCTTGGAAAAATCGAGAATATCGTTGATGATTATCATCAGGTTCTCGGCGCTCTGTTCCACCAGCTTGGCGTATTCACGCTGCTCGGGCGTAAGGTCGGTTTCGAGCAGGAAGTTGGTCATGCCGATGATACCGTTCATGGGAGTGCGGATTTCATGGCTCATGTTGGCCACGAAGGCGCTCTTGGCCCGGTTGGCCTTTTCAGCCGCCAGCTTGGCGGCCTCAAGATCCTGCCTGTCCTTGATCCTTTGGGTTATGTCACGGGCGGCGCCGCTGAAACCGGAAACGAACCCGAAATACCATTTGATGGGCGTTCCGCTGATCTCCACCCATACCCGCCGGCCATCGGCATGGCGATGGGGAATCACTTTCTCTTTGAAGGAACGGACCTCCTCGATGGCCGGACCGATTTCCTTCTTCCAGATCTCAAGCCCTTCCCGGTCCAGGTAATCGCTGAACTTGGTTCCCACAACCTTCTCCGGCGGATAGCCCAGGATTTTTTCAACCGCCGGACTGGCATAGGTAAACACGCCGTTTTGATCTGTCTCCCAGATCCAGTCCCCGGTGGTGGCGGCCACGTCCTGAAAGCGGCGCTTGGCTTTTTCCAGTTCGGCCAGAGAGACGGTGGATGCCTGCAGGCGGGCGGCCATCTGGTTGAAAGCCTCGGCCAGCAGGGCGAATTCGTCCCGGGTGTCAAGCTCGATCCTGTCGTAACTGCCCGACTCTCCGTACTGGCTGATGCCCCTTATCAAAGTCTGGAGCGGTGTCCAGATCAACCTGCGATACAGGGCCGCAATGGCGTAGACCGACAAAAGATTGACCAGCAGGATAATGCCCACACTGTAAAGGCCGATCTTCCTGGCCGGCGCCAGAAGCTCTTCTTCCGGAGAGGCCACGGCCACTCTCCAGCCCGTCTGGGCAACCGTGGCCACCGACACTATATGGCGCCTGCCGTGGCACGTCCATGTGAACATTCCCTTGGTAAGCGACCTGAACTTGCCTATCTCGAGGCAGGTCCCCAATTGCTGCGGATTGGGATCCGAATCAAGGACCGAAGCCGCAAGCAGCCTGGCCCGGCTATCGTAGATCAGGACCCGGTCGTCCTGCTGGCCCAATTCCATCTTCATGAAATGACCGCTGAAATCCTCGAAATTGACGTACCCTGCCAGCACGCCGGTGTAATTGAAATCTTCGTTGACAACCGGAACGGCTATCACAAAAACCGGTCTTCCGCTGTCCGGGCTTGTGAAAAGTTCAGAATAAGAAATATTGCCTTCGATGGCCTGCCGGAAAAAATCCTTGGTCCCGATGTCGTCCTGTTTGGTTGTAAAAAAATTGGAGGCCGCCACCACTTTCCCGCTTCTGTCGGCCAGGGCCAGGCTGTCGAAAGCGGGATAGGCCGCCACCAGGTTCACGAAGCGGCCATTTAGCTTGCGACGGGCGATGCTGCCGGCCCCGGAATCTTCAATCGCCTGCAGTATCAGGCTTTCGCGGCACCAGTTGAGCATCTCTGTCTCGCGGTTGTCGATCCACTCGGACATCCCTTCGGCCATGATGGCCGTCATTTCCTGCATCGCGTGTTCGGCTTCTTTGAAAAGGGCATCACTGGAAATCCAGTAGGCCACGGCCGCGGACAAGGTCATCCCGGCAGTCACCATGATGACCACCACCCTGAGAAACCTTGTCTTTATGCTCTTTTCCATGGCAATAACGATAATCTTTCAGGACACCGGAAGGTTTGCCGGCGGCCGGATTTAAATTGTACGTTGTTTCTAATATCGGAAGGAGGCTTTGAAAGTTTAGGGCGGCCGGAAAAATCAGAAAATAACCCTTACCCCGCCCAGGTCCTGAATGGAAAAAGAGTGCTTCTGCTCGGGAGCTCCGATGAAGATATTGTTGGTGGCCACCCCGAACTCCTTGGATACCTGCTGGATGATCTGAGGTCCGAATTTGCCCTGACGGGCGTGGAAGGTGATCTGAAACTCCGGAAAAATTTTTTCCAGAATCTTCAGGGATTCCTTGATTTGCTCGGACTGGTCCAGCTCGGGGCTGGGGTAGAGATGGAAAACAATGATCGAGCGGCTCGATTCGTTGGTCCGGATGTAATCGAAGGCCGAATGAAGCCTGCGCAGCTCGGCGCCCCGGGTAAAGAGCACCACCTGCTGGTTGGTGATGGCGGTTATCATGTCGACCACCTTGGTTCGCAGGATCAGGATTTTGGCGATCAGGTTGTTGAGCAGCTGAAGCTGGGTGCGCAGGATCGGTATCCGCAGGTACATCAGGACCACCAGCAGAGCGGTGGGAATAAAATACTGCATGAAGTAGATCAGGTTTCTGTAGTCGATGATGATGTTGCCGACAATGCCCGCGCTGGTGGCGGTAACGGCCAGGATAATGGTGGCCCATCCGGCCCGGTAGGTCCGCTTCAGTTCACTGCGCCGGATTTTCAGCAGCACGTTGCCCAGACCGAAAAGGGTCATGACGGCCAGAAAAGAGATGGTGTAGACCCCGGCCAGGGCCAGAAGGTTGCCGCCGGTGACGATCATGATGGAGGAACACAGGAAAAAGAAGGCGATGATGATCCGGTGGCAGGTCCCCCGCCGGTTCTGCTTGAGCAGAAACTGGGGCAGGCACTGGTCCAGGACCATCCGCTGCACCAGGCCGGTCACGCCGACGAAAGAGGTCAGAACCGCGCCGGCCAGTACCGCGGCAGCATCTATCACCAGCACGGTCTTGAAAACCTGGCCGCCCATCATGCCGGCCATCTCCGAAAGCAGGTAGTCCTTGGCCACCACGATCTTGGCCAGCGGCAGCATCATCAAAGAAAGAATCGAGGTCAGGGGATTGATCACCGCCACGGCGACAAGCATGTTGCGCAGGGTCTTGCGAAACACGCCCACATCCTGCTCCTCCACGAAATTGGCCGAACTTTCGAAACCGCTGATACCCAGCAGGGCGGCTGAAAAACCGAGAAACAAGGCCATCACAAGGTTGGAGCCGGTGGGAATCTGGGCCAGGTTGGCCTTGAAAATCGAAAAATCGCCCGGCACCTTGGAAAATCCGATCAGGCAGAAAACCGCCAGCACGCTCATGTGAAAGATGAAGATAGTCAGGGCCACAACCGCCGATTCGGTAATTCCGGCAATGGCCAGGGCGGCGAAACAGCCCAGGACGGTGATGGTGCCGGTCAGGATATCGAGCTGGGGGAACAGGGTATGCAGGTATTCAATTCCTGTCTTGGCCGAAATCACGGCCGTTGCCACGTAGGACAGGATGGTCATACAGGCGGCCATGGCGGCGGCGAACTTTGACGTGCTGTTGAGCAGACAGTTATAGGTGCCGCCATTTAAGGGCAGGGCCTCCACCACTTCGGTGTAGACCTTTTTGTAAAGATACAGAACACCGATAACCAGCATCAGGACAAGCGGCGCCAGGGCTCCGGCATAGACCGCTGCGATGGCGGAGACGTAAAGGCAGGAGCTGGTTATATCGTTGCCGCAGATACCGGTCGCCAGCCACTGATTGAGCCGCTTGTGGGGCCGGGTGCCCGAAAGCAGTTCCTTGACCGATGCCTGGCCGTTGGCCGGGGTGCCCTTTTCTGGTCGTTGCATCTGGATTCTCTGTCCCTGTACTTTGTGCTTGGCTCCGGCTGCAACCCGGTATCCGGCAGCCTCTTTCCCGATCCTGAACCGAGCGTTTATCGTGTACGCATTACCGAAATTCGAAACGCTCACCCCTGGACGATAATAGATCGGGCTTAATTATGTCAAATCGGACCGCTTGTCAAAGGACTTGAGAATCTTGACTGCAAAACCGGCCATGACCGCAATCTCGTACTTGCCCCCCCATGTTCGGAACCGCGCCCTCCCGGAGGCGCAAGCAGGGACGGACAAGGATCAAAGCCGTGCCCGGGCAATCAGCTCTCGACGTTGATACGGCTGGAGACACAGGCCTGGCAGGAACCGGATCTGGCCCGGGCGGCATCTGAAAGGGACAACACTCCGACGATGTCGTCAGCCCTTTCTTCATGCACGAAGAGCCTGTGGATGTCCGATAAAATCATGCTCCGGATGGCCTCTTCCAGCCACTGGTCCTTCCGGCAGCTGCGCACCGGGCTCGACATTATCACGGATGCCTTTTCGGCCTGGCCCAAACCGTGACGGTATGCCAGGATCAAATCGGTCTTGGATATGACTCCCGCCGGACGGCCGCCTTCGGCCACCACCAGTACGGCCCCGAACCTGTGGGCGGTGAGCACCTCCATGACGGCCGAAAGCTCGGCCCCCTGGTCCACCACTTCCACCGAAGCCGTCATTACGTCCCGCACTTTGAGATAGTTTCCATTGGCGGCCAGCTTCTGGATCGAGCTTCCGGCCAGACGGCTGAATTTACAGTCATGGCAAAATCTGTAAAGCAGTCCGACTATGTCCGGATATGCCAGCACGCCTACTACTTCCCGGCGCCGGTCTTTGACATAGAGTCTGTAGATTCCCAGCCCGCGCATCTGCTCCAGGGCGTCTTCCAGGGAATCGGAGATCATGCAGTAATGGGGGGGCGCATTCATTATGAAGCTCAGGGGACTGTCCAGCGGCAGCTGGGCGTAGTAGGCCCCCATGACATCGGTCTTGGAGACCACCCCTTCGGGCCTGCCCTTGTCATCGGTCAGCAAAACCGCATTGACCTTGTATTTGATCAAGGTGTTTATCCCCTGGTGAATCTTTGAATTCACATTCAAGGCCACCAGTTGCCGCCTCATGGCCTGGCGCACGTCCAGTCCGGCCAAAGTGCGCTTTTCTGAAACCGCCATCGGTTATTTCTCCGGCTCCGGCAAACGTCCGAGCAAGTGGTTGAACAGATCCGAAATATAGACGATGCCCAGGATTTCATCGCCCCGGACGACCGGCAGGCGGCGTATGTGTTTTTTGATCATAACATCCAGGACCATCATTATATGGGCTTCCGGGCCGATGGTGACCGCTTCGCTGCTCATCAGATCACCCACCTGAACCGAGGCAATACTGCGGCAGGCTTCGGTTATCACGCCTTCCACGTCGATATCTTCCATGTTGCCCCAGATGTGAATATGCTTGGGCCTCAAATAAAGCAGGATATCGTACATGGAGATCATTCCCGCCAGCTTGTTGTCTCCATCCACCACCATCAGGCCGAACACCCTCCGGCCTTTGCTGCCGGCCTTTCTGATCAGCTCTATGGCCTCGGTCAGACGGGCGGCGGCACAAATGGTGGGAAATTCCTTTTCCATTATATCCTTGGCTTTGGTCCCCATCTGCTTCCCCTCTTTTGCAAGTCCACCGCGGGCGACGGCAATCCGCGGCCCGCTTCGCGCCTTGTCCCCGGGCACCTGCAACGCACCGGCACGCCAAACCCCCGGTAATCGGCAAACATCCTCGATGTATTAAACATGCTTTGACCATTTTGCTCAAGGACAATTTGAATGCTGTTCATAAATTATATTGTGATCATTGGGCCAACGCAAAACCGGCTGCAGGCCATAACCTGCAGCCGGTTTTGCAAACGACGGCACAGAGTCCGGCTTATCGCAATGATTTTCTCGCCACCCTAGGGCCGCTGCCGTTCCATGTCACGCAGTTCGGAATGGAGGCGCTCGGCGTTTTCACGCACGAAATCGCGCACCTTGCCGTCCAGCTCGCGGTAGTTGTCCAGGGTCTCCTTGAAGGCCGCCAGATCCAGCTTGCAAAGAGAAAACATGGTGCCGTCGTCCGGATCCACCCAGTGATCGACGATGGTGGCTCCGTGCAGGGTGGCCTTGGTAAAGGATTTCAGGGCCTGCTCGACGTGCTGTTCCTCTGACGAGGCGGTCATGTCACCGGCCGTGGTGGATGCCATGTAATCCTTGGCCAGGGCTGCCACGTAGGTTTCGAGCACCTTGGCGACCTCGACCCGGGCCCGGTTGTCGGCCGTAGACCTGAGCAGGGCCCTGTTCTTGATACCCGAAGCGATGCCCACTCCGTAAAAAACCTTGCCCGCATCCTCATCAAAGGCGCCGCTGCCTTTCCAGACCCACTTGGGGCCTTTCATGTGCCTGGTGGATGAACTGCATCCCGTCATCAGGGCCAGGCCTGCAAACAGGACCGTCAGTATCAGAAAAGCTGACTTGAGTTTCATTGCATTCTCCTTTGACTGCGATGTTTGTATTCATCCATGATCCCACGCATTTCCTGCATGAAATCTTCCATTTCCCTTATCTCCCGTTCCAGCTCGTCCATCTTGTATGGGCGCAGCCTGGTGAGAATCTTTTTTTCCACAGGTTTTTTTGCAGGTGCCTCTTCAGGCTTTTTTTCAAGCGCCTCTTTGCCGGGCGCACGTGATTCGCCGCCGGCGCCCGTATCTGCCCCGGCCGGACCGGATTCTGTCCGGACCCGCCCTTCCTTCGCAATCTCCGGCGGCGGGCTGTGTCGGGCAATGCCGGCCGGCTTTTCACCATGCCCTCCAGATCCGGCCGGCCCGGCAGCGGCACTGACCCGGACAACCCCTGTCTTGCCGAGCCATTTCAAGGCCACCTGCGACTGGATGGCAAAATTGACATCGGTAATGGTCAGCCCGTCGGCAGCCTTGCGGGCGATCATGGCGTTGATACCCACCATCTTGCCTGAACTGTCCAGGAGGGGACCGCCTGAATTGCCGCGGTTGATCCCGGCATCGGTCTGAAAGACGTCTTTGCCCCTGACGCCTCCGTAATTGCTCCGGCGGGCACTTATAATACCCCGGGTAAGGCTCCACAGGCCTCCCTGTTCCGGGTGACCGATCACCAGGACGGCGTCTCCCACTTCCACCTGCGACGAGTCGCCGAACCGGACCACGGCCAGTCCGGGCGGCGGAGCGTTCATTTTTATCAGGGCCAGATCCAGGGCCTCGTCCATGGCGGCCAGGCGACCCTCATGACGCCGGCTAAGATCGAGAGACAGCACCCCTGTAAGGTGCCTGGGTTTGAGAAAAAGGGTAATCCTGCCCCGGTAGGCGTCTTTCACCACGTGGGCGTTGGTTAGGACATAACCGTCCGGACTGATGACAGAGCCGGTGCCCGCCCGTCCCCTGCCCGGCGCGGTCTCCACATAGACGACCACCACCGCCGGTGCAACCTGACGAAACACCTGTGCGGGTGACGCGGCCTGTAATTTGTCCGGGGCAAGGAACAAGACCCAACACACGGCTGCCGTGGCGATCACTTTGCGCATGATTCAATCCTTTTGTTGAAAGACCGGCATCTCCATGCCGAAAAATTTATCACCAAACGCCCGGTTTGGAAAGGAGCAATGCAAACCGGGCCGGCCTCCGGCAACTGCACACGGCTGAACGATATTTGCGGGAAAGGATGCGGCGGATCGCCGAAAAGCGTCACTTGCCGGTCACAGAACGTATCTGTACATCAGGATAAGCTCCCAAACGACTACCAGGCCGAAACAGCCGATGAAGAAATTCAGCAGGCTGCGAAGGTAGATGCCGGGTTTTTGAATGAAAACATGGCTGCATAAAAGCACCAGAATGACGGAAGTGCTGGTAAAGAGGTATTTTGCCCCGATGAAGGCCACCTGGCCGCGGGACAAAAAGTAGGCCATGACCGGATTGAGTTCCACGGCCCCGTTGTCAATCAGCAGGAGGGTAAGGGCCGCATCCAGAATGCTGAGAGCCAGAACCCCGATGATGCCGGCGAACATCCCTTCCGTATAGCGGTCCAGAACCGCCGGCCGGCGGCGGTCGGACCTGCGGCGCAGGTTGAGCCGCCGGCCCCGGCCCCACATGTACCGCAGGCCGGGCAACGGGTTCCGGCGCCGGTCCCGCCCCGAACGGCGTTCTAAGTTGCTCACATGGTCCAAACCACGCCCTCCGGCAAGCTTTGTGTTGAAAATCATGGCGCAATGTTGTCCATCTTGTTGCATATCAAGATATATGCCACGGGCACTTTCCCGCGCTTTACGTGTAATTTCAATGTGATGCCAAACAGGCGCCCCGCAGGTGGGAAAATCAGGTGGCAAAAGATGTGAAAAGAATCTCACACCGAATAAAAAAAGGAGCGGCAAGCCGCTCCTTTGGTAGCTGGTAGGCACGAGCAGATTTGAACTGCTGACCTCTACCGTGTCAGGGTAGCGCTCTCCCCCTGAGCTACGTGCCTCTAACAGATCAGCCACCTAACATTGCCCCGCCGGCAATGTCAAGACAAAATCATCCGGCGGCCTCGACAACAGGTCGATTTGGGTGTAAACAATAATGGTCGATACATTGATGCGCCGCTCTTTTTGAAAGCACGGCAAATTGCCATGGACAACATGGAGGAAACCCCATGAGAATGTTGCGCAACACCATCCTGGTATCACTTGTGCTGGCACTGTTTGCCCCGGGCCCTTTTGGCAATGAACCGGCCCTGGCCCAGAACGAGCTGGGCCTGACCGTACTGCTGAAAGTGCACCGCGTCGGGCAGGTTCTCGACCTGATGGATCAGATGGTCCGGAAAGGCGACTCCGCTTCCGGCCCCTTGCCGTCTGCCATGATCAGGAGCATGCTGCAGGGAACCTCCTGGATCGACGACCGGCGGGCCATAGTGCTGGGGGTCGATAC
The DNA here is from genome assembly GCA_027068085.1 of Desulfobacteraceae bacterium. GTDB lineage: Bacteria > Desulfobacterota > Desulfobacteria > Desulfobacterales > Desulfosarcinaceae > JALVQM01. The sequence continues at coordinate 85,168 of JAMOUQ010000017.1, read as the reverse complement.
TTCCGGAGCCGAACCGGTGGCCACCGTTTATATACCTTTTCTGGAGACAAACGAACAATTCAAGAACAGATTCGGGGCCGAACAGGGACCGGACTACTACCTGATAGGGCTTCCTCCCGGAAAACCGGTTGAAATAACACCTGAAAACCTCCAGGCCCTTGAAAAGGCATCAGCCCGGCCGGACCAGCCCCTGGTCTCTTTGGAAATTTCCCCGGCGCAAATAATCCGCCAGAACAAAGACCGCATCGCCCAGCAGATGCTCAAACTCGACACCATGGCTTCCGATTCCCGGGCAGAACCCGGAGCCGTGGAGCCCCGCGATCTCAAACAAATGCTCCAGGGCATGCTTCAGCTGGCCGAGCAGGTGGACAATCTGACCCTGGCCCTGGATGCCGACGACAAAAATCTCACCGGCCTCTTTGAAGCCAGGGCCGTTGCGCAGACAGAAGTTGCCGCCGTCTTCACATCCGCCGCCCAATCATGGCGGCTTGCCGGCATGAACCTGGACGGCCATATCAGCTTTGCTTCCCGAGCCTTCGACGCCGAAGGGCTGCTCAATCTGTTCCTCCCCCTGCTGGAGCCGGTCTACAGTAAAAGCGGCCTGGATTTTCAGGAATTGATCTCCCTTGTCAAAGCTTTCACCGGCGAGATGGCCGGAAGCGTATCCTTTAACGGCGACCGGATCGCAGCCGAAACCGTAACAGTGCTCAAAGACAAGGAAAATGCGCCCGCCTTTATCGAGGATGTCTACCTGCCGTGGCTCGAAAACTACATGGGATCGGTCCGGAAAATGCTCGCAAAGCAGGGCCTGGAGCCGGATGAAAAACTCTGGATCAGAACGACTGACAGCCGGGTCCGCGGATTGCCGGTCTATGGCGTTGAAATGAGCATTCCGATGATGCCCGTGCCCGGCTGCCAAAACGCCTCCGGCAAAGAGCCTGTGAAGATGATACGCTATCCGGCCAGAATGACGGTGGTAAACGATATGCTTGTCAGCGCTCCGGACGACGCCCGGCTGGCGAAACTGGTCTCCCGGGTCAAAAACGCCCGGCCGTCTCCCGCCCCTCCGTGGCTTGCCCGCTACAGTGTGGATACGGAAGCCTATCTGGACTATATCGCCGACATGGTCCCCTTTCAGGATCTGGAGCCCCGGGTGCCCGCCGGCCTGGGCAGGATAGTCAGCGAAATTTCAGCCGGCGGCGGCAGCCTTTCCGGTAAAACGGTAATCGCCCTCAAGGATCTCCGAGCCATTTCCTCATTTTTCAGTGACATGGCCCGGGCTGCCAAATCAGCGGCCGACAAATCGACTCCCCAAACCGGGCGAAAGCGGCCGGCCCAAAAGCCCAAGACCGTAAAGCGCCCCCTTTCCCCGGCTGAAATGGTGGAAAAAGGAAACCTGCTGGCCACATACGGCAACTACAAAGGCGCCATAAAATATTACCGCAAAGCCATTGCCAGGCAGCCGGACATGAGCGCGGCCTACTTCAATATGGGGCTGGCTTACGGCGAACTTGAAAAGTACGATCAGGCCCTCAAAGCCCTTGACAAAGCCATCGAACTTGTGCCAGATATGGCCGTCTATTATTATGGCCGGGCAAGAGTACTGCTGATGGCCGGACGCGAGGATCAGGCCCTGCAGGACTTCGAAAAAGCCGCCAGCCTGGGAGATCCTGACGCCCAAAGATACCTGGCGTCCCGGAAAACAGAACAACAATAAGGACAAGCCAGTTGCCGTAATATTGCAATAGGCAGCGGGGAAACCGATCATCCTTTTAATTTTCGGCATCCAGACAACCCGATTGCTAACCGGCCGTCTGTCTTCGGACAGGCGGTTGTCTTTTTGAGAGTCAGCCGGGGTCTCACTATGATCGAAATCCCGTTTTCAACGGGTAAGCTTCCCGGGTTCTTCCATGAATTGAAGGCCGTTACAAAAATCATGGGTCCCTGGCATGGAGGTTGCCGCTCAAGGGACAGAAACAGGATGACAAGCCAAATGACCGGTATTAGCTTTTACTGTCAGCCCCGGCCGTAAAAAACAAGCCCGGGTAAAACCCGGCTGCAACGAACAAATCTCAACGGAAGACTCATGATAAGAATCAACCTGTCAGACACAACCATCAAACCCGGGCTGCGGCCCGGAACCCGGACAGGGGAAAAGCGGCGTGAGCCCGCCTATCCCTGGCTGTCCATCCTGGCCCTCAGCATGACCCTGGCCATAGGAGCCCTGGTGGTGGTCCTGCCGGCACCGGCCTTCGGCCCTCCCAACCGCCAGGCTGTCGGATCTCCCAAGATCTATTTCAGGGCGCCGTCGGCTCCCAGAACGGATCTCATCCAGACAAATCAACCCGCAGACCGGGTACAGATCACGCCCAAAGACCGCAACGAGCTCGACCGGCTGGACAGAATCATTTTCCATGCCGCCGTAACCCACCAGGTGGATCCGGCCCTGATCAAGGCCATCATCCTGGCCGAATCCGGGTTCAACCCAAAGGCGGTCTCCAAGCGGGGCGCCATGGGATTGATGCAGCTGATGCCGGTAACCGTAAAGGAATTCGGACTCGACGATGTCTTCGAGCCGGCCGTCAACATAGAATACGGGGTCCGCTACCTGCGCAAGCTGCTGGACCGCTTCGGCGGTGATGTCAAGCTGGCCCTGGCCGCCTACAATGCGGGCGCCAAGTATGTTCTCAAATACAAGGGGATTCCGCCTTTCAAGGCCACTCAGAAGTACATTGCCAAAGTCCTTTACTATCACCGCCTGTTTTCGGAAACTCTTGCCACCAAGACCGGTTGCGGCGGACATGGCAACAGGGCCTAACCCGGCCCCGGCCTGCGGCGGGCAGGGCTGAAACAATGGAATTGCTCGTTCTGAAAGCCTATGCCAGCGGATACAGGGGATGTGCCCTGGATGACAGGCAGTACTTCTTTTTCCAGTATTCCCGGAAAAAAGGGCTCAAAATTCTCCAGCGCTACCTCCGTTCCGACTTTGAGGACCTGGAACATTTCATCGGCGTTATGGCCAAGTTTCTTTCCCTGTCGGCCTTCATCCTGCCGCCGCTGCCAATATCCGGCCTGACTGAAAATGAAATGGACAGGGTCTATAACCGGATCGGCAAGCGCTGAAGGCCCCGTGCCCGCCACAGTCAGCCCCGGCTAACGGGCATCAGAAAACCCCGGCTTCTTCCTGCAACAGCTCTGCCAGACGCTCGCACATGAAAATGATGGACTCGATGTCCAGATGTTCGACGATGGTGCCATCGAAAAGAATCGACACCCGGGCCTCGAAACCTTCTTCAGGCTCCCGGTCCCAGAAAAGAAGCAAAAGCGGGATGCGGGGCAGGGGGTGAAAGACCGCCGCCAGATCGGCTCCGAACTGCTTTTGATCGATCAGCTCGCCGCCCAGCCTGGCCGACGCCTCTGCCAGCAGGTTGCCGCGGCCTGAAAAAAGGCGCGCCAGCGGCTCCAGGACGTGGGCCTGCATCGACTTGACCTTTGAAATGGTGTTGGGGATCTGATCCAGGCTCTTCCACTGCCCGCTCGGCAGGCTGCTTCCGCCCTGGGCGATATGGTTGAAGATGAATACCTGCTCCCAGCGGTTCAGGCTTTCTCCATTTTGCAACACGACCCTGTCGGGATAAACATACAGCAGGCGGTTGAAATACGGCAGTTCCAGGACCTTGTTGCCGTCCGCATCGACTGCCAGCCGTCCGCCGATCCGTCCGGGCAGGTCTTCCGGGGCCATGGAGGCCGCCCTCCGGCGGGCCCATTCAAGGGCGTCTTTGGCAGGATCGCGCCTGGTCCATTTTCCCCGCGCGTACTGCTCTTCCAGTTCCGGGCGGCACTTGGCGATGGTCTCGGCAGAAAGATGGGGGCAGCGTTCCAGGGGCAGCTTTTCAGAGACCACCATGCTGGCAAACGCCAGACAGGTTGGAAAACCACACTCGCCGCAGTTGGTCTTGGGCAGGATATCCCGGTAAAGGTCGACTACCGAAAGGGCCATGGCGTGCCTCCATGATGGCAGGGTATTTTGTTTCGCTACTCCAGGCGGATCATATCCGTGCCGCAATCCTGGCCGGCCACGTGAAATTCTATCCGCGAAGTCAGGTGGGCCAGCTTTTGGTGCAAGGTCTGAATGACCATCTGAGGTGTGTTGTTGGTTTGGCTGAGATGGGCCAAAACGACGTGTCTCAGCCGCCGGTGACATACTGCCTCGATCAGCTCCATGGCCTCTGGATTCGAAAGGTGCCCCAGGCGGCTTTTTATCCTCTGTTTCAAAGGCCAGGGATACGGACCCTGAATAAGCATCTCCGGATCATGATTGGCTTCGACGATCAGCAGGTGGCAGTCCCTGAGATGGACCTTTACCATGCCGGTGGCTGTCCCCAGATCGGTGGCCAGACCGATCTTGTACCGGCCGTTGCTGATGGTGAAACCGGCCGGATCGCTGGCATCGTGGCTGGTGGAAAAGGGATGCAGCCGGAAAGGGCCGATGTCGAAATCCTGCCCGCAGCAAAAATGGTTGAGCTCGGCCATCTTGCCCAGTTGCCCGGCGGCTGCGGCGGCGGTACGCCGGCTCATGTGAACGGGCAGCTTGAAACGCCGGGAAAGGACCCCCACGCCGTTGATGTGGTCCGAATGTTCATGGGTCACCACGATGGCCCCGAGACTTGCCGGGTCAAGCCCCCTGGCCGCCATCCGGCGCTGCAGGGCCACCCCGGAAAGGCCGGCGTCCACCAGGATGGCGAATCCGCCGCTGGCGATGTAAATTGCGTTGCCCTTGCTGCCGCTTGCCAGGACACATACTTCAAGGCAGGCGTCTTGCGCCTCATCCGGCCGGAACCCGTCAGCTTCTGCGGCAACGGTCCGGCCTGCCGGCAGGGTACCCAACTTCTGCATCCTCCTCGGTCCTTGGCCGGTTTGCTCAGCGGCCGGTATGCCCGAACCCGCCGCCGTTCCTGGCCGTCTCTTCCAGGGAATCGACCAGCTCCCAGCGTCCCCGGCACACCGGCTGGATCACCATCTGGGCCACCCGGTCCCCCCTGTTGATGGTATGGGCGGCCGGTCCCAGATTGATCAGGGCCACCTTGATTTCCCCCCGGTAGTCGGCGTCGATGGTGCCCGGGCTGTTTGCCAGGGTGACTCCGAACCTGGCCGCAAGGCCGCTGCGGGGCCTGATCTGGGCCTCGAAACCTTCAGGCAGGGCGATGGCAAACCCGGTGGGAACCAGGGCGATCCTTCCCGGCTCCAACACCAGGGGCAGGCTGACGGCGGCGTGGATGTCCATGCCGGCGGCCTGATCGGTCATGTATCGCGGCAGGGGAATATCGGCATCGCTGTCAGGCCGCAATCTTCTGATTCTGATTCTGATTTCGTTTCGCATGGAGATCTTCCGGCCGGCCGCCGCCTAAACCGTTTCCAGCTGCTGCCTGAAGGCCGGCCTGTCTTCGGCCGGGCCCAGCAGGGTCAGGGCGGTCTGCTCGGCCCGGAACAAATACCCGGCCAGATCCATTATCTGTTCTGCCGTTACGGCTTCGATCCGTTCCACCACCTGGTCCAGGGGTATGTAGCGCTTGAAATGGTATTCGTTCTGGGCCAGCCGGACCATCTGGTTGTCGACGCTTTCGGCGGCCAGCAGGAGATTGCCCTTGGTAAATTCCTTGGCGTCCCGCAGCTCGTCGGCGCTCACAGGTTCGTTCTTCAGGTTGCGCAGCGATTCCACCATCAGGTCGATGGCCTCCCCGGTATAACGGGGGTCGACCCCCGTGTAGACACCGAACATGCCGGTATCGACATGGGAAGTCATGAACGAGTAGACCGAATAGGCCAGGCCGCGTTGCTCGCGGATCTGCTGGAAAAGCCGCGAACTCATGTTTCCGCCCAGAATGGTGTTGAGCAGGGAAAAGGCGAATCGGCGGGGATCGGTAACCGATAGGCCCAGGGTCGCCAGGCAGATATGCTGCTGCTCCAGTTCCCGGCGGTGGCTCCGGATGCGGGCCCTGACCACAGGGGTGGTCCGGGGCGGCAACGGGCCGCCGGAGGAAATGGTTTCAAAGGCCGGTCCCACCAGGTCGACAAAGCGCCGGTGATCCACGTTGCCGGCCACCGAGACGATGATCCGCTCCGGATGATAGAAACGCCGGAAAAACTCCTTGATGGTGCCGGCATCGAAACGGATGACGTTTTCCCTGGAACCCAGGATCGAACGGCCCAAAGGATGGCTGCCCCAGAGGTTGTGGCCCGACAGCACGTGAACGTATTCCTCGGGAGAGTCTTCCACCATTCCTATTTCCTGGCAGATGATCGGTCTTTCGCGCTCGACCTCGGCCGGATCGAAAAGGGAATTGAGGAAGATGTCCGAGAGGATCTCCACCATGGTTTCCAGCTGGGAGTCGATCACCCGGGCGTGATAGCAGGTATGTTCCATGGAGGTGAAAGCGTTGGTCTGACCGCCGATGGCATCGAACTCCTTGGCGATCTGGAAGGCAGAGCGCCTGGACGTGCCCTTGAAGATCATATGCTCTATGAAATGGGACAGGCCGCTTTCCTGCTCGGACTCGTCCCTGGCGCCGACACTTACCCACACCCCCATGGAGACCGACCTGGCATGGGGCATCTGTTTGGATACGATCTTGACCCCGTTAGTGAGGACGGTTTTTCTTACCACGGCGCTGGTTTTCCTCTTTGACGGCGGCCTTGAGGCTCAGGCGGATACGCCCGTCCTGAGATACTTCCAACACCTTGACCCGGATCACGTCACCTTCCTTGACCACGTCGGTCACCTTGTTGACCCTGCGGTTGGCCAGCTGGGAAATATGCACCAGGCCCTCGGTTCCCGGGGCCAGCTGAACAAAGGCTCCGAAATCGGTGGTCTTGACCACCTTGCCCTCGTAGATGACGCCTTCTTCAGGCTCCAGGGCAATGGCCTCGATCTGCTCCTTGGCCGCCAGGCCGTCTTCTTCGTTGAGAGCCGCGATCTTGACCGACCCGTCATCCTGGAGTTCGATGCGGGTGTTGGTCTCGCTCTGGATGGCGCGGACCACCTTGCCCCCGGGTCCGATAACCTCGCGGATCTTGTCCGGGTTGATGTGAATGGTCATTATCTTGGGAGCATAGGGAGAAATGTCGCCCCTGGGACTCGGGATGCACTCCAGCATCCGTTCCAGGATGTGAAGCCGGCCCTTGCGGGCCTGTTCCAGGGCCTTTCCCAGGATGTCCCGTGAAAGCTCGTGAATCTTGATGTCCATCTGGAGGGCGGTTATGCCTTCGCTCGTTCCGGCCACCTTGAAATCCATGTCGCCGGTGTGGTCTTCATCGCCCAGGATGTCGGACAGGATCACCACCTGGTCGCCTTCCTGGACCAGTCCCATGGCGATACCGGACACCGGGGCCTTGATCTGAACCCCGCCGTCCATCAGGGCCATGGTGCCGGCGCATACCGTACCCATGGAAGACGAACCGTTGGATTCCAGCACCTCGGAGACTATCCGGATGGTGTAATCGAAGTCACCGCGGTCGGGCAGCACCCTTTCCAGCGCCCGGGTGGAAAGCCCGCCGTGGCCGATGTCGCGCCGGCTGGGAGCCCCTATACGCCGGACCTCGCCAACGGAAAAGGGCGGAAAGTTGTAATGGAGCATGAAGGGCCGGTTCTCCTCGCCGCTGAGGGTCTCCACCCGCTGTTCGTCCTGTCCCGAACCGAGGGTGAGCACCCCCAGCACCTGGGTCTCGCCGCGGGTGAACAGGGCGCTGCCGTGGCAGCGGGGCAGGATGCCGACCTCGCACGCGATGGGCCGGACCTCATCGAACCTGCGGCCGTCGATCCGGCGCCCCTGCTTGAGGATCAGGTCGCGGCAGGCCTGTTTCTGTATATCGCCCAGAATCTCATAGACCTCGGCCTTGCGCTCGGCGTACTCTTCGCCCAGGCTTTCGAAAATCACGGCCTTGGCCTCCTTGAGGGCCTGGCTGCGCTTGACCTTCTCGGGGATCACGATGGCCTTGCCGATGGGCTCGGCCGCCATCTGCTCCAGCCTGGCCTTGAGCTCGGGTTCAGGCTGGGGAGGATCGAATTCCCGCTTCGGCTTGCCGAGGGCCTCCTGCAGTTTCTCCTGGATATCGATCAGGGGCTGCAGGGCCTGGTGGCCGAAGAAGATGGCCTCCAGCATGTCGGCCTCGGAGACCACGTCGGCTCCGCCTTCGACCATGACCACCCCGGTCCGCGAACCGGCGACTATCAGGTTGATGTCGCTCTTTTCGGTGTCGGCCAGGGAAGGATTGGCCACGAACCGGCCGTCGATCCGGCCCACCCGCACGCAGGCGATGGGGCCCTCGAAGGGAATGTCGGAAATGGTCAGGGCCGCCGAAGCGCCCACCATGGCCAGAACATCGGGATCGTTTTCCTGGTCCATTGACAGGACCATGGCGATGACCTGGGTTTCGTAACGCCATTTCTTGGGGAACAGGGGCCTTATGGGCCGGTCTATCAGCCTGGCGGTCAGGGTTTCTTTTTCACTGGGACGGCCGATTTCGCGCCGGAAATAGTTTCCCGGTATTCTTCCGGCGGAATATATCTTTTCCTGATATTCCACCGAAAGGGGTAGAAAATCGATGTCCCGCTGGTCGTCGGAGGATACGGCGGTGACCAGCACGACCGTCTCCCCGTATTTGACCAGCACCGATCCAGAGGCCTGCTTGGCCAGCTTGCCGGACTGGATGGTCAGGGGTCTGCCCCCTATTTCGGCTTGCAATACTGTTTCCATTAAATAAATTCTCCTGGAATTGTCTGGGAAAGGCGCTGCGGCCTTCCGGCCACGCCAGGGCCCGGGTGTCTATCATGGCTTTGGCAGCCCCGGCTTTCTCCGTTGATCGCCACAACCACCAGGCCACTGGCGCTTAACGTCTCAACCCAAGGGTTTCAATGATGGCGCGATAACGCTTGACGTCGTTCTTCTTGACGTAGTTGAGCAGGCGCCGGCGACGGCCCACCAGCATCAGCAATCCCCGGCGGGAATGATGATCTTTCTTGTGGATCTTCAAATGCTCGGTCAGGTACTTGATGCGATGGGTCAAGAGACCAATCTGAACCTCCGGGGATCCGGTATCGGTGTCGTGAAGCTTGTATTGGTCAATGAGCTTTTTCTTGTCTTCGGTCGATAATACCACTTTACGTCCTCCTTACAAAGATCCTCTTCAGCTAAGTTTTGCTCTTTATGGATGAAAAACACAACAATAATCGTACTTCAAGGCGGTCTTTCCGGTCTTGACAACGGCCAGAAGACGGTGCCGCTCATCCACGATGCGCAGAAACGAACCGTACTTGGCCGCTACCGGAACCGGGATGCTTTTACCGCTCAAATCGGCCCTGGTCAACTGCCGGCCGTCACTTATCCTGGCCGCCAGCTCGGGACCGGCCATGAACATGGGCATCCCACGCAGGGCCTCGCTCATGGGCACCAGGGAAACGGCCTCGGGGCCACGTGTGTCAACCACGGCCTTGAGCTTTTCCAGGTTCATGGCCTCGTCGATGGAAAACCCGCTGCTGGCCGTCCGGCGCAGGGACTGCAAGATCCCCCCGCAACCGAGACAGCGGCCTATGTCGGCACACAGGGTGCGGACATAGGTTCCGGCCGAACAGCTGACCCTGAACCTGATAAAGGGCAGCTCGACGGCCGTCACCCGCAACTCCATTATCTCCACCTTGCGGGGAGGCTTCCGGACCGGCTGCCCCCTGCGGGCCCACTTGTAAAGTGGAATTCCCTTGTGCTTCAGGGCCGCGTACAACGGCGGCTGCTGCTCGATCCGGCCCCTGAAACGCCCGAAGGCGTCCTCGATCCGGCCCCTGTCCGGGACTGTCACCGGAGCGCGCCGCAACACCCGGCCGGTGGCATCCTGGGTGTCGGTTTCCAGCCCCAGGCGCATGATGCCTTCGTATGTCTTGTCGCCCCTGAGGAAAAAACGGCTCAGGCGCGTGGCCTTGCCCAGGCAACAAACCAGCACTCCCGTGGCGAAGGGGTCGAGAGTGCCGGTATGGCCGGCCTTGGCCGCCCCGAGCAGGCGTTTGACCTGCGCCAGGGCTTTTGCGGAAGTCATGCCGGCAGGCTTGTCCAGCACCAGGATACCGTTCAGTTTGGCGCGCATATCCCCGGTATCTTTCCGGTCAGCTCTATCAGCCTGAGTTTGAGATCGGCCAGGGTCGTCTCAATACTGAAACCGGCGGCGCTTTCATGGCCGCCGCCTCCGAATTCCGCTGCTATCCGGGATACGTCAACCGCGCCGTCGGAACGCAGGCTGACGTGAAATCTGCTTTTGAACCCGTTGCCGGCCGAAGCCGCCGAACCGTCCAGTTCGTGAATCAGGGCCGCAACCTGGACATCCTCTATCCGGCGGGCGTAATTTATCAGCCCGTCGGCGTCTTCGGGCTGGGTGCCGGTCTTTTTCATCATCTCCCTGGTCAACGTCATGATGGAAAGCTTGCCGTCGCACCAGATCTCGATGGAATCAAGCGCCAGGTTGAGCAGCTTGATCCGTCCCAGGGAATAGGTGCCGTAGACATGGCGGGCCACCATATAAGGGTCGACCCCCAGCCGGACCATCTCGTTACAGATGGCAAAAGCCGCCGCATTGGTATTGGAAAACCTGAAAGAACCGGTGTCGGTCAGGATACCGGTGTAGATGGCGGTTGCAATGGCGGCGTCGAAAGCAACCTCCATCCGGCTGGTGAGGCGATAGATGATCTCCGCCGTGGCGCAGGCCTGGTGGTCCACCAGCTGCAGGTGGCCGAAACCGGTATTGGTCAGGTGATGATCGATATTGATAACCGTCTCCATATCCGCAAGCCGGGCCGCGGCCTTGCCGATCCGTTCCGGTGTTCCGCAATCAAGGATTATGGCCGTGTCACAGGCAAAGTCCGGCTCCAGCTCCCGGCCGATCCGGTCCACGGCCTCCAGGAAACGGTATACCGCCGGAATCGGGCTCTCGTTGTACATGAAAACGTCTTTACCCATGGCCTTCAGGACCAGCCCGGTTGCCAGCAGGGAACCGACGGCGTCGCCGTCCGGGCTTACATGGGAGGCCACCAGCACCTTGCCGCCGGCCCGTATGGCGCGTATGACATCATCCATGGCTATCGGTATCGAGCTGCCTCAGCAGCCGTTCAATCCGGTCTCCGTAATCGAAGGATTCATCGTAGTAAAACGTAAGATCAGGCATGTAGCGCAAACGCAGGCGGCCTGCCAGAATCCTCTTCAGGTACCCCTTGGCCCTGATAAAGCCGGCCATGACCGTATCGCATTGGGCGCTGCCGCCCAGAGAGACGAAATAAACCTTGGCGATCCTCAGGTCCCGGCTCACATCCACCCCGGTTATGGTGGCCTCGGCCAGCCTGGGATCACTTATCTCCTTGTGCAGGAGAGCCGACAGTTCCTTGCGGATCTGTCCTCCCACCCTGTCTGCACGCTGGTATGCTTTCACTTTGCCCTGCTTTCCTTTCAGAGATGGATGATCTCCATCTCCGTATCCATCAGTTCGGCCAGATTCAAATCGTCCACCATGTTTATCATCTTGTCCAGCTTGGCGTTGATGACCTTGGTGTCCGAACCGGCCATGGTAACACCGATTTCGGCCCGGCGGTAGATATCGTTGGCACCGACCTCGGCCACCGATGCATTGAACTTGTTACGCACCTGCTGAACGATGGCCTTCACCACCCGGCGCTTGGCCTTGAGCGACCGGCAGTCGTGGAGCCGGAAGCGCAGAATGCATATTCCTACCACCATCCTAGTCCAGCTCCGGCTTGATCTCCTCCAGGTAGTAACACTCGATCACGTCGCCGACCTTGATGTCGTTGTAATTTTCAATGCCGATACCGCACTCGTAGCCGCTCTGAACCTCCTTGACGTCATCTTTGAAACGCCGCAGGGAAGCTGCCTTGCCTTCGTAGGTGACTATCCCGTCGCGGATCAGGCGCAGCATTTGGCCGCGTTCGATCTTGCCGTCGGTAACGTAACAGCCTGCGATGGCGCCCACCTTCGGAATGTGAAAGACCTGGCGCACCTCGGCCCGGCCGAGGGTGCGTTCCTCGTAGGTCGACTCCATCATGCCGACGATGGCGTCCTTGATCTCCTTGATGACGTTGTAGATGATGTTGTGATAGCGGATATCGACGTTTTCCTCGGCCGCCATCTCCTGAACCTTGGCGTTGGGCCGGACATTGAAACCGATTATTATGGCGTTGGAAACGGTGGCCAGAGAAATATCGGACTCGGTGATGGTACCGGTGGCGGCATGGACGATATTGATGGAGACCTCGTCGTTGGAAAGCTTGAGCAGGGAGTCCCGGATCGCCTCCAGGGAACCGTCCACGTCGGTCTTGATAATGACGTTGAGCTCCTTGACCTCGCCCTGCTGCATCTTCTCGTAGAGCTTATCGAGGCTCAGGCGGCTGGTCTTGGCCAGTTCCCTGGCCCTTTGCTTCTGGATACGGTGCATGCTGATCTGCTTGGCGTCCTTTTCGTCCTTCAGGGCCACCATCTCGTCACCGGCCACCGGCACGCCCGACAGCCCGATTATCTCCACCGGCATGGAAGGCCCGGCCTTTTCCACCCGCTGGCCCCGGTCATTGATCAGGGCCCGGATCTTGCCGTAATGAACCCCGCAAACCACCGGGTCACCGGTTTTCAGGGTTCCGTTGTTGACCAGGACGGTGGCCACCGGTCCCCGGCCCGAATCCAGCTTGGCCTCCACCACGTGACCGGTCGCCAGCCGGTTGGGATTGGCGCGCAGTTCCAGAATCTCGGCCTGCAGCAGGATCATTTCCAGCAATTCATCGATGCCGGTCTTCTCCTTGGCCGAAACCTTGACGAAAATCGTATCGCCGCCCCATTCCTCGGGCACGACCCCCAGCTCGGCCAGCTGCCGCTGGACCTTGTCCGGGTCGGCATTGGGCTTGTCGATCTTGTTGACGGCCACGATCAGGGGCACCCCGGCCGCCCTTGCATGGTTGATGGCCTCCACGGTCTGGGGCATAACCCCGTCGTCGGCCGCCACCACCAGTACCACTATGTCGGTCACCTTGGCGCCCCGGGAGCGCATGGCCGAAAAGGCCTCATGGCCCGGCGTGTCCAGAAAGGCGATATCGCCCTTTGAAGTCGAGACCATGTAGGCCCCGATATGCTGGGTGATTCCGCCTGCCTCGCCGGCGGTTATCCGGGACTTGCGGATAACATCCAGCAGGGAGGTCTTGCCGTGGTCCACGTGCCCCATGATGGTCACCACCGGCGGCCGCGGCTCCAGGCGGTCGTCCTCGGTGACCTCGGCCGTCTTCAAAATGGCCTCTTCCTCGAAAGTGGCCTTCTCCACCTCGTAATTGAACTCGGCCGCCACCAGGGCCGCGGTATCGAAATCTATGGTCTGATTGACCGTGGCCATCACCCCCAGCCCCATGAGCTTGGCTATCATCTCGTTGGCCTTGATGCCCATCCGCTTGGCAAGATCCGACAAGACAATGGTTTCATCGATCTTGATGCGCCGCTTGATGGCCTTGGCGGTCGTTATCTGTGGTCTCTGGGCCGGGGCAGCCGTTCTGCCCTTGGCGCCCTTGCGGCCCTTGCGGCCCCTTTTGCCGCTGTAGAGGGCGGCTCCTTCCACCACTTCCTTGCGCCGGAAGGAAATCTTTTTCTTGAGGAATTTGCGGTCGCGCTCCTCGTCGAAGCCTTTTTTCTTCTTGCCCTTTTTACGGCCTTCGTGGGCCGGAGGAGGCGGTGGCGGGGCTGCCATGTCAGGCGACGCCGGCGCTTTCCTGACCGGCTGCCGAACTTCCGGCGCCGGCTCCGGCTTGCGCTCGGGCAGCTTGATGATCTTGGCCGGGGTATCTTTGGCCGTCTTGCGCTTTTTGGCCCTGGCGGGCTCGGCCTTTTTGCGGACAGGCTTAGCCTTTTCCTTTACGTCTTTCTCCGGTTTCTCCGGTTTCTCCGGCTCGGCCGCCTTCTCTTCAGGCGGCGCAGCAGCCGGCGCCGGTTCCTCGGCAGTCTTCTGTCCGGCCGGAGCCTCTTGCGCCGCTTCGGCTTCAGGCGCTTTTTCAGCCTCTCCGGCCGCTGTTGCTGCGGCCTCGTCTTCGGCAACGGGTTCCTGTTCCTGCTTCTCGGGTTCGGACGGCTCAGGTTCGACCGCGGCCGGCTCCGGCGCTTCGGGCTCCGGCTCTATTGCGGCAACGCTTTCCGGCTCTGCTTCCTCCGGTTTTTCAGGCTCCTGCTGTTTTTCCTTTTCAGCTTCAGCCTCTTCGGCCGGCCCGGCCGGCTCCGCTTCGGCCGGCTTGACCTTCCTCCGGCGCCGGCGGATGACCGTGGGCTTGACCCGGGTCACTTCCATATCGGTCTTCGGACCGCCGAGCAAATGGGCGCGGATACGGGCTTCGGTCTCCTCGTCCAGAGTGCTCATGTGGGAGCTGATACCCAGGTCCAGGTCGCTGATCTTTTCCAGCAGGGCCTTGTTGGTCAGGTTCAGCTCTCTGGCAAGTTCGTAGACTCTTTTCTTATTCTTAGCCATCCATTCCCCCTAGTTGCAATGTGGATCGATCTGCGCGGTATTCTGTTCGGCTGCGGTCATGCGACGGCTGAAACTGCTGGCCGCACACCGGGGGTGTCGTCTTCAGGTCTTGTGCTCCGGATCGACGGCAGAATCATTCTCCGGCTTCGTGTCGTCCGCCTCCTGCTCCTGGTCCGAAAAAGGCTCAGACTCCTGGTCCGTCTCCTGCTCCTGGTCCGAAGAAGGCTCAGGCTCCTGGTCCGTCTCCTGCTCCGTCTCCTCCTGCCGCCGGTCTTCGTCCTCCTGCCGGGCCTCGGCCTGTTCCTGTTGCTCCCGGGCCAGATTTTCGAGATAGGCCCGGGCGTTTCCGATCAGCTGCTGGGCCTTTTCTTCTCCTATTCCCCGGATCTGGATCAGATCCTCAACGGTGGCCTTGGCAAGTTCCTCGGCCGAGTAAAAACCCTGTTCAAACAGGGCATCGGCCATGCTGATGCCGACCCCGGGAAGAGCCATCAGGGACTCGTAGCCGCTTTTCATGGCCTCGCTGTACTGGGATTCACTGCTGACATCGAGCTGCCATCCGGTAAGCTTGCTGGCCAGGCGGACGTTTTGCCCGCGCTTGCCGATGGCAACCGAAAGGTATTCGTCCGGGACGATCACTTCCATGGAACGATTTGCCTCATCGATGATCACGCGCGATATCTCGGCCGGCTGAAGGGCATTGCAGACGTACTTGGCGGCATCCACATGCCAGGGGATGATATCTATTTTTTCTCCCCGCAGCTCCTGAACGACGTTCTGTACGCGGCTGCCCTTCATTCCCACGCAGGCACCCACAGGATCTATGTCCGAATCCTCGGAGGCCACCGCTATCTTGGCCCGGCTTCCCGGCTCCCTGGCCGCTCCCTTGATCTCCACCAGGCCTTCGCTGATTTCCGGCACCTCGGTCTTGAAAAGCATGATCAGGAAATCGGGATGGGTGCGGCTGAGAATGACCTGGGGACCGCGTGATTCGTAAAGCACGTCCAGGATGAGGGCCCGGATCCGGTCCCCGCGGCGGTAATTCTCTCTCGGCACCTGCTCCCTGACAGGCAGCACGGCCTCGGTGCCGCCCAGATTGACAATGATGTCACCGCGGTCGAAACGCTGGACGATGCCGTTTATTATCTCGCCCTTGCGGTCGATGTAATTGGCGTAGACCGCGTCCCTTTCGGCATCCTTCATGCGCTGGATGATCACCTGCTTGGCCGACTGGGCCGCTATCCTGCCGAAAGTGGAAGTGTCCATCTTGGTGCCCAGGCTGTCGCCGATTTCACACTCCGGATCCAGCTGGCGCCCTTCTTCGAGACTTATCTGCAGGTCGGGCTCGGTTACCGTTTCGACCACTTCCTTGAACTGAAAGACCTCGATCTCTCCGGTCTCCTCGTTGTATTGGGCCTCGATATCCGCTTTGGGGCCGAATTTCTTCTTGGCAGCCGACCTAAGGGCTTCTTCCAGGGCCTTGATGAGAATCTGCCTGTCTATCCCCTTGTCCCGGCTGATCTGGTCAACCACCCGCTTGATATCTGCGATAAACATCAGTTGTCTCCATTATAATTTAGTAGATGGGCCTTCTTGATGCTCGAAAAACCGAACAGGATGGGCCGGCCGTCCACCAGCAGGCATACCGTGTCCCCTTCTGCCCCGTTCACGATACCTGTAAAAGTTTTGCGGCCGTTTATCGGCTCCGCCGTCCGGACACGGGCCCGGTGCCCCTTGAAACGGTCGAAATCTGAAGCCTGCCCCAGGGGACGCTGCGGTCCGGGAGAAGATACTTCCAAACGATAGCTGGCATCTATATCAAGGTTGACGTCTATCAAGTCACTTATCTGGCGGCTGAAACCGGCGCAATCGTCCAGGGTCACCCCTCCCGGACGGTCGAGATAAAGCCTCAGCACCCATCCTCCCGGCTCGCGCTGCCACTCTGCGTGAATCAATTCCAAGCCTTCCTCGATGCACACGGGCCGGGCCAGGTTCTTTACGGCCTGGATGAATTTGTCCGGTTCCATCTGTTCCACATTGCCCCTGTAATCGCCAACCGGCGGCACGACCAAATAAAAAACGGGCGTAAAGCCCGCTTTCTTGGTAGGGTAGAACTTTCAAAAGCTGCCGAAAGTTGTCAGTTCATGCCACTGCCCTTAGCAAACCATGCGTTCGGTTAAGTCTGAAAAAATCTACCTTACCAAGAACGACATAAATAAAAATCGGACTTAAATGGTGGAGCGGGCAACGAGACTCGAACTCGCGACACCAAGCTTGGGAAGCTTGTACTCTACCAACTGAGCTATGCCCGCTTACCAAACTTTTCCTATAAGCTAGTGCTCTGTTATTGTCAAATATTTTTTCCCAAAAAGGGCGGTCCGGCGGACCATGCGACCGGCCTTCAAAAGCCGTTCCGCAGGGGCTTACTCGACCAGCTTGCGGATCGCCTCCAGCTCCTTTCTCAGCGACCGGACAAGTCCGGCAACCCCGGAGCGGTCTTCTTCTTTCTTCCTCCCGGCCAGGTGCTTGCGGGCGCCCTTGATGGTGAACTTGCGCTCGTAGAGCAGGTGCTTGATCTCAAGGAGCAGTTCAAGGTCGGATCTGCGGTACAACCGCTGCCCCTTGGCCGTCCGTTTGGGCCTAATCCTAGAGAACTCGGTTTCCCAGTACCTCAGGACCGAGGCCGGTACCCCCACCAGCCGGCTCACCTCGCCGATTCTGAAATAAAGCTTGTCCGGAATCCGGCCTGTCGCACCACCTTGGTTGGTCATTCGGCACCTCTGGGGCCATTAGGCCGAAAGCGGCGGACCGTCCGAGCCTCAAGCCGGTACAGAAGCCTTGAAGGTCTCGATGAGCCGCCTGCCAACCGCCTCATGGAGCCGGTTGACCTGTTCGTCTTCCAGGGTTCCTTCGCCAGAGCGGTAAACGATCCTGATCGAAACGCTCTTTTTGCCGGCCGGGATCGGCTTGCCCTCGAAGACGTCGAACAGATAGAAATCATCGATCAATTCTTCGCCCATGCCGTCGAGCTGCTCCAGGATCGCGCGCGCTTCGATCTCACGGTCTATGATGAGGGTAATGTCACGGGAAGTCGAGGGATAACGCGGAATCGGGGCGGCAATCCGCTGCTGCGGGATCACCTCCAGCAATCTTTCCAAATCCAGATCGAAGATGAAGACAGGCTGTTTCAAATCGTATTGCCGGCTGACCTTGGAATGCACCCGGCCCACCAGCCCCAGGCGCTTTGCGCCGCTGAACACCCAGGCGCTCTGGCCGGGCTGGGTGTAGCGGCAGGCATCGTCTTCGACCGCCGTAAACCCGACCTTCTCTATGGCCAGCCCGGCGCAGATACCCTCCACGGCCGCCTTGATGTCGAAAAAATCGCATTCGGCCTCCCGGCAATACAGGGGGGCCTCCCAGCGGGGTCCGGTCATCACCCCTGCCAGCATTTCCGGCTCCTCGGGCAGGCTGTCCGTTCCCCTGGAGAGGAAAATCTTGCCGACCTCAAACAGTCTCAGCTGGTTGACCTGGCGGGAGAAGTTGCGGCTGACCGTCTCCAGCAGGCCCGGGACCAGGGATGTCCGCATGACTGCCTGGTCTTCGGTCAGGGGGTTGAGCAGGGGCAGCTGGCGCCGGCGTTCATCGTCCGGCGCCAGGCGAAGCCGGTCGCACGAATCCCGGGAGATGAAACTGTAATTTATGGCCTCGCTGAAACCCATGCCGGTCAGCAGGGAGCGGATTTTATCACGGCAGTCCCGCCGCCGGTCGGGCTCCCTGCCGGTGGGGGCGATGGAAGGAAAGGTGGTTGCGATGCCGTCGTAACCTGCCAGGCGGGCCACCTCCTCCATCAGGTCCACCGGCCGGCTTATGTCCACCCTGAAAGAAGGCGCTCTGACCTCTACCGTATCTTCTCCCCGGGGCTCGGCCACAAATTCGATGGAACGCAGCAGACCGGCGATCCGGCCGGCATCGAACCTGGTCCCCAGGAGCCTGTTGGTGGCCGCCACGCCAAGTTCCAGGGGCTGCGGCCCTTCAAGGCCGGAGTTGACATCGATGTAGCCTTCCACCAGGTTGCCGCCGGCAAGCTCGGCCATCATCAGGGCCGCCCGCTGGAGGGCGTAAACCGTCCCCAGGGGATCGACCCCCCGCTCGAAACGGTGGGAGGCGTCGGTATTGAGGCCCAGCCGCTTGGCGGTCCTGCGGATGCTGACCGGGTCGAAGTAGGCGCTTTCGATCAGGACCCGGGCGGTGGACTCTTCGATCTCCGAGTTCATGCCGCCCATCACCCCGCCGATGGCCACCGGCTTGTCGGCGTCGCAGATCATCAGGGTCTCGGCGTTCAAGCGGCGCTCCTTGCCGTCCAGGGTGACGAATACTTCGCCCTCCCGGGCCGTCCGCACCACTATCCGCCGGCCGGCAAGATTGTCGAAATCAAAAGCGTGCAGGGGCTGGCCGGTCTCCAGCATGACGAAATTGGTGACATCCACCAGGTTGTTGATGGGCCGCAGACCGACGGACATGAGCCGGTCCCGGAGCCAGAACGGCGACGGTCCCACCCTGACCTGTTCCAGAACCCGGGCCGCGTAGCGCGGGCAGTGATCGGGAGCCAGAATTTCAACCGAAGTCAGCTGGTGGACCGGACCTTCCGGCGCGGGCATCTCGATTTCCGGCCGGCGTATCCGCCGGCCCTGGAAAGCGGCTATCTCGCGGGCAATGCCCATGATGCTCAGGCAATCGGGACGGTTGGGAGTCAGGCCGATCTCAAGGACCGGATCGCTCAGGTTCAGGGCCCGGTTCAGGGCGGCTCCGACTTCCAGGCCGCCGTCTAGTTCCATGATCCCGGAAGCATCGGGTCCCAGCCCCAGTTCGGCCTCGCTGCAAAGCATCCCTTCCGAAAGCCGGCCGCGGATGTTGCCGGCCGCAATCTTCATCCCGGATGGCAGCTCGGTCCCGGGCAGGGCCAGGGCCGACAACATGCCGGGCCGCACGTTGGGCGCCCCGCAGACCACCGGCACCGCTTCGGTCCCGTTTTCCACCGTGCAGACGACCAGCCGATCGGCATTGGGGTGCTTCTGCACCGCGCCGATCCGTCCCACCACCACCGTCTCCAGGTAGGCATAGCGGTCTTCGACGGTCTCGACCTCCAGGCCCGCCATGGTCAGCCTGTCGGCCAACCGGCCGACATCCATCCGGATATCGATATAGGCTTTCAGCCAACTGAGACTTGCTTTCATACCCTGCTCACCTCACTGCCGCCGGCACGGGAACCAAACCCCGCCGGTAACCCTCTCCGGCCCCGGCGACCGCCGCTCAAGCACCCACTGGACGATCCGGGCCGGTTGAAGCGCCCTAGAACTGGCGCAGGAACCGGTAGTCATTGTCGAAATATTTACGGATATCATCGATCCGGTATTTCAGCATGGCGATCCGCTCCACTCCCATGCCGAAGGCGAACCCGGTGTACTTGTCAGGATCGTAACCCACGTTTTCGAAAACGGCCGGATGGACCATGCCCGAACCCAGGATCTCCAGCCAGCCCGTCTGGGAGCAGACCCGGCAGCCCTTGCCGTGGCAAATCACGCAGCGGATGTCGACTTCCGCGCTCGGCTCGGTAAAGGGAAAGAAACTGGGCCGGAAGCGAAGACTGGTCCGGGGACCGAACATCTGATGGACGAAGGCGGTCAGAATGCCTTTCAGGTCGCCGAAGGAAACCCCTTCATCGACCAGAAGCCCTTCCACCTGGTGAAACATGGGGGTATGGGTCAGGTCGGAGTCGCAGCGATATACTTTTCCGGGAGCCACCATCCTCACCGGCGGCGGCTGTTTTTCCATGACCCTGGGCTGGGTCGGCGAGGTATGGGTCCTCAGAACGATGTTGTCGGAAATGTAGAAAGTATCCTGCATGTCCCGGGCCGGATGATCCCTGGGAATGTTGAGGGCCTCGAAGTTGTAGTAATCCGTCTCGATTTCAGGCCCCTCCACCACGTCGAATCCCATCCGGGTGAAGATTCCGCATATCTCGGCGCTCACCTGGGTGACGGGATGAAGCGACCCGGGCAGCACCCCCCGGCCCGGCAGGGAGACATCCAGGCGTTCGGTGGCCTCCAGGGCCTCTTCGAGCCGCCTGCCGGCGGCTGCAAACTCGGCTTCCAGCTGCTTCTTTACCTCGTTGGCCCGCTTTCCGGCGGCCGGCCGCTGGTCGGCCGGCAGGCTGGAGATCCCCCGCAAAAATTTGGTCACCAGCCCCTTGCGGCCCAGGTACTTGACCTGCAACTGCCGGATGCCGTCCGGATCTCCGATCCGGGCAAGTTCTTCCTCGGCCTGTTTCAGAATTTTATCGATCGATAGTTGCACCACAAAGCCCTGCCCTGAAGGTAGCGTTACGGCACGATGATGTCAGCCGGCCGGTGCGGCCGGATCTCTAAAGCTGCTTGGCGGCCAGATCGGCAATGCGGGCAAAACCGCCGGGATCGGAAACGGCCAGCTCGGCCAGCACCTTGCGGTCCAGTTCCACGCCGGCTTTCTTAAGCCCGTGCATGAACTTGCTGTAGGAAAGATCGTTGGCCCGGGCCGCGGCATTGATCCTGGCTATCCACAGCTGGCGGAACTGACGCTTGCGCTGGCGCCGGTCGCGATAGGCATACATCAGGGCCTTGTCCACCGAATCGGCGGCCGTTCTGAACAGCTTGCTCCTGCCGCCGCGGTAGCCCTTGGCCAGTTTCAACACCTTTTTTCTTCTACGCCTTGCCTTGTATCCTCGTTTGATACGCATATCTTTTCTCCTCGACTGCCACCTGCTCCGGGCAGGTCATAATCATGAATGGTTACCCGTTGGGCAACAGGCGGCGGACTTCCGCCATGTCGTTTTTCGACACTATGTGGGCCTGTCTCAGGCGCCGTTTGCGTTTGGGTGACTTTTTGGTCAGAATGTGACTGGCACACGACTTGGAAAAGGCGTATTTGCCACTTCCGGTCCTGCGGAAACGCTTTGCAGCCGCTCTGTTGGTCTTTATCTTTGGCATTTTGCTCTCCCGAAAACAATGCTGACCGCCACGGACATAGACTGTCCGCCGGCCCGGTCATAGATTAAAGTTCAATAACGCGTAAAAAAGCGCTGGCGCGAGCGCACTCTGATACAAGCTCGCGCCAGACGGTGGTATTTCAAGCCAATGGCCGCAGCCGGCCCCGGCGCCCGGTCACTTGGGAGCCAGCACCATCACCATGGTGCGGCCTTCGAACTTGGGGGCCTGTTCGATTACGGCAATGTCTTCCACTTCCTCAGCTATTCTCTGGAGCAGGTCCCGGCCCCGCTGGGAAAGGGTTATCTCCCGGCCCCTGAACATCACCGTGACCTTGACCTTGTCCCTGCGGCCGATGAATTTCTTTATGTGGCCCAGCTTGGTCTGCAGATCATGCTCCCCGGTTTTGGGGCGGACCTTGATCTCCTTGACCTGGAAGGTGGTTTGCTTCTTGCGGGCCTCGTGCTGCTTTTTGGTCTGCTCATACTTGTAACGGCCGTAATCCATTATCTTACAGACCGGCGGGCGGGCCGTCGGTGACACTTCCACCAGATCAAGGCCGAATTCCGAGGCAGCGGCGAGCGCCTTTTCAATGGGCAAGATTCCGATCTGGTTTCCGTCCGGATCGATCACCCTGACTTCCCGGGCTCTGATATTGTTGTTGATTCGCGTTCTGCCGAACCTGTCATGCTGCCCTTTTGAAAATCTGAAGTTAGCTATACCTCCACCTCCTGGATGATTGATGGTTGCCGTTTGATATCTTACTTAAACTTTGATCCTTTATACGACAAACAATTCAATTGCAAGAGAAAAAAATAAGGAGTAATCCGCGCTCAGGATTGCCCCAGGGCATGCCTGCACAGCAGGGTGTCCCTGAGGTAAAGGTTGCCCTCATTTTCAAAGAACGCCTTGAAAAGCCCGACACTTTCCCCGCGCATGACCCCCCTTACGATCTCGGGCGGCGGGTTGTACAGGGGGGGCAGACCGGCCGGGTCGCAACCTGTTCCACCTCCCATTACATCCTCGTAGGCATAGACGATCCTCCGGATGCCGTGGATCAGGATCGCTCCGAAGCACATCAGGCACGGCTCCAGGGTGACATAGACAGTAAGGTCTCCCGGCGTTACCTTTTTGCCGCAAGCCTGTTCCAGACGGCGCAGGGCAATCATTTCGGCATGTTCGCATTCACCCCCAAGCAGCTCGGCCGAACGGCGGCGGCGGCCGTCGGCCACCACCTTATCGGGGGCAGCGATCACGCAGCCCACCGGAAACTCGCCCTCTGCCAGAGCCTGCCGGGCCTGTCCGAGGGCAAGGGCCATGAACCTCATGTCCCGCTCCTTCACCATCTGTCTGCTCCGTCCAGGCTCACAACCTGCAAGCAGTATCGTCACATTCGCAACTGTCGTCGATTTCATAGGCAAAGGCGATGCGGGCCTCCACCTGCCGGCGCTTTTCATCCACGGGGGCAAAATCCAGGCCGGCCCATCTTCGCTCAAGTTCGGCCCTGGACGGGATCGCGTCCAGCCCCCGGGCCAGGATCTTGCCGGTCACACCGTCCAGCACGTCCGCCTGGCGGCCGTTGGTGACCACCACCAGCGGCACCTGATAAGGAGCCACGAGACGGCCCATGGCCAGGGCGGAGCGGTGGCGGGTAACCAGGGAGCCGGGCCCGTAGTGGATCAGGATGACGATCCGGCCCTTCATCCTGACCAGGAAGGCGGCGGTGAGCAGGCCGCATTTTTCACCGGCCTTCACCTGCATACGATGGCCGGCCTCGATATCGCTTTTTGCAAAACCCTTGTCATTGACCAGCCTGCGGGCGATCATCTGGCGGTAACGCTCGTCATGGGTGTCTTCGATAATCCGGCCGGTCAGGAAATCTTCCGTCCGGCCCAGTACCAGGTGGTGTTTGCCCACGCTGACTCCTCGCCCGCCAGACAGGTCCGTGTCCATGCCCGGCCCGGACTTTTTGCAAAACCCCGAACAATTGATGGTTGCCTGCAACCCGATTATGGGCTAACGTTGCGCTGATTTTGTTCCGCGTCCCTCCTCCGGCAACATCGATGCGCTCATTATTCCATGCCGGACGCGGTTTTGCAAGTTGGCAGCTATTACCGGCACAGACAAAATGAATCCTACTCTGCGGGAAACATACGAGCAAAGAGAAGCAAACTTCATCGCTCCCTACGGCTGCCTTAGCAGAAACACCCGGGGCCGCAAGGCGGACGAACCATCATGCCCCATCCGGACGGCCTTCCAGGTGGACCGCGACCGCATCCTGTACAGTAATGCCTTCCGGCGCCTGAAGCACAAGACCCAGGTCTTTCTCTCCCCCCTGGGAGACGAATACCGCACCCGTCTGACCCATACCCTGGAGGTCGCCCAGATAGCCCGCACCATAGCCCGGGCAATGCATCTCAACGAGGACCTGACCGAGGCCATTGCCCTGGGCCACGACCTCGGCCACACCCCTTTCGGCCACGGCGGCGAGACCGCCCTGCGGGAAATCTACTCCCGCGGTTTCACCCACCAGCGACAGAGCCTGCGGGTGGTGGACGAAATCGAAAACAACGGCCGGGGGCTCAACCTTACCTGCGAGGTCAGGGACGGGATTTTGAAACACTCCAAGGGATACGGCAAAATCATTCCCGACGACCCGGCAAAACTTGCCTGCACCCTGGAAGGCCAGGTGGTCAGGATAGCCGACATCATGGCGTACCTGAACCACGACCTGGACGATGCCCTGCGCAGTGGTGTCATCAGCATCGGGCAGCTGCCGGAGCAATGCCTGCGGGTGCTGGGGGCAACCCATTCCCAGCGGGCCACCACCATGATCCGCGACCTGGTCTATACCAGCCGGGTGGAGGGCGAGCGCCTGATCCTGGACATGAGCCCGGAGGTCTTTGGCGCCATGACCAGCCTGCGGGCCTTTCTTTTCGACAATGTCTACCGCTCGCCCCGGGTCCACGAGGAATTCGTCAAGGCCAAAAAGATCCTTTCCGAACTCTACCAGTATTTTATGGAAAACGAGCAGCAGCTCAAAAACCAGCTGATCAAAATGGAAATGTCCGGCTGCCTGGGAAACGGAAATCCCCAGGACCGGACAGTCTGCGATTTCATCGCTTCCATGACCGATCGCTACGCCCTGGAACTGTATGCAAAAACATTCTTCCCACGGCCTACCGTCTGAACTAAGCGGAATCGCGCCTCCACCGGCCGTTATCCGGCGCGCCTGGAAGGACATGGCTGCGGCCGGCGGACTGTTCGAACGTCTGGCCGGGCTCTATGCCCGGATGGACCGGGCCTACGCCGGAATCGCCCGCGACCTGGACTTTGACTGCCAAAACTGCAGCGACAACTGCTGCCACCAGACCTTTTACCATTTCACATGGACAGAATATCTCTATCTTCTGAAAGGGCTGGCCGGACTGCCGGAAACAGACAGAGCCGCTGTCCTGGAGGCCTGCCGGGCAAACTGCAGGGCAGCCCCTTCCCAAAGGCCCATCTGCGGAGCCAACCGGCAAGGTCTGTGCCGGCTTTACCCTTACCGGCCCATGATCTGCCGGCTGCACGGCATTGCCTACCGCCTGACCCGGCCGGACGGAAGCCTTGTAAAAGGGCCGGGATGTTTCCGTTTCGAAGGCCGCAACAAACAGGCCGGGCCGCGGGAACTTGACCGGACCGAGTTCTACGCCCCCATGGCAGGACTCGAACAGCAGCTGCGCGGCCGGCTGGCCATCTCGGCCCGGCTCAAGATGACCGTGTCCCAGATGCTGCTGACATACCACTGCCTCAAGGCAGACTGAAAAGAGGCCCTTTGCCGACTGCCGCCTGCCGGCGACAGAAACAAAACCTGAAACCAAGCAACCCGGGTTCTGAACAATATGAAAACTTTGGATTCCGAAAAAATGGGCGCTCTCCGGGGGATGCGGCTGGAGCCCGACACACGGTTCAATTTCAGATGTCATCCCGGCCTGGCCTGCTTCAACCGCTGCTGCCGCAACCTGAACCTGTTTCTCTATCCTTACGATGTCGCCCGCCTCAGAAAGGCCCTCGACATGGATTCGGAACAATTCCTGGAAACCTACACCGACGTGGTCATGCGGCCGGACAATTTTTTCCCCGACGTCCTGCTGAAGATGGCCTCAAACCCTGAAAAGACCTGCCCCTTCCTTTCCGACGCAGGCTGCACGGTCTACGCCGACCGGCCCGACACCTGCCGCACTTTCCCGGTGGAGCTGGGGCTTTTGTTCGACCCCGAGGGCAAGTCCAGTCAGGTGGCCTTTTTCAGGCCGCCGGAGTTCTGCCTGGGGCCCGGCAGCGATACCACCTTCAGCCTGGAAGAATGGATCGGCGACCAGCAGGCGGCGGTCTTCAACCGGATGACCGCCAAATGGGCGGCTGTCCGGGGACTGTTTGGCAAAGACCCCTGGCAGGGCGGCCGGCAGGACCCCCGCTTCAAAATGGCCTTCATGGCGGCCTACAACATCGACCGTTTCAGACAGTTCGTCTTTGAAAGCAGCTTTCTGAAAAGGTACCGGATCAAAAACAAGCTGAAACAGAAGCTCAGGACCGGCGACAAAGCCCTGCTGGAATTTGCCTTTGCCTGGATCAAGCTCATGGTCTGGGGCATCAAGAGCCCCGAAATCGGGCTGAGCTGAAAAATCCTCCCCGACGGCTTTTCAGACCACCCCTTGGGGCATGGGAGCGACCTTTTCTCCCCCCAGGATGTATCCGCCGTCGAGCCGGACGACCGCTCCGGTCATGAACCCGGCGTCCTGAACCAGGAAGCGGACCGCCTTGACCACATCCTGAATCCGTCCCGTGCGGCCCAGCAGGGTGTGATCCACCAGGGCCTGTCTCTGTTGTTCGGTCAGCAGCCCCCAGCCCCGGGTATCTGGCCCGTGCCGGGTTTCCACCAGGCCGAGCATCAGCTCGTTGACCCGCACCCGGGGAGCGCCCAGCCGGGCCCAGGTTTCGGTAAGCAGGCCCACACCGCGGTTGGCGGCTGCGTATCCTTCGTTGAACACCAGGCTGGCCGGGCCGCTGCGGCCCACCAGGGCGGCGATGGAAGAAAGGTTGACCACAACCGCTTCGCCGGATGCCTTCAGATGGGGCAGGGCGGCCTGAAACACCCATTGCTTGGCCCGCAACGTGGTGGCCAGCTCCAGGTCCCACTGCTCCGTTGTATAGGCACCATGGACAACGGGCCAGCCGCCGCGCTCGATATTGTTGATCAGTACGTCCAGCCGGCCGAAACGGGCCATTGCCTTGTCCATCAGGGCCTGAACCTGGGACTTGTCGCGCAGGTCCGCCTCCAGCATCAGGTAGCGGCAACCGGCGGCCTCGAAATCGGCCCGGGCCCGCTCCAGGTGTTCCTGCCAGTCGTAATAGGTGAGGACCAGGTCGGCCCCGGCCGCGGCAAGATCCAGGGCGATGGCCTTGCCGATCCCCTTTATGCTGCCAAGGACCAGGGCCGCTTTGCCTTCAAGATCCATGATGCAAACCTCCCATTTCGCGCCTCAACCACCGGAGGGCAACTTTCAA
Organism: Desulfobacteraceae bacterium; assembly: GCA_027068085.1. GTDB lineage: Bacteria > Desulfobacterota > Desulfobacteria > Desulfobacterales > Desulfosarcinaceae > JALVQM01. Next base: position 58,067 of record JAMOUQ010000017.1, on the reverse strand, counting down.
ACAGTCCGTATCGCTGGCGCCGGCTGCGGCCACCTTCTCTGCAACCTCCGGACCGCAGTTCCGGGTCCCGTCCAGGACCTGAGCCCTGAACCGGTCCAGGTCGTAAGCGGCGGTGACGAAACTGCGGCGCCGGTCTCCTGCCAGGGGCCGTCCGCCGGATTTGTTCCGGAGGCTGATGATCTCAAGCAGCAGGTCGTTGAACTCCAGATAGTCCTCCAGCCCCTGGTCCCTGATCCACTGGTCTATGGTCCGGGTGCGGGACGATTCATGGCCCCGGCAGTGGGGTTCTTTTATAAGCGCCCAGTGCTCCCGGGGCTTTCCCCCCGGATCGAGGGCAGCACCCCGGGCCAGGGGATAGAGGCGGCAGGAACCGGGCCGGGCCGGATAGACCGTGCATCCTTCAGGCCCGACAAAGGGGCAGAGCCCGCCCCGGCGCCGGTCGAAGCGCAGGCTTGCCACCGGCAGCCCGGTGGCCGGGCCGCTGTAGACCATGGCATAACGCTCCAGGAACTGACCCGACGAACACCCCAGGTGATTCTTGAGACAAATTATGTCGTAGGGCGTCAGGACCTGGCTGAGGTTCCCGCAACAGGCGTTGAAACAGGGCACCTTCGGGTGACAATCGAAATTGAAGCTTGCTCCGGCCTCCAGAGGCAAAACGATGGTTTCCATGGCCGTTATATATTTTACGGCACCGGCTGCTGGCAAGGACAATCGTAAGTTTGCGCCTCCTGCCGGCGGCAGGCTTTCAGCCACAATATATGGTGGTGGGCGGCGGTTGAAATTCCAGATATGGAAACCTCCGGGGCTGCGGCGATCTGGCTGGATATTCGGTAGCTTGCAGCGGTTGAAAATCCTTGACAAGAGCATGTTCGGATGATATTCAACTAACCTTGTGTTGGTCATATCTTACCGAAAATTAACGAAATTTTAGTCCGACCCAAATAATGAGAAAAACACCGGGCAGATATACCCAGGGTGTGAATGGGGATTATCCATACATATTTGATTCAATCGTATATGTCCGAGCAGGTGAGGTTCGGACGAGAAAAATGAAGGGAGGTGCGAAGGACAGGAGGTTGAACCACTGAACAATCGGGTAGAACTGTTTTAACATTACGCTAACCAATGGAGGTATTTTAAATGCCAAGTTTCGTCATTCAGGAAAAATGTGACGGGTGCAAGGGCGGCGACAAGACCGCTTGCATGTACATTTGCCCCAACGACCTGATGGTTCTTGATCCCAATGCCATGAAGGCCTACAACCAGGAACCGGATCAGTGCTGGGAATGCTTTTCCTGCGTCAAGATCTGCCCCAGCCAGGCCATAGAGGTCAGAGGCTATGCTGATTTCGTTCCCCTGGGAAGCAGCATCATGCCCATGCTGGGTACCGAGGACATCATGTGGACCTGCAAGTTCCGCAACGGTGTCGTCAAACGCTTCAAGTTCCCTGTACGGACCACCCCGGAAGGTGCAGCCAACGCCTACGAGGATCTGAAGGGCCAGGATCTGGAAAGCCCGCTGCTGGCTACCGAGGAAAAAGACGGGTACCAGGTTCCCAAACCGCAGGCGCTTGCCTAGGGCGGATGATTCGCACCTGGTGGAATTCACCTGATCGCAAGCTTTAATCTTAAGGAGGATAAAACATGGCATTACCGAACAAACCTTTAGGTGAAATCAAAGCCGTAAGGGATCCTGAAGTCGAGGAGCGCGAAGTTGATTGTTTGATCGTCGGCGGCGGCATGGCTGCCTGCGGCGCTGCTTTTGAAATCAAGAAATGGCTGCCGGACGACATGAGCGTCCTGCTGGTGGACAAGGCCGCCATGGAGCGCTCCGGCGCCGTGGCTCAGGGTCTGTCGGCCATCAATACCTACATCGGCGAAAACACCCCGGACGATTACGTCCGCATGGTCCGCAACGACCTGATGGGCATCGTCCGTGAAGACCTGATCTTCGATCTGGGCTGCCACGTGGACGACTCTGTCCATCTGTTCGAAGAATGGGGCCTGCCCATCTGGAAAAAGACCCCCGAGGGCAAGAACCTGGACGGCAAAAAGGGCCTCAAGATGGGGACCCTGAAAGACGGCGCCACTCCGGTGCGTACCGGTAAATGGCAGATCATGATCAACGGCGAATCCTACAAAAGGATCGTGGCCGAGGCCGCCAAAAAAGCTCTGGGCGACGAAAACATCCTGGAAAGGATTTTCATCGTAGAGCTGCTGCTGGACGCCAACAATCCCAACCAGATCGCCGGTGCCGTCGGCTTCTCGGTCCGCGAGAACAAAGTCTACATCATCAAGTGCAAGTCCATGCTGGTGGCCTGCGGCGGCGCAGTCAACATCTACCAGCCCCGTTCGGTTGGCGAAGGCAAGGGCCGCGCCTGGTATCCGGTATGGAACTCCGGTTCCACCTACACCCTCTGCATGCGGGTGGGTGCCGAGCTGACCATGATGGAAAACCGTTTCACCCCGGCCCGTTTCAAAGACGGTTACGGTCCGGTCGGCGCCTGGTTCCTGCTGTTCAAGGCCAAGACCCTCAACGGCCTGGGCGAGCCTTACGCAACCAGCGAAGCCGCCAAGAAAGAGCTTGAAAAATACGCTCCTTACGGAACCGCGGCCATCACCCCCACCTGCCTGCGTAACCACCTGATGCTGTTCGAGATGAAAGAAGGCCGCGGCCCCATCATCATGGACACCGTCACCGCTCTGGCCGAACTTGGCAAGACCATGGACAAGAAGGAACTCAAGCATCTGGAAGCCGAAGCTTGGGAAGACTTCCTCGACATGACCTGCGGCCAGGCCAACCTGTGGTGCGCCACCAACACCGAGCCGGAAAAGAAAAACTCCGAAATCATGCCCACCGAGCCCTACCTGCTGGGTTCCCACTCCGGTTGCTGCGGCCTGTGGGTCTCCGGACCGGATTACGACTGGGTACCGGATTCTTACAAGGTCAAGGCCGACAACGGCAAGGTCTACAAGCAAATGACCACCGTCTACGGCCTGTTCACCGCCGGTGACGGCGTGGGCGGCTCCGGCCACAAGTTCTCCTCCGGGTCCCACAGCGAAGGCCGCATCGCCGCCAAGCAGATGGTGCGCTACGCCGTGGATCACAAGGACTACACCCCGACCCTGAAGATGTCCACCGATGAGATCGTGGACATGGTCTACAAGCCGGTGCGGGTCTTCCTGGACCATTGCGAATACACCACCGCCGTGGACGTCAACCCCAACTACATCAAGCCCAACGGCATGATGTACCGCCTGATGAAGGCCACCCACGAGTACGGCGCCGGAACCGCCACCTTCTACCAGACCACCAGCAAGTGCCTCGAGATCGTCATGGACCTGCTGCAGGTCATGCGTGAAGACTGCGAGAAAATGGCTGCCGGCGACCTGCACGAACTGCTGCGGGCCTGGGAGATCATCCACAGGATCTGGACGGTTGAATCCCATCTGCGTCACATCCAGTTCCGGAAAGAAACCCGTTACCCGGGCTTCTACTATCAGTCAGACCATCCGGGACAGGACGACGAGAACTGGTTCTGCTTCGTCAACTCCAAGTACGATCCGGAAAAGGGCGAATGGGATATCTTCAAGAAAGAATACGTCAAGATCATCCCGGATTGATCCATGGCTCCGGTGAGTTGATCGCCTGAATGCAAAATGCCTCCAGGTGTCTTCGGACACCTGGAGGTTTTTGTTACCTGCTTCAGGCCCCGGATCCTCTCAGGCGATGCCCTTTTGCAATATTGTCAAAGGGTTGTTTTTGCTATTTACAAAAATAATTTTTATGCTAAGGTGCTCTGGAGCCCGAAACCCGTATCTATTCATATCCCTGAAAAGCAAGTATCCGACCCTGAACGGCACCAGATGCGTGTTTCAGGTTCCAGATCATCAAGGGCATCACCTGATTGGATTGGTCATCGAACCAGTTGCTAAAAAATCTTACAACGTTCAAGTACGGAGGGAAAGCATGGCAAACGCGAATACAGCCCCTGCAAGTGGCAGTATCATGGTGGTCGGCGGCGGTATCAGCGGGTTGACCACGGCCCTTGAAGCCGCTGAAGTGGGGTACGAAGTCTTTCTGGTGGAAAAGAATCCATACTTGGGTGGTCGGGTTGCCCAACTGAACCAGTACTTTCCCAAGCTGTGTCCTCCGACCTGCGGTCTGGAAATCAATTTCCGGCGGATCAAGGACAATCCGCGCATCAAGATTTTCACCCTGGCCGAGGTTGAGAAAGTAGACGGCAGCGCGGGCAACTACACGGTTACGGTCAAACTCAATCCCCGTTACGTAAACGAAAACTGCACCTGCTGCGGCGACTGCGCCGAGGCTTGCGAAATCGAGATCAGCGATGAGTTCAACTTCGGCATGCGCCAGATCAAGGGTGCCTACCTGCCGCTTGGAATGGCCTTCCCGGCCCGCTACGTCATCTCGCCCCAGATAATAGGCACCGAAGACGCCCAAAAGGCCAAGGAAGCCTGCAAGTACGACGCCATCGACCTGGAGATGCAGGCCAAGACCATCGACCTTCAGGTGGGCGCCATCGTATGGGCCACCGGCTGGGAACCTTACGACGCCACCAGGATCGACAATCTGGGCTTCGGCCAGTACGACAACATAATAACCAACATGATGATGGAAAGGCTGGCCGCTCCCAACGGTCCCACCCGGGGCAAGATCCTGCGGCCTTCGGACGACAAGGAACCCCGGAGCGTGGCCTTTGTCCAGTGCGCCGGTTCCAGGGATGAAAACCACCTGCCCTATTGTTCCTACATCTGCTGCATGGCCTCGCTGAAACAGGCCACCTACATACGGGAGCGCTACCCGGATGCCAAGATCTACATCTTCTATATCGACCTGCGCGCACCGGGCCAGCGTTACGAAAAATTCTACAAAATGATCAGGGAAGACGAAAACATCTTCTTCATCAAGGGCAAGGTGGCCGAAGTCGGTGAAGATCCGGCAACCAAGAACATAACCGTGGTGGCCGAAGATACCCTCAGCGGTGAAAAAGTTCACCAGACGGTCGACCTGGTTGTTCTTGCCACCGGCATGCAGCCTACGGCAGCCAATGAAAAACTGCCCGCCGACCTGCAGTTCACCGAAGACGGCTTCATGATCAACGACTACACAAAGGGCGGGATGTTCGCCGCAGGATGTGCCTGTAAGCCGGCCGACGTGGTTTCCTCAAACCAGAACGCCACCGGTATGGCCCTGAAGGCGATTCAAACCCTGGCGAGTAAGTAGGAGGTTCATCCATGGATAAAAAATACGGCGTCTATATTTGCACAGGTTGTGGCATCGGAGAGGCCCTGGATATCGACGCGTTGTGCGAAGTGCCCAAGGAAGAAGGCCTTCCTGTCAAGACCCATCCCATCCTGTGTTCCAAAGAAGGGGTGGAAATGCTCAAGGCCGACATTGGCGAAGGCACCAACACCCTGGTTGTCTGCGCCTGCTCGCGCAGGGTCAACTTCGACGTGTTCCGTTTCGAAGGCTGCATCGTCGACCGGGTCAATCTCCGCGAAGGCGTGGTCTGGTCCCATCCCCGCTCCGATTTTCCGGCCCTGACCGAGGAAGAAAAGGAAGACGAGGACAAGTTCGACCGGGTCCAGATGATGGCCGAAGACTACATCAAGATGGGCATGGCCCGGGTGGAAAAGGTTGATCTGCCCGAACCCTACAAGCTGGACAACTTCTCCAACCGCATCCTGGTCATCGGCGGCGGCATCACCGGCATGTCGGCGGCCCTGGAGGCGGCAGCTGCCGGTTACGAGGTCACCATCGTCGAAAAAGAAGACCAACTCGGCGGCCGGGTACGCAACTGGAGGGCCCAGCTGCCCGTGGGACCCGACTACGACAACCTCATCGACCCCGTCGTGGACGAAAAGATCAAGGCCGTGGAAGCCAACCCCAAGGTCTCCGTCAAGACCGGCACGGTGGTGGCCCGTCTGGCCGGCCAGCCGGGCGATTTCACGGTGACTTTCAAAAAACCGGGTGAGACAATCGAGTTCGACGTTCCCTATCCCCTGCCGGAAGAGATGAAGTACGACGAAAACGGCAAGGAGCTGGATGCCGAAAAACAGCACGAGCTCTACCTGGAATACAACAAGGGCCGCAAAGACATCCTGGCCATCGATCCCAACGGCGAAAAGTTCGGTGCCGTGGTCCTGGCCGCCGGCTGGCGCCCGGCCGACATCGAAGGCGACAAGTACCCCCACCTGGGTTTCGGCGAAATTCCGGATGTGGTCACCAACGCCCAGTTCGAAAAGATCGCCAAGGAAGGCAAGATCCTGCGCCCGTCCGACGGCAAGGAAGCCAAGTCCGTGGTCTTTGTCCAGAGCCCGGGCAAGGACGAGGACGACAGCGACTTCGAATATGCCGGCGCGGTTACCTCCATGGTGGCTCTCAAACAGGCCAAGTACGTGCGCCAGGACTACAATGACGGCAAGGCTTACGTCTTTTACCAGCATATGCGCACCCCTGGCCTGAGCGAGTATTTCTACAAGAGCATCCAGCAGGATCCGGGCATCTTCCTGACCAAGGGACAGGTTGTCTCGGTTTCGCGCAACGGTGACGGACTGGTGGTGGAAGCCACCAACACCCTGCTGGGCGAAAAGATCAAGGTCAAGGCCGACATGGTCGTCCTGGCAGCCGGCATGGTTCCGGCAACCGCCGACGATCCGGTGGTCAATCTGGCCTACCGCCAGGGGCCGGGCTTCCGTGACATCGACCTTTTCGGCGGCTATGTCGATTCCAATTTCATCTGTTTCCCCTACGAAACCCAGAGAACGGGCATCTACGCCGCCGGCGCCGTGCGCCGGGCCATGACCGTGGAAGAATGCCTGGAAGACGCCGCCGGCGCGGCCCTCAAGGCGATCCAGTGCCTGGAGTCGGCCAACCGCGGCGTTTCGGTCCATCCGCGGTCGGGCGACATGACCTTCCCGGACTTCTTCTTCCAGCGCTGCACCCAGTGCAAGCGCTGCACGGTGGAATGTCCCTTCGGTGCCCTGGACGACGACGAGCGCGGAACTCCCAAGCCCAATCCCACCCGCTGCCGGCGCTGCGGAACCTGCATGGGAGCCTGTCCGGAAAGGATCATCGGCTTTGCCGACTACAACATCGACAGCATCGGCTCCATGGTCAAGGCCGTGGGCGTGCCCTCGGAAGACGACTACACCGAGCCGCCCATGCGGATCCTGGGCCTGGTCTGCGAAAACGACGCCTACCCGGCCCTGGACATCGTGGCCCTGAACAAGATGTCCTATTCGGCCGACGTGCGCCTGATCCCGGTGCGCTGCCTGGGTTCGGTCAACGTCATCTGGATCAAAGACGCCCTGTCCCAGGGCATGGACGGTGTCTTCCTGCTGGGCTGCAAGCACGGCGACGACTACCAGTGCCATTTTGTCAAGGGAAGCGAACTTGCCGAGATCCGCATGAAAAAGATCGGCGATGCCTTGTCGAGCCTGGCTCTCGAAGAAGAGCGGGTGGCCATGTTCCAGGTCGCCATAGACGAATACGACAAGATCCCGCAGATCATCAACGAGTTCGTGGAATCCATAGAAGAGCTGGGTCCGAACCCCTTCAAGGGCTTCTAACGTCCGTATGGCCCACATGACTGAAACAAAGAGCGGGCCTTGCTTGCATGGGGCCCGCCAAGTTAGGAGGTAGCATATGGCGGATTCATATCTTGTCGAACCTGATGTCGGATTCATCAATGAGGTCGTCAAGCTGGGGGGGCAGGACGTCAAGAAGTGCTTTCAGTGCGCAACCTGCGCGGTTGCATGTCCCATTTCTCCCGACACCAAGCCTTTCCCGCGCAAGGAGATGATGGCCACGTCCTGGGGGCTCAAGGACCGGCTGGTGGGAAACGGTGATATCTGGCTGTGCCACAACTGCGGTGACTGCAGCACCCTTTGCCCCCGGGGAGCCAAGCCGGGTGATGTGATCGCGGCCCTGCGGGCCTACGCCGTTAGCGAGTACGCCAAGCCCAAGGCCCTGGCCAAGGCGGTCAACGATCCCAAGAAACTCCCCGTCCTGGCGGCGATTCCGGCGATTATCTTCATCGTGGTGGGACTGATCACCGGGTTGCTCGATTTTTCGCCCGGCGGGGATGAAATCGTGCACGCCCACTTTTTCTCAACCTGGCTGGTGGACCTGATCATGCTTCCGACGGCCGCCTTCGCCGTTGCCGTCTTTGCCAACGGCCTGAAGAACTTCATCGCCGACATGCACGCCAACGCGCTGCTGGAAGGCAAGACCGACAAGGAGAAGGTCGACCCGGCCGGATTCGTCCAGGCCCTGATCAAGGTCATCCCCACCATCCTGAAACACAACCGGTTCAACGAATGCGGCGAGAACAAGGCCCGCGGCACGTCCCACATGATGGTCTTCTACGGCTTCATCGGCCTTTTCATAGTCACCAACATCTTTTTCGTGGTGCTCTATGTCTTCAAGATCCACGGGCCTTACAGCCAGCTCAACCCGGTCAAGTGGCTGGCCAACGTGGCCGGAGTATCACTTGTCATCGGCAGCCTGCTGCTGATGAAGGAAAGAGCCTCCAAGAAAGACCAGGTCTCCACTTACAAGGACTGGTTTCTGCTGTGGCTGGCCCTGGGCCTGGGTGTGACCGGACTTCTGGCTGAAACCAGCCGCCTGGCGGGCATGGCCGGATTCAGCTATTTCATCTACTTTGTCCACCTGATGTTCGTCTGGTCCCTGTTTGCCTACACTCCTTTTTCCAAGCTGGCCCACCTGGTCTACCGCACGGTGGCCATGGCCTACCAGGAGTACAGCGGCAGGAAATAAACCGCAGATCCCGGCAAACAGCCGGAGACGGAGCATAAATAAAAAAGGGCGGGAATCTTCCCGCCCTTTTTCTATTGCAAGCCGGCGATCATTCAATATCGAGGTTCACAGGCCGGCCGTGATGGCCGCGCAATACGGCCAAGCCAAGACAACAAAAGCGACAAGCGCCGGCAAAGCTGCATATAAAAAGGCGGCCGGACCGCAACAACGGTCCCCGGCCGCCTTTGGTTGTAGTCTTGTGAACCGGCGGGCTTAGTCGCCGGTGGCTGCCTTGTGGGTCTTGATCTCCACCTTTTCGGTCAGGTTCTCGTAGTAATCGCGCAGGATCTCGATAACCTCGTCACGTCCGAAGTGGTCGGGCAGCTCGCCGCCCTCGGAAAGCAGCTTGCGCAGCATGGTTCCGGAAAGCAGCACGCGGTCCTTCTTGTCATGCGGGCAGGTCCGCAAAGAAGCCATGCCGTCGCACTTGTAGCAGTAGAAGGTCCAGTCGATCTTCAGCGGCTGGCACAGCAGGGCCTTGCCGGGTTCCTCGGGATGCGGAATCTTGTCGAAGATGGTCTGGGCTTCGAACATGCCGTAAAAATCACCCACGCCGGCATGGTCGCGGCCGATGATCATCCGGGAACATCCGTAGTTCTGGCGGAAGGTGGCATGCAGCAGGCCTTCGCGCGGGCCGGCATAGCGCATGTCGAGCGGGTATCCGCCCTGAACGACGTTGTCTTCCACAAAGTAGTTCTTCACCAGGACGTCGATGCATTTTACGCGCACGTCGGCCGGAATATCGCCCGGTTTCAGGTTGCCCACCAGGGAATGAATGTAGGCACCGTCGCAGACTTCGATGGCGATCTTGCACAGGTACTCATGGGAGCGGTGCATGGGGTTGCGCAGCTGAAGGGCGGCGACATCGGACCATCCGCGTTCTTCGAAAATCTTGCGGGAATCGGCCGGACGGTGATAGATACCGGCGTACTTGGTGGGATACTCGCCTTCGCTGAGTACCTTGACCGGACCGGCGATGTTGAATTCCTTCTGTTTCATCACCATCTGGACGCCGGGATGATCTTCCTCGGCAATCTTCCAGAATTCCTCGGCGGTGGGGGTGCCTTCGCCCATGAAGACTTTCTCGCACTCCCAGCGCTTGTCGGCCTCGGTCTCTTCCCAGACCTCGGTGACTTTCATGGTGGCCATGATCTCGTCGCCTTCCGGATCGTAGAGGGCGATTTCATCGCCTTCCTTGATCTGCCCGGCGTCTTCCCTGGAAACATCCAGGGTCACCGGTACCGGCCAGAAAGTTCCGTCTGCCATCAGGAAGTTCTCGCAGACACCCTTCCAGTCGGCCCTGGTCATGAAACCGGTAAGCGGGCTGAAACCGCCGGTGCCGATCATGATCAGGTCGCCCTTGACGCGCGCTGAAATCGGAACCTTTTTCAGGTTCTGTGCTCTTTGCAGTTCGGCTTCCCTTTCTGCGCCTTCCAGCAGGCAGATGGTAAGGCCCTTACCGCCGTGGGGGGGGATCAATTGTGCCATTTGCTCCACTCCTTTCGATACGATTTTCTCTGTCTTGACTAAATTGGGTCTAACTGACGTTATCCATTTAGGAAAAGAAGGTCCAAGTGTGTTTAACTATGCGGGATACACTGATTTGTCAAGCTCAATTCGCGCCGCCGGCGGCCCCTGCGAAAACGAAGACATCCCTCCTGCCCGGGCGATAAAAAAAGCCCGCCTTCACGGCGGGCTGTACATTCTGGCGGAGAGAGAGGGATTCGAACCCTCGGTGCATCTTTCGACACACACTCGCTTAGCAGGCGAGCGCCTTCAGCCAGCTCGGCCATCTCTCCGTATGTTTGAAATTGTGGCGGAGGGAGTAGGATTCGAACCCACGGAGCTTTCGCTCAACGGTTTTCAAGACCGCCGCCTTAAACCACTCGGCCATCCCTCCCACCGGGATTTTCCCTCTATCATCATCATTATGCAAGGTCAATGCTTTTGTCTGTTCGCACAAGGACAAAAACCCTGTTGACATCACTTGTTTTTGATGGTTACCTTCGGCCGCGGCTCAGCGCCTTCCGGGCCTACCCCGGTGCTGAAACGGGCCGCCAAACCAGCGCCAAAATCAAAGACAGGGGCTGCAAGGCCTCCCCTGTGGGGATGCTTCAGCCGCAACCGATCGGGTTGTGGTTTGTAAAAAACCTTTTGGCAGGAGATCCGAAATGAAACAGAAATATTCCATAACCCGCGACGATGAAAAACAGGTGCTCACGATCCGGGAATACGCCGAGCTGGACAAGGAGATGATGTCCCTGCTGTGCGAGGAAACCTATTCCCAGCAGCAACTGATGGAGGCGGCAAAAGAAGGAATCGAGGCGGTGCTGGCGGTCATCAGAACCAACAACATGTATCCGCCGGCCATCTACGCCGAGCCCATTGCCGAAGCGGTCATCGAAATGTTCCGGGACCGGGAGAAACTTTCGGCCGAGCTGGTCTTTGACGACAAAGACCTTTTCAACAAGGAGCCCGAAGTCGTCGAGGAATCCGAAGAGGTGGTGGAAGAAACGGTAGACGTGGATGAACTGCTGGAAGACGGCCTGGATGACGATTACGACGAAAAAGCGGTCATCAACAACATCAAGACCTCCATCCAGGTGGCCGACGACGAACCGGGCGATATCGACGAAGTCCCCTGACCTTCTCCTGCGCCTGATTCCCCCGCTTACCCGCCCCGGGCAAGCGCTTCCAGGGCTTCCTGCTCGGTGGCGTACAGCGTCATGAAACGGGTCAGGCCCACCATTTTCAACAACAGGGAAAAATTGACCGAAAGGCCGGCGGCGGCAACCGGCGGGCGGCCGCTGCCGCTTTTTGCTATCAGCCGGACCAGGGCTCCTATCCCGGCGCCGTCGAGAGCCGAGTGGGGAGCGAACGACAGCAGCAGGCCGCAAGAGCCGGCCTGTAAGCCCTTGTCCATCAGCCGGGTCAAGCGGCCCTCATGGCTGCCGCTCAGGGTGCCTTCGATATGCACCAGGCTCACCCGGCCCCGTTGTTCGAAGGTAAGCTTGCAGCACCGGGCGCCGGGATCGGCCAGGCGCGTCCGGGCCCTGTCCAGGGCAGCATCCAGTGCTGTGCGGTCTATGGGCTTGTTGATGAAATCACTGGCATCCAGGTTGAGGGCCTGCATGGCCAGATCCATGTCACCGTGGCCGGTAATGACGATGACCTCGGTCTGGGGAGCCTGCTGCTTTATCCTTTTCAGGACTTCGATACCGTCCATTTCGGGCATTTTCAGGTCGGTGAATACAATCCGGGGGGCATGGGTCCTGACAAGCTCCAGGCCCCGGGTACCGTTTTCGGCACAAAGCACGTTGTAACCGTAAGCCGACAAAAAAAGCCGGAACATTGTCAGGGTGGGCTTTTCGTCATCGATGACCAGAACCGTAACCTGCTCGGCCGTATCGCTTCCCATGGACATGATCCCTAATGAGCATTGACCCGGCCGGACAAATTGGTGTACGAAAAGTACATCCGGCCGGAATTTAAGCAAACCTGTCGAATAAGCCTGCTTTCCCGCTGCAGCTGCGTTCATTATAACCGTTTCGCCGGCGATTGTCATCTCATGAAGGTTATAATCCCAAACCGTTTTCGGAAAATTCCTGCAAGCAATGATCGGCCCGAGCCCAAACATCATAGAGCGCAGGCGCCTGTTTGATCTGCTGACCCGCAGGCATTTACGCCGGGTCCTTGTCCTGGGCCAGCCCGGCCAGGGCAAATCTACTCTGCTGGCCTCATGCCCGGCCGCTTGCCGGGCAGAAACCCTCTGGCTGAACATCACCCCGCCGGCCATCGCAACCGATGACGCGCCCGCCCGCCTCAGGGTCGACCGCCGCAAAAGTTCGCCGACCATCGGCCAAAAGCTGGATGCCTGCATGCTGTTGAGCCCGGACTGGCAGCAGAATCTTGTTTCCATGGCGTCCGGAGCTGTCCTGCGGATCATCATCGACGGGCTCCACCTGCTCAACGGACGGCCGGCAGACTCCGGCTGGCAGGCGTGGATAGCAAGGACGATCGAAAATCTGCCGGGCAACAGCCGCCTTTTCATGGCCGGACGCTTCGTCCCGGCCTCTATCCGCCGGCCGGTGGAAGAAACGGCCCGGCCCGACCTGGTTCTTGCCAACCATCACCTGGCATTCGACCCGCAAGAGACCCGTCTGCTTTTCAGACAAGCGGCCGGAGTGTCCCTTACTGCTGCCGAGGCCGGGCATATCCTGGCCATAACCAGGGGCTGGCCCGAAGCCCTCCAGGCGGCGCTGGATCTGCTTGCCCCTGTACCGGCCCCGGAACGGCGGCGTTACATAGAGACCGGGCTGGAGCCCGACCTGGGGCAAAGGCTGGAACGATTTTTCCGCCAGCAGGTCCTGGAACACCTTTTTCCCGGCGCCACCGAGCTGCTGCTGGAGGCCGCCGTCTACGAAAACCCCGACAAGCAGCTCCTTGCGGCTGCGGGCTGGAGCGAAGCCGACACGGCGGTTCTGGACGAACTGTATTCCGCCAACCTCTTTCTCGACCGCCGGTACGTTCCTGACAAGGGCTGGAGTTATGAGTTTCACCCTCTTTTCCGGCAATTCCTGCTCAGGTGTTATCGGCAGGTCCGCGGCCGCCGGGCCCTTTGCCGGTCGCACCTGGCCGCGGCCCGGACCTGCCGGCGTATCCGGCGCCCGCTGGAGGCCGTGGGCAATCTCCTGGCCGCCGGCAGGGCGGAAGAGGCCGCCGAAATCCTGAGCCGCAAGGGGGCCGGCCTTGTAGCCACGGACCAGCACGGGCGGCTGCGCAGGTGGTTGAAAAGCCTGCCCGGACCCCTTGTCCGACAAAATCCCTGGCTCCGGTGGCTGCAGGCCGTCTGCCAGCCCATGGCATCGGTCCGAAGAGTCCATGTCTTGGACCGGCTGCGAAGCCAATTTGCCGCGCTCGAAGATTCTCGGGGCCGGCTCCTGGCCACTGCAAGCCTGCTGGAAGCGGCCACTTTCGTCAGCTTCGACCGCCGGCAACTGGCAACCTGGACAGCCGAAGGCCGCCGGCTGCTGGACACCCTGGCCGGCCGGCCCTACTACGGATGGGCCAAGGCCTGGCTGTGGCTTCAGATAGGGCTGGCCCAGATCTACACCGGCATCGACCTGCAGCAGGGACTCAGCGCCTGCCGCAACGCCTGCCTGCTGGCCTCGCTGATAAGAAACGACAATCTCCGGTCGATCGCCGAATCGATCATAGCCCTGGGCATGACCCTCAACGGCAACCTGGACAAGGCCCGCCTGGCCCTGGAACGGGCCGGCCCCCTGGACGACCGCACCGGTGGCGGAGCATACAGTCTGCTGCAGGACGTGATCCGCCTGGAATTCGCCCTCCACCAGGGCGACTGGCCCATGGCCACAAGAGCCAAAGCCGTCCTGGAAGACCGCATCGAGGACTCGGGACTCCTGTTCATCTACCCCGCCCTGCTGGATGCAAGCGCCCGGCTGAGCCTGTATCGCGGCGATCCGGCAGAGGCCGACCGGTGGCGCCGGCACCTGGCCGACGCGGCCATCCTGGCCTCGGATCCCTATTACACGGCCATGGCCCACCGCATCGGGGCCCTGGTCCGATACCGCCAGGGCCGCTTCCAGCAGGCAGCCGGCTTTATCCGGCAGGCTCTTGAAATCCTGGAAGCCGAGAAGCTCGCCACCCTGCCTTACTGGCAGGCCCGGCTTGCCGCCGGCATCATAAGTCTCCGCTGCGAGCGGCCGGAAGCCGCCGGCCGCCACCTGGAAGCCGCCGGCCGTTTCTTCGACCAATCGGCCTGCACTTTCGGCCGGATCGAACAGCGGCTGGCAACGGCCCTGTTGTACGACCACGCGGGCCAGGCTCAGGAGGCTGAGGCCCGCCTGCACTCGGCCTGCCGCCTCCTGCAGACGGCTCCCGGCACCCATTTCACCTGCCTGCGGCCCGACGACCTGGTCGCCCTGGGAAAACGGGCCGTAACCACCGGCCGGGAAACGACCATTGCCTGCGGCCGGCGCTGGCTGCGGCGTTATGGCCCCCTGGCCGCCGGAACCGGCACCGGCCATAGCCATGTGACCGCCGGGGCCGGCGGCCGGCATCCGGGAAGCGGCCGCAAGCTCCGGCCGCAACAGCTGCGGATCCTGACCTTCGGGCATTTCGCCATCTGCGACGGTCTGGGCCGTCCGTTGGAACGCCGCGGCCTGGCAACCGGCCGGCCCGCTCAGCTGCTGAAGGCCCTGATAGCCCTGGGGGTCCGGGAAGTGCCCCGCGAACAGCTTCTGGAAACCCTGTGGCCGGAAGTCGACCCCCGGCTCAGCGGCCGGACCTTCAAGGTCACCCTGCACCGCCTGCGCAGGGCCATGGAACCGTCCCTGGCCGGGGGACGGCCATCTGCCTACCTTCACTTAAGCGGCAAGCGGCTTTCTTTGGACCGCAACCTGTGCTGGATCGACAGCGAAGCCTTTCTCGGGCTGGACAAAAAGATCCGGCGCGGGAAGGAAAGCCTGAACCGGGAAGACCTGCTGGATCTGTGCCGCCGGGCCACCGCCATCTACCAGGGGCCTTTTCTGCCCGAAGAGCGCTACGCTCCCTGGGCCGAGGTGAAAAGGGCGGCCCTGGCCACGGCCTTTGCCGGTATTCAGCTTACCATGGCCGAAATCCTGGAATCCCGCAATCAACCGCAAGCGGCCATCGAATGCTACCACCGGATCCTGGAAAACGACCCCCTGTCGGTGAAAGCCTGCCAGGGCCTGATGAGACTGTATGCCGGCCTGGGCCGCTTCGGCCATGTCCGGGACGTTTACCTGAGTCACCGCAAAGTCCTGGCCGAGCAGATCGAAGAAGAGCCCGATCCTGAAACCAGACAGCTGTATCTGTGCCTGCGCCATCCCAGGTAACCCCGGCTGTAACCTTCCTGTAACCCTGCCGGTGATAGGGTGAATATCTGGCAGCCGGAAGCTGCACGGCTTCCGGGTGCTGGCGTTTTCCAGGTAACCTTAACCAAAGGAGGGGCGTATGCGGGTCAATCGCAGGCAGTTCTTGCAGCTGGGCGGGGCTGCAGCCATAGGAGTTTCAGTCTGCCGGCTGGGTTTCGATCTGAAACCGGTCAAAGCCCATGCCCAAATGCTCAAGACCAAGTATGCCAAGGAAACTTCAACCATTTGCTGCTACTGTGCCGTGGGATGCGGGGCCATCGTTCACACCAGCCGGGCCGGCGACGGCCGGGTGATGAACGTGGAAGGCGACCCGGATCACGTCATCAACCGCGGCAACCTCTGTTCCAAGGGCGCGGCCATCAAGCAGCTGGCCGAGAACGAAAAACGGCTGACCAGGCCCCTTTACCGTGCTCCTTACTCCAAACAATGGAAGGAAGTGTCCTGGGACTGGGCCCTGGAAACCATAGCCAAGCGGGTCAAGGCCACCCGGGACGCCACCTTCGCCCATCGCAACGGCAAGGGACAGGTGGTCAACCGCACCACGGCCATCGCCTCGGTGGGCAGCGCCGCCCTGGACAACGAGGAATGCTGGATCTATCAGGCCCTGATGCGGGCCCTGGGCCTGGTCTACATCGAACACCAGGCCCGTATCTGACACAGCGCCACTGTTGCGGCTCTGGCAGAGTCGTTCGGTCGCGGCGCAATGACCAATCACTGGATCGACATCCAAAACAGTGATTGCATCCTTATCATGGGCAGCAATGCTGCCGAAAACCACCCGGTCTCTTTCAGGTACGTCACAGAGGCCCAGCGGCGGGGAGCAACCCTGATCAGCGTCGATCCCCGTTTCACCAGGACATCCTCCCGGGCCGACATCTACGCGCCTATCCGTTCGGGAACGGACATCGCCTTTCTGGGCGGCCTGATCAAGTACATCCTGGACAATAAACGCTACCACAAGACTTACGTGGCCAACTACACCAACGCCGCTTTCATCGTGAACAAGAATTTCGGGTTCAAAGACGGCCTGTTTGCCGGTTACGACCCCAAGAAAAGAGCCTACGACAAGAGCAAGTGGGCTTTTGAAACCGACAGCCGGGGTGTGCCCAAGACGGACCGCAGCCTAAAACACGGCCGCTGCGTCTTCCAGCTGCTCAAAAAGCATTACAAACGCTACGACCTCAAGACCGTCTCCAAGATAACCGGCACCCCGGAAGACCTGCTCAAGAAGATCTACGCCGTCTATTCCGCCACGGGCAGACCGGACAAGGCGGCCACCATCATGTACGCCATGGGCTGGACCCAGCACACCACCGGCGTGCAGAACATCCGGGCAATGGCCATGATCCAGTTGCTGCTGGGCAACATGGGGGTTGCCGGAGGCGGGGTCAACGCCCTGCGGGGCGAGTCCAACGTCCAGGGTTCCACCGACCATTGCCTGCTGTGGCACATCTGGCCGGGCTACCTCAAGACCCCCAGGGCCTCCAACGATTCCCTTAAAGCCTACAACCGCAAGTGGACCCCGGTCAGCAAGGATCCCCTGTCGGCCAACTGGTGGCAGAATTATCCCAAGTATTCGGTCAGCCTGCTGAAGTCGTTTTTCGGGGCCAAGGCCACTGCCGCCAACCAGTTCGGGTACCACTGGCTGCCCAAGGTGGACGACGGCAAGGCCTATTCCTGGCTGGATCTTTTCGACGCCATGTATGTCGGCAAGATCAAGGGCCTTTTCGCCTGGGGCCAGAATCCGGCCTGCAGCGGCGCCAATGCCGGCAAAAACCGCAAGGCCATGGCCAATCTGGACTGGATGGTCAACGTCAACATCTTCGACAACGAAACCGGCTCCTTCTGGAAAGGCCCGGGCATGGACCCGTCTTTCATCAAGACCGAGGTCTTCATGCTGCCGGCGGCCGTATCGGTTGAAAAAGAAGGCAGCATCACCAACAGCGGCCGCTGGATGCAATGGCGTTACCAGGGGCCCCGCCCGCTGGGAGACAGCCGCCCCGACGGCGACATCATCATGGCCTTGGGCGAGCGACTGAAGAAAGTCTACGCCCGGGGAGGGGTTTTCCCGGGCCCGATCCTCAACCTCAAATGGGACTACCTTACCGACGGCCGCTACGATCCTCACAAAGTAGCCAGGGAGATCAACGGCTACTTTCTCAGGGACGTCACCGTCAAGGGCAAGGTATTCAAAAAGGGAACCCTGGTGCCCAGCTTTGCCTACCTCCAGGCAGACGGGTCGACATCCTCGGGCAACTGGCTCTACTGCAACAGTTACACCGAAAAGGGGAACATGGCCGCCCGGCGCAGCACCAAGGACGCTGCCAACGGCATCGGCCTCTATCCCCAGTTTGCCTGGTGCTGGCCGGTCAACCGCCGGATCATCTACAACCGCGCCTCGGTGGACCTGCAGGGCAAGCCCTGGAATCCCAAACGCTGGGTGATCCGTTTCGACGGCAAGGCTCAAAACGGCAAGTACGTGAGCAAGAAATGGGTCGGCGACGTGCCCGACGGCGGCTGGTATCCGATGCAGAACCCGGACGGGAGCATGCGCAAGGACAGCCGCTATCCCTTCATCATGCGCAAGCACGGCCATGGCCAGATCTTCGGTCCCGGCCGGGCCGACGGGCCTTTCCCCGAACACTACGAGCCTCTGGAAAGCCCGGTCAAAAAGAATCCGCTCAACAAGCAGCTCACCAACCCCACGGCTGCCGTCTACCACCGCGATATCGACCGTTTTGCCAGCGGCGATGCCCGCTTCCCCATCGTCTGCACCACCTACCGGGTGACCGAGCACTGGCAGACCGGCCTGATGACCCGTACCCAGCCCTGGCTGATGGAACTCCAGCCCCAGGTATTTGTCGAAATGAGCCCCCAGCTGGCCAAAAGCCTGGGCATCGAAAACGGCCAGCGGGTCAAGGTGGCTTCTGTCCGGGGAGCCCTGGAAGCAACGGCCGTCGTGACCCGGCGCTTTCAGCCCTTCAGGGTGGCCGGCAAGACCATTCACCAGGTGGGTCTGCCCTGGCACTTCGGCTGGCGCTGGCCCGAGTCCGGCAGCGAGGAAAGTGCCAACCTGCTGACACCGTCGGCAGGTGATCCCAACACGCGCATCCCTGAAACCAAGGCCTTTATGGTCAACATCGAAAAGATCTGAAGGAGGTGAGCGCCATGGCAAAAGCTTTTTTCATAGATACCAGCTTGTGTATGGCCTGCCGGGGATGCCAGGTGGCCTGCAAACAATGGCACGACCTGCCTGCCGAGGAAACCACCAACCGGGGCAGCTACCAGAACCCGCCGGACCTGTCTTTCGACACCTACAAGGTGGTGCGCATGACCGAGGTGGTCGAAGGCGGCCGGCTCAGGTGGTTGTTTTTCCCGGAACAGTGCCGCCACTGCCTGGAGGCACCCTGCCTGGAGGCAGCCGGCGATCCCGGCGCCATCTACCGTGATGACGCCACCGGCGCCATAATCTACACCGCCGAAACCAGGCAGCTGGATGCCGACGCCATCATCGAGGCCTGCCCGTACAACGTTCCCCGCAAGGCACCCGACGGCACCCTGGCCAAGTGCGACTTCTGCATCGACCGGGTCCACAACGGTCTCGAGCCGGCCTGCGTCAAGACCTGCCCGGCCGGGGCCATGCATTTCGGCGACCGCGACTTCATCCTGGCCATGGCCGGCAAGCGCCTGGCCGAGGTAAAAAAGAACTATCCGGAAGCAGGCCTGATCGACGCCGACGAGGTCAGTGTGATCTACCTGGTCCTCTACGCTCCGGCACGTTACTACCAAAACGCCATGGCCGGTCTGCGCCGGCCGGCAGCCATGACCCGCAAGGTGGCCCTGCAGCGCATGGTCAGCCCCCTGCGGCGGATGATGAACGCCCTGGGCGGTTAGACAACCCGGGTTATATTGTGGAGGCTTTCACCTGCAAAACCGGCCATATACCCCCCGCAGGTGAAAGCCTCCCTGACGGTTCCGTGAAAAGTCCGGTAGCCGGTAGAAGGATATTATAATGCCCCGTCCGTCCCAAAATATCGAAAACATCAAGCAGGCGGCCCAAGATATCTACGGCCGCCTGCCTGCCCTGCGCCAGATCGTGGACAGCTACCTCCAGGTCTTCATCCTCCAGGAAATGTTTGCCGCCGATCAAAAGGCCCCGGCCGGACCGCCTCCTGAAAGAGATGGTTTCCGGCCGGACTACGACCTGCAGGCCTGCCGGAACCTGTTGCTGGAGCTGGGCAGGCTTGATTTCGACGGCAATCAGGCCCTGACCCAAAGCGGAGCCAAAGTTGCAGCAAGCGTCACCTCCGGCCGGCTTTCAGCCCGAGAACTTTTCGACACGGTGATTGCCCGCGATCCGGCCGGCCTGGAAAAACTGGCCGCCGGCCTCGATATGGATCCGGCCCTGCTTGGCTTCTGGGGCTATCATGGCCTGCGGCCGACCCTGGTGCAGGCCGCCGCAGACCTTGCCGACCAGGCTGACGGCCGGCAAGCCGGTCAACCTTCCGGCACCTGCCCGGTCTGCGGGGCCGCCCCGGCCCTGGCCGCCCTGGAGCAGGACGGCTCGCGCCGCCTTTACTGCAGTTTCTGCTGGTCTCACTGGAGGATAAAACGGCTTGCCTGCCCGTTTTGCGAAAAAGACAGCGGCAATGCGCACCATTACTTCTACGATGAAAGCCTGCCCGGATGGCGGGTCGATTTCTGCCAAGGCTGCCGCCGCTACATCAAGACCGTGGACCTGCGCAAACTGCCGCGTTTTTTCTACCCGCCCCTTGAAAACATCGCCTCCCTGCCCCTGGACCTGAAGGCCGAGCAGGAAAACCTGCACCCGGCCAGTACCGGCTGGATGCCGGGCATGTTCGCCTGAAACCCAAACCCTCTAAGGAACCGCCGGCAGGCGGATGAAAAAAGTGGTGCCGGCACCGGGCCGGCTTTCCACCTGGATGCTGCCGCCGTGGTCCTGGATGATGCCGGCGCTGATGGAAAGCCCCAGCCCCATGCCCTCGCCCATCTCCTTGGTGGTGAAAAAGGCCTCGAAAATGTTTTCCTTGATATGTTCGGCAATG
Organism: Desulfobacteraceae bacterium; assembly: GCA_027068085.1. Lineage (GTDB taxonomy): Bacteria > Desulfobacterota > Desulfobacteria > Desulfobacterales > Desulfosarcinaceae > JALVQM01. Next base: position 37,234 of record JAMOUQ010000017.1, on the reverse strand, counting down.
CCGGCACCGTTGTCGGCAACGCTCAGGACCACCCATTTACCCTCGGTATAGGTCCTGACCTCGATGCGGCAGGGCTGATCCGAATCCGGCCTGGTCATCAGGGCGTCGCGGGCATTGGTGAGCAGGTTGAAAACCACCTGCTCCAGGCGGTTGAACTGGCCGCGGACAGGCGGCAGGTTGGCCTCCAGCTCGGTCAGAACTTCGATGTTCTGCAAGGCGAGCTGGCGGCCGATGATCCGCAGCACGCTGTCCACCGGCTGGTTGAGGGACAGCTCCCGGCTCTCCAGGTCCGATTTACGGCCGAATTCCCGCAGGCGCTGGATGATCTCGGCGGCCCGGTTCACCTGGCGGCTGATCTCGGCCACCGCCGTCCTGATATCATCTTCTGACAGGCCGATCCGGCCCTCTGCAACCAGCTCCAGCAGCTGGCTGCCCATCTTGATGGCGTTGAGGGGCTGGTTGAGTTCGTGGGCGATGCCGGCCGACATCTCGCCCAGGTTCTTCATCTTGCTGGCCTGAATGAGCTGGCTGTCCTTTTCCACCAGCTCGGTGATATTGGTGGTGGCCACGATAAGAGCCGGCCGGCCCTGGTAGCTGGCAAGGCTGGCATGCACATTTACGTAAATGTCCCTGCCGTTCTTGGTGTGGCAATGAACCTTGGAGCTGACGATCACCGGATGGCCCGGGGCGCCCTTTTCCAGCTCCTGCCGGTTGGCGGCAAAATCGAAGGGGCCCAGGTCACGGAAGCAGCGTCCGATAAGTTCGCTGCGCCGGAAACCGTAAAAGTCTTCGGCAATCGGGTTGGCATCCAGGATTTCCAGGCTGGAGCGGTCCAGCACGAAGATCGGATTGGGGCCGCTGGCAAAAAGGGAGCGGTACTTGGCTTCCGATTCACTGAGCCGGGCCTGGGAACGCCGGATCTGGCGGGTCATGTTGACAAAGGAGTTGGCCAGCTGGCCCACTTCGTCGTGGGCCGCGCTGCGGTAGACCCTGCAACCGGCACAGGCGCTGTCATCGCCCTTTAGGTACCAGCAGGCGATCCCTGTCTCCGACCAGGCCGGGCAATCCCTGTTCCGGCAGTCCTTGAGGGCGCGGCAGGAGACAGTTTCGCCCTGCCCCGGACGGATGTCGAAGTTGCCCCGGCTGATCTCGTCGGCCACCTTTGTGAGTTCGGAGATGGGCCGGGTTATATAACGCGAAAGCCGCAGGCTTATCAGAAAGACGATGACCGTCACCGCCGACAAAAATCCCAGAAAAGTTGTCCGCAGCTTGCCGATCAGCAGGTCGATGTGCTTCTTGTACAGCCCCACGTGAATCGTGCCGATGGTGTAGATGCCTTCTTTTACCGGTACGGCCACGTCGTAGACCTCGGTGCCGCCTGTTTCCAGCAGCCTGATCTGGTGGGGGGCCTCGGGTGCCAGCAGGTTGGCCTTGCTCAGGCGGGCCGGGAAAGGGGCCATGAAGGTATGGGCCACCACCTGGCGGTCCTTGTTGTGGATAAAAACATAGTGAATCAACTGGCGGCGGTCACCCAGGCGGCTGTCGAAAACCAGGCTGGCAAGCTGGGCCCGGTCCTCGGTCAGCAGGTATGTCCGGCAGCTTTCGGCCAGGCTGTGGGCGATACCCAGCCCCCGGCGCTGGAGTTCTCCGGTCAGACTGGAGAGCAGAATCCAGCGGGTAAACAGGGCGATCACCAGGCTGATGAGCAGGATCACCAACGTGGTGGACAAAAAGATCTTGTTCTTGAGGCTTGTTCTTTCAAACCGCTGCAGCAGTGAAAAAGTCATGAACCTGCCGCCTCACTGGATCAGCACCGAACGGCCGTTTTCGATGCGGGTGATATAGACCCGCTCCAGGCCCTGGTGATCGGTGGCACTGAAGGAAAGGTTGTTGTCGATGCCCAGGTCGTAGTTGGTGATGGTCTCAAGGGCCCGGATGAATCCTTCCCGGGTCAGGTTCCGGCCGGCCCGTTTCAGGCCTTCCACCAGCACCCGGGCGTTGAGATAACCTTCCAGGCTGACGAAGTTGGGCCGGTCCTGGGGGAAATAGCGCTGCAACAGGGTGATGTATTCCCTGATACCCCACAGGCGGGCGTCTCCGGATTCGGCCTTGGGAGGCGGTACCACCTGGGTGACGATGACCCCGTTTCCGGCCTCGGCCGTGCGGCGGGCGAGCTCGTCGGCCCCCACGAAAGACACATTGTAGAAGGTTGCTCTGAAGCCCCTGGCGCGGGCCTGGCGGATGAACTTGGCACAGGGCTCGTAAGTGCCGATCATCATCACGGCCCGGGCCCCGGAATTCATTATCCGCGCCAGGCCTTTTTCCACATTCAGGGTCCCGCGTATATAGGTGCCGGTTGCCACCGGAGCCAGGCCGTAGGCCTTCAGGGCCAGCTCGGTGCCCCGCAGGCCGTCGAATCCGTATGCGTCGTACTGGTAGAAAACCCCTATCCGGCGCACGCCCAGTTTTTCCACCATGTGCTGCACGGCGGCCCTGGTCTCCTGGTAATAGGAGGCCCGGATGTTGACCAGGTAATGGTTCAGGGGTTCTCTGAGGGCATGGGCTCCGGTGAACATGCCCACCAGCGGAACGCGGGCCTCTTCCACAAGCGGCAGAATCTTGACCGTGGTAGGCGTGCCGACGTAGCAAAACAGGGAAAAGACCCTGTCTTCCACCACCAGTTTCTGGGTGTTGAGCATGCAGCGGGGCGGATCGTAACCGTCGTCATAGGCGACCAGCTCGATGCGGCGGCCATGGACACCGCCGGCCGCGTTGACGTACTCGATATAGGCCCGGGCCCCGTGAAGGGTCTGGGTGCCCAGGTAACCGGCATGGCCCGAAAGGGCCAGGGAGGCGCCGATCCGCAGGCTGTGATCGCTCACCCCGGGATCAGGTCCCGGCCGGGCAGCAGAAGAACGTTGCTGGTCACAGCCTGTGACGGTCAGCAGGAAGATGACCGCCAGCATCCCGGCGACCAGAATCCACCTGCCGGAACAATTACGCCCAAACCGCATGCAGGATTCTCCTTGTCTGCGATGGTTGTCTCTGATCTGGCTTCCCGTACGGCTTTTTCCTTGACTTAGTATTCAATTTTTTTTAAACATTCAAATGTTATTTAGTTTTTACAAAAAGTTGTAGACAGGTGTTTGGTCGGTCTAAATTTCCGGCAGGCAGGCCCTGATCCGGTCAGGCCGGGAAGAATCAAACCGCAGATAATTTTAAACAAGACAAACAGTTCTTAATGCATCCATCGCCCCCCCTGCGGGAGTGGTCAAATGGCGTTGCCGGCCGGGGAAGGGTGTAATATAGAAGTCAGCACTTTGGCAAAGCTGTTCATACCGTGGCCGCCGGCCTCTTTTTGGTTCGGGAGACGGCCGGAGGCAGGCCTATTGTTGCGGCAAGGTCCCGGGTATCTGCCGGCAAGATTGTGCTGAATGCCAGAAGGGGTTTTTTGCGATTGCTTGCCAGTCCGGCAAAGCACCGGACAGAAAGCGTCCGGTCGCGGAAGACTTCGGACCGGCTTTCGATATTTCCACCAAAGTGCAATTATGATCATCAACAGCATCAGGAGGTGCCAATGGACAGGGAAAAAGAATTCTACGAGAGGTTGGAACGGAAGGGGGTCTCACGAAGGGACTTCATGAAGTACTGCACGGCATTGACCGCCGCCCTGGGACTTTCATCTTCCTTCGTTCCCAAAGTTGCAGAGGTCTTTGCCGCTCCCAAGCAACGTCCTCCGGTGATATGGCTCCATTTTGCCGAATGCACCGGTTGTTCGGAAGCTTTCCTGCGCTCTGCCTATCCGTTCGTCGACGAGCTTGTTCTGGAAATACTCTCGGTCGAGTACCATGAGACCATCATGGCCGCCGCCGGGCACCAGGCAGAAGAACAGCTCCACAAGGCAGCCGAAAAATACAAGGGCAAATTCATCTGCGTGGTGGAAGGCGCCATCGCCACCAAGTTCGACGGAGGCTACGGCAAGGTCGCCGGCCGCACCTTCCTGGAAATAGCCAAAGACATATGCCCCAAAGCCGCCGCCGTCATCTGCCTCGGCTCGTGCTCCTCTTTCGGCGGACTGCCGGCCGCCAAGCCCAATCCCGGCGGATACAAGAGCGTGGCCGACGCCCTGGGCATCAAGACCCTCAACATTCCCGGCTGCCCGCCCAATCCCATCAACCTGGTGGGCACCGTTGTAAATTATCTCCTCCTGGGCAAACTGCCGGAACTGGATGAACTCGGCCGGCCCCTGTTTGCCTACGGCAAGGCAATCCACGACCAGTGCCCGCGGCGGGCCCATTTCGAAAACGACGAATTCGTCGAGCAGTTCGGGTCCGAGGAAGCCGCCGCCGGTTACTGCCTCTACAAGGTCGGTTGCCGGGGTCCTGAAACCTACAACAACTGTCCCATCGCCAAGTTCAACGACGGCACCAGCTGGCCGGTGGAAGCGGGCCATCCCTGCATCGGCTGCAGCGAGCCGGACTTCTGGGACAAGTTCACACCGTTTTATGAGGAAATGTAATTCAGCGACCGGACTAAAAAAGGAAAATCCTTTTCCAGTCAATAGGGAGGAGATCATATGGGCAAGCGTATAATTGTAGATCCGATTACCAGAATAGAAGGCCACCTTCGGATCGAAGTCGAAATCAAAGGTGGCAAGGTAGTAAACGCCTGGAGTTCCGGGCAGATGTTCCGCGGCATCGAAATAATGCTCCAGGGACGTGACCCGCGGGACGCGCAGCACTTCGTCCAGCGTTCATGCGGGGTGTGTACCTACATCCACGCCCTGGCTGCAGTGCGGGCCGCAGACGACGCCTTCGGCGTCAAGATTCCCAAAAACGCCCGCCTGATCCGCAACCTGCTCCACGGCGCCCAGTATCAGCATGACCACCTGGTCCACTTCTACCATCTGCACGCCCTGGACTGGGTCGATATCGTAAGCGCCCTGAAGGCCGATCCCAAGAAGACCGCCGCCCTGGCCGACAACGTGTCCAACGCCAAGTTCGGCGGCACCACCTATTTCAAAGAAGTCCAGCAAAGGCTGCAGACTTTTGTGGACAGCGGCCAGCTGGGACCGTTCTCCAACGCCTACTGGGGCCATCCGGCCTACAAGCTGCCGCCCGAGGCCAACCTGATGGCCGCGGCCCACTACATCGAGGCCCTGCGGATGCAGGCCCGTACCGCCCGGCTGCATGCCATCTTCGGCGGGAAAAACCCCCATCCCCAGTCACTGGTACCCGGCGGGGTGACCGCGGTGGCCGACCTGAAACCGGACCGTATCGCCGAGTTTCTCTACATCACCAAGGAAACCGACGATTTCATCCGCAACGTCTACATCCCCGATCTGCTGGCCGTGGCCTCCTTCTACAAGGACTGGGGCGGCATCGGCGGAACCACCAATTTCCTGGCCTGGGGCGATTTCCCCCAGTCCGACAAGGAGCCCGACAGCCTCTATATGCCGCGCGGCGTGATCAAGAAGCGCGACCTGGCCAACCCCGTGATGGCCGACGCGGCCAAGGTAACCGAAGACGTGACCCGGGCCTGGTACGAAAACGGCAGCCCCAAGCATCCCTACGAGGGTGAGACCAAGCCGCTGCAGGAAAACCCGAAATACCGCCCCGGCGACGGCAAGTACTCCTGGATGAAAGCTCCGCGCTACGACGGCATGGCCTGTGAAGTCGGCCCGCTGGCCCGCGTCCTGGTGGCCTATGCCAAGGGACACAAGGACATCAAGCCGCTGGTGGACTCCACCCTCAAGAAGCTGGGCATTCCGGCCACGGCCCTGTTCTCCACCCTCGGCCGAACCGCCGCCCGGGCCCTGGAAACCGTGGCCATCGGCCAGGCCATGCAGGGCTGGGTCATGGAGCTGGTGGAAAACATCAAAAACGGCGACACCAAGACTTACGAGCCGTATGAAATTCCGGACAAGTCCATGGGTGTCGGCCTCAACGACGTGCCCCGCGGCGCTCTCGGCCACTGGGTCAAGATCGAGAACAAGAAGATCAAGAATTACCAGTACGTGGTTCCGTCAACCTGGAACCTGGGTCCGCGCGACGCCAAGGGCAACCTGGGACCGGTGGAAGAAGCCCTCATCGGCACACCGATTGCCGATCCCAAACGGCCCCTGGAGATCCTGCGTACCGTCCATTCCTTCGACCCCTGCATCGCCTGCGCCGTCCATGTGATCGACCCGCGGACCAACGAGGTCTACAAGATCAGGGTGGTCTAGGAGCTGGAACGGCTAATTCATCCCGGCCTTCGTAATACGGGGGCCGGGATTTTTTTCGCCGATCCGCTTGCCCCGGGCAGGCGCCTGGTGATATGGTAAGCGGCTTGAAGGAAAGGACGATACCGAAAGATGAGCGGGCCGCAAATCACGGTTCTGGGCGTGGGCAACGTGCTCTACTCCGATGAGGGTGTCGGCATCAAGGTTGCCCAGGTCCTGGAACAGCGTTACAGCTTTCCCGACAACGTGGTGGTGGTCGACGGCGGAGTGCTGGGGGTGCACCTGATGGGGGTGATCGCCTCGGCCGATCACCTGATAGTGGTGGACGCCGTATGCAACGGCGGGCAGCCGGGAGACCTTCACCGGCTGGCCGGCGATCAGATCCCCAGCCGGATCCTGGCCAAAAATTCGCTCCACCAGGTGGACCTGCTGGAGGCCCTGACCATGTGCGAGGCCATCGACAGCCGGCCGGAAACGGTGATCATCGGCGTCGAGCCCGAAGACATGCAAACCTTCGGCCTGGAACTGACCGCCACCGTGGCCGGCAAGATCGACGAGCTGGTGGCCATGGTGCTGGCCGAACTGGAACGGCTGGGCGTAAAAGCCAAAAAAAGGCCCAAGCCCCTGGGCAGGGTCGATATCGGCCTGCCCACCTGAAGGATCAAAGAAGGTTCAACCATGTGCCTAGCCATACCTTCCAAGATAGTTTCGATCGATAATCAGATGGCCACCATCGACGTCGATGGTGTCCGCCGTCAGGCGAGCCTGATGCTGCTGGAAGACGCCAGGGTCGGTGACTATGTCATCGTCCATGCCGGCTTTGCCATCCAGAAGCTCGACGAAGCCACGGCCCTTGAATCGATCCGGCTGCTGCGCCAGGCGGCCGGCCTGGCCGAAAGCAGCAAAAGCCGGAAACAGGACTGACCTGGAGGAGCCATGGGCCGCAACCTGGTTTGCCGCCGGATCCGGATAAACGGCATCGTGCAGGGAGTCGGTTTCCGGCCCTTTGTCTTCCAGCTTGCCTCTGAACTGGGCATCAAAGGCGAGGTATCCAATACCTCCCGGGGGGTGCTGATAATAGCCGAGGCCGACCAGGAAAAAATCGGGGCCTTTGTCGAGCGCCTCCGGTCCCAGGCCCCGCCCCTGGCCAGGATCGTCTCCCTGGAGATCGAAAAGCAGAAGGTAGATGGTTACACCTCTTTCAGGATCGCCGCCAGCAGCGCTGAGGCCGGGCGGGCGACCCTGATATCACCTGATGTCTGCGTCTGCCGGGACTGCCTGGAAGAGATGCGCAACCCGGCCGACCGCCGCTTTCGCTATCCTTTCATAAACTGCACCAACTGCGGCCCGCGTTACACCATCATCGAGGACGTGCCCTACGACCGTCCCAAGACTTCCATGCGCCACTTTACCATGTGTCCCCGCTGCCAGGCAGAATACGACGATCCTTCGGATCGCCGCTTTCATGCCCAGCCCAACGCCTGCCCGGACTGCGGTCCGCAGGTCGAACTGCTCGACGCCCGGCAGGCCAAGGTAACGGCCGGCGATCCCGTCCGGGCCGCCGCCGAACTGCTGGCCCAAGGACAGATCGTGGCCATCAAGGGTCTGGGAGGATTTCACCTGGCCGTGGACGCCGCCAACGACCAGGCGGTCTCCCGGCTGCGGCGCAGGAAAAGGCGCGAGGAAAAGCCCTTTGCCGTCATGGCCGCCAGCCTGGAAAAGGTGGCCGCCTTCGCCCTCTATACCGAGGCCGAGGCCCGGCTGCTGGAAAGCCGGCAGCGGCCCATCGTCCTGCTGGAACGCAGGACCCCGCCGGTGCTGGCCTACCAGGTTGCCCCGCGCAACCGCTACCTGGGAGTCATGCTCCCCTACACCCCCCTGCACTACCTCCTGCTGGAGGAAAGATTCCCGGCCCTGGTTATGACCAGCGCCAATATCAGCCAGGAGCCCATCTGCATCGCCAACCAGGAGGCTTTCGAGCGCCTGGCCGGCATTGCCGACTACTTTCTGGTCCACGACCGCGACATCTACCTGCGCTGCGACGATTCGGTGGTCCATTTTTGTGGCGGCACGGCCCGGTTTCTGCGCCGCAGCCGGGGCTACGTGCCGGAGCCGGTTTTTCTGCGGCGTAAAATAACCCCGGTCCTGGCCTGCGGAGCGGAGCTGAAAAACACCGTCTGCCTGACCAAGAAGGACCGGGCCTTTGTCAGCCAGCACATCGGCGACCTGGAGAACCTGGCTGCCGAAAACCACTTCCGCAAGACCATCGATCATCTCCGGCGCATCCTGGACGTCGAGCCGGCCTGCCTGGCCTGCGACATGCATCCGGACTACCTCAGCACGGCCTACGCCCTGTCACAAGACAAGCTGCCGGTGATCAGGGTCCAGCATCACCATGCCCATATCGCCGCCTGCCTGGCGGAGAACAAGGCCGACGGCAAGGTGATCGGCCTGGCCTTCGACGGCACAGGATACGGACCGGACGGCACGGTCTGGGGCGGCGAGGTCCTGGTGGCCGACTGCAAGGAATTCAGCCGGGTCGCCCACCTGGAAAACTTCCTCCTGCCCGGAAGCGCCGCAGCCGTCAGGCAGCCCTGGCGCACGGCCCTGGCCATCCTCCTGCAGGTATACGGCAAGCGTGCCCTGGAGCTGGACCTGCCCCTGCTGCGGCAGGTGGACCAGGGCCGGCTGGCCGTGGTGGCCGAAATGACCCGCAAAAGGGTCAACACGCCCCTGACCTCCAGCATGGGCCGCCTCTTCGATGCGGTGGCCTCCCTGGTGGGGTTGCGCCAGGAAGCGGCCTTCGAAGGCCAGGCGGCCATGGAACTGGAGATGATAACCGACAAGGAAAACTTCGGCTGCTATCCTTTCCAATGGAGCCGTCCGCAACAGGGGCCCTGGCAGGTCCGGATAGAGCCGATCATCACTGCCCTGGTGGCCGACATCCAGGAGAAGGTGCCGGCCTTTGTCATCGGAGCCCGCTTTCACGCCACCCTGATCGAACTTTTCACCAGGCTCTGTCTGGAGCTCCGGGAAAAGCACCATCTGGACCGGGTGGCCCTCAGCGGGGGGTGCTTTCAGAACCGGATCCTGACCGAAGGCCTGGCGGCGGCCCTTACAAAAGCCGGCTTCCAGGTCCTTACCCACAGCCTGGTTCCGGCCAACGACGGCGGAATCAGCCTGGGCCAGGCAGTGGCGGCCGCCAGCTGTCTGGCAGAAAACGACATTTGAAGGTAATTACCCATGGCCATCAAGCACGCTGCCGAATACCGTGATCCGGAGATTGCCCGCAACCTGGCCGCCCGGATCCGCCGGGTCTGCCGCCGGCCCATCCGGCTGATGGAAGTCTGCGGCACCCATACCATGTCCATCTTCCGCCACGGCATCCGCTCGCTGCTGCCCGAACAGATCACCCTCATCTCGGGCCCGGGCTGCCCTGTCTGCGTGACCTCCCAGGCCGACATCGACGCCTTTGTCGGGCTGGCCCGAAACCCGGAAGTGATCGTCACCACTTTCGGCGACCTGATGCGGGTTCCGGGCAGCGGGTCTTCCCTTCAGCGGGAAAAGGCCCGCGGAGCCGACGTGCGGGTGGTCTATTCCACCATGGACGCTGTCGATATTGCCCGCGCCAATCCCGACCGGCCGGTGGTCTTCCTGGGAGTCGGTTTCGAGACCACCGCCCCGACCATTGCCGCCGCCGTCCTCCATGCCAGGCAGTCCGGAATCACAAACTTCCTGGTCTACCCGGCCCACAAGATAGTGCCCCCGGCCCTTGAAGTGCTGGCCTCCAATCCGGAGATCAGGATCGACGGTTTCATCCTGCCGGGCCACGTATCGGTCATCATCGGCCTGGAAGGCTACCGCGAGTTTTTCGACCGCCACCGGATCCCCTGTGCCGTGACCGGTTTCGAACCGGCCGACATCCTGGAAGGGATCCTGGCCCTGGCAAGACAGATCGAAAGCGGCCGGCCGGCCCTGGAAAACCGCTACCGGCGGGCCGTTTCCGACCAGGGCAACCCCAAGGCCCGGGCGCTGATGCAACAGGTCTTCCAGGTGGCCGACGCCCAGTGGCGGGGCCTGGGAACCATGGCCGGCAGCGGCCTGGTCTTCAGGAAAGAATTGGCCGGCCACGACGCCGTGGCCCGTCTCGGCATCGAACCTGTCCCGGTTCCGGAGCCGGCCGGCTGTGCCTGCGGCCAGGTCCTGGCCGGTATCAAGACCCCGCCCCAGTGCGCCCTTTTCGGCAAGCCCTGCACTCCCACGCAACCGGTGGGACCGTGCATGGTATCAAGCGAGGGGACCTGCGCGGCCTACTACCGTTACGGTCGCCATGAAGGAGCCTGATAAAATGGAAGAAAACGTCATTTTGCTCGATCACGGCAGCGGGGGCAAGATCGCCCACCGCCTGACGACCGGCCTGCTGCTGCCGGCCCTGGAAAACCCCTTGCTGGCCCAGCTCAACGACGGAGCCGTGCTGGAAATCGGCAACAGCCGCCTGGCCTTTTCAACCGATACTTTCACCGTGGACCCGATCTTCTTTCCCGGCGGTGATATCGGCGAGCTGGCGGTAAACGGCACGGTAAACGACCTTGCCATGTGCGGGGCCAAGCCCCTGTATCTCAGCCTGGCCCTGATCATGGAAGAGGGGCTACCCCTGGACGACCTGAAAAAGATCATGGCCAGCATCCGCCGGGCCGCCGACAAGGCCGGGGTCCAGGTGGTCACCGGCGACACCAAGGTGGTCCCCAGGGCAGCGGCCGACAAGATCTTCATCAACACCTCCGGTATCGGCGTCATCCCCGAAGGGATCGATATCGGCGGCCAGCGGGCAACGGTTGGCGACAAGGTGATCATAAGCGGCACCATGGCCGACCATGGCATAACGGTGATGCTCCAGCGCCAGGAGATGAGCTTTGAAACCAACATCAAGAGCGACACCGCGGCCCTGAACCACATGGTGACCAGGCTGCTGGCAGCCGCCCCCGGGGTTCACGTCCTGCGCGATCCCACCCGGGGGGGTGTGGGCACCACCCTGAACGAGATCGCCCAGCAGGCAGGGGTCGGCATCAGGATCCGGGAAGAGGCCCTGCCCCTGGACCCGGAGGTGGCCGGGGTCTGCGAGCTGCTGGGCTTCGACCCCCTCTACCTGGCCAACGAGGGCAAGCTGCTGTGCCTTGTTCCCGCCGCCCAGGCCGAAGCGGCCCTGGAGGCCATCTGTCAGGACCCCTGCGGCCGCAAGGCGGCCATAATCGGCGAGGTGGTAGATGACCACCCCGGCCGGGTGGTGCTGGAAACCGCCATCGGCGGCCGGAGAATAATCGACATGCTGGCAGGCGAGCAACTGCCGCGCATCTGCTAGCAATCGGCAGGAAAGTCATCTTGGCCATGAAATTGCCTGACCGCAAAAAAATCTCTGGGATCGGCCCGGCAGTCCTGCTGGCGGCAATCCTCCTGCTGGGCTGCGGCTCCGGCCGCAGGCTCTACCAGCTTTCCGGGCAGACCATGGGGACCACCTTCCATATCAAGGTGGCGGCCCGCAGCAGCTCCGGGCTGGCAAAGCTCCGGCAGGCCATTGCCTTGCGCCTGGAACAGGTCGAACAGAGTATGTCCACTTTCCGGGCCGACAGCGAGATAAGCCGCTTCAACCGCCTGGAGGCCGGCCAGCCCTTCCGGCCTTCGGCCGATTTCAGGGCCGTGCTGGAAGCGGCCCGCCGGGTCTACCGCCTGAGCCGGGGAGCCTGGGACGGCACGGTCAAGCCCCTGGTGGACCTGTGGGGTTTCGGGGGCAAAAGGCCGCCGGAAACCGAACCCCGGCCGGATCAGATCACCCTGGCCCTGAAAAGAACCGGCTTCGACCGCATCGGCTTTCTGCCCGACGGCAGCCTGCGCAAGACCGATTCGTCCCTTTCCCTGGACCTTTCCTCCATTGCCAAGGGATACGGGGTTGACCAGGTGGCAGAAACAATCCGGGCCGCCGGCTTCGATGACTTCCTGGTGGAGATCGGCGGCGAGGTCAGGGCCTCCGGCAGGCGGCCGGACGGCAGGCCCTGGAAGGTGGGAATCAACCGGCCCTCCAGCCGGGCCGCGGCCGCCGAAGTCATCTACGCCGTGGAACTTGGCGACAAGTCCATGGCCACCAGCGGCAACTACCGCCGCTTTTTCCGCATCGGCGACAAGACCTACTCCCACATCATCGATCCCCGTACCGGCTACCCCTGCCAGAACGGAGTGGTCAGCGCCACGGTGATTGCCCCTTCCTGCACCCTGGCCGACGGGCTGGCAACGGCCCTGATGGTCATGGAACCGGAACAAGGCCTGGAAATGGTGGCCAAAATTGACGGCGTGGAGGCATTTGTCGTCCGCAGCTTACCTGGCCAAGGCCTGAAACGCTATTTTTCGCCCGGCTTTCCGCCTTCAGCTCCCTTTTGATCCCGGATGCCCGTCAACGGCCCGGGCCGGATTAGCCGTTGACAACCAATGCCTAGTCTTGTATCTTGCGCCGTTAGTCAAAATCTCTTTAATCATATGAAAGGGTTACATAAAAACAAACCACAGTCGGAAGATAAACGACTAGTTAAAGCGGCCGGGGCCAAAACCGGCCTGGCGGCCAAAAGGAAAGGAAGGTGCCCAAAGTGGAAATATTCGTTTTCCTGAAACAGGTTCCGGCCACCGAATCCATCATCCAGGTGGCTGACGACGGAGTATCCATCAAGACCGAAGGCCTCAAGTGGGTCATCAATCCTTACGACGAGCTGGCCGTGGAAGAGGCTCTCAGAATCCGCCAGGAAAAGGGCGGAACCGTGACCATCGTCAGCCTGGGACCGGCCAAGGCCGACGAGGCCATCCGCACCGCCCTGGCCATGGGGGCCGACAAGGGCCTGCGGATCGACTGCCGGCTCAATCAGTACGACAGCCTGGCAACGGCCAGGATACTGGCGGCCGTAATGAAAGAGCGGCCCTTTGACCTGCTCATAGCCGGTTACCGGGCCGTTGACGACGACTACCACATGGTGGGCCCGGCCCTGGCCGAGCTGCTGGACATACCTAGCATCTCCATGGTGATCGAGCAGAAAATCGATGACAACACGATCCGCTGCCGCTGCACGGTGGACGGCGGCACCATGGACGTGGAAGCGTCCCTGCCGGCCCTGATCACCACCCAGCGGGGACTCAACGAACCGCGCTATGCCAGCCTGCCTGGTATCATGAAGGCCAAGAAAAAGCCCATCGAGGTGCTCGAAGCCGGCAGCCTCGGCATCGATGCGGACCGGCTGGAGGCCAGGGTCAGGATAGAATCCCTGGCACCGCCGCCGGAGCGTTCAGCCGGCAGGATGATCGAGGGTGAATCGGTGGAAGACAAAGTCAACCAGCTGGTCAAGGCCCTGTCTGAAGAAGCCAAGGTGCTCTGATTGTTGCATGCTCAATGACGAAGGCTTCAAACCGGGGTGTTAGACGACTTTAAATTCAGCAAGGAGATAATCATGTCCCAGACAGTGCTGGCCATAACCGAACAGAGTGAGGGCCGCTTTCGCAAAATCAGCTACGAAGTTCTCAGTGAAGCCAAGAAACTCGCCGGACAACTCGGCGGCAGCCTGACCGCCGTCGTCCTGGGCAGCGGAGTATCGGATACCGACGTTGCCGAACTGAAAACATACGGTGCCGACACCATCCTGGTGGCCGACCACCCGGACCTGGCGGTCTACACCGCCGATGCCTATGTCAACGTCCTGGCCGCTATCATCAGGGACCGGGATTGCAAGACCGTGGTCCTGGGTTCCACCAGCTGCGGCAAGGACATGGGAGGCCGCCTGGCGGCCCGCCTGGAAGCCGGCCTGGCCATGGAATGCCTGTCGGCCGCCGCTGAAGACGGGAAAATAATGGTCTCCCGTCCCATGTACGGGGGCAAGCTAATCGCCCGCACGGCCATCGAGGCCGACATCCGCATGGTCGCCATGCGGCCCAAGGCGGCCCAGGTGACCCGGGCAGAAGGCGCCGGCCAGGTGGAAAAGATCGAGGTCGATCCCGGCCGGATCCGCACCAAGGTGGTGGACCAGCAGCTGGCAACCGGCAAGGTCGACCTTACCGAGGCCGACGTGGTGGTGTCCGGCGGCCGGGGCATGGGAGGGCCGGACTACACGGTGATCGAAAACCTGGCCGCGGTGCTGGAAGCCGCGGTGGGCGCTTCCCGCAGCGCCGTGGACGAAGGCTGGCGGCCGCCAAGCGACCAGGTGGGCCAGACCGGCAAGGTGGTTTCCCCCAACCTGTACATCGCCTGCGGCATCTCGGGTGCCATCCAGCACCTTGCCGGCATGTCGTCCTCCAAGGTGATCGTGGCCATCAACAAGGACCCCGAGGCGCCGATCTTCTCCAAGGCCGACTACGGCATCGTGGGTGACCTGTTCGAGGTGGTGCCGGTGCTTACCGAGGCCATCAAGAAGATCAAGGGCTGATAGCTGACGGCCCGGCAGGACAGTACGATATCTTCGTTGCGCTGCCGGCCGGCAAACTTTCAGGCCGCCTTGAAAAGGCGGCCTTTTTGACTTTTGGCCGGCCGCCTGGTAGAGACAGCGAACCGGTGGCCCGCAGCGGCCTCCGGACAGGATCCCGGCTACCGCAGGAAGGTCGAAATGGATGTCTACTTCGCAAGCCTGGGTTGCGCCCGCAACCAGGTGGACAGTGAAATCATGTGCCAGCAGCTGCGGCAAAGGGGCTGGCAGGTGGTGGACGATCCAGAGCTGGCCGAGGCCATCGTGGTCAACACCTGCAGCTTCATAGAACCGGCGGCCCAGGAATCGATAGACACCATCTTAGAGCTGGCAGCTTACAGGCACAGGGGCAACTGCCGGCGCTTGGTAGTGGTCGGCTGCCTGCCGGAACGCTACGGCTCCCAGGTGGGCCGGGCCCTGCCTGAAGTCGACGTCTTCCTTGGTACCGGAGGATTCGACCGCCTGGCAGAAGCCCTGGAAGGGCGCCTGCCGCCGGGAACCTGCCTTCTGCCCGATCCTGCCGCCACCAAGCCCATGGCCGGAATCAATCGCCGGCCCCCGGCGGCCCACCAGGCCTATCTGAAAATAGCCGAAGGCTGCAACCGGCGCTGTACCTATTGTATAATCCCCCGGCTGAGGGGGCCTCAGCGCAGTTTTCCGGCCCGTGACCTTCTGCAGGAGGCAGCCGGCCTCATCAGGCAGGGGGCCAGGGAAATCACCCTGGTGGCCCAGGAGACCACCGCCTGGGGCACAGACCTGGGGAAGGATCAGGATTTTGCCGGGCTGCTGGAAAAGCTGGCCGGCCTGGATTCCGGGGTGTGGATCAGGTTTTTCTACGGCCACCCGGAAAGTTTCGATCTCCGGATACTGGAAGTGGTGGACCGGCATCCCAACTTGTGTCCGTACTTCGACCTGCCCATCCAGCATGCCGGTGACGCCGTTCTGAAAGCCATGGGCCGCCGGTACACTCAGAACGACCTGGAAAGGCTGTTTGCCGCCATCAGGAACCGTTTGCCGGCCGCGGCTCTGCGGACGACCGTCATCGTCGGTTTTCCCGGTGAAAGCGAAGCCGACTTCGAAACCCTGGTCAGCCTGGTAAGACAGGTGGAGTTCGATCATCTGGGCGTCTTCCTCTACTCGGACGCCGACGACCTGGCATCCCACCGCCTGCCGGAGCACGTGCCCCGCAAAACGGCCCTCGAGCGCTACCACCGGCTGATGAAAATCCAGCAGCAGATATCGGCCCGCCGCAACCTGCGCTTCAGGGGACAGAAGCTGCCGGTGCTGATCGAAAGCCGGCCGGAAGATACCGTCTATCTGGGAAGGACCATGTTCCAGGGACCGGAGGTCGACGGGCTCACCTTTGTCCGTAACCGGTCGCAACGCCCCCTGAAACCGGGCCGGATCGTCAGCGTCGGCATCAGCGACAGCCTGGAATACGACCTGGTAGGAGAGACTGCATGAAGGATCTGAAAGCGCGGATTCTGGCCGCCGTGGAAAATGACCTGGAAGAGATTGAAAAAGAGCTGGCCGCCAACCTCGATCCCCACCTGGACCTGGTCCGGGATGTGGCCGGCCACCTGATCTTTGCCGGCGGCAAGCGGCTGCGTCCCCTGCTGATGATCCTGGCGGCCCGGGCCTGTGGCTGCAACCGCCAATGCGCCTACCGCTTTTCCACCATCTTCGAATACCTGCACGCAGCCACCCTGCTTCACGACGACCTTGTGGACGGAGGCGCCATGCGGCGCGGCAGGCCGGCGGCCCACACCGTCTGGGACCCGCCCACGGCCGTGCTGACCGGCGACTTTCTCCTGGCCCGCTCCCTTTCAATAGCCGCCTCGGCCGGCAGGCCCGAGCTCATAGAAGTCATTGCCAATATCACCGAAAACATGTCCCAGGGCGAAATTCAGCAGCTTCATCGCAAGGGCGCCCTGGACATGACCGAACAAGAGTACTATACAGTCATAAAACGCAAAACCGCCGTGCTTTTCCAGGGAGCCTGCCGGGCCGGGGCCATGATCGCCGGGGCCGGACAGGACAGACAGCAGGCCCTGGCCGATTACGGCTACCACCTTGGCATGGCCTTCCAGATGGCGGACGACCTGCTGGACTATACCCAGACCGGTGAGGCCCTGGGCAAGGTTCCGGGGGCCGACCTGCGGGAAGGCAAGCTTACCCTGCCGGTAATCCACGCCCTTGCAAAAGCCCGGGATGACGATTATAAACTGATGTGCCGCATAATTTCCGGCTCCGGTTTCAGCCGGGAAGAATTCGAAACCCTTGTTCATCTTCTGAACGCTTACGGAGGTATCGCTTATACCGGGGCCAGGGCCTCCGAACACATCGGGCTTGCCAAACAGGCCCTGAACGGACTGGAGGCGACCAAAGCCCTGGAAGTCATGCACGATATCGCCGACTATGCCCTGGCCCGCAAGATTTAGGGCGGCCCGGCCCGAGCTTGAGGCCGGACCCCGCCCGTTCAGATCAAACGTCCGGATGCTGTTCTGAAAACCGAAACGGAGTGTAATACAATGTCCAAGCGACCCTTCATCGGCAACTTCCCCAATCGGAGGCAGGCATATTTCCGCAAGTGCCCGGCGGGCATCCTGCTGGTGCTGATCCTGGCCCTGGGCCTGGCCGGGCCGTGCCGGGCCGACCGGCAGGATAAGCATCTGACCGTGACCGTTATCGGTTCCGGCCTGATCAACTCCGACAATATGCCGGCAGCCCGCAAGCAAGCGGTCGCCGACGGGCTGGAAGAGGCCGTCAGCCATGCCCTGGCAAGACTTCTGCCACCGGAAACCATCGTGGACAAGTTCCAGCTGATAGGCCAGTCACTGCTTTCCAGGACAGACAGTTTCATCCTGGGCTACAAGGTTCTGGCCGAAGCTGTTCATGAAAAGCATTACCGGGTGGCGGTCCAGGCCACGGTCTCCCTGGAAAAGATCAAGACCCGGCTTGGCGAGCTGGGCCTGATGCTGGGCAGCATGCCCTATCCCCGGGTCCTGGTGCTGATTTCCGAGCGCCAGGTGGAAGATACGGCCCCCCGGCCCTGGTGGTCCGGAAGTCCGGACACGGGCGTTGTTTCCGGTAAAATCCTGGCCCGCAGGCTGGCGGCCAAGGGTTTCGTCATCATCAGGCCGGAGCAAAGCCGGATGCCGGCAGAGCTTCCGCCCACATTCAGCGCGGCCCAGGCCGAGGCCCTGGCCCGCGATCTGAACGCCGACGTGGTGGTCTTCGGAACGGCGGTGGCCCGGGAATCGGCCAACACAATGGGGGAGACGATCCGCTCTTTCAACGCCACGGTGCGCCTTGCGGCCCTGAAAGTCGACGGCCGGGTCAACATAGCCGGAACCGAACAGACCGGCACGGCGGTTTACACCGATGCCTTTGAAGGAGGCCGGCGGGCCCTGGAGGCTGCCGCCAGGCAGGCTGCCGATGACCTGGCGGCCAAGATCGAATCCTACTGGAAAAAGCAGGCCCAGGCCAGGGCCTCCATCAAAATACTGGTTACCGGCACCGGCGGCCAGATCGCCAACTTCGTCCGTTTCCGGGGGGTGCTGGGAACCGTTTCAGGGGTGGATGCGGTCCGCCTGACCCAGATCATGCCCGACCAGGCCGAACTGGAAGTAAACTACCAGGGAGACGCCTCCACCCTGGCGCAGGCCCTGCTGGCCAAACAATTCGGCAACTTCGGGATCAACATTTATCAAATCGGGAAAAATGAAATCAAACTCAGCCTGGTTGCCCGCTAGGCGGACGGCCCTTGCCGCAGGGCCGTCCGCGGAAACGGGAATATGCCCATGAATGTGCCCAACATCCTGACCCTGATCAGGATCCTGCTTACACCGTTGTTCGTGATCCTGCTGCTCAAGGACATGTTTCCCATGGCCCTGCTGGTTTTCGCCATCGCCGGGATAAGCGACGGCCTGGACGGGTTCATAGCCCGCTATTTCAACCAGCGGACCACCCTGGGAGCCTACCTGGACCCGGCTGCCGACAAGCTGCTGCTGGCGTCGTCATTCGTGGCCCTGGCGGTTCTGGACATCATCCCGTCCTGGCTGGCGGTCATCGTAATCGCCAGGGACGTGATCATCGTCATGGGGATTTCCATCCTGACCCTTTTCCAGAAACCTTATGAAGTGCGCCCCAGCCTGATAAGCAAGCTTACCACCACCTGCCAGATAATCACCGTCCTGGCCACCCTGTTCGATCCCCAGAAGGCGCGCCTGGCCCCCGTGGCCAACTATCTTTACTGGGTCACGGCCACAGTCACCATAATTTCCGGACTGCACTACATTTTCATCGGTATGAACATACTTCAGGATCCGTCATCTGAAGACGGAAAAGACGCCGGCAGCCAGGACCGTTAACCGGCCCGTCCTGCATCGTCGAGCACCCTGCGAACGGTGGATGCCAGCTGATCCATGACCACGGGCTTCATCAGGCAGGCGGCAATCGCCGGCCCTTGGGCCGACTTGCGGATCATGGACTCACCGAATCCCGAACACAGAATGACCGGAATATCCTGCCTTATGGCAAGAATACGGCGGGCCAGCTGGAGGCCGGTAAACCCGGGCATGGTCATGTCGGTTATGACGAGATCGAAGCCGTACGGATCGGAAACGAACAGATCTAGGGCCTGCTGGCTGTCGGTGGCGGTAGCCACCCGGTAACCCAGCCTGGCCAGGACCTGGCGCATGATATCCACCTGGAATTTTTCGTCGTCGATCACCAGGATCCGCTCGCTGCCGGTGGCCAGGTCCCGGACCTGGCGGTCCATGGTCTGCTCCGCTGTCTTCATCGCCGGGAAATAGGCCCGGAACACGGTCCCTTTTGCCGGAGTGCTTTCCACCTGGATGCCGCCACCGCAGCCCTTGACGATTCCATGGACCACCGACAGCCCCATGCCGGTCCCCTGGTCTTTTTGCTTGGTGGTGAAAAACGGATCGAAAATCCTTGCCATCACATCCGGGGGCATGCCGCAGCCGGTATCGGCCACCTCCAGGCAGACGAAACTGCCGGGGCTGACTTGCAGCAGCCTGGCCCGGCCTGGATCCAGCACGCAGTCGGAAAGCCCGACCCGCAGGGTTCCTCCGCTTTCGGCCATTGCGTGACCGGCGTTGGTCGCAAGATTCATGATCACCTGGTGAAGCTGAGTCGGGTCGGCCATCACCAGCGAATCGCTCCTTAGCCGACTGTCTATTGCGATGGTCGAAGGCAGGGACGCCCGGATAAACCTGAGGGCTTCGGCAGCCACCAGTTTCAACTGAACCGGTTTTTTCTCCGGTTCGGTCTGGCGGCTGAAAGTCAGGATCTGCTTGACAAGATCCCGGGCCCGGCAGCCGGCCCTCAAAACCTGCTCCAGGTTGTTCTTCAAAGCACTGCCGGGGGCCACGTCGTAAAGGGCGATCTCGGTAAAACCGATCACCGCCGAAAGGATATTGTTGAAATCATGCGCAATACCGCTGGCCAGGGTTCCGATGGCCTCCATCTTCTGGGCCTGCTGGAGCTGAATGTTCATCATGGCCCGCTCTTTTTCCACCCTGGCGCGGGCTTCCAGTTCGTTGGCCAGGCGCCGGTTGGCCAGCTCCAGTTCGCGGGTTCTTTCCCTGACCCGCTGCTCCAGGTCGTCACGGGACCTTTCCAGTTCCTTCTCCATCCGGTTCAGAAAATGATAATCCAGCGCCAGGTTGCGGCCCTTCTGCAACACGTTACGCCTTTCGCGGGCAAGCCCCCGTTCATATTCTATTACCAGCACCCGGGCCTCGCCGGCCCGCACCGCCGCCGCCTCCAGAAGATACTCCCGGCCCAGAGGGTCGGTCTCGCTCCAGACGCCGGACTCCAGCCTGCCGCCGGAGCCGCCTTCCCAAAACTGCCTGGCATCCAAAAGAAAATTGGCCAGGAACGGAAAAGCTTCGGCAGGTATCAGATCCGCCGGCTGTTCGGCAATCCCGGGCCAAAGGCGAATCAGCCACCCGGGAGCCTTTCCCAGCAACCTGAAGCGCTCTTGACCGGTCCACAGCAAACCGGCTATGTCCAGGGCCTCGAGCAGGTCTGCCAGAATCGCCGGCTCTGTATCCGGCGGAGTTTCTCCGGGCAGCGACCCGTCCAGGGCCATCTCGTTGATCTTCTGTTTCAGCAGCGTGATTCCGGCCACTTTGCCGGAGGCATCCATGAGCAAGACCCAGATCCGGTCATCGCCGCCCACAAGGTGAAGATCGACTATCGCTCCTGACCCGATCTGGACACAGGGCATCCGGACAAATTCCCGGTCCAGGGGCAGGAGCCCCGCCATGAAATCGTAACGCCGGGCCATGGATTCACCAATGGCGGGCTCGTCAAGACCGTAATGCTCCAGCGGACCGCCCCAGTCCCGGATCACGCCTTCCGGATCGAGCTGAAAATACGCCGGCCGGCATTCGTCCCGCATCCGGTGACAGATATATTCCACCAGGGCCGGTGGAAGGTCGATCTTCGCAGCAGAGCTCGTCATTGGCCGCTATTTTCCATCATCATGACCGCCAGTTTCGAAAAGGCCCTTTCGACACCCTGGCCGGTCCGGGCGCTGGTGTAAAAGACCGCATCCGCCATCTGCCTGACAGGTGCCAGCAGCCGGTCGCCCACCTCCCACTGCTGATGCAGATCCTGCTTGTTGAGCACCAGAACGGCCGGCACCCGTCCGATGGCCGCCGTGGTCTTGCCGTATAGACTTCCGGCCGTCTCAACGGTACTGCTGCGGGTGCCGTCCACCACATAGATACAGCCGGAACTGCCCCGCAGATAGGAGGTCCTTACTGACTGAAACTCGTCTTCGCCGTTGAGATCCCAGATGATCAGATCGATCCGGCGGCCATCGATCTCCATCGATTTTTTGTCGATCTTCACCCCAACCGTGGTCTGGTAGCGCTCGGAAAAAATGCTGTCCACAAAGCGCCTCACCAGGCTGGTCTTGCCCACGGCAAAAGCTCCCAGCATGCAGATTTTCTTCTTGATCATGGTTCGGCCTTTTTTCCTTCCGGCCTGTTCAGCGGACCCCGAAAGTGACACTGCGCCACAGGGCCTGGCTTTCGGAACCGGTGCCGGCCGGACCCAGCCCCAGGGGATTGAAAAGCCCGGCCTCCAGCCCCCTTGCCGCCAGGAGGGAAACCACCTTCTCGGCCCGCAGGCGGCTTAGGGCCAGATTGAACTTTTCCGTGCCGCTGACATCGGTATGGCCAATTACCGCGATATTCAGCCCCGGTCGATCCGGGAAATCGAATCCCTGCAGGGTACGGACAATGGAAGCCACGTCGTCAAGATTCGGTTCCTGACCGGGATCCAGATCGATACCGCCCTTGACAAAATAAATCGCCTTGCTTTCGAGCCGCTGCACCGCCTTCTGGAATGCCACCAGGTCCTGATCGACCACCTGGCCGTCATTGTAACCAGCCAGGCCCGGCAGAACCGATGCCAACCGCCTGGCTCTGACAATCCAGCTATGGGAGGCATAGCCCCGGGCCGACAAAATCCCGCCTTCCAGCAGGAGACGCACGCTCGGCGGGGGTTTTAAGAGTAATTCTGCCCGCTTGAGGACAAAAGGCCGGTCCATGGTCCAATATGCCTTCCAGCGCCAGTCGACCGGCAGCTTTGCGGCCCGGCAGGCCGACTTGATCGATTCAGGATCAGGCGCCAGGGGATCGCGCAAACCCTCCACCAGATAACGGCCATCTTCCCTTGCCGCCCTGGTGACGATGATCCCGGGCTGGGACCGCAGTCTTTCCAGCAACCGCTGCCAGGTCCGGTTTTCCTGGTACCGGTTCAGGCCCAGCGCCAGGGCGGCGAGGGTAACCAGAGTTGCAATGGCAGCGGGCAGCAACCAGGTTCTGCGCCCTGTTTCCGGCCGCGCCTGAAACTGAAGCAGTCCCCTTAATTCAGCGTCCAGGTTTTCAAACGGCGCCGTGTCACCATCGAATGCCGCCAGGGCCTGTCCCCGGACGGCCTCGATCCGGTCAAGACAGTCCTGGATGTCATGGCGCAGATCCATGGGGGGAGTGCCCCGGATGACCGCCGCCAAAATCGCGTAGCGTCCCTGTTCAAGCCATATGCTGCGCTGGTTGCCCAGTCTGAGGGTGTCGATCAGCTCCGATCCGCTTCCCAGGGCGTCTTTGACAAAATCCTGGATGGCGGTGAACATCCCTGATACCAGGTCCGGGTCCTTGCCGGACACCCCTTCGGCCGCAACATGCTGCAGCACGAGGCCCGATTCGGCATGGATCAGGAAAACCTGTTCCACCCTGAAAAGCAGAGTATGTGCCAGCACCACGGCACTGAAAGGTTTACCGCTCTTCCAGGCTTCCAGCCGCCACTTGATTCCCCTGATCGTAAGGCAATGGTTGGCCATCTGGTTGAGGGACTGGATCATGCCCATGATGGCGGCGGAAACAGACTTCCTGAGGGCCGGCCCCATGACCGGGAAAATGATATCGACCAGGGCGCGGGGATTCTTGCGCACCGAGTTGTAAAGGGTTTTCTCGATCAGCGGCCGCAGGGCAAGGCAGAGCCGGTCGTCCACGGCCGCCTGGCGGCGCAGGGCGGCAGCCAGGATCTGCCCCACTTCGGCGGCCCGGACCTCGGGATCATCCAGGCGGCGGCTTATTTCAGCAAGCTTCTCTATCTCCGGTTTCAACAGCAGCTGGCGCAGAAGCCCGAAAGCCTCCCGGCTGTCTTCCGGATTGGAATCCATGCCTCCGGCCATGATCAGCCCCCGGTCGCAAGCAGCGATTTCAGAGTCTGATCATCGGCGAGCCTGAGGGACAACTCGGAAAAATACTCCGCCAGATCAGAACGTTCCACCTTGTCACGCCGCAAATCGGCCGCAATCGTCTCCAGACGCACAGAAGCGGCTTCATCCTTTTGGTGAATCTCCTCGAGCAGATTTCCGGACTGCTCCAGAATCTGCTGGCGCAATTGCTTGGCTTTGCGGGCCAGGTTGTCGTCCGTCTTGGAAATCCGCTTTTCCAGACCGGTGGCGGCCTCTTTAAGCTCCCGGGACAGCTTCTGAAGTCCCTCGGCGCGGGTTTCGGCCTCATTGGACAGCCTCTCTGTCAGGGCCTCGAGCTCCGACTTGATATAGGCTTCGATGGCACTGATCCTCTGAAACATCTCCTGCCTCAGCCCGGCTGCCTCCTGATTCAACTTTTCTTCCAGCTTCGCAAACCGCTTTTCGAATTCCCTGACCTGCTGGCCGAAAAGAATGTCCCTTATTTTTTCCATGCTTCCGGCGTCGTGGGAAACATTGGGGGCGTTTGTACGAGCCCCGGCCTCGCCGGTTGTCGACTCTTTGCCTTTTTTGCCGGACCTGGTCATTCTCGGACTCCTTTCTTGTCTTGAATGCCCTGCCGCCATTTGCCACAGTTGTTACGTGGCGGCTATTTCAAAAATCTCCAGCGACGCCCGGGGCGAAAACAAGTATATCCGGATCAACAAAGAGGAAGAAATCGAATCAGTTTAAATGGGACTGCTGAAAAGATGAAGACAACCAGAGCGGACGCCGGCACCGGGAATCGGAAGACCACACCTGGATTTGAACAAACAGCGCATTTGTGAACAGGGGAAACTGCAGATTGTGGTTCAGAATATCAAAACTGCCGGCAAGCGTAAAGCTTTTCTTCTATCTGCGACGCTCTGCGCCGCACAATACCCGCAGGCCGGCGGCGATGGCTGCCCGTTTCGGACCGCCGGGCAGGGGGCGGCTCTTTCCATGGGGAGGATTGGGTTACATTATGCGGGTTGCGTAACGGGGCCGGCGGAACCGGGCCAGGAAACGCTGCAGGACGAGCACCAGGGAATAAGCGCCGCCGATTACGAAAAAGGAAACCAGAAAAAACACCAGGAACATGACCGCCAGGTATAAAATTCCGGCTAAGACGAAATCGATCATCTTCTGTCTCTCCTTTGCGTCAGGTTTGCCCATTGTTACTGCAAATTGGCTGCCAAAAATCAGCCCGGGCCGCAAATTAATTTAATTGCAATCATTTCCCGATATTATACGACAGCCCGGATCACCGGCCATACCATTGCCTCTCAGGCTGGTAGGTAAATGCCATGGAAAAAGGGAAATTCATTTCACATTGAAAGTGGGATTGCCGGGTGCCCGGCCTAGGTTTTCCGCTTTACCCGCCCCGGCCGCAGGCTTTCGTAAAGAGCGATACCGACGGCGGTGGAAAGATTCAGGGAACGGATGTGGTCGGTGATGGGAATCCGGTAGGTCCATTGAGCATACCGGTCACAGATTTCATCCGGCAGGCCTCTTGTTTCCGAACCGAAAACCAGGAACAGCCGCGCAGGCCGGGCCATGGTCCAGAAAGACCGGCGCGCTGCCTTGGTAAAAAACAGCATCTGCCCCGGCGCAGGCTGCATCGCGGCAAGGAAGGCATCGAAACTTTCCCATATCCTTGGATTTACCCTGGGCCAGTAGTCGAGACCGGCCCGCTTGAGGTGCTTGTCGTCCAGTCTGAATCCCAGGGGCCGCACAAGGTGGAGACAAGCCCCGGCCCCCAGGCAGGTCCGGCCGATGTTGCCCGTGTTCCAGTGGACTTCCGGAGCCACCAGCACCACGTGGCGTTCGATTTTGTCACTTGTATCTTTTTGCTGGCCAGGACAGGGCATCGCCTTCTGAAACCCGCTATGATTTCGGTTTGATATATCCCCACTGCACCAGCCGGTTGTAGGCGTACTGGGCATAACGGCCCTGCCTGACCACCTGGAGATAGGCATGGTAGGCCTCGGCCGCCGCAGGCCTCCGGCCCATGCCCTCGTGGCACAGGCCTTTGAAAAAGACCACATTGGGGTTTCCCGCCAGCCGGAATTCATAGTCACTGAAATTTTGCAGGGCCTGACGGTATTTTTTCTTTTTCAGGTTCACAAAACCCTTCAGGAAGCAGGCCTGGGCCTCGGCCGGATATACCTGCCGCGCCCTGTCAAGGTAACGGTCGGCGGCATCGAGCTGTTTTTGAACCAGCTTGCATTTGGCCGTCATCACCAGCCCGGCATAATCCCGGGGCGCCTGTTTCAGGGCCCTGGCAAACCACTCATCCGCCTCGGCCGGTTTCTGCCGGGCCATAAGGGCCTCGCCTTTCTGCATGGCCTCAACAGCCTGCCGGATGCTGCGCAGCCGGGCCGTATTGTCCATGTAACGCTCGCGGTAAACGGGTTTATTCCCGGCCCCGGAGTAAAGTCCGGAGGCCTTCTTTACCGCCGTGCGGTAGCGCTCGATACTCATGGGGTGGGTGGCAAACAGAATCTGGGTGGCCGACATCCTGTGCCGCGACATGCTCTTGAGCATATCCATCAGCTCAACCATTCCCTTGGGACTGTAACCGGCCCGCACCATGTATTCCATGCCCAGGGCGTCGGCCTGGCGTTCGTTGTCCCGGCTGTAATGGGCCAGCAAAACACCGGAGCCGAGCATGCCGAGCCGGGCCGCAAGGCCGCCGTACCTGGAGTTGCGGGTCCCGACATAGGCGGCAATGCCGCTTACCAGGGCCGAGGTCAGAATGTTCTTGGACATTATCTCGGCCGTGTGGCGGGCATTGACATGACCGAGCTCGTGTCCCAGCAGGGCGGCCAGTTCGGCTTCGCTCTCCAGCTTCAGCAGGATGCCCCGGGTGGCGGCGATGGTGCCGCCGGGAAAGGCATAGGCGTTGATGTAGGTGGCATTTACCGCCTGGAAGGAATACGGCATGTGGGGCCGGTGAGTCCGGGCGGCCATCTGCTTGCCGGTCCGTTCCAGGTAGGCATTGAGATCCTCATCCTGGCTGCGGCCGTAGTCGGCCGAAAGCTGGTGGGGTGACTGGCTCCTGTCGATTTCGATCTCTTTTTCTTCCGAGATCAGCATCAGCTGGGACTGGCCGGTAACCGGATTGGTGGCGCAGCCGGCCGCCAGGCTGAGAGTTCCGGCTGCCAGAATTTGCATGAAAATCCGGCGTGAAACCGGCTCCAACATCCAGGATTCCATTTTCATTCCCCTCCTCCGGCATGTTTTCGGCGGGCTGTGCCGCAGTACGGACAAAAACGGTAATCGGACTTCAGCCGCCGGCCGCAGGCCGGACAGATATCTTGTCCGATTCCCGGCTCCCGGCCGGAATCGACCGGCCCTGAACAGTTCTCGCAGTACAGGAAAGGTTCGCCCTTTTTCACCCGCAGCAGGGGTATGAAAAAAAGGCTCAGATAATGATCTGTCCTGCGGATATAAGCCCGTCTCTGGCCGCAGACCGGACAAACCCGCGGCTGCCGGTCGACTGTTACGGTTCTGGGCTGAATGCCCCCGATGAAAAAAAAGAACATGGTCGCCTTCAGAAACTGCGCGGCTTGCAGACGATTTCCCGGATCTGCATGTCGAACAGATCGGACTGGTTGGCCGGTTTCAGCACCAGGGCGGTGTCGGCGCCCCGGGAGGTTCCGCCGACGGCCACGATATCACCGCCCGTCAGGGCTCCGGCGTCGGCCGCCATGATGGAGATCTCCACGGCCACCTTGGTGCCCTGGCCGAAAAGACGCAGGGTGTCGGCGATCAACAGGGCCGGGTAGATTCCTCCGTGCTTCTTGGCCACGGCCCGCTCCACTCCGGAAAGGGCGTGGGTCGCCGCCACCACCTGCATGCCCTTGGCCTCCAGCTCCTGCCGCACCCCGGCAGGCATGACATTGACGAAAGGCTGCCTGAAACCGCAGTGATAAGTCACCACCACCGTCTTGAAATCCTTGAAAATCTCGCCGGCCAGAAAGGCCGTCTCCCCCTTGGTGGATGCCACCACCACCTCTTTCAGACCGAGCTGCCGGCCGCGCTCAAAGGCAAGTTCCAGGGTACGGCGGGTATTTTCCCGGCCGGGCTTGTCAAAGTACTGCATTGCAGGCTCCTTTTTAACTTGTTGCCAAACAAAATCGTATTGTAATAGAATCAGCTTTTCAGTCAACCATCAGATAAACGGCCCGCAGGGAAACAATCATTATGATCATCGACTGTCACTGCCACATCTTTCCACCGGACATCTGCAACCGGCGCACTGCTTTCATGGACG
Organism: Desulfobacteraceae bacterium; assembly: GCA_027068085.1. GTDB lineage: Bacteria > Desulfobacterota > Desulfobacteria > Desulfobacterales > Desulfosarcinaceae > JALVQM01. The sequence goes on along the minus strand of JAMOUQ010000017.1, from coordinate 9,467 downwards.
ATGAACCGGCCTTCAGGCTGCTTTACGAAAACCCCAACAGCAGGCTGATCGGCGCCTCCCGGCTCATCGAGGCCATGGACCGGCAGGCAGTGGACCGGGCCGTCGTCTTCGGCTTTCCCTGGCGCAGCCTGGAAAGCGCCCGCCTCAACAACGACTACGTCATGGAGGCTGTGGCCCGCTACAGCCCCAGGCTGATAGGCATGGCCTGCGTCGATGCTGCCGTGGAAGGAGCGGCCGCCGAGATCCGGCGCTGCCTGGAACAGGGAATGAAGGGAGCCGGCGAGCTTGCCTTCTACAAGTCGGGAATCGACCGCCGGGGCCTGGACGCCCTGGAGCCGGTCATGGAGTTGTGCGCCCAATATAAAGTGCCGGTGATGATCCACACCAACGAGCCGGTGGGCCACCAGTATCCCGGAAAGACCCCCAACACCCTGGTGCAGATTTACAATATGGCCAAGCGGTTTGCCGCCAACCGGATCATCCTGGCCCACTGGGGCGGGGGAATATTTTTCTATACCATGTTGAAAAAAGAAGTCCTCCAGGTGCTGGAAAACGTCTATTTCGACACCGCGGCCTCCCCTTTTCTCTACCGTCCGGAAATCTACCGCATGGCAATCGATCTTGCCGGGCCGGAAAAAATCCTCTTCGGCAGCGACCATCCCCTCCTGCCTGCCAGTCGCTATTTCGATGAAATGGACAAAGCCGGACTTTCAGAAGAAGAAAAGGCGGCCGTCTGCGGCCTGAACGCGGCCCGGCTTTTCGGTCTCGACCCCTGAGCCTTCAACCGGCAACCGGTCAGGCCGCCCCCTGAGCCTTGCGGCGGGGAAATATCAGCGCCAGCATCACCATGCCGGCCACGGCACTGGCCGCCGAGCCGATGATCACGCCCAGCTTGGCTGCTTCCAGCAGTTCACCCTTGACCGCCAGCCCGGCGATGAAAAGAGCCATGGTAAAACCGATACCGGCCAGAAGGCCGCCGGCGAAAATGGCTTTCCAGCCCACCCCGGCCGGCAGCCTGGCCAGCCCGGCCTTGACCGCCAGCCAGCTGAAGATGAAAATTCCGGCCGGTTTGCCCGCCAGCAGGGCGATTGCCACGGCCAGGGCCACCGGATGGCTGAAAGAGTCGGCGTGAACGGTTATCCCGGCGTTTGCCAGGGCAAACAGGGGCATTATGACAAAAGCCACCCAGGGATGGAGCTTGTTTTCGAATCGCTCCATGGGAGAAATCGACTTGCGCAGGGCAATCTCCATCTGGCGCAGGCGCCGGAAACGCTGCTCGGGAAGGTTGACCCCGCAACCCTGGACGACGGCGCTGGCTTTCTGTACCATTTCTCCCAGGACCCCCTTGCTGACCGGGGCCCTGGAAGGAGTGAGAAGACCGAAGATCACCCCGGCCAGGGTGGCATGAATCCCGGACTGGTGAAAAAAGAACCAAACCACCACCATGAGTACCACGTACGTCGCCACCGACCTTATTCCCAGCCTGAAAAAAACCACCATCAGGCAGATACCGGCAAAAGCGGCCACCAGGTAGGCAAGGGACAGGTGGTCGGTATAGCCAATGGCGATCACCAGGATGGCGCCGATGTCGTCGGCAATGGCAAGCGAGAGCATCATGATCCGCAGGCCCGACGGAACCCGCGGACCGAGCAGGGTAAGGCATCCCACAACGAAGGCGATGTCCGTGGCCATGGGAATCCCCCATCCGTGTGCGCCGGCCTTTCCATACTGCATGGCAAGATAGATTCCGGCCGGAGCGAGCATCCCTCCCAGGGCGGCCGCCATGGGAAGGGCCGCCTTGCGCAGGTCGGTAAGCTCGCCCATGACCAGCTCCCGCTTGACTTCCAGGCCCACCACGAAAAAGAAGATCACCATCAGTCCGTCGTTGATCCAGTGGCGCAGGCTGTGAGCCAGATGGAACGATCCCAGCCCGATGACCAGCTCTGTCTCCCAGAAGGAGGCAAAACCGTCTGCCAGGGGACTGTTGGCCAGGGCCATGGAAAGGGCGGCAGCGGCCAGCAGGACAATGCCGCCGGCGGCCTCGATGTGCATGAAACGCTTGAAAGGCTCCACCACCAAATCGATGGGCGCCTTGGGGAAGATCCTTTCCGGAAAATCGCAGCCCGAATCACCGGTTTGCATGACGGTAAGCTCCTGAAGTTGATAATTCTGTGATTTGGAATGGATACGGATGCAGGTCTTGCCAGGAAAAATCAGTTCCGCTGAAAGGTCGTAGATACCCGCCGGTCACAGGGGATCGGGTTCCGGCAAGGTGATATTCATTTATGGCACGGCAGAACTGATAAGTCAATTTCCGTTACCGGTCAAATTCCTTTGCAGGGATACTTATTTGAATGTCCTATGACATTCGGATTGATTTAATAGATCAAATGGGCTATCTGGCATAGCCATGCCGGCCCGAAAGACCGGCCGCCGGGGAGTCTAGCTGAAAAACGATGAAAACGTCTTGTCTTAGCATCGAGTATTTTTCAACCCACCAGGAGCGCGAAGCCGCTTTCGCCGCCAGGGTAAACGGCATGCTGCCTCAACGGCTCGCCGGGCCGGAGTCTTTCTGGAAAGACTTCAACCGCCTGGTTCAGCGGCCCGGCAAGATCCGCCTGCCGGTAACCCACATTCCGGCCGACCCGCGGCAGTGTCTGGCCTTCAGCTCGGCCCGCCAGGTACTGTGGGCCGCCGGCCTGACCTGCACCGGGCCGGAAACGGCCACGGCCCGCACCATCGGCCGGGCAGCCGATATGTTCGGCCTGGAACCGGTGCTGGACCAGCCCATCCGCAGCCTTTCAGGCGGAGAGGCGGCCAAGACCGCCCTGGCCAAGGCCTGGATGGCCCTGCCCGGCAAAAGGCCCCTGGTGATGGCAAGCCCTTCGGGCTGGCTGTCGGCCTCCAATGCCGGCCTGCTGAAAAAACTGGTGGACCATTACACTGCAAGACAGGTTCCGGTCTCCATCCTCGCCATGGAAGGTGAAGACGACTCCGGTCCGATGGAACCTGCGACAGCCGGGAAGATACCAAAGTCTTCCCTCTTTCTGAATCTGGAATGCCGCCGGCTCGAGATAAGTCTCGGCCGGGCTGTAAACACCCTTGCCGGGGCCAATGTCTTTGGCCGGGTAAAAGACACCTGCTGCCACCTGGCCTCTCCCTGCCTGATAACCGGCGACAACGGCCAGGGCAAAAGCCTGCTGGCCAAGGCGATCTGCGGGGCCCTGCCTTTCAGGGGCCGGCTGAAAACCGCGAGCCGGAACCGGTCAGGCCCCGGAAGACTGATCTTCCAGGACGTGGTGGCCCAGGCCATGATGCGGGACCCTTCCCAAATCCTGAAAAGCGTCAATTCAGCCCGGCAAACCGAGGCGGCCTCGCTCTGCCGGCGGCTGCAACAGACATGGCGGGCGCTGGCAAGCCGGTCCGGGTCCGCGCCGCCGGCCCGGGCCGATCGTCTCCTTAGGATCAAGCTGGCCCTGGCGGCAGTGCGGCTGGCGGCCCGGCCTGCGGTGCTCATCCTGGACGAACCGGACTGGGGACTGAGCCGCAGGGCGGCCGAAGCCTTCGTCCTGGCGGTAATCGAGCGGGCCCACGCACTGGATGTGCCGGTAATCCTGATTTCACACAAATCCTGGTGGAATTCACTCTCCCGAAGCAGGATCAGGGTGGTCAAAAGTCCTTCATCAGGAGGGCAGGACTGCAGGTTTACCATCGGCCTGAAGATGGAGGGCTGCTAAATGGGCAATGCGACCGCCAATACCATGGCCCCGCCGCCGGGCGGTTCCGGCCGGAAGACAAGGATAGCCCTGCTTGCCATAGCCGCCATCCCGGCATTCTGCGGCTATCCCCTGTCCATTCCGGGGTGGCAGGTTTTACCGGGCGTACCTGCCTCCTGGTGCCTTTATGGGCTTATGGTCCATATTACGGTGGCGGCAGTCTGCGGCCCCCGCCTTTACGCCAATATCGTCACCGTGGCCGCCATGATTATAATGCCGGTGATCTTCAGCGGAGCCGCTGTCTCCCACCTGGCCCGTTTTACCGGCCTGAGCCGGCAACCGGGACCCCTGGCCTCCGTCCATTATCTCCGGCTTTGCCTGACCATGCTGACTGTCATCCCCCTGGCCCTCGGTCTTGTGACCGGCATCCCCTTTGAGTCCGCCGAACAGAAACTGCTGCAAAGCAGCCGCGGTGTCGGCCCCTGGCAGAAAAAACTACTCATGGCCCTGCGGGTCTTCAACCACATCTGTTTCACGGTCATGGCCGGCCTGGTGGAAACGGTCAGGGAAGAAAAAAGCGGCCTGCTTCAACCGGGAAGCGGCCGCCTGAAAGCCTTCATGGGACTCATGCGTCATGCAGCCATCGAGGGCATCTGCAGCGCGGTTCAGTACATCCCTGTCTGGGCGGCGGAAATCGGTTCTTTGCCCGGGTCGCCGCCAAACCCGAAACCATGTTCAAAACCTGCTGATCAGGAGGAAAAATGAGCGCGTCTGAAATCAAACAGTTGTATCGGGTTGGCATCGTGGCCGCCTTTGCCACCCTGGCCTTTCTGGGAACCATCATCATCCGGGTGCCGATTCCGGCCACCGGCGGCTACTTCAACCTGGGCGACACATTCGTAATGACCGCGGCCCTGCTCTACGGCCCGCTGACAGGGGCGCTGGTGGGCCTTATCGGGCCGGCGGCAGCCGATGCCGTCGGTTTCCCCCAGTTCATCCTGGCCACAGCCGTGGTCAAGGGCGTCGAGGGGGCCCTGCTGGGACTGGTAGGCGGGGGCAAAACACGCTCGGGGCCGCGGGTCGTGCTGGGGCTGGCGCTGGCGGTGGCCGTGCTGGCAGGCGGCTATTTCGTCTTTGAAGCCTGGATCTATCCCCGCCTGGGCCGGACGATCCCTTTTTTCGCGGTCACCGATTTCAAGGCCGCCCTGGCGGAAATCGTCCCCAACCTGCTCCAGGGCACCATCAGCGCGGTTCTGGCTTTCGCCATCGCCCGGGTGATGGGCAAGTTCACCGCAACATAGTATGGAACCGGGGTGGCGGTTTACTTTCCGGGGAAAATCTCCTGCAGGCTTTCCAGCACGGGTCTGATGCCGGCGCGGTGCTCCGGCGGGACCATCAGGGCGACTGCGGCCCGGTTGGGCAAAAGGTGAAAAGACCGACCCTTGGCCGGACGGCCTTCACGGTAGGCCCGGGCTTGTTCGGTGTCCTTCAAAAAACGGATCACATCGGCCAGATTGCCGAAAAACCCGGGCACATCCAACTGTTCCACCACCTGCTGGAAGACCGTGTTGAAAGTCAGGACGAAAGGATCCATCCGGGCTTCCCCGCCCGGACGGCATTTTTCCGCCGAAACCATGGCCCGGCAACCAAGCGGACGGGCCGGATATACCGCGCAGCGGCCTTCCACAAGGAGCGGGCAGCGATCCGGCCGGCCCTTTTCCTCCTCCGGCACCGGCCGCGATTCCAGGCAGGCCCTGGCCAGGGCATTGATGGTCATGGCGGGCCGCAGGCCCGGGTTGCGGCCCGCGGCAAGCCTGCCGGCCAGGTCCTCTGAACCGCTGGCGGCGCAATAAGCAAGCAGGTACCAGCCTTCCAGGGTGGTGGCCGTCAGGTCCCGGGTACAACAGGTATGGCATCCGGGCCGGCAGGCAAACTGCCGGCGGGCCATGAGTCCGTCGTGCAGCCTGTACAAGGCCTCCAGAATTGCGGTCCTGGCTTCAAGATTCATCTCCCGGCATACCTCTTCTCAAGGGCCGAGCCGGCCGGTAAAATCTATACCCGGCAGGCATCCTTGCCGGAGGCGCCCTTTTTGTTTTCAACGTAGAGGGCAGCCGCCAGAGCCGCCGTGCAGCCGTCGGCCGCCGAAAGAATTATCTGGCGGGAAAATTTCTTCCGCAGATCACCGATGGCGAAAATGCCGGCAATACCGGTTGCGCACTTGTCGTCGGTGATCACCGAACCGTCCGCCGCCAGCTCCACACCTTCGGGAACCAGCTTGGTGTTGGGAGTAAAACCGATGAAGATGAAAACCCCGTCGACGGGCAGGTCTCTGTGCTCGCCGCTTACAACGTCCTTGAGGGTTACCGCGTTTACCCCCTGTTCATCGGCCTTGATTTCTGTGACCACCGTGTTCCAGAGGACCTCGATCTTGCCCTCGTCCTGGATGCGCTGCTGGAGAATCTTGCTGGCCCGCAGGGCGTCCCGGCGGTGGGCGATGTAAACCTTGTCGGCCAGCTTGGCAAGATAGAGGGCTTCTTCGGCGGCACTGTCACCGCCGCCCACCACCAGGACGGTCTTGTTGCGGAAGAAAAAGCCGTCGCAGGTGGCGCAATAGGAAACCCCCTTGCCGTAAAGCTCGTCTTCGCCGGGCACCTCCAGCCGCCTGGGACTGCCGCCGGTTGCCAGAATGACGGCGAAAGTGCTCAGACCGGAACCATCGGCCAGGCGGATCACATGCCGGTCCCTGCCCGGTTCCACGGCCTTGACCTCTGTGTTGAGAATCTCCAGGCCGTAGGACTTGGCATGATCGGCAAAACGCATGGAAAGCTCGGCGCCGGAGATGCGTTCAAAGCCAAGATAGTTTTCCACCTCGTCGGTCAGGTTGACCTGGCCGCCGGGAATGCCTTTTTCGATAAGCAGGGTCTTGAGGGCCGCCCGCTTGGCGTAAACAGCGGCTGAAAGCCCGCCCGGACCGCCGCCGATGATGATCAGATCGTAAACTTCGTCTGCCATGATGGAAGTCTCCTTATCCCTTTTGCTTGGCCTTCAGGGCCTGTTGCAGTTTTTCTCCCAAGGAGCCCAGGGAGCCGTTTCCCCGGCCGGCAAACCGCTGCCAGTCGTCGGACTGGCCCTGGTCCACCGGAGCCAGGCTGATACGGCGCCGGGCCGCATCCACCTGGGAGACGGTCACCCGGACGGAATCGCCGGGCTTGAGCCGTTCCAGCCTGTCACCCCCGGCCGCGGACTTGATCCTGGAGGCCGGCAGCAGGCCGGTGATTCCCGGCGCCAGGGTAACGAAGATACCGAAAGGCTCTTTTTTCTCCACCACGCCGTCGACCTTGGTGCCGGCGGCAAAGCGCTCCTGCACATCCAGCCAGGGATCGCCTTCCACCTCTTTCATGCTCAGGGACATCCGGCGGGCGTCCGGATCCACCGACTTTACCATCACCGACACGCTCTGGCCCGGTTTTACGAAATCTTCCGGCTTGTTGACCCGGCGGTAGCTGATTTCGCTGACATGGACCAGGCCCTCGATGCCGGGAGCCACTTCCACGAAAGCTCCGAAATCGGCGCAGCGGGTGACCTTGCCGGTTGTCCGGGTGCCGGGGGCAAAGCGCCTGGCCGCCTTCAGCCAGGGGTCCTCGGTTGCCTGGCGGGCCGAAAGGGAGATCCGCGGCCGGCCCTTGGCGTCGGTTTCCATCTTCAGCACCTTGACATCGAGCTGCTGGCCGGGCGACACCGCATCCTGAGGCGTGTCCAGCCGGGACCAGCTCAGCTCGGAAATATGGACCATGCCTTCCAGGCCGGGGCAAAGCTCCACGAAGGCCCCGTAAGGCATGAGGCGGGTGACCCTGCCGGTAACCACGTCGCCTTCTTCCAGTTTTGCCAGAAACTCCTTGCGGGCCGCCGCCTGTTCCTGCTCCAGCAGTTTGCGCCGCGACAGCACGATGTTGCGGCCGTTTTCCTCCAGCCTGGTAATCAGGAACGAATAACTCCGGCCGATGTAGGGAGCCGTGTCTTCGACGTAGGTAACATCCATCTGGCTGATGGGGCAAAAGGCCCGCCGCTTGACCACCTCCACCTGGAATCCGCCCTTGATGGCGGCCACCACCTTGCCCTCGACGGGAATCTTGTTGTGGTAGGCATCCTTGAGAACCTCGAGTCCGCCGATGCCGGAAATGGCCTTCGAAAGCCTGATCTCACTTTCGTCCAGGGCTACCACGAAAAGCTCCAGCTCGTCGCCCACCCGGCAGGTAAGCTCTCCATCGTCGTCCAGCAGCTCTTCTTTTTCCACCATCCCGTCGGCCTTGGTGCCGGTATCGACGAAAACGCTGTGGTCGTCGATGGCAACCACCTTGCCCTTTATTTTATCGCCGACCTGGAGGTCTTCGTTCATCCCGGCCTCGTAGGCCTCCAGCATCTCGGCAAAGGATGGCTCGTTTTCCCCGGAACGATCCGGACCCGAACCGCCGTCTGCAGGTACATCGCTCATGCAAAACTCCTTGAAATCTTGGAATAAACCGCCGCCCAAAAAAGGGGGGGGAATTTCAACCGGCACCGCCCGGCCGGAACAATCCGGCCCGGCCGCCATTCTTAGTGGGAAGATTATGAAAAATTGTCAAGTAAATCTTGCCCCGATCCCAACAAATAGTCCCTTTCCGGCCGGCCCTTTTTCCGGGTTTTAGGACCGCCACCCCCCCTTGTAATCGGCCGGGCCGGGGTTATATTTAGCCCTGAAAACTGGATTTGCAATCTACCGGGAGGTAATTTCGGCAAAATGGGAAACCAAATAAAGACAGCCTTTCTGCTGGCCGGCATGACGGCCCTGCTGATCGTGATTGGCCGCCTGATCGGCGGCCGGGCGGGAATGATGGTCGCCTTCCTGCTTGCGGCGGCCATGAACTTTTTCAGCTACTGGTACTCGGACAAGATCGTGCTCAGAATGTACCGGGCCCGGCCGGTGGACCGCCGGCAGGCCCCCGAACTGTGGTCCATGGTGTCCGAACTTACCCGGCGGGCCGGCCTGCCCATGCCCAAGCTCTACGTCATACCCGAGCAGGCACCCAACGCCTTTGCCACCGGCCGCAACCCGCAACACGCGGCCGTGGCCGTCACCGAAGGGATGCTGCAGCTGATGGACCGCAGGGAGATCATGGGAGTGCTGGCCCACGAGCTGGCCCACGTCAAGAACCGGGACATTCTCATCGGCTCCATTGCCGCCACCATGGCCGGGGCCATCATGATTCTGGCCAACATGGCCCGCTGGTCGGCCATTTTCGGCGGCCTGCGGGGAGACGACGATGAAGGCGGCGGCATCCTGGGGCTGATCGCCATGTCGATCATCGCCCCGATTGCAGCCATGATCATCCAGATGGCCGTCTCCCGCTCCCGGGAGTACCTGGCAGACGCCACCGGGGCGGCCCTTTTGGGCGAGGGCGAAAGCCTGGCCCGGGCCCTGGAAAAGCTGGGAGCCTACTCAGGCCGGCTGCCCATGCGGGTCAACCCGGCAACTTCCCATCTTTTCATCGTGGCCCCGCTTTCAGGCCGCGGCCTGGCAAGCCTTTTCTCCACCCATCCGCCCCTTGAAGAGCGCATCGCCCGGCTGCGGGGCCTCCGCCCGGGGACCCGGCCGCCGGGGCCGCCTTCAACCGCCGACCAGGCCCGCAGCTTCTGGGACAGCCTTTCGGAATAGGCACCATTCCGGCCATTGACATCTGCCGCGGTGAAAGGATAACCTGCGGATTGAAACGA
>JAMOUQ010000016.1 GCA_027068085.1 Desulfobacteraceae bacterium | reverse complement strand
AACCTTTCATTTGGCCGATGGTAAACCTTTCATTTGGCCGAATGTCTCACTTGCGAACGGACGCAATGGCTGAACCGACCCTATATCCCCGCTTTGTCCGGCCCTGCCTGGAAGAGGCCCTGGAGGACACGCCGGTCGTCCTGATACATGGTCCGCGCCAATGCGGCAAGACCACCCTGGCCCAGATGGTTGGCCAGGCAGACGGAGAAAAGTTTGCCACCCGGGGCCGCCTTCAACCGCCGACCAGGCCCGCAGCTTCCGGGACAGCCTTTCGGAATAGATGACAACCATTTCTGGTCTTTTGCCGGCAAACGGCTGAATCACCTGATCAATGCCTGAATTGAGCGTTTCAACCGGTTGACTTTTGCCAGCGCCTGTGGTTTGGCAGGCTTTGCGATCTCCACTCGGGCAACCATCCGAGAACAAGGCGGCTATCAATGAAGATTCCCATCGTCCTGACGGCTTTCGGAACCACCACCAGGGCCAATCAGACCTACGACCGCATCCAGGCAATGGTGGAGGCCGAGTTTCCCGGCCACCGGGTCCTGCGGGCATATTCCTCCCGCATGGTCCGCAACCGGATCGCCTCCCTGGAAAAAGAGCAGGTCCCCGGCCCGGCCGGTGTCCTGGAACAACTGAGCCGCCAGGGCCACCGGTGGGCCGTGGTCCAGTCCCTGCATCTTATCTGCGGCCACGAGTTCTACCGCCTGGCAGACGACGCCCGCCAGGCGCCCGTCCGCACCAGCCTCGGCCTGCCCTTGCTTACCAGCTACCGGGACCATGTCCGTCTGGCCCGAATCCTTGCCCGGGACCCGGATCTTTCCGGTTGCCAGGCCGTGGTCCTGGTGGGCCACGGCACGGATCACCCGGCCTGGACCACCTACCTGGCCTTTGAAAAGATCCTGCGCCGACAGGCCGGCAAACATTTCCACATAGGCATGCTGGAGGGCCTTCCCGACAGACGGCAGACCATCGAACAGGTGCTGGAAAGCGGAGCCACCAGGGTCTGCCTGATGCCTTTCATGCTGGTTGCCGGACTGCACTTCCGGGAAGACCTGATGGAAGGAGAAGATTGCTGGAAAGCGGCCCTTGAAAAGGCCGGCCTGGATGTTTCCCTTGTCCCCCGCGGCCTCGGCCTGAATCCGGCGGTGGGCGACATCTTCTGCGACCACGTCCGCCAGGCCCTGGAAATCATCCCCGGCCCGGCTTCCTGACACCGGCCCGCCTTGGTCATATGGCTGAAGACTGCGACTGTAAGACCGGGCTTCTACTCAACGCCGGCTGCGGCTCCCCTTGACCCCGGAGCGATTTTGAGATAGCTTTCTGTGATTAGCGGGGAGTTTTGCGGCAATCCGGCCTGCCAAACACACCGGCCGGCCGGTTTCGGCCTGCTGCTTTTGGGGATACTCAGAAGGCAGAAACCCCGTAGTTCAGCCATAAATAGTGGAAAGATTGCACCGTGAACCAGGATAATAACCGTCCATCGTTGCTCCTGCTGCTCACTTCCGGTCAGGACGGGTTCAGGCTGAACCTGACACAGGCTCCCAGGGCAAGCCGCTTTCCCTTTGCCTGCACGCCCGGAGCCGGACCTCTGGCCCACCTGGTAGACGCCGCCGTCACCTGCGGCCGGACCGAGCTGGCCCATCTTGCCCTGCTCGTCCAGAAGGATTCCTACACCGAATTTTCAGACGGCATCAACGAGCTTACAAACCCCCAGGTTGACCGGCTTTGGCAGGCTTGCCGGCAATACCACCTGGAACCGGGCAATCCGGCCGGCATGATCGATCTGGCCGGCGGAAATGACCGCTTCGAACCGTTCCGGGCCCTGTTTTACTGCCGGAGTGAAAATGTCTTCTTTCATCCTCCCTGTCCGGCCTGCGGCCGGCAGCTTCAACTGTGCACGGACGACGGTTTGCTGAAAGAGGCAGGCCTGCCGGCATACTCGGCTTCCCTGCGGCGCTTCATGTACTGCCCCGGTTGCAGCCGCCGGCAGGACCGGGCCGTCTTTTACGCCCGGGAACTGACCGGCAGCGAACCTGACCATGTGCAGGACTGCAAGGCCCTGATCAGGGCATGGAAGAATCTGGCCGCACAGGAAGGCGACACCTCTCTGCCTTGCCGGGACTGCGAGCGGGCCGCCGAGTGTTTCGGCCCGTCGATGGAGGTTGCCGACAACCTGACACCTTTTTCCTTCTATCCTTTCTACCTGCTGGCTTTCAAAGATCTGCACCTGAACCTGAAGGACTTCCTGCCCCTGCTGGGAGCCGGTTCCCCGGATTCCGGAAAGACCGAATGGCCCGGACGCAAGATCCGGGTGCGGGCCATAGAGTCGATGCTGAAAGACCGGCGGCTTTTCATCTCCGGCGGGCCGGACCGCCTGTGGCTGGAGGTCCTGCACCTCAAGCTGTGCCTGCTGGCCGACCTGGTCCGCCAGGTGGAAGCGGCCGGAAAGGCCCTGGCTGCCGGCATAAGTCCCTGGTCCATAGAGAGCTTCTGGGTTCGGCTGGCGCCCAAGGCGAGCGGCCTGCCTCTTTTGTGGCAGTTTGAAACCGTCCTGGCCGATCTTGCGGGCAAGCCTCTGAGTCACGCAATGGAAAAAGGCCTGGCCGCCGCCCACCGCCGCCAGTTTCTGGCAGGCGCCTGGTTCTACGTGCTGCTGGCAAACAGCAGCCAGGATGCCGGCCGGATCATGGCCGCTCTCGAGCAACTGGCTTCCGGCGACGGCCGGACGGCCTTCGATCCCGGGCAGATCTCCGAATGGAATCCGGTCTTCCGGCCCGGCCAGGTTTTCTGGCAGCCCCGGCCGGTCGAGCTTGCTGGGGAAAAAGCCGCCCACTGGGCCGGAACCCTGGAGTTGGGCCTGGAACTTTTGCGGGCCGGCCTGGACCCGGAACCAGGGTTCGACAGCGCCGAGTTTCTCGGACGGCTGGACCTGCTGAACCGGAAAATAAGGCAGGATCTTTTGTCCGGGCCGGCAGAATCGGAGCCGGTCCCTGAACCGCAGGACGATCTCGGGCAGGAAAACAGGAGTCTGGCGGCCCTGGTGGGCAGGATCAGGCAGCGCTGGGCAACCACCGAACCGGACCAGGACGGCGACTGGCAGGAAACCATCGTCCTGAGCCGGGCCGGAGGCCGGCTGCCGGCTGAAGACACGGCCCGGAACCGGCAGCCGGACGCGGAACTGGAAGAAACCGTGGTCCTGGGAAAAACCGCAGCTCGAAATCCCGAAGCAGAACTCGAAAAAACAGTGGTCCGCGGCCATGATCCGGGCAAAAAGGAGACCGACGACCTGGCTGAAACGGTGGTTCTCGGTCCCGGCCGGCAGAACGGGTCACCGTCTCCTGCCGGAAAAAAAGACGAGGAAGACCTGGACAAAACCGTCGTCATGGGCCAGGGGCCTGCTGCGGTTCAGGAAACCACCCCCGGGCCGCCGTCGCCGCCGGAGACGGGAGACGACGACCTTGAAGCAACCCTGGTTCTCAAACCGGGAAACGACAAGGCGGGAAAAAAATGAGCTCCAACCAGGATCTCAGCGTCAGCCAGCTGGCCTCGGCCGTGAGGGATCTCTACCGCTCCGGGCCGCCGGATGCCGAAAAGGCCGTTGAAGACCTGCTGCACCGGCAACTCGGCGGCCTGCCCCTGGAAGAACGGCTCAGGCTCCTGAGGCAGGTGGAGCGGCACCTGATGCAGTCCGCCGGAGCCGATACCGGTTCGCCGGATACCGGCAGCCAGGTTCTGGAACGGGTATCCGCCCTTTTGCTGGGACGCCAGGTCGATACCGGCCAGATGGACCAGGACCAGCTTTCCCGGCGCCTGGTCCAGGCACTGAATACCGTCTTCGACGCCCTCAACCGGGTGATCGGGGTGATCAACAAAACCCTTGCCGCCGACGGAAGCCGGGCCGACCAGACCATTCGCCAGGTAATCGGCCGGCAGCTGGAAGGCGACGGCCGGGGCTGCACACTGGAAGAGCACCTGGGCCAGATCGCCGACGCCTTTCTCAAGGTCCACACCGCCTTCAGGACCGCGGCCCAGGTCAAGGTGGGACAGATCCTCGACGCCCTGGACCCTGCGGCCCTGGCGGCCGAACGCAGCGGCGGCATCAAGATAGGCCCCTTGCGCAAGGCCGAAGACTACGAAATCCTCGTGGAAAAAATCGAGCGTATCAGGAAATGGTACGACTCCGGCAAGTTCATGGAAGAATTCCTGCGGGAGTTTGAAAGAAATTGTCAACAAGGCAGCAAGACATAGGAGGAAAATTGAAAACCAAAAGATTGACCATACTTGTCTGTGCCCTGGCGGCAGCGGTCCTGCTGGCGGCCTGTGCATCCCAGCCCCTGCCCCCGCCCAAGTGGACCTATGCCAAAAACGCCATAAACATCAAAATCGAGGCCGATCCCGACCTGAACTTCGATCAGGGAGCGCCCCACACCCTGCTCGTGTGCATCTACCAGCTGTCGGATCCCAACGGATTCAACCAGCTGGCCCAGGACCAGAACGGAATCTACAAGCTGCTCAACTGCTCCTTGTTCGACAGCACCGTGGCCGCGGCCAAACGGCTGATAGTAAGGCCGGGCGAAAAGACCAGCGTCAGCCTGGACCGGGCCGAGGGGTCCAAGTACGTGGCCGTGGTGGCCGGCTATACGGTCCTGGAAAAAAGCCGGATGATCCGGATGTTCGACATCCCGGTGGTCATCGAGAAAAAAGGTTTCATAAAACGCACCAAGGTGGCCAAACCGGCCCGCCTGAACCTGATGCTGAAGCTGGGACCGTCCCAGATCACAACCGCCAAGGAACAGTCATGACCGCAAGACAGCTTTTCTGGCACCAGGGCCTCTTTCTCCAGCCCCAGCACCTCCAGCTGGACGACCGCTGGACCGAGTCCCTCACGGCCCGCGCCCTTGAATACCTGGCGCCCTGGCTGTGGGGGGTTGCCGGCATGCAGGTCCAGTCCGCGGCGCTGGAAAACCGCAGCTTCCAGCTTCTCCGGGGCCGGTTCGTCTTCCCCGACGGCACCATGGCCGAGGTTCCGGCCAACGCCGTGGCGGCACCCCGCAACTTCGAGGAGGCCTGGCAGGACGGCAGCCGTCCGTTCGGAGTCTACCTGGGGCTGCGCAAGTGGAACCCGGCCGGTCAGAACGTAACCGTGGTCCCTTCCATGGACGCAATCCAGGAAGTCAACACCCGCTTCGCCACCGCGTCGCAGGCCGGCCAGGTGCCCGACCTGCACCAAAACGGCCCCGAGGCCCAGGTCCAGCAGATGTACCTGGTGCTCAAAATCTTCTGGGAAACCGAGGTGGAAAGCCTGGGGGACTGGGAGCTTGTTCCGGTGGCCCGCCTGGAGCGCGATCAGGACAGGATCCGGCTGGCCCCCGGTTTCATCCCGCCCTGTATTTCCATTGCCGCCGACGACGGCCTTCTGGCCCTGGTCAAGGAAGTGCGCGACCAGATCTGCGCCCGCAGCCGGCAGCTGGAAGCCTACAAGTCGGAACGGGGCCTGCACTCGGCCGAATTCGGCTCACGGGACATGGTCTACCTGCTGGCCCTGCGCTCGCTGAACCGCTACGCCGCCCTTCTGGAGCACCTTGTATCCTCCCGCCAGGTTCATCCCTGGCAGGTTTACGGGCTGCTGCGCCAGCTGGTGGGCGAGCTGTCGACCTTTTCTGGCCAGACATCCTACGACGGCTCCGGACCGGAGAATCCGGCCCTGCCGGCCTACGATCACCGCGGCCTGGGCGCCTGTTTTACCGCCGCCCAGGAGGCCATAACCAGGCTGCTGGACGAGATCACCGCCGGGCCGGACTACGTTCTGGCCATGGATTTCGACGGCACCTATTTTGCCGCCGAACTTCCCCCGGCGGTATTCGAGGGCCGCAACAGGTTCTACCTCATGGTGGAATCGGAAGCCGATCCGGCCGAGATACTTGATTCCATGGCCGGCATAGCCAAACTGGGCAGCCGGGAATCGTTGCCGATCCTGATAGCCAGGTCGCTTTCCGGCATCAAACTCAAGGCCCTGGATACCGTTCCCCAGTCCCTGCCCCGCCGGGCCGGGGCCCTCTATTTTCAGATCGACCATCACGACGACCAATGGTCCAACGTGATCAAGGGCCGCAACCTGGCCCTGTACTGGGATGCAGCCCCCCGGGACCTGAAGATCGAACTGATGATCGTGTCAAGGAGCTGACCCATGCGTCTGTCTGACTGCTTCACCGAACTGATGGCCTACACCATATCCCTGGTCCGGTCCGAACCGGAGCAGGCGCCCGATTTCGAAAAAGTCCGGGCCGACATGGAACGGCTGATCCAGCGCTGCGACCAGACGGCACGCCAGGCCGGCTTTGCCGAAAAAGACTACGACCTGGCCCGTTTTGCGGTTTTCGCCTGGATCGACGAGGCCATCATGAGCTCCGGCTGGCCGGGCCGCGGCCAGTGGCAGCGCCAGTCTCTGCAGCGGGTTTACTACCAGACCGCAGATGCCGGTGAACTGTTCTTCGACCGGCTCAACTCCCTGGGTCTGGAGCAGCGCGACGTGCGGGAGGTCTACTACCTCTGCCTGGCCCTGGGCTTCAGCGGACAGTACTGCAACCCGGGAGACGAAATCCTGCTGGAACAGCTCAAGACTTCCAATCTCAAGCTGCTTTTCGGCAGCTCGGTGGCGGTGCCCAGCCTCGACCAGGAAAAACTCTTTGCCGGAGCTTACGCCCGTCCGCAGCAAAAAGAGCCTGAAAGCGCCGGCGGCCGGCTGTCGCCGATGACGGTGGCGGTTGCGGCCAGCCCGGTGGTTCTCTTCGGCCTGCTCTATCTGGTGTACAATTTCATTCTCAGCCACGTCGGACAGACCCTTATCAGCACGGTGCCCTGACCATGAAAGAAATCCTGTTGAAAGTCATCAAGGTAATCGTTGTCCTGGCCCTGGCGGCCCTGGCGGTATGTTTCAGTTTCGGACTGGTGATGATGCTGGGCTGGCCATGGTGGCTCGGCTTTTTCGTCCTGCTGGCCCTTGTCGGCCTGGTGGCCGGCATATTCGCCATTCGCAGGATCAGGCTGCGCCAGAAAGAACGGCTGTTCGTCCATCAGGTCATCGCCCAGGACGAGGCGGCCAGCAGCCGCCTGCCCGACAGCGACAAGGAGGCGGCCCGCCAGCTTCAGCAACGCTGGAAGCAAGCCGTCGAGGCCCTGCGCCGCTCCCACCTGCGCAAGCTGGGCAATCCGCTCTACGTCCTGCCGTGGTACATGGTGATCGGCGAAAGCGGATCGGGCAAGACCACGGCCATCAAAAGCGCCGACCTCTCCTCGCCCTTTGGCCAGATGGACCGCACCGCCGGGATTTCCGGCACCCGCAACTGTGACTGGTGGTTCTTCGACAAGGCCATCCTCATCGACACCGCCGGCCGCTACGCCCTGCCGGTGGACGAAGGCCGGGACAAGGACGAATGGCAGAAGTTTCTCTCCCTGCTGGCCAAGTTCCGCAAGAAAGAACCCCTCAACGGTCTGGTGGTGACCATTGCCGCCGACAAGCTGGCCCGGCAGGACACCGACGCCCTGGCGGCCGACGGGCTGGAGATCAGGCGCCGGATCGACGAGCTGATGCGTGTCCTGGGTGCCAAGTGTCCGGTCTATGTCCTGGTAACCAAGTGCGACCTTATTCCCGGCGCCACCGAGTTTTGCGACAGCCTTCCGGAAAAGGCCCTCCGCCAGGCCATGGGCTGGCTGAACCACGACCTGGAGTCAGACCCGGCCAAGGTGGTGAAAAACACCTTTGCCACCGTCTGCCAGAGGCTGCACGACCTGCTGCTGCTGATCTGCCACGGCAAGGAATCCGGCCAGATAGCCCCGTCCCTGCTGGTCTTCCCCCAGGCCCTGGCCTCCATGGAAACCAAGCTGGCCAGTTTCGTCGAAAGCATCTTCCAGCCCTCGCCCTACCAGGAAACCCCCATGCTGCGGGGAATCTACTTTTCCAGCGGCAAGCAGGAAGGCACTCCTTTTTCCAACCTGCTGGGCGAGCTGGGCCTGATCGACAAGCAGCAGGTGCTGCCCGGAACCGAGCGCGGCCTTTTCCTGCACGATTTTTTCTCCGAAATCCTGCCCGGAGACCGCTACCTTTTCCGGCCCACCCAGCACAGCAGCCAGTGGCGCCGGATGACCCGCAACCTGGGCCTGACCGCCTGGGTGGCGGTGGCCCTGGCGGTCTGCGGGCTGATGAGCTTTGCCTTCATCAAGAACCTGTCCATCCTCAGGGACGCTTCCCAGGCTTTCAGCAAACCGCCGGTCCTGGAAGGTGTCCTGCTCAACGACGTGATAACCATGGAACG
This sequence comes from Desulfobacteraceae bacterium, assembly GCA_027068085.1. Taxonomy (GTDB): domain Bacteria; phylum Desulfobacterota; class Desulfobacteria; order Desulfobacterales; family Desulfosarcinaceae; genus JALVQM01. The sequence continues at coordinate 27,834 of JAMOUQ010000016.1, read as the reverse complement.
CTTCCGCCAGGCGGTGGCCGACATCAGCCGGCGCAATACAGGCTGGTGGATCCCGCGCTTCGGCCTGGACCAGTCCCTGGAGGTGGAACGGCAGCTCAAGGCCAAGTACGGCAACCTGTTCCGCAAGGGGTTCCTGGCAGACTTCGACCGCCGCCTGGCCAGGCGGCTGACCGGACTTTCGGCCGGCACGGACGGCAAGACCCTGGGAATCCACATCCTGCATCTTGCCAGGCGGGTCAACCTGCTGAAGGCCAAGCTGGAGGGCCTGGACCTTGAACAGCTGCGGGCCATGCCCCAGCCGGGATTCGAGGCCGAGCTGCTGTCATCCGAGGTCATCCCCGAAGTGCGGGCCAAGATCGCCGATCTCTACCTCTACGCCCTGGCCTGGCAACCTGTCAGCCAGGAGATCAACGACGAGCTGACCGGCCTGCAGACCTGGCTCAAGCACCTAGTGACCCTGGAAGACTTCAACCTTCGCTGGCTGGCGGCCTGGGCCGACACGAACCCCGAGCTGGAGGCCGTCACGGCCGCCGATTTCTGGAGCACGGAAAGCGCGGCTCAGGCGGCATCCGTGGCACCGGCCTTCACCCTGAAGGGCAAGCAGAAGATCGACAGCACCCTGGCCGAGATCGAAGCCGCCCTGCCCGATCCCCTGGTGATGGCCCAGGCCAAGCTGGAGTTCGGCAGCTGGTACCGCAAGGCCTACCTGAATGCCTGGCAGGATTTTACCGGAAAGTTCGTTACCGCCTGGCGGGTCATCGACAAGCGGCAGCCCTGGCAGGCCGCCTTTGCCCGCCTGGGAAGCGACAAGGATCCGTACCTGGCCGCGATCGACGGGCTGGCGACCCAGCTAGAACCGTTCCGGCAATGGAAAAAATTCCCGGCCTGGGCCCACCTGGTCTATGATTTTCAGGCAGTCAAAAAAGCTTCGGTGACCGTCAAGTCCGAAAAAAAGAAAAAGAAGAAAAAGCCGGGCCTGCTGGGCAAGGCAACCAGGAAGGTCAAGCAGAAAATCTCCAAGGCGGAAAGGGCTCTGGGGGTCAAGGCCAAGGCCTCACTCGGCCCGCAGGAGGCCCTGGAGGCGGGACGCGCCTACCTGGGGCTGACAGAAGCCCTGGCGGAAGTGGCCGGGGCGGCCGACTCCAGGCAGGTGGCTTTCAAGATGGCTCAGGAAATCTTCCAGCAGGATCCGGCCGTCGGTGAAACACCGTTTTTCGTGGCCTGGCGCCAGTTCAAGCATCTGAAATCGGTCATGGCCGAGGCCCGCCGGCAAAAGGGAGAGCTGTTCTTCAAACTTCTGGGCGGAAATCTCGGCTTCGCCCTGGAGTACCTCAACCGCGAAACGGCCTGCAGCCTCCAGCAGGCCTGGGAAAATGACGTTCTGGTGGAAGTTCAGGATGCCGGCGGACAGAACCTGGCCGGCCTCCTGCTGGGTCCGGACGGCTTTGCCACCCGGTTCCTGAAATCGACGGCGGCGCCCTTTGTCGCCCGCAGCCTGAGCAAGGGCTTTTACCCCAGGAAAGTCCTGGGCCACCAGGTTCCCTTCGAAAAGGGCTTTTTCATCTTCCTGGCCCGCGGGGTCAGGGCGGCCCGGCCGGTCCAGGGAAGCTATCAGGTCACCATCAGGACCTATCCCACCGACGCCAACCCGGGGGCCAAGGTGCAGCCTCATGCCACGGTACTGCAGGTGCAGTGCGCCAGCGGCGGCCTGCGCCTTGAAAATCTCAACTACCCGGTGAGCAGGACTTTCAAGTGGTCGCCCCAGAACTGCGGAGACGTGACCTTTCAGATCATGGTGGGCAATCTGGTGCTGACCAAGCATTATTCCGGGGCCATGGGTTTTGCCCGTTTCCTCAGGGAGTTCAAGTCGGGCCAGCGCACCTTCCGGCCGGCCGAATTTCCCGAGGAGGCCGCCGCCCTGAAACGGATGGGCATAACCAGAATCAAGGTCCGCTACAAATTCAAGGGCCACAAGCCGGTGATCCGGCTGCTGGCGCGCAGCCTGGGAAAGGTGCCCATGAAGATAGCAAGGTGCTGGGAGCAGTAATTGCGGCAGGTTTTTCCCGGCCCGGCAATCGAGGAAAACGGAACTCAAACCATGGCCAATAAAACCTGGCGCTGGGCTGCCGTCGGCAAGCTGCCGGCAGCCGGAGATTTCATAAAAAAGGACCAGGGGGTCCCCCTTCTGGAGGCCTTCGGCCAGTGGATGGCGGCCGGCTTCGAGCAGGTGGCGTCCCGGTGCGCCGGGCAGACGCCGGCCGCCCAGCTGCGCTCCTGGCGATTCTGGGCGGCGGCCGACGGCCGCAACGAGCTGGTCTGCGGCCTGGGCCGCGACAGCAGCGACAGCCACGGCCGGCCCTACCCCTTGTTGCTGCTGGGCCAGGGTCCCCTGGACCGCTGGCGCCAGCACTGGGACCAGGTTCCTCTGATGCTGGAAGAGACCTGGCGCCGGATGGAATACATCGCCGCCGCAGGACATCGGAACCTGGCTGCTTTCTGGGAAGCGGTGGCGGCAATGACGCCTCCTGCGATTCAGCAGGTCTCCTTCAGGGAAAAGGCCGATTTTCTGGGTCCGAACCTCGAAATCAGGCTTCAAAAACACCTCCGGGACCTGAAATCGCGGCAGCGCACCGCCATCGCCCTGGAAGGACCCGAGGCCGCCGATCCGGTGGCCGCCGCCTGGACCTGGCACAGGCTGATTGCCGGCCGGATCGGAAAGGTGCCCCGGGCCGCCTTCATGGGAGGTACCCTGGAAAGAACTTTTGTGGTAATATCGTTGGGGTCGCTTACGGTGGAAGACTTCGTCGATCTGTGGACCGGCCCCGAGCAGGGCTTGTAAGACAACTCCTAACCATCCCGGGAAAGCGCAATGGACTTTGAAAAGCTCGGCAAGGAACCGATCCCCGGCGACAACCCGGCCGGAATCGATATCCGCTACGAACCTGAATTCGAACAGATCCAGGCTGAGATCGACAAGCTCTCGTCGCCCACGGCCAGCGGCCAGGTGGACTGGCAGAAAGTGGTCAAGGTGGGCAGCACCATCCTGGCCGAAAAGTCCAAAGACCTCAAGGTGGCCGGCTACCTTGCCGTGGGCCTGATGCATACCGCCGGAATCGACGGGCTGGCAAACGGCCTGTTGGTCATGCGCGGGCTGCTGGAACAGTTCTGGGACAACCTCTATCCCAAGAAGAAAAGGATGCGCGGCCGGGCCGGGGCCCTGACCTGGTGGCTCGAAAAGGCAGAGGCCGGAATGGAGAAACTGGGCTCGGCCCCCATAGAGGCCGAATTGTCCCGGGCCATGCAGGAAAACCTCAAGGCCATCGACGAGCTGCTGGCCGACAAAATGCCTGACCCGCCCCTGGTGCGGCCCCTGATCCGCCAGGTGGAATCCCTGCCGCTGAAACAGGAGCAAAAGCCGGAGCCGGCCCAAACCGAGAAGCCGGCCGGCAGGCCCCAGCCCGGGCCGGCCCCGGCGCCGGCGGCGGCCGAGCCGGAAACCATCGCCAGCGAAAAAGACGCCCACAAGGCGGTCACCGCCGCCTTGCAGAAGATACAGCAGGCGGCCGGGTTCTTACTGGAAAACAACCTGGCCGACCCGGCGGCTTTCGCCCTGCGCCGGATCGCCTGCTGGAGCCGGGTGGTGGAACTTCCTCCGGCCACCGAGGGACGCACCCAGATTCCGCCGCCGCCGCCCCAGCTGCGCCAGGATCTGGAGCAGCTCCAGGAAGAGGGAAAGTGGGAGGCCCTGGCGATAGCAGCCGAAAAAAGGCTCTCCCAGTACATATTCTGGTTCGACCTGAACCGCTTTTCGGCCGAGGCCCTGGCCGCCCTGGGAGACCGCTTCCAGGACGCCCTGGATATCGTCTGCCAGCAGACCGCCTTCCTGGTATTCCGGCTGGAAGGTATCCAGAACCTAGCCTTTGCCGACGGCACCGCTTTCTGCGACGACCAGACCCGGGCCTGGCTCCAGTCCATATCCATGGGCGGCGCCCAGGCCGCCATGCAGTCGGCGCCGCAGCCGGACCAGTCCGCAACTGACGGCGGCACGGAGGCCGAAATCCTGGCCGAGGCCCAGAAACTCAGAAAAAAGAGGAAACTGCCCCAGGCTGTCGAGCTTCTCCAGGAGCAGATGCGTCAAAGTTTCGGACTCAGGCGTAAGTTCCGCTGGCGGCTGGCAATCGCCAGGCTGCTGCTGGAGGCAAAGAAGGCCGACATGGCCCGGCCTCAGATCGAGCACATGCTGGAGACCATCGAGCAATACCGGCTTGAAAGCTGGGAGCCGGCCCTGGCCCTGGAAGCCCTGACCATGGCTCTGGCCGGATTCAGGGCCGCATCGGACAAGGCGCTGCGGCAGCGCTGCGACGGCCTCCTGGTGCGGATCGCCGCCATCGACCCGGCCGCCGCCCTGCGGGCAGGCTGATAATTTATAAGAAGATACTGCCAAAAATTAACACACGAAAAGGGGGTTCCCATGGCAAAAGAAGGCACAGTTGCCCCGAAAGAAAGAGTCAACATCGTCTATCGACCGGCCACCGGCGATGCCAAGGAAGAGGTGGAGCTGCCGTTGAAGCTGCTGGTGCTCGGTGATTTCACCCTGCAGGAAGACGAGCGCATGGTGGAAGAACGCGAGCCGATAAATGTCGACAAGGACAACTTCGACGAAGTTCTCAAGGCCCAGAGCCTCGAGCTGGACATCACCGTGGCCGACAAGCTGTCCGATGATCCGGACGCCGAGATGAGTGTCTCGCTCAAGTTCGAATCGCTGAAGGATTTCAATCCGGAAGCGGTGGCCCGCAACACTCCGGAACTAAGCAAGCTGCTGGAGCTGCGCGAGGCGCTCAACGCCCTGAAGGGCCCCATGAGCAACCGGCCCGAGTTTCGCAAGAAGATCCAGCAGATCATCCAGGATGAAGCGGCCCGCGAGAAACTGCTCAAGGAGCTGAAGCTGGACGACAACGAAGATTGATGACATTGCAGACAACAGCCGACTCAATCTGTTCCCAGGGGGCTGTCACTGATCATGATGGCCACCGGCCCGCAACGAACCAATCAAACGGCTTCTCAAAAAGGAGGTTTCAAAATGGCTGAAGAACGCCAACAGCAGCAGCAAGGTGCCGAGCAGACCGGCGAAGCGCCCTCGTTGCTGGATGATATCGTAACCGCCACCCGTCTCAAGCCGGCCGACGAAGGTTACGCCATAGCCAAGCGGGGCGTCCAGGCCCTGATCGCCAACCTTGTCGAACCGGGACGCAAGGTGGACAAGATCTCCAACGCCCTGGTGGACGAGATGATCGCCGAGATCGACCGCAAGCTGAGCGCCCAGCTCGACGAAATCCTCCATCATCCCGATTTCCAGAAGCTGGAATCGGCCTGGCGGTCTCTTAAGTTTCTGGTGGACCGGACCGATTTCAGGGAAAACATCAAGATCGAAATTCTCAACGTCAGCAAGGAAGACCTGCTGGAAGACTTCGAGGACTCTCCCGAGATTCCCAAGTCCGGCCTCTACAAGACCGTGTATACCGCGGAATACGGCCAGTTCGGCGGTCAGCCCTACGGCAACATCATCGCCAACTACGAATTCGGTCCCGGCCCGCAGGACATCAAACTGCTCCAGAACGTGGCGGCCGTGGCGGCCATGGCCCATGCGCCGTTTATCGCCGCCGCCGGACCCCAGTTTTTCGGCATCGAGAATTTCAACGAACTGCCCAACCTCAAGGACCTGCACTCCATATTCGAGGGGCCCCAGTATGCCAAGTGGCAGTCCTTCCGGGAATCGGAAGACGCCCGTTACGTGGGACTCACCCTGCCCCGCTTCCTGCTGCGGCTGCCCTACGGGCCCGACACCCAGCCGGTCAAGGCCTTCAACTACCGGGAAGACGTGTCCGATTCCCACGACCGTTACCTGTGGGGCAATGCGGCCTTTGCCTTTGCCACCCGGCTGACCGACAGTTTCGCCAAGTACCGCTGGTGCACCAACATCATCGGCCCCATGGGCGGCGGCACGGTGGAAGACCTGCCCCTGCACCAGTTCGAGGCCATGGGCGCCATCCAGACCAAGATTCCGACCGAGGTCCTCATCTCCGAAAGAAGGGAATACGAGCTTTCAGAAGAGGGCTTCATCGCCCTGACCATGCGCAAGGGAAGCGACAACGCCTGCTTCTTCTCGGCCAACTCGGTTCAGAAACCGAAATTTTTCGGCAACAGCAAGGAAGCCAAGGAAGCCGAGCTCAATTACAAGCTCGGAACCCAGCTGCCTTACATGTACGTGGCCAACCGCCTGGCCCATTACCTCAAGGTCATCCAGCGGGAAAACATCGGTTCCTGGAAAGAACGGGGCGACCTGGAGCGGGAGCTGAACACCTGGATCAGGCAGTACGTGGCCGACCAGGACAACCCGCCGGCATCCGTGCGCAGCCGCAAACCGCTGCGCAAGGCCCAGATAACGGTGGAAAACGTGGAAGGCGAACCGGGATGGTACCGGGTGGGAATGAAGGTCCGTCCCCACTTCAAGTACATGGGCGCCTTTTTCACCCTTTCCCTGGTGGGCAAACTCGACAAAGAATAGCCAAATCCGGCTTTACGCCTGAACCGCAAAAGTTATAACTAGAATTCAAAAGGAGGATCCACAATGCCAACCCCAGCTTACATGACCATTGAGGGCACGAACCAGGGCAACATCACCTCACAGGCCTTTACCGGCGATAGTGTGGGCAATATCTACCAGGAAGGACACGAAGACGAGATAATGGTTTTTGCTTTCAACCATGAGCTTTCCGTGCCCACCAGCAGCCAGAGCGGCCAGCCCACCGGTCCCCGGGCCCACAAGCCGCTTACCATCACCAAGATATTCGACAAGTCCTCGCCCCTGCTCTACGTGGCCCTTACCACCGGCGAGGTGCTCACCAAGTGTGAGATCAAATGGTACCGTACCAGCGCCGACGGAAGGCAGGAGCACTATTTCACCATCGGCCTGGAAGACGCCATCGTGACCAAAATCCGGGCCTACATGCCCAACTGCCAGGATCCCAACCAGGCCCATTTCACTCACCTGGAGGACGTATCCTTCACTTACCGCAAGATCCAGTGGACCCACGAGGCCGCCGGAACAGCGGGCGAAGACGACTGGCGTTCACCCGTATCATAGTCTGCAAAGCGTCCGGGCGCCGCGCGCGGCGCCCGGACGCCCATGGTGAGAGATGAAAGAACACCGCCTGATGGACCGGATCAGGATCCTGGCCAAGAATCCCAACCGCAGGTTCAGCGATGATCCAAGGGAGATGATCCGCTCCATCCAGATGCATCTGCAAAGGATTCTCAATACCCGGCAGGGCAGCGTGCCGATTGCCGCAGATTACGGAGTGCCGGATTTTACCGATTACATAGCCACGTATCCCGAGTCCCAGCGGGATATCGAAAGGACCCTGAAGCAGACGATTCAGAAATTCGAGCCGCGGCTCAGGTCGGTGCGGGTAACTTTCCTGCCCCAGGACGACCTGCTGAGCCTGAATTTTGAAATCACCGCCAGGCTGGCCCGGGACGACAGCCGGGAGCCGATCAAGTTCGAAAGCCAGATCGACCCCGACGGCCACATCAAGATCACCAGTTAGGATCGGCCTGGCCACCCGGCAAACTGGACGAAAGAAGGCGCACCAATCCATGTTCAACCGCTATTTCCAGCAGGAGCTTGCCAATCTGAAAGAACTGGGAGCCGAGTTTTCCCGCAAGCATCCGGCCGTGGCCCCCATGCTCAGCGGTCTTTCGGCCGATCCGGACGTCGAGCGCCTGCTGGAAGGCGTGGCCTTCCTTGCGGCCCTGCTGCGCCAGAAGCTGGACGACGATTTTCCGGAAATCATCAACGAGCTTTTCCAGCTGATCTGGCCCCATTTCCTGCGGCCCATACCGGCTGCCACCATCGTGGCTTTCAAGCCCAAGGCGGCCCTTAAACAACCGGTCCGGGTAAAGCGGGGAACCCTCCTGGCCTCGGTGCCGGTGGAGGGAACCACCTGTCATTTCAAGACCTGCTACGATGTCAACGTCCAGCCCCTGAATCTGGAGGCGGCCCGCGGGGAACAAAAACCGGGCCGGCCGCCGCGCATCACCCTGAAGCTGAAGCTCCAGGGCCTGACGCTTGACCAGTGGCAGGCGGGCAGCCTCCGCTTTCACCTGGGAGGAGACTATCCCCGGGCGGCAGATACCTTCTTCCTGCTGCTGCGCCACCTGAACCGAATAATCCTGAGAACCGAAAACGGACCGGCCTGCGTCCTGCCGCCAAGCTGCCTGCAGGCCGTTGGGATGGACCCGGAAGAATCCCTCCTGCCTTATCCTTCCCAGTCCTTCCCGGCCTACCGCATCCTCCAGGAATACTTCGTGCTGCCCGTAAAATATCTCTTTCTCGAACTGTCCGGCCTGGAGCGCTGGCAGAATCGCGGAGATGGCGAGAGCTTCGAAATCGTCTTCGAGCTGGAAAAACCGCCGTTTGACCTGCCCCACCTGCGGCAGGAAGATTTCGTCCTTTTCGCCACCCCGGCCATCAACATTTTCGAACACGACGCCGAACCGGTGCGGATCGACCACCGCCACCAGGAATACATGGTCCGGCCCGGCGGCAGCCACAAAGGCCAGTACCAGGTCTATGCCGTCGACGGGGTGACCGGATTCAGCCAGGGAACGGCCCGGGAGCGGACTTTCGCCCCCTTTGAAACTTTCGCTCCCCGGCAGCAGGAACAGCCCGTGTTCCATACCCGCATCCAGCGTTCCCCGATCCGGCCGGGGTTCGATTTCTACATCTCGGTGATCTACCCTCCGGGACAGGAACCCCTGCGGCCCGAAACCCTTTCCATCAGGCTGCGCTGTACCAACGGGTTTCTGCCCGAATCCCTCCAGGTGGGCGACATCTGCCGCGCCACCAGCAGCAGCCCGGAGATGGTCGACTTCACCAACATCCGGCCGCCCACATCCAACATCCTGCCGCCCCTGGGACGCAACCTGCTCTGGCACCTGGTTTCGCACCTGTGCCTGAACTACCGTTCCCTGGCCACGGCCGAAAATCTGAAAGCCCTGCTGGCACTCTACAATTTCGAGGAAAACCGCGACCGGCCGGCCTTTCTGGCCAACCAGAAAAGAATAGACGGCATCCAGGCCGTATCCAGCCGGCCGTCCGACCGCCTGGTGGACGGGGTGATCATGCGCGGACGGGCCATCGACATGCAGCTGCGGCAGGATCACTATGCCGGCCCGGGAGACCTTTTCCTCTTCGGTTCGGTCCTGGATGCTTTTTTCGGGGCCTACTCCGCCATCAACAGTTTTACCCGGCTGGTAGTCAAGGAGACCCTGAAAGGCGTCCGGTACCAGTGGCCGGCCCGTACAGGAGACCAGATACTGATATGAAGGCCAACACCGCCGCCGACCTGTACGCGCAATTGCTGGAAGAAGCCCATCGGTTTTCTTTTTTCCAGGCCATGCGCCTGCTGCGCCGGGCCTGCCGCAGCAACCAGGGTTCAGACGAGCCGGCCTCCATCAGGGTGCGGCCCAAACTGTCGCTGGGTTTTCCGCCCGCCGACCTCGACCGCATAGCCGTCGAGAAACGTGACGGCCGGCGGCAGTTTGCCGTTACCGCCAATTTTCTGGGCCTTTACGGAGTATCTTCGCCCCTGCCCAGCTTCTACACCGAAGACCTGATCGAAGAGCAGGGCCAGGACGAATCGGTGAGCCGGGATTTCCTGGACATCTTCAACCACCGCTTCTACGAACTGCTTTTCGACTGCTGGCGCAAGTACCGGCTCTTTTTTCAGGTTGGAGAAGAAAATGACGGCCCGGCCCTGGAAAGGCTTTTCTGCCTCCTGGGCCTGGGACCCGAGCCCTTGCGACAGGGGATGGAAAATCCCCGGCGCCTTCTGCGCTACCTGGGCCTTTTCTCCCAGTTTCCCCGCAGCGCCGCCGGACTGGCCACCCTGCTGTCCGATGCACTGGACAAGGTGCCAATAACCATCGTGCCCTGTATCGACCGCAAGGCCCGGATTGCGGGCGACCAGCGCTTTGCCCTGGGAAAATCCAACTGCCGCCTGGGGGGCGACAGCTATATGGGGGACCAGATAAGAGACCGGATGGGCAAGTTCCGCATCCGGATAGGCCCCCTGGATCAGGCGACCTTCCTGTACTTTACCCCCGGCAACCGGGGCTACCGCCAGCTGGCCGAGCTGACGGCCCTTTACCTCAACCAGCCCCTGGAATGCGAAGCCGAGCTCATGATGGCTCCCGGCGAGGCCAGGACCACATGTCTGGGCGAAAAACTCCGCGCCAGCCTGGGTGTGACCACCTGGGTTTTCGGCGGACAAACCATAACCAGGCAGGTCGCCATCCGCTTTTCAGTAATCCAACCCCAAAGCGTGCCGGAAGGGGCAGACCGGGTTGCCGCAACCGGCCAGGAAAGGACCGCATCATGATTCGTGTCGACATCAAGGCCCTGATCGAAAGGCTCAACTCCTACTGCGTCACCTGCCTGGAGGCGGCCGCCGGAATGTGCGTGGCCCGGACCCACTACGAGGTGACGGTCGAGCACATGCTGGCCAAGCTGATCGACTCGCCTCAGACCGATATCCCCCTGATCCTGAAGCAGTTCGACATAGATCCGGGCCGGCTCCAGAAAGCCCTTGACCGGACCATGGAAGGCTTCAACACGGGCAACGCGGCCAAGCCGGTCTTTTCGCCCCTGCTGCTGGACTGGCTCCAGGACGCCTGGCTGGTGGCCTCGGTGGACATGGGCGAGGCCCGGCTGCGCTCCGGCGCCCTGCTGCTTTCCCTGCTCAACCGGCCCCTTCAGCTGGCGGCCGGCGACTGGATCGATCTGCTGGCCGACCTGAGCCGGGACACCATTTCCAAGCAGTTCTGGGATCTTGTCAAGGGGTCGAGCGAAAAGGCCGCCCGCTCCGAGGTGGTGGAGGCCGAGGCCGGCCGGCCGGCCGGGGAAACGGCCCTGGACCGTTTTTGCGTCGATTTCACCGCCCGGGCCGCGGCCGGCGAGATCGACCCGGTCTTCGGCCGCGATTCCGAGATCCGCCAGATGGTCGATATCCTGGCCCGCCGCCGCAAGAACAACCCCATCGTGGTTGGAGAAGCCGGGGTGGGCAAGACCGCCGTGGTGGAGGGCCTGGCCCTGCGGGTGGTGGAAGCAGACGTGCCCGACATCCTCCAGGACGTTGCCATCATGGGCCTGGACATGGGCCTGCTCCAGGCCGGTGCCGGCATGAAGGGAGAGTTCGAAAACCGGCTCAAATCGGTCATAAATGAAATCAAGGCCTCGGAGAAACCGATCATCATGTTCATCGACGAGGCCCACACCCTGATCGGTGCCGGCGGCGCGGCCGGAATGAGCGATGCCGCCAACCTGCTCAAGCCGGCCCTGGCCCGGGGCGAGCTGCGCACCATAGCCGCCACCACCTGGTCGGAATACAAAAAATACTTCGAAAAAGACGCCGCCCTGGCCCGCCGTTTCCAGCCGGTCAAGCTGGACGAGCCTTCGGTGGAAACCGCCAAGCTGATCCTTAGGGGACTCAAGTCCAAGTACGAGAGCGCCCACCGGGTGGTGGTGCGCGACGACGCCATCGAAAGCGCCGTCGAGCTTGCCAGCCGCTACATTTCCGGCCGCCAGCTGCCGGACAAGGCCGTGGACCTGCTCGACACCAGCGCGGCCCGGGTCAAGATCCTGCTTACCGCCACCCCGGACGTGATCGAGGACAAGCAGCGCCGCATCCAGGCCATCGACCGGGAGCTGGAAGCCATGGACCGGGACAGGCTCCACGGGGTTCGGATCGATCCTGACCGCCGACAGGAGCTTGAAAGCCGGCGCCGGGAGCTGGCCGACCAGGTGGATGAACTCAAGCAGCGCTGGCAAAAGGAACAGAAGCTGGCACACCGCGTAATCGAGCTGCAACAAGAGCTGGACCGGCAAGAAACCGAAGGACAGGAAAGGGAAGCGGTCGAAAATGAGCTTGCAAAGCTGCGCGCCGAGCTGGCCGAGATCCAGGGCGACGAGCCACTGGTAAGGACCGAGGTGGACCCGGACGTGGTCTCCAAGGTGGTTTCGGACTGGACCGGGGTGCCCCTGGGCAAGGTGATGCGCGACGATGCGGCCAACGTGGTCAACCTGGAAGACAACCTCAAAAAACGTATCAAGGGCCAGGACCAGGCCCTGTCTGCCATCTGCCGGGTGATAAAATCTGCCAAGGCCGGCATCAAGGACCCCAACCAGCCCATGGGCGTATTCCTGCTGGTTGGACCCAGCGGAGTGGGCAAGACCGAGACCGGCCTGGCCATCGCCGACCTGCTTTTTGGCGGTGAAAACTTCATGGTGACCATCAACATGAGCGAATTCCAGGAAAAACACACCGTCAGCCGCCTGATCGGATCTCCGCCCGGCTACGTGGGCTACGGCGAAGGCGGCGTGCTGACCGAGGCCGTCCGCCAGCGGCCCTACTCGGTGGTCCTGCTGGACGAAGTGGAAAAGGGCCACCTGGAAGTTATGAACCTCTTCTACCAGGTCTTCGACAAGGGAATGCTCTCCGACGGCGAGGGCCGCCTGATCGACTTCAAGAACACGGTCATCTTCCTGACCAGCAACCTGGCCACCGACGTGATTACCGAGATGTGCGCCGACGGCAACCGGCCCGACCTGGAAGTGGTGGAGGCCGCCGTGCGGCCGATTCTCTCCAACCACTTCAAGCCGGCCCTGCTTGCAAGGATGACTGTCGTGCCCTACCTGACCCTGGACGGCGAGATCCTCAAGCAGATAGTCCGCCTCAAGATGGACAAGCTGGTGCGCCGCCTGGCGGATACCCACAAGATGGAACTGGTCTACAGCCCGGCCGTGGTGGACCAGATCGCATCGCGCTGCACCGAGGTCGAAACCGGGGCCCGCAACATAGACGCCATCATGAACGGGACCATCATGCCGCGCATGAGCCAGGAAATCCTGGCCCGCATGAGCCGGGAGGAATTGCCGCCCGGGGTGCTGCTGGACCTTGACGATCAGGGCCGCTTCATTGTCAAATTCGAGGAGTAACCGTTTTCAACAAACCGCACAAGGGAGGAACCATGGCCGCCAACGAACCCCGCTTTACCCTGGAGATAGGTGGAAACGAATTCCGGGTGGCCGCCTTTACCGCCCGGGAAAAAATATCTCACCTGTTTACTGTCGACCTGGAGCTGGCCACCGAAGAGGAGGTGGATTTCGGTGATGTCATCGGCCAGGTCGCCGTGCTGACAGTGGAAGGGATCGAATCCGAACGCACCTTCCACGGTATTGTCAGCCGTTTCGCACAAACAGGCACCTCGGGCCGTTTTTTCCTTTACGCGGCGCAGATGGTGCCCTCGGCCTGGCTGCTGGGCCTGGAGAAGGACTGCCGCATATTCCAGAACAAAAGCGTCCAGGAAATCGCCCAACAGGTGATGGAAGAATCGTCCATCGCTTCTGATTCATTCGAATTCCGGCTCCAGGGCAACTACAGCGCCAGGCCGTACTGCGTCCAGTACGACGAAACCGACCTGGACTTCATCAACCGCCTGATGGAAGAAGAAGGCATTTTCTATTTCTTCGAGCACTCCCGGGACGGCCACCTGATGGTTTTCGGAGACGGCACGGTCAACTATCAGCCCCTGGAGGGCGACGCCACCATCGAATTCAACCCGGGCCGCAACATGGTGGCCGAGGAAGAAGCGGTTATCAAGTTCGGCCTCTCGCGCCAGCTCACCCCGGGCAAATTCACCCTCCGGGATTACAACTTCAACAACCCCTCCCTGGACCTGACGGCCGACGAAACCGATTCCGAAAATACGGAAAGGGAAATTTTCGAATTTCCGGGCAACTACACCGAACAACCGGAAGGGGCCCGCCTGGCCCAGGTAAGGCTCCAGCAGACGGTCATGTTCAGGGACCTTGCCAGCGGCACCGGCGTCTGCCCGCGTTTCTGCCCCGGCTTCACCTTCACCCTGGCCGGCCACAGCCTGGATTCCCTCAACCAGGAATACCTGCTGACCGAGGTGATTCACCAGGGCCGCCAGCCCCAGGTGCTGGCGGAAAGGAGTGACACCGCCGCCAGCAGCGAATATCTCAACCGTTTCAAGGCCGTGCCTTCCTCGATCACCATCCGCCCGGAACGGCGCACGGCCCGGCCGCGGATCCGGGGCGTTCATACCGCCGTGGTGGTGGGACCTTCGGGCGAGGAGATCTACACCGACGATCTGGGAAGGATCAAGGTCCAGTTCCACTGGGACCGCAACGGCAAGCAGGACGAAAACAGCTCGTGCTGGATCAGGGTAAGCCAGGTCTGGGCCGGTCCCGGCTGGGGCGCGGTTTTCATTCCCCGCATCGGCCAGGAGGTGATCGTCGATTTCATCGACGGTGATCCCGACCGGCCTATAGTAACCGGCACGGTTTACCACGGCACCAACACCCCGCCCTGGCCCCTGCCCGACGAAAAGACCAAAAGCGGTATCAGGAGCGAGACCTCCACCGGGGGCGGCGGCAACAACGAAATCCGCTTCGACGACAAGGCCGGTCACGAGGAAATCTATATCCACGCCCAGAAAGACATGAAAGTCGATGTGGAAAACAACAGGACCCAGCATGTGGGGGGCAATGATACGACAACCATAAACAAGGACCGCAAGCTGCGCGTCAAGCAGAACTGCGAGGAAAAGATCGACCGGCAGCGGACGCTTACCGTGACAGGCAATCATGAAAGAAAGGCCGAAAGCGACGAAACCATCACCATCACCGGCAAGCGCAAGCTGACCGCCGGCAGCGAGGAACACACCGTCACCGGAAACCGGACGTTGACGACCAATACGGAAAACTACACCGTCACCGGGGCCCGGACATTGACCCTCGGAAGCGAAACCCGCACCGTGAACGGGGTCCGCACCGTTACCGCCCAGTCAGAAACCAGCACCATCACCGGCACCCAGGCCCTGACTGCGGCCATTGTCAACATGGTCGTCAGCGCGACCCGCAACCTGACAGTGGGCCTGGAAAACAAGGCCGTGGCCAACCAGCAGAAATTTCTCGGCATGGACGTGCAGACAGACTCGGGGGCCAAGTTCGAAAACTTCGGAGGCTTAAAGGTTTCCAACCATTTTGCCTTGCTGATGGAACTTAAACAGATCAACATCTCTGCGGTAAACGCGGCCATTGGCTACACTTCTTTAAAAATTGATCAAAGCGGTTTTGAGCTCGACACTTCACCTTTGCATGTGATCAACTAAGGACTTCGGCAATATGAAACTTATCAAGCCCTTAAAACTCGGCCTTTTGTTCCGAGCTTTCGAGTACCGGGGCCGATGCTTCTGGTCACCGGCGGTGCTGGCATTTTTCGATTTCAGCGGTCCGCCGCGGCTAAAATCGGAAGTGGATCTGTGGAAGCTGGCGCCCCAGCGTCTGGGCCAGCAGATCCTGGACGAGGGCATGCCCAAGGCGCGGGCCGAAGTTCTGGTAAACGGTTCTTTTTTCGCCCCCGGCAAAAAACCGGTCCCGGCCGGCAAGGTGCGAGTCAGCCTGGGCCCCGTCGACAAGACTCTCTATGTTTTCGGCGACCGTTTCTGGAAACGTTCCGCAGCCATGGCCTGGACCATGAGCGACCCCGAACCGGTTACAGAGGTTCCCATCGACTGGGAACATTCCTTCGGCGGGCCGGAATTCAAGCCCAATCCCCTGGGCAAGGGCATGGAAGAGACGGAAATCCCGGGCCGGGGCCCGGCCGTTGCCCTGCCCAACATCGAGTACCCGGACCAGCTCATCGCTTCTCCCAAGGACAGGCCCGCTCCGGCCGGCCTGGGACCCGTGGACCTTACCCGGCCCCAGCGCTTTTCAAAGTGCGGCACCTACGACAAGAAATGGTTCGAGCAGCGTTTTCCCGGCCTGGCCGACGACATCGACTGGACTTTTTTCAACGCCGCCCCCGAAGACCAGCAGGCAGACGGGTTTTTCAGCGGTCAAGAAAGCTTTGTCATCGAGGGCATGCACCCGGACCGCCGCCGCCTGGAAGGAAGCCTTCCGGCCATCCGGCCCCGCTGCTTCATCTGCCGCCGGCAAACCGAAGACAAGCTTGAAGAACTGGATCTCAAAATAGACACTGTCTGGCTCTTTCCCGACGCCTGCAAGGGGGTGGTGATATTCCGCGGTCTGACCGAGGTGGGCGATCACATGGCCAAGGAAGTCACCAGGGTTCTGCTGGCCTACGAAAAGGCCGACGACCCTGCCCGGGACCCGGGACATTACCGCGAGGCGCTTGAAAAGCGGCTCGATCCCCAAAACGCCGGCGCCGCCCTGCTGGACGAAACCGACCTGATCGGAGAGGGGGAAACCTCGGGTATTGCCGAACTGCTGGCAGACAGCGGTGACCAGGACCAGAAGTGGGAACAGCTGCTGCAGAAAAAACAGCGTCTGCGGATGGAAAACGACATCAGGCAGGTCAGGGAAAAGATCGCCGCCCAGGGCCTTGATCCCGACAACTTCGTTCCCCTGCCGCCGCCCGCAGAAAAGGTCGATCCAACCGATATCGACAAACTGCTGAAAGAAGCTGAAAACGCCCGCCAAAAGGCCGAACAGGTCCTGGAGGCCCAGCTGAAAAAGGCCGGGCTGACCAAAGAAGAGTTTTTGAAACAGGCTTCTGAGAAGCCGGCTCCCCGGCCGGTTTTTTCCGCCGCCCGGGCGGTTGAAATCTTCCGCACCCTGGGCATCGAAAGCGATGAAATCACGGCCAAGATGCAGATGGTGGAAAAGACTTTCTTCCAGAACTACCGCCGGTACGGTCACCTGCTGCCGCCGGTGATTCCGCCGGGGCCGGAAACCGGCGAAGAAAGGCTCCGGATCGTCACCGAGGCCTGCCGCAATGGAACCGGCCTGGCCGACATCGACCTTTCCGGGCTGAATCTGTCGGCAATGGACCTTTCCGGGGCCGACCTGGCCGGGGCCTTCCTGGAAGGGGCCGATCTTTCAGGGGCCGATCTTTCAGGGGCCGACCTTTCCAACTGCGCCCTGATGCGGGCCGACCTGGCCGGGGCCAAGCTGACCGGGGCCAAGCTGAAGGGCGCCGGCCTGGGCCGGGCCAGGTTGACCGGAGCCGATCTTACCGAAGCCGACCTGACAGCCGCATCCCTGGCCGAGGCCGACCTGGAAGGGGCAAGGTTCACCGGGGCTGTCCTGAACGAGGCCGATCTCAGCCAGGCCCGTGGCCTGAGGGCCGATTTTTCCCGGGCCCGGATCAAGAAGGTCCATTTTATCGAGGGCGACTTTTCAGAAGCTATCTTCGACGGCGCCGACCTTTGCGAAGGAATCTTCATCCAGGCCGGCCTGGCAAAGGCCAGGTTTCGCGGCTCCAACCTGGCCAAGACCACCTTTGTCAAGGTGGATGCCGCCGGTGCCGATTTTTCACAGGCCAATTTCGACAGTCTCAGGGCTGCTGCCGAATGCGTCTTTGAAGGTGCCCGCTTTGACGGGGCAAAGATGGAAGGGGCCAACCTGCGGGGGGCCAGGCTTGCCGGCGCCAGTTTCGAAAAAGCGATTCTGGACAGGGCCGACCTGAGCGAAGCCGACCTGAAGCAGGCCTCGCTCTACCATGCCTCGGCCAAAGGAGCCTTGTTCATGGACACCGATCTTACCGCGGCCAGGCTTGCCGGGGCCAACCTCTACGAAAGCCTGCTGCATGCGGCCAACCTGGACGGCACCGACTTTACCGGCGCCAACCTGTTCGGAGCCGACTTCATGAAGGCCCGTTTCCGCAACACCGACGTGCGCCATGCCCTGACGGCCAAGTCAACCCTGCTACGCTGGATGCCCAAATGAACGAGCAAGAACAAGGCATGGAAAAACAGATCCAAGAAGAGCTGGCCTACTTCGGCCCGCCCCGCCGCATCGACCGCCGGGAGCTGGAAAAAAAGGCCGCGGCCGGTGAATTTCTGGCCAACTTCGATTGCCGCGGCCTGGACCTGACCGGAATCGATCTTTCCGGCTGCATCCTGGAGCGGGTGGATTTTTCAGAATCCGACCTGTCCGGGGCCAACCTCAAGGAGGCGGTCCTGTACGAATGTTGCCTTGACGGTGCCCGGCTGGAAAAGGCCAACCTGTACATGACCACGGTCACCAAGACCGGTCTCGAAAATGCCTCTTGTGCCCGCAGCTGCTGGGACTCGGCCAGGGTGGTGGAAAGCCGGGCCGCCGGGATCGATCTTTCCGGCTGCGACCTGAAAGACACGGTCTTTGTCCGGAACGACCTTGGCAGGGCCGGCCTGAGCGGCATCGAAATGACCCAGACCGCTTTCATAGAGTGCGTTCTGGACGGAGCCCGCCTGGCTGGATCAAGCTGCGCCCAGGCCGTCATGGTGGGAATCGACTTTGCCGGAATAGATATAACCGGAGTCGATTTTTCCCGCGCCATTCTGATGGATTCAAATTTCAAGGGACTCAAGCTGGCCGGAATCAGCCTGGCCCAGGCCCAGTTGAAAGGGGCCGATTTGTCCGGCGCCGACCTTTCCGGCGCCGACCTGAGCCAGGCCGTACTTGCCCAGGCCAACCTGGAAGGGGCCCGGCTGGACCGGGTCAAGGCCCGGATGGCCATTTTCGCCGAAGCCAACCTGAAAGGGGTTTCCATGCGGATGGCCGACCTGGGCCAGGCCGTGCTCCAGGCGGCCGATCTTACCAAGGCCGACCTGCGGGCAAGCGACCTGACCGCCGCCGTGCTGGCCCAATGCAGGTGCCTGGCGGCCCGCATGGAAAAGGTCAACCTGACCGACGCCGACCTTGCCCATGCCGATCTTTCCGGAGCCGATCTTTCCGGAGCCAACCTGTTCCGGGCCAGGATGCACCGGGTAATCGAAAAGGGGACCCTCTGGAAGGGGGCCAACCGGAGCGCCGCCAGCGGCGAAGACAAGCTCCGCGCCATGGGTGAAGACTGGCAGCCGCCGCTTTGAATGCCGACAAAGGAGAGACAGAAATGGACAACCTGGCACGTATTAGAAGGAATCAAGAGCCTGTTTATCAGCAGTATGCCGTAGTCACCGGCTGCGTCAAAGAGGAAATAACCGTCCGGGCCGATGGTGAGCTTTTCACCGCCCGCAGGGCGGCAAGCTGCCTGGTAGAGCCCCGGCCCGGCGACCGTGTCCTTGCCTGCCGCCAGCCCGGGGGCGACAGTTTCGTCCTGGCGGTGCTGGAAGCGGCGGCCGGGGATGAAACGGTCATCGCCGTTGAAGGCGACCTGCGCCTTAACCTGGATTCGGGACATTTCACGGTGGCAGCCCAGGAAGGCATCGACATGGCCACCGCCGGCACCCTGGAAACCGTGGCCGGGCAGGTGAAAATCGATGCCCTTCGGGGCAGGATCAACCTCCACGAGCTGATTTTCAAGGGGGCCCGCCTCCAGGCCGGCATCGAGCGTGTCCGCCTGCTGGCCGCCTCGGCCGAAACCGTGGTCCAGCGCCTGGTACAAAGAGCCAAGCGGGTTTTCCGCACGGTGGAAGAGGACGAAATCGTCAGGGCGGGCCGGGTGGACGTGTCCGCCTCCAAGACAATGTCACTGAGCGGCAAATACACCGTCATGACGGCCAGGCAAGACGTCAAGATCGACGGAGAAAGAATTCATATCGGATAAAAACCAGGGAGGAAAGATCTATGTTTGCCAACTGCCAGCTGATGGGAACAGACACCGCTTTTCCCGATGTCTGCCTGACCCCGGCTCCGCCTTCGCCATCGCCCGTGCCGATACCTTATCCCAACATCGCCATGGGGCCCATGGGAGTTCCGGCGGCCTATAACATCCTGTTCATGGGAGCGCCGGCCCACAACATGGCCACCAGCGTGCCGCTGACAAACGGCGACAACGCCGGGTTGGCCACCGGAATGGCCAGCGCCACGGTCATGGGGCCGTCCCGGCATCTGAACGGGGCCTTCACCGTCCTGCTGGGAGGGATGCCGGCCACCCGGCTGACCAGCATGGCCCTGCAGAATTCGACCAACGCTCCCGGGGTCCGGCTGGCGCCCAGCCAGGTCAAGGTCCTGATCCTGGCTCCCTGAGAAGATCAGACCTTTTCCCACTTGGCGGCTACTTTGGCAAGGATGGCCTTGTCCGCCACGTAGTTTTCGTAATAACCACAATTTGTGCAAACACAGGTAAGCTTGTCGGAACGCGGGGTTGTGAAACCAAGACCGGTTACGAAGATATGCTTGGCACCGGAAACTATACCGTTTTTGCGCCGGTAGACAGACCTGCTCCTGCAGCGGGGACACTGGCCATTGAGCATAACGCAAACTCCTTTGGTAAAGTTGAACTCGCAGTTGCAGGTTATCCCAAAAGAGACAGACATTGCAACCCCGACCGCCGGGTCTGAGCACGCCGGCCGGAATACTCGGGAAAGGAAACACCGGAATGAAAAAGAAAATTTTGGCAAGCATGCTGGGAAAAGACGATGCCCTCAAGGCCTCCCTGGCCAAGCTGGCCACCTACGGACTGGAGCCCATGGTTCACCTCTGGCAAAACGACAATCAGAAGATGGCCTGGACCGGGGTGCGGGACGCTCTCCGGGAGCCATCCACCGCCGCCTGGATCATCACCGGCACGGCCGAACAGTTGGCCGACACCGATACCCGTTACGGCCTTTCCATGGTGGCCCTGGCCCTGCTGGCCGGCAATAAGGCCACCACCCCGATTATCATCATCCAGGCCGGACAGGAGGAGATAAAGCCTGAAACCCTGCCCACGGCCCTGCGGCACGCCACCGTAATCCCGGCCCGGGAAGCCGCTCCCGCCAAGCTGGTGGCCAAGGCCCACACCCCGGCCCGGGTGCCGGAGCCGGAATGGTTCCTGGAGATGGTGGGTGATGAAAAACTGGGCCAGTGGTTTGCCCTCCGGCCGGCCGGGGACACATGGGACGGTGTGATTTTCGGAGTCCTGGATGCGGAAATAACCTTCCAGGCGGTGGGTCCGGCCGGCGGTCTGCCGGACAAGGCGGTCCTCAATTACCCCATGCAGGGGCTGAAACTCGAACTTGGAGGCAGGCAGTACACCGCCTGGGCCCTGCGCAACCACGTAGACCCCCGGCAGGCCTACTACGTCAAGGTGGTCGGTTGTCCGGTCAGCCTGGTATTCGGACCATATGCCGAGGACCAGGAGGCACAGATGCATGTGGTGGAACTGGCCTGACCGGTTATGGCAACCGAGGACTGTCCAACCCAAACCGGAAGTTCCAAATTTCGGTCAAACATTTCTTGTAAAGCCGTAACGGCCTGTCAGGAAAAAAACTTCTTGAACAACGACGATGCCTTGCGGCCCACGTCCAGGGGCAGCTTGGAAGCCTGCTTTTCAGGCTCCGCAACAGGGGGGACCGGCGGCGGCCCGGCGGGCGCTTCCGGTGCCGGATCAGGCCGGGCATCGGACTGTTCCAGCTCAACCAGACGGCCTCCGCCCAGGAAGCGAAAACCCGGCCCGTCGGGGGCCAGCCTTATGACCGCATCGGGTTCCAGGCGGGCCGCTGCCTGCAAGGGCTGGCCGTTCACCGTGACCTTGGCCTGACCGGTCAGATCCTTGATCCAGTAGCTTTCCCCGGAAAAAAAGACCTGGGCGTGCCTTTGCTCCAGGCTAGGGTGGTCGATGGCAAAATCACAGCCCGGTCCCCGGCCGATGACGATCGGAAGGCTCCGGAAAGACTTGAGGGCCGGACCGTACTGAACGGCAAAAGGAACGTTTACCGGCTCGGGCTCAGGAGACTTGGGCGAAGGCGGCGGCTGGGGCACATCCGGTAAAGCGGCTTGTTCATCGGACTCGACCTGATCCGGTTCCGGGGGTTCCGGTGGCAAATCGTCAGGTGCGGACCGGCGTTCGGCCTGTTGCTCCGCAACGGAGGCCGGCTCATCGATCACCTGGGTGAGAAAACTCACCTTGGGGCCGCCCTCGGCAAAGGTTATTACATCCCCGTCTTTGAGAAAAGTCTCGCTTACCGGCTTGCCGTTGACGAAAGTACCGTTGGTGCTCTTGTCTATCAGCTTGAAGCGGTTGCCTTCCCGGACTATCTCGGCATGACGCCGGGAAATTACCACCAGGTCCTTGGGAAACTGCAGATCGCAGTCCGGATGGCGGCCTATCAGCACCCGGCCGGAAGTGAAGGTTTGGATCTCGCCCTTTAGCGGACCCTGGATGTGGACAAGCTGAACACCTAGACTGGGAATCTGGCTCATGTTGGCTTTCCTTGGTTGGTTTACGCTGACCCGTCAGCCGGGTCACAATATTTCTTCCCCGTGCACCCGGGACACAAAGTTACCAAAAGCCGCTCTGAATTAAAACAGGAAACCGGCAGGGCTCCGGCAGTTCGGATTTTACCGCACGCAAAGCCCGCGCCTCATAAAAACAATAAAAACAGAAAATTACAAGTGTAACATACCACAAATACAACCGCTTAGCAAGGCGGTTTGCAAACAGGCCCGCCGGCTGTACGGAAACAGACACACGGTTTGTGCCGCCGCAAACACGCCGGCCTTTGTCATAGCCGGAAAAGACGAGGGTGTTGGACGCCGGCCAGCAATGGCTATCTATACTGTTGACCCAAACAGCCTCTTATATTAAATTCAGGTTTTGGCAACAAAGAACGTGTAACTTTTCTGCACAAGGCTGAATGTAATTGACGACTACTGTAACGAAAACCGGATTTGACCACCGGCCGGAAATGGCCGGCCGGACCGATACCGGCCTTGTCAGGGCCAACAACGAAGACACCTTTGCCATCGATCCGGATGCGGGTTACTGTCTTGTGGCAGACGGCATGGGCGGGGCCGCGGCCGGAGAAACCGCCAGCCGTCTTTTCGCCGCGGCTGCGGCCGAAATCCTCGGACCCCGGCCGCCGGCTGACGAAAACCAAGCGGTCGAAAAGGTCCGGGACGCCTTCCGGCACGCCAACAAACTGATCCTGGACCACGTGGAAGAAAACCCGCACCACAAGGGCATGGGCTGTACGGCCGAGCTGCTGGCCCTGCATGCCGGAGGCTATGTCATCGGCCACATGGGCGACAGCCGCACCTACCGTTTCAGAAACGGATCCCTGAAACAACTGACCAGGGATCATTCCCTTGTCCAGGATCAGCTCGACCGGGGCCTGATCAGCGCCGAGGAGGCCCGTCATCACTCCATGCGCAACGTGGTCCTGAGGGCGGTGGGCGTCGATCCGGCCCCGGCCCTGGATACCCTGCGGGGCCCTGTTCAGCCCGGAGACCTGTTTTTGCTTTGCTCCGACGGACTTACCGACATGGTAACCGATGATGCCATCGCCGATGTTCTGGCAACGGCCCGGCCGCTTGAAACGCTTGCCGACCGTCTCATCGAAATAGCCAAGCAGGCCGGTGGCCGGGATAACGTAACTGTCGTACTGGCTAAAATCACATGAAAAAACCGATCATTATACTATTTGTGGCCATGGCTGCCTTTCTTGCAGGGCCAGATTCCCTGCCGGGCGCAACCGGTGCCAGCCGCATTTTCCAGATGCCCCTGGCCGAAGTCCAGCGCGCAACCACCGATTATTTCCAAAGCCGCAGTTACCAGGTTGCGCCCACCAAGAGCAGCCAGGGACGGGTAATTCTGGACGTGGACCGGCCGGCCGGCCATTTCCAGATTCTGCTCAGGCATCACTCGGCCCTGGCCACCAGGGTGACATTTCTCGACGATACCGGCCCGAAGGCCGGAGAAGTCAAGGGCCTCTGGTCCGCCCTGGAAAAGGCCGCCGCCGGGACCGATCCGGAAAATCCCGGCCCCAGGCACCCCGTGCCCGTAACTGTCCTCGACCTGGCAGGGGCCGTGGTCTGCCTCTATGCCGACAACGGTTCGGTGGACTTCCAGGCCAGCGGATTCGTGGTCGACCGCCGGGGCCTGATAATCACCACGGCCCACAAGCTGAACAATGATCTGAAGATAAAAGCTGTCTTCAGAAACGGCAGCCGGGTTCCGGTCCGGATACTCAAGATCGACAAAGAAAAAGATCTGGCCCTGGTTCAGGCCGCAGGCGGATACTCGGGCCCCCGGGTCAACCTGGCCGCCGGAAGATTCTATCTTGAAAACGGCGAAAAGCTTGTCGGTGTAGTCTGCCCCAAGCCCCTGACACCACAGTTTCACAAGGGTCGTGTGGACGGCCCGCCCCGCAGGGCCGGCAACCAGGTCCTGTGGCAGGTCAGAATGAACGTGGAGCCGGGCACCAGCGGCAGCCCGGTCTTTGATCAGAAGGGACGCCTGGCGGGCGTGATCAAGGGCCGCTACCGCGGGACCGATTCCATCGGGTTCGTGATTCCGTTTGAAACCGTGCTGCGTTTTCTGGAAATCTACTGAGTCTCATGCGTTACGGAAGATACGAAATAGTCAAGGAACTGGGCAAGGGCAACATGGGCGTGGTCTACCAGGCTCACGATCCCAACATCGACCGGATGGTGGCCCTCAAGGTGCTGCGGCCCGACCGGGTCGCCGACCAGGCTTTGGTGGCCCGCTTCATGAAGGAGGCCAAGGCCATCGGCCGGCTATCCCACCCGGGGATCGTCACGGTCTACGACGTGGGCAAAGACCGGGATACCGTCTATATCGCCATGGAATACGTCACCGGCCGCCCCCTGGACGAGGTGATCCGCAGCGGCGGACTTACCACCACCGAACAGGCGGTCGAAGTGGTCCGGCAGGTGGCCGAGGCCCTGGATTACGCCCACTCCAAGGGCATAGTCCACCGGGACGTGAAACCGTCCAACATCATAATCGACGACGGAAAAACCACCAAGCTGACCGACTTCGGCATCGCCCACATGGAAGACCCGGCCGCCGGCACCATGACCCAGGCCGGAGAAATCCTGGGAACCCCGGCCTACATGTCGCCCGAACAGGTCAAGGGCCAGAGCGTGGACGGGCGTTCCGACCTTTTCTCCCTCGGGGTCATCCTCTACGAACTCGTAGTGGGCCAGCGCCCTTTCGGCGGCAACAACCTGGCCGCCATCTTCCATTCCATAGCCCAGCAAGAGCCCAAGGCGCCTGCGGAAATCGATCCTTTCGTCAGCAAGCGCCTCAGCGATACCATTGTCAAGGCCATTGCCAAGGATCCCGAACAGCGCTTTCAAAGCGGCCGCGAAATGTCCAAGGCTTTGCAGGCGGCGGTCCGGGGCCAGGGCGGAACCGGGGCCGAAACCGGCTCCCCAAGCCGTCCGCCGGCCAAGTCCCGCAAAGGATTGCTGCTGGCAGGAGCAGCCGGCGTCCTGGCCATCCTGGTGGCGGTGGTGTTCCTGGCAGGGCGTCTGCCGGGTCCTGACAACAATCAAAGCTCCGATTCAGCCACAATTTCCGATACCCGGCCACAAGCCGCCGAAAACGCGCTGCTGAATGTCACCAGTGAGCCGGCCGGAGCCGATATCTTCATAAACGGCACTTTCCGGGGCAAAACCCCGCTCCAGCTGCAACTGCCCCTTGGCAAATACAACGTGGCCCTGAGCCTGAAAGATTACTATGAATGGGAGGCCCAGCTCCAGTTCGACGAGCCGGGCTCCACTCCCTTACACATCCGTCTGGTGCCAATCCAATGAAGAGTCAAGCCGTTTGCCCTATACCAAGGAGGAGAATTATGAAGTCTGTCAAACCATGTATCGTCTGCTTGATGCTGGCTGTGCTTCTGGTCGCAGGAACACCGGCACCGGGTTTTTGCAAGCTCAAATCCGGTGACGCCGTGCCCCTGTTCACCCTCCAGGACCTCAACGGCAAAACCTACGATCTGGCCGCAATGAAAGACCAGCCCATGGTGATACTCTATTTTTTCGACGCAGCTTCCCGGCCCAGCCAGCAGGGACTGCTCAGCCTGGATGAGCTGGCCAAGAAATACAAGGATACCGACCTGATCGTCTGGGGAATAACCCGCTCGCCGCTTGCCAAGGTCAAGCAGTTCGTCAAGAAGGCCAAACCCAGCTTTCCGATCCTGCTGGACAAGGCCGGGGTTTCCGACAAGTACGAGGCCAAGCTGGTGCTTCCCACCATCTGCATCCTCGGCCCCGATCTCAAGCTGCTCGATTTTTTCCAGGGCGGCGGCAAGACCACCGAAATCATGCTGGTCAAGCTGGCCCAGCGCCAGTTGCAGCGTCATCGCCCGGAACTGGCCAAGGCCATTTCCGAAAAGGTCGTCAAACAGAATCCCAAAAACGTGGAAGCAAAGACCATCAAGGGCTACGCCGAGTTGAAGACAGGTAACATCAAGGCGGCCGAAAAGACTTTTTACGACCTTTCGCGCACCAAGGGAAAGGGTGAGATCCTCGGCAAAGAGGGCCTCTCACAGATTTACGCCCGCAAGGGAGACGCGGCCAAGGCCCGCCGGCTTGCAACTGAGGTCGAAAAGAAATCAGGCCAGCGGGCGCTTGTCAACATCGTCAAGGGCGACCTGCTTTTCAGTGAAAACAAGGTCAAGGACGCCGAAAAGGAATACCTCAAGGCGATTGCCAAGAAATCGGCCTCGCCATCCCACCGGGCCATGGCGTACAACCAGCTCGGCCGGATCTACGCCACCAAGGGCCAGTGGGACAAGTCCCGCAAGATGTACCGGCAGGCGGTGGCCCTCGATCCTTACTACATAGAAGCGACTTCCAACCAGGGCTTTACCTTCGAACGCCAGGGGAAATGGTCCGAGGCCCTGGCCTATTATCGCCGGGCCCTGGCTCTCAATCCCCATGACCTTTTCGCCTCCACCCTGGCGGCCGCGGCCCGCAAGATGGTCATCCTGCAACAGGACAAAGAGCGCCAGAAGGCCCTGGCCCGCCAGGTCGCCGAGGTTGTGAAAAGATACAAGGCCGGTGCGCCGGTCAAGCCGGCCACCGAAGACGGATGGACCACCCAGGAAGCCATGGTGGTTACCATCCTTGAACCGGTGGAGTCAGGCGGACTTTCGGTACGCGACGGTTTTACCAGGGTTCTGGCCATGAACCTGGCCCAGCAGATCAATGCCAGCGGAAGGGTCAAGGCCGTGGATCCACTGCTCTTGCAGATGGTCCTTGAAAAACTGGGTCTCAAAAAGAAAGACCTGGCCAGGGAAGAAACCCAGATGAAGCTCGGCCGGGCCTTCAAGGCGAGACTGGTCGTCAAGGGGCGTCTGTTCCACCTGCTGGACGGCAGCATCATCCACCTCAAGCTGGTCGACACTGACGACGGCAAAGTTGCGGCCTCCATCGAACGCGAATTTGCTTCCACCGCCACCCTGGCAAAGGACATGCGTCTGCTAAACCGCGAGTTGCTTACCACCATCATGACCCACTATCCCCTAAAGGCCTACGTGGTGGATGTCAGCGGCGGGCAGGTCCTTATCAACCTGGGCAAGAAACAAGGGGTGATCACCGGCACCCGCTTCGACGTCATCGAGACCAAGCCGCCGGTAACCTACAAGGGAAAGACCTTCAGCCCCAAGCCGTCGGTAGTGGCCACTCTGGAGGTTTTCAAGGTGGAAGACGAATTTTCCTATGCCCACATTCTGAAAGACCAGCGCCGGCCGGTCTACAAGGACGACAAGCTTATCGAGGCTGTCGCCCAGCTTGGAGAAGACGAGACCAAGCTCTGGTAAGGCTCCGTTCTTAAAAAAGGCATGCGGCCCGGCACCTTGGGGTGCCGGGCCTTATCTGGTTTGTTTCTCTCTCGTCCCGCCTTGCCTCCCCCTTTGCCTGCACCTGCCAGACAAACGCCATCTTTCTGAACGGTCATCGCTGCCGCGGCAGACCCGGCAGCGTTCCGGGCCGCAGCCCTGGCAGGCAAAACAGTCCGGGCAGGGGTGCTTTCCGTGACTGCACCGGTCCGGACCGGGCACGAAAAC
>JAMOUQ010000015.1 GCA_027068085.1 Desulfobacteraceae bacterium | reverse complement strand
CAATCCCATATGCTTCGTGATCGCCGCCGTCAACGTCGTCTTCCCGTGGTCAATGTGGCCGATCGTACCCACATTCACATGCGGCTTCTTGCGCTCAAACTTTTCCTTCGCCATCGCTTGTCCTCCCCTTGAACGGGCTTGTACTCTTAGACAAAAAGATAGGTTTTAAATTCCGTCTTCCACTGGATTTAAAACCTATCGCGCGACCGTCGATCCCGTCTGCCAGACTACCACCTGTAGTGGGCGAAAGCCTTGTTGGCCTCGGCCATCCTGTGGGTGTCTTCCTTTTTCTTGATCGACGCCCCACGACCGTTGGCCGCATCCATAAGCTCGCCCGCCAGTTTGGCTGCGAATCCTTTTTCAGAGCGGCCTCGCGCAAAATTGATTATCCACCGAATTCCCAACGCCGTGCGCCGGGAAGGCCGGATCTCAGTGGGCACCTGGTAGGTCGAACCGCCAACCCGCCGGGATTTGACTTCGATTGCGGGCTTGACGTTCTCCAGGGCCTTTTCGAATACCCGCAGGGGCTGCTCCTTGGCCCTTTGCTCAATGATGTCAAAAGCACCGTACAGCAACCTTTCTGCAACGCTCTTTTTACCATCCCGCATAATGGATGCAATAAACTTGGCCACCAGCTTGCTGTTGTACTTTGCATCCGGGATTATGGGGCGAACTGGAACTTCTCTTCTTCTGGGCATAAGTTACACCATCATCTGTGTGGGAAAATGGATCATTTGACCACTGCCTGCGCGCACCGGTTACTTGGGCTTCTTGGCGCCGTACTTGGACCTGCCCTGCCGGCGGTCTTCGACCCCCAACGTATCCAGGGTGCCGCGTACGATATGGTATCGCACACCCGGCAGGTCCTTGACACGGCCGCCACGCACCAGCACGACCGAGTGCTCCTGCAGGTTATGACCGATACCGGGGATGTAGGCCGTCACCTCGATTCCCGTGGTCAGCCTCACCCTGGCCACTTTCCGCAAGGCCGAGTTGGGCTTCTTGGGAGTCGAAGTATATACCCTGGTACACACACCCCGCTTCTGGGGAGCACCCTTGAGGGCAGGTGTATTGGTCTTCTTCTTGATCCTCTTTCTACCTTTTCTGACCAGCTGATTGATCGTCGGCATATTTTCCTCTCGAGCCTTTGATACAGCAAAATTGAGCCGTCTACACAAAAAGCGATTGTGTATATAGAAGAGCCCAAATTGTCAAGCGTTTTATTGTTACCCGATCTCTTTTTTGGCGCCCGGGCCCCTTCTAATGCCGGGCGCGGTCAGGTCACCATCAGACCTGGGTGACTTCCATTCCCTGATACTGGGGCAAACCTGTCCCCGCCGGGATCAGGCGTCCCATGATGACATTTTCCTTCAGACCCCTCAGGTAGTCCACGGCGGCCGCAATCGAGGCATCGGTCAGTACCTTGGTCGTCTCCTGGAAAGAGGCGGCCGATATGAAACTGTCGGTACTGAGGGAGGCCTTGGTTATCCCGAGGATCAAAGGCTCGGCCGTCGCCGGCTTGCCGCCCTGGGCGATAACCTTGCGGTTGGTTTCCTCAAAGGTGATCTTGTCCACCTGCTCTTCGGCGATGAAATCGGTATCACCGGTATCTATGACCTTGACCCGCCGCATCATCTGGCGCACTATGACCTCGATGTGCTTGTCATTGATACGCACGCCCTGGAGCCGGTAGACTTCCTGGACTTCGTCCACCAGGTAGCGGGCCAGGGCCACCTCGCCCTTGATCCGCAGTATGTCCTGAGGAATGGCCGCTCCCCCGACCAGGGGCTCACCGGCCTTTACGTAGTCTCCGTCGTAAACGTTGATATGCTTTCCCCGCGGAATCAGGTATTCGCGTTTTTCGCCGACATCGGCCGGGGTAATGGTTATCTTCTGCTTGCCCTTGCGGGTCGCCTTGCTGATGGTGACATAACCGTCGATCTCGCTCAGCACGGCGACGTCTTTGGGCTTGCGGACCTCGAACAGCTCGGCCACCCGCGGCAGACCTCCGGTGATGTCCTTGGTCTTGGTGGTCGCCCGGGGCAGCTTGGCGATAACATCACCGGCCCTTACCTCGTCGCCTTCTTCCACCATCAGGATGGCTTCGACCGGCAGCATGTACCGCGCGTAGCCCGATCCTCCGGGCAGCTTGGCGGTCTTGTTGTCCGGCCCCTTGATGGAGATCCGCGGCCGCTCCTCGGCCGTCTTGGACTCCATTACGGTCCGGATGGACTTGCCCGTCACCGGGTCGACCTTTTCCTGGAGGGTCTTGCCCGGAATGAGGTCCCCGAACTTGACCACTCCGTCGACCTCGGTGATGATGGGGGTGGTGAACGGGTCCCAGGTGGCCAGCAGGTCGCCCGGTTTCACCTTCTGGCCGTCTTCAACCAGGATGTGGGCGCCGTAGATGACCGGAAAGCGTTCCCGTTCCCGGCCGGCCTTGCCGATAATGGCAAACTCACCGCCCCTGCGGTTCATGACCACAAGGTGATTTTCAGCACTCTTGACCACCTTTAGGTCGATGAACTTGATGGTGCCTTCGGTGCGGGCCCGTATGTCGGCCTGCTCGACCCTCCGGCTGGCGGTACCGCCGATGTGGAAGGTGCGCATGGTCAGCTGGGTGCCCGGCTCGCCGATGGACTGGGCGGCCAGGATGCCGATGGTCTGACCGATCTCGACCCGGTTGCCGTGGGCCAGGTCCCGGCCGTAGCAGGTCGCACAGACGCCGTACTTGGTCTGGCAGGTGAGAACCGACCGGATCTTGACCTTGGTTATGCCGGCATCTTCGATCAGCTGCACTCCCTGCTCATCGATTTCTTCACCGGCCTTGATCAGGACCTTGTCGGTAAACGGGTCGAGAATATCCTCCAGGGCGTGGCGCCCCAGGATCCTTTCTCCCAGCTGCTGGATGACCTCACCGCCTTCGATGAGCGGTTCGACTTC
This sequence comes from Desulfobacteraceae bacterium, assembly GCA_027068085.1. Classification (GTDB taxonomy): domain Bacteria; phylum Desulfobacterota; class Desulfobacteria; order Desulfobacterales; family Desulfosarcinaceae; genus JALVQM01. Next base: position 44,915 of record JAMOUQ010000015.1, on the reverse strand, counting down.
CACGCCGGCCATGGTGCCGCAATCGACCTCGGTAATTGTACAATCCTGGGCCACGTCTGCCAGACGGCGGGTAAGATACCCGGAGTTGGCGGTTTTCAGGGCGGTATCTGCCAGCCCCTTACGGGCGCCGTGGGTCGAAATGAAGTACTGCAACACCGACAGGCCCTCGCGGAAGTTGGCCTGGATGGGTGTCTCGATGATCTCGCCGGAAGGCTTGGCCATCAGTCCGCGCATACCGGCCAGCTGCCGCATCTGGTCCTTGCTGCCGCGGGCACCGGAATCGGCCATCATGTAGATCGGATTGAGACTTTCGGCAACCAGGGGCCGGCCGTCTTCGTCCAGCACCGGTTTGCCGTTTTCGTCCAGCACCGGGGCGCTTTTCATGGCCTCCATCATTTCGTTGGCCACGTCATCGGTTGCCTTGGCCCAGATGTCGACCACCTTGTTGTACTTTTCGCCCTGGGTAATCAAGCCCTCGTTGTACTGGCGGGCTATTTCCGCCACCTTCTGTTCGGCCTGTTTGATGATGCCCCACTTGGCATCGGGGATGATCATGTCGTCGATGGAAATCGACAGGCCGCCCTTGGTGGAGTACTTGTAGCCGGTATCCTTGAGGCGGTCGGAAAGAATAACCGTCGCCTTGGGGCCCAGGTTGCGGTAGGCAAAGTCGATCAATTCCCGCAAGGAGCCTTTGTCCATCACCTTGTTGACCGCTTCAAACGGTATTTCGAGCCTCTTCTCCACCACCTGGAACAGATGATAGCCCTGGTCATCGGCGATCACGCCGCTGACCTGGCCTTCCTCCAGGCTGTAAAGCTCGTCGATGATCTGGTCCTCGGCATTGTAGATCCGCTTGAATTCGTCTTTGCGCAGCAGACCGATATTGCCGTCCAGCTCCTTGTCCGGGCTGGTGGAATGTTCCCTCACAAGGGCGATGAAATCCTGGCCGGCGACTATTTTTTCGCGCAGCTCTTCGGCCAGTTCCTGCTCGGCGACCATCAGGTGCCGCAGGCCCATGAGATTGTCTTTGGGCATTATCTCCCACAGCAGAATCCGGCCCACGGTGGTTTCATGGCGTTTGCCGTCTATCCTGACGGTGATCTTGGCATGCATGTCCGCCTGACGGCTGTCATAGGCGCTGCGGACCTCGTCCAGGTTGGCAAATACCTTGCCCTCGCCTTTCCTGCCGTCGATGGCCCTGGTCATGTAATATGTGCCCAGAACGATGTCCTGGCTGGGAACGATGATCGGGCTGCCGTTGGCAGGAGACAGAATATTGTTGGAAGACAGCATCAGAACCCTGGTCTCTATCTGCGACTCAACCGACAACGGAATGTGAACGGCCATCTGGTCGCCGTCGAAGTCGGCGTTGAAGGCCGTACAGACCAGGGGATGAAGCTGGATTGCCTTGCCCTCGATCAGGATCGGCTCAAAGGCCTGAATTCCCAGACGGTGCAGGGTCGGGGCCCGGTTCAGCATGACCGGGTATTCCTTGACGACTTCGTCCAGGGTGTCCCAGACCTCGGGGACTTCCTTTTCCACCATCTTCTTGGCGCTCTTGACGGTGGAGACCAGCCCTTTTTGTTCCAGGCGGTAGTAGATGAACGGCTTGAACAACTCCAGGGCCATCTTCTTGGGTAGCCCGCACTGGTGCAGCCGCAGGTTCGGTCCCACGGTGATAACCGTCCGGCCGGAGTAGTCCACCCGTTTACCCAGCAGGTTCTGGCGGAAACGTCCCTGTTTGCCCTTGAGGGTGTCACTCAGGGACTTGAGGGGACGCTTGTTGGTGCCGGTGATGACCCGTCCGTGGCGCCCGTTGTCGAAAAGTACGTCCACCGACTCCTGGAGCATGCGCTTTTCATTGCGCACGATGATATCCGGGGCCTTGAGGTCCACCAGGCGCTTGAGCCGGTTGTTGCGGTTTATCACCCGGCGGTACAGGTCGTTGAGATCGGAAGTGGCAAAACGCCCGCCTTCCAGGGGCACCAGGGGCCGCAGGTCGGGCGGCAGGACCGGGATGACCTCCATGATCATCCAGGCCGGATCCAGCCCGCTGCGCCTGAAGGCATCGACGATCTTCATCCGCTTGGAAAGCTTCTGCCGCTTGGCGACCGAGTTGGTGCTGCGGATATCCTCGCGCAACTGATTGTAGAGCGCGTCCAGATCGAGGGTTTCCAGCAGGGCCTTGACCGCCTCGGCTCCGATGCCGGCCTCGAACTTGCCGTCGTAAAGCTCCAGCGCTTCGCGGTACTTTTCTTCCGAAAGCAGCTGGCAACGGGTAAGCGGTGTTTCTTTGGGATCGATGACGATATATGAATCGAAGTAAAGGACCTTTTCCATGTTCTTCAGGGTCAGGTCCAGCAGGTTGCCGATCTTGCTGGGCAGGCTCTTGAGAAACCAGATGTGGGAAATCGGCGAGGCCAGCTCGATGTGGCCCATCCGCTCGCGGCGCACCTTGGACTGGATGACCTCCACCCCGCATTTTTCGCAGATAACACCGCGGTGTTTCATCCGCTTGTATTTTCCGCAGTTACACTCGTAATCTTTGGTGGGCCCGAAGATCTTGGCACAGAACAGGCCGTCTCTTTCGGGCTTGAACGTGCGGTAGTTGATGGTCTCCGGCTTCTTGATCTCGCCGTAGGACCACTGCCTGATCTGTTCCGAAGATGCCAGGGCGAGCCGGACACCGACGTATTGACGCGGATCGGTCGGTTTAGCGAAAAAATCGTACAGTGTTTCCATATTTTTTTCCTTCCGGAAAATGGGTCCGGATCTTTATCCGGCCCCTGTTTTGTTTACGAAAGGTCTTTTTCCTCCAGCAAGGTGACATCAAGGCCCAGAGCCTGAAGCTCCTTGGTCAGAACCTTGAAAGATTCCGGCAACCCGGGCTCGAGCACGTTCTGGCCCTTGACGATCTTCTCGTACATGCGGGTCCGGCCGGCCATGTCGTCGGACTTTACCGTCAAGAATTCCTGGAGGGCATGGGCCGCGCCGTATGCCTCCATGGCCCAGACCTCCATCTCTCCCAGGCGCTGGCCGCCGAACTGGGCCTTGCCGCCCAGCGGCTGCTGGGTAACCAGGGAGTAGGGTCCGATGGAGCGGGCATGAATCTTGTCATCGACCAGATGATGCAGCTTGAGCATGTACATGGTCCCGACGGTGACCTTCCCGTGGAAGGGCTCGCCGGTATGTCCGCTGTAAAGGGTCGCCTGTCCGCTTGTCTCCAGCCCGGCCTCATCCAGCAGGCCCTTGATCTCTTCTTCCTTGGCGCCGTCAAAGACCGGGGTGGCCATGTGCAGACCGTCACGGTATTGCTCCGCCAGTTCCACAAGCTCGTCATCGTCCATCTTCTTGATCAGGCTGGTGGTTTCGGCGGCTGTGAATATTCTGGTCAGTTTTTTGCGCAGCTCTTTGAGCTTGTTTTCTTCCAGCATGCGGTTGATCTGGTCGCCAAGCCCCTTGGCGGCCCTTCCCAGGTGAATTTCCAGGATCTGTCCCACGTTCATGCGGCTGGGAACCCCCAGAGGGTTGAGCACCATGTCCACCGGCGTGCCGTCCGCAAAATAGGGCATATCCTCTATGGGCAGGATGCGGGACACAACGCCCTTGTTTCCGTGACGGCCGGCCATCTTGTCGCCCACCGAAAGCTTGCGCTTCATGGCCACATAGACCTTGACCATCTTGATCACACCCGGCGGTAGCTCGTCTCCGCGTTCGAAACGGCTTATCTGATGTTCGAATTCCTGGCGGCAGCGGTCGCATTCACGGCGGTATTTTTCCAGCAGATCGTGCATTTTCTCGGTCAGACCGGCATCTTCCAGGACGATACCCTCGATCTGGGCCATGGGGATCTGCTCCAGGGCCTCGGCCGTGATCTCGGCTCCCTTGGCAAGCAGAACCTTCTTGCCTTTCTTGACCGCCGCGGCAACCTTCTGGCCCTGCAGGAGCTCTGTCAGCTGTTCCCGGACGACCATCTCGGTGATTTTGAGCCGGTCATCCCGGTCTTTTTCCATGGCGGCTATCTCGGCCGCCTCTATCTGCTGGGTGCGTTCGTCTTTTTCAGTACCCCGGCGGGAAAAGACCTTGGCGTCGATGACAATACCCTCCACCCCCGGAGGAACCCTCAGGGAGGTGTCTTTCACGTCGCCGGCCTTCTCGCCGAAAATGGCCCGGAGCAGTTTTTCCTCCGGTGAAAGCTGGGTTTCACCCTTGGGCGTTATCTTGCCCACCAGGATGTCGCCCTGCTTTACCTCGGCGCCCAGGCGGATGATGCCGCTGTCATCGAGATTCTTGAGAGCTTCTTCTCCAACGTTGGGAATGTCGCGGGTGATTTCTTCTTTTCCGAGCTTGGTGTCCCGGGCGACCACCTCGAATTCCTCGATGTGTACCGATGTATATACTCCGTCGCGCACCAGACGTTCACTGACCAGGATCGAATCTTCGAAGTTGTACCCTCCCCAGGGCATGAAGGCCACGGTCACATTCTTGCCCAGGGCCAGTTCCCCCTGGTCGGTGGCCGGGCCGTCGGCAATCACCTGGCCGGCGTAAACCCTCTGGCCCTTGCGGACTATGGGCCTCTGGTTGAAACAGGTATTCTGGTTGGAACGGACGAATTTGGACAGATTGTAGATGGTCACGTGCCGCTCGTTGCCGCCGTTGTCCCCGGGGTCGTGCCTGATGACTATGCGCGCAGCATCCACGTCGACCACAACCCCGTTGCGTTCGGCAACCACCGCCACACCCGAATCCCGGGCCACTACGCCCTCGATGCCGGTGCCCACCAGGGGAGCCTCGCTCTTCATCAGAGGCACTGCCTGGCGCTGCATGTTGGAACCCATCAGAGCCCGGTTTGCGTCGTCGTTTTCCAGAAAAGGAATCAGGGAAGCCGACACGCTGACGAGCTGATTGGGGGAAATGTCCATCAGCTCTATCTTGTCGCGCTCGATCATCATGAACTCGCCGGCAACCCGGGAGGTCACGATCTCGTTGACGAAACGCCCCTTTTCATCCAGGGGGGCATTGGCCTGGGCGATGGGATGATCCTTTTCCTCGAAGGCGCTGAGAAAGCGTACTTCCTTGGTGGCCGTGGCATCACGCACCACCCGGTAAGGAGTTTCGATGAAACCGAAATCGTTGACCCGGGCGTAGGTGCTCAGGGAAACGATCAGGCCGATATTGGGGCCTTCAGGGGTTTCAATGGGACAGATCCGGCCGTAATGGGAAGGATGGACGTCGCGCACCTCGAAACCGGCCCTTTCCCTGGTCAGACCGCCGGGGCCCAGGGCGCTCAGGCGGCGCTTGTGGGTGGTCTCGGAAAGCGGGTTGGTCTGATCCATGAACTGGGAGAGCTGACTGGTGCCGAAAAATTCCTTGACCACGGCCGATACCGGCTTGGGATTGATCAGGTCGTGGGGCATCAGGGCATCGACCTCCTGAAGGCTCATTCTTTCCTTGATGGCCCTTTCCATTCTGACCAGCCCGATGCGATACTGGTTTTCCAGCAACTCGCCCACCGCCCTGACACGCCGGTTGCCCAGGTGGTCTATGTCGTCCACCATGCCCTGGGTGTCGCGCAGTTCGATCAGGGTTTTGGCGGTAAGCAGGATATCCTCCTTGCGCAGGGTCCGCAGGTTGACCGGCGTATCGATACCCAGGCGCAGGTTGATCTTAAGACGTCCGACTCCGGACAAATCGTAATAGGCTGATTTGAAAAAGAGATGATCCACGAAATCCTGGGCCACTTCCGGGGTCGCGGGGTTGCCGGGCCTCATCAGGCGGTAGATCTCGATCAGGGCCTCTTCCTTGTTGTTGACCTTGTCCAGGAGCAGGGTCTTGCGGATGGAGTCACTGGTGGAGACCCCGCCTATGGTGAGAATCTCGAACTCCTTGATTCCGGCTTCCTTGAGACGCTCCAGGATCTCCTCGTCGATGACTTCGTTGGAACCGGCGATGACCTCTTCGGTCTTGGGATCGACTATGGTCTTGGCAAGCACCTTGCCGATCAGCTCGTCGGGCGCAATCGGAATGCGCCGTATCTTGGCGTTTTTTATCTGGCGGATGGCCCGCTGGGTAAACATGCGCCCTTTTTTGAGAATGACCTCACCGGTTTCCGGATTGGTCACGTCGCGGGTCGCCCTTTGTCCCTTGACGTGTCCGGGGTCGAAGGACTTGAAAACCCTTTTGCCTTCAATGCTGATGGTGTCGGTCTCGTAAAAATAGGCCAGCAGATCCTCGGTCGAATATCCGAAGGCTTTGAAAAGGGTGGTGACCGGAAACTTCCGGCGCCGGTCGATGCGGATATAGACGATGTCCTTGGGGTCGATCTCCATGTCGATCCAGGAGCCGCGCACCGGGATTATGCGCGAACTGTATATTATCTTGCCGCTCGAGTGGGTCTTGCCCTTGTCGTGATCGAAAAAGACACCGGAAGATCGGTGCAGCTGGCTGACGACCACCCTTTCGGTTCCGTTGATTATGAAAGTCCCCTTGTCGGTCATCAACGGGATGGTGCCGAAATATATCTCCTGTTCCTTGATGTCGCGGATATTGGAAACACCGGTTTCCTTGTCCACGTCATAAACAACCAGCCGCACGGTTATCCGGACCGGCAGTTCATAGGTCATACCTCTTTGGATGCACTCATCTTCACTGTGTTTGACCTCGGAAAACCGGTACGAAACGAACTCCAGGGAGGCACTTCCGGTAAAATCCTTGATTGGAAATACCGATTTGAAGACGGCCTGCAGCCCGATGTCCTCCCTCTTTTCGGGAGGCACGTCCATCTGCAGGAAACGCCTGTAGGATTCTTTTTGCATTCCGATAAGATCCGGTATCTCTACTATCTTTTTGATCTTACCGAAATTTTTCCTGATACGCTTGTTTACCGAAAGCCTTTCCGCCATGGTATCTCCACACTTGGTTTGGGCGTTTTTGCGTTACGCTTGAAGCCCGGCTCGACTGTGCCGGAGGGAGCCGGCTAAGCCTGAAACGATTGGGTTAGGAAACGCGAAAATGGGATAAAAGAGCCGAGCCCTTTCCACCCCATTTTCGCAACTCATATTATCATTGCAACATCAGCTGGTTACATGGCATTTGCCCTGTCAGCGGACCGCTACTTGAGTTCGACCTGGGCGCCGGCTTCTTCTAGCTGGGCCTTGATTTTCTCGGCTTCTTCCTTGGAGACGCCTTCCTTGACGGCCTTGGGAGCGCTGTCGACCAGCTCCTTGGCGTCTTTCAGGCCCAGCCCGGTAATTGCCCGCACCTCTTTGATTACGGCGATCTTCTTGTCGCCGGGTGTGGTCAGGACAACATCGAACTCGGTCTTTTCCTCGGCTGCTTCGCCGCCGGCCTCGCCGGGCATCGCCCCTGCCATCATGGCCACCGGCGCGGCTGCGGAAACACCAAACTTTTCTTCCAGCTCCTTCACCAGTTCGGAAAGTTCCAGAACCGACATGTTGGCGATAAATTCAATAAGGTCTTCTTTGGTTATGTCTGCCATTGTTGCTTGTCCTCCGATGTTTGAACTGCTGCTATTCTTGGTCTTGCAAGCCAAAAATTTTCTGATTTTTTTGGATCATGCGAATCAGGCCGCCTCTTTTTCCTTCTGGTCTTTGATGGCCGTAAGCACGTTGAGCATCCTCCTGGGAACATCGCTCAACGCCGTGACAAAGGCTGTCGGCACGGCATTCATCGCCGCCAGCACCTGAGCCAGAAGCTGTTCGCGAGACGGCAGGGCCGACAACGCCTTGATGGCGGCAAGATCCATTACCTTGCCGTTCATTACGCCGATCTTGATCTCCAGCTTGGCGTTTTCCTTGGCAAAATCTGTCAGGACTTTGGCTGGAGCAACCGGATCGTCGTAACTCAGAGCGATTGCACTGGGGCCGACGAAATTATCCTCGATCAGCTCGGCCTCGGTGCCTTCGGCCGCCCGCCGGAGCAGGGTGTTCTTGACCACCTGATACTCGACCTGGGCCTCGCGCAGCTTGCGCCGCAAAGTAGTCATATCGGCCACGTTGAGGCCTTTGTAATCGGTTACGATGACGACCTTGCTTTTGGCTAATCGCTCCTTCAGCTCCGTTACGATTTGTTTTTTCTCTTCAAGGTTCAATCTCTTTTCACACCTCCTTCCATCGCTGCAAAAACCGGAGGATGCATCTGTGGCGCCGCGATGGAACTTAACGGACGTCAACGGGCGCGGGGCTCTTTTTTTCGGCTCCGGCCCGATGCTTTTCCCCGCTGTCTCGGTAGGCTGGGTCAACCAATTATACACCGTCGGCCTGCTGCCATGGTGCACCTACGGTCTTTGACAGCTTGATCTAGTGATTACCTGTTGATACTGACCGGGCCGGTTTCAGGCTCAGGCCCGAACCCCAAGCCCATGGCCGATCCAATAGCCTTTACCTGCTCTCTTTCTGTGGATTCACAAGTCGTGTCAAGCGGGCAGGTTGGCACAACAAATAAACGACCGCTACTTGATAAGGTTCTTGACGTATGCCGTATCGATTTTTATCCCTGGCCCCATAGTCGTCGAGATAGCGATGCCTTTCAGGTAGGTTCCCTTGCTGGAGGTCGGTTTCAAACGGATTATTGTTTCCAGGAATGCGGCGATGTTCTGGATTATCTTTTCAACACCAAAGGAAACCTTGCCCATGGGAACATGCACGATACCGGCTTTTTCCACCCTGAAATCTATTTTACCGGCCTTGAGTTCCTCAACAGCCTTGGCAACGTCAAAGGTCACCGTGCCGGTCTTGGCATTGGGCATCAGGCCGCGAGGCCCGAGCAAGCGGCCGATCTTGCCAACCGACCCCATCATATCAGGTGTGGCCACGGCTTTGTCAAACCCGAACCAGCCGCCTTTGATTTTTTCGATAAGATCATCATTGCCTACAAAATCGGCACCGGCCTCTTTTGCTTCAGCTTCCTTTTCGCCCTTGGCGAACACGAGCACTTTCACTTCCTTGCCGGTACCATTGGGCAGGACCACTGTGCCGCGGACCATCTGATCGGCATGCCTCGGATCGACTCCGAGCCTTACGGCCATATCTATCGTCTCATCGAATCTGGCATAGGACGTCTTGATGGCCGATTCCACGGCTTCGACAAAATCGTATTTTTTCTGCCTGTCGACAATGCTGAGTGCCTGTCGATATTTTTTACCTCGTTTAGGCATTTTCGCAATCACTCCTTACCATCGATTTTTCGGTTCGGCAGGCGGCCGCACCGGCCGAGCCACGGGCCGGGCGTTTACAGGGCGCCGGCCCTGCCATCTATCTTAAACCACTTCAATTCCCATGCTTCTGGCGGTACCGGCTATTATCCGGCAGGCCGCATCCATGTCATTGGCGTTCAGGTCGACCATCTTTATCTTGGCAATCTCCTCAAGCTGAGCCCGGGTGACCTTTCCGACCCGGTCCCTTTTGGGATCACTTGCGCCTTTGGCAATCTTGGCTGCCTTTTTCAACAGTACCGATGCGGGGGGCGTCTTGGTAATAAAGGTGAACGATCTATCCTGGTAAACAGTGATGACCACCGGGATTATCATGCCGGCGTCGTTTGCCGTGCGGGCGTTGAAAGCCTTGCAGAAATCCATTATGTTAACACCGTGCTGGCCCAGGGCCGGCCCGATGGGGGGAGACGGATTCGCCTTGCCCGCCTCTACCTGAAGTTTGATCTGAGCCAATACCTTTTTAGCCATTTTCTGCTGAAATCTCCCGTAATCCTTTTTGACTCGATTACATTTTGGTGACCTGCACGAATTCCAGTTCCACAGGCGTGGAACGGCCGAAAATACTGACCAGTACCTTTATCTTTCCTTTTTCCGGATTGACCTCCTGGACCGTTCCGTTGAAGTTGGCAAACGGTCCGTCGATAACCCGGACCTCATCGCCTTCTTCGAAATGGTACTTGGGCTGGGGCTTGTTTTTTCCGGCCTCCATCCTTCTTAGAATACGCTCGGCCTCATCATCGGTGATGGGTGCAGGTTTTTCCCGACCACCGAGGAAGCCGGTTACTTTGGCTGTATTGTTGACGATGTGCCAGGTTTGATCGTTCAGTTCCATGCGCACCAGGAGATAGCCCGGGTAAAACTTGCGCGAAGATGTCTTGCGTTTACCCTTGACCAGCTCGACGACCTCTTCGGTCGGCACGATTACCTCGCCAAACTTGTCTTTGTGTGGAGACGCGGCTATCCGTTCCTCCAAGGCGGCTTTGACCTTGTTCTCAAAGCCGGAATAAACGTGAACGATATACCATTTTTTCTGCGCCACAGGTCGTGTCTCCTAACGAAGTACAACGCGTATCAGGCTGGACAACCCCATATCCACCAGACCCAGGAAAAGCGAAATAATCATTACCAGGATTATGACCACTACCGTCGACCCGAGGGTCTGCTTGCGGGTGGGCCAGGTCACCTTTTTCAGTTCGACCTTGACTTCCCGCAAAAACTGGAGGCTTTTCTGGAAAAAATTTTTTTCCTTGTTGGCGCCCTTGGCCCTGGCCGTCACGGGCATGCGCCGGGCCGATGAAACCGCCCTTGGCTGTTTGACATAACCGCCTTCGGGTCTGCCCGCCTCACGCGCCCTGCCCTGCTTTTTCTTTTTTTTCTCTGGATTCTTCTTTTTATGTAAGCGTCCCATTGTACTCCCGCTGCTTAAAGCCCGCCTTTTACATCTCCGGTGAATAACAGGCACACCCCGTTTTCACTTGCCGGAGGGACAACCTGAACAATGGCAGGCCAGGAGGGATTCGAACCCCCAACACCCGGATTTGGAGTCCGACGCTCTACCGTTAGAGCTACTGGCCTGCAGCAAACCTGAGGAGCCCCCACCAATACAATGCTAAATCCAGCGGCAAGGCACGGACAGGGCTACTTTGTCTCCTTGTGCATCGTGTGTCTCTGGCAAAACCGGCAATACTTGCTGAATTGCAATTTGTCCGGCGTCGTGCGCTTGTTTTTCGTAGTGGTATAGTTTCTGCGCTTGCACTCGGTGCAAGCCAGGGTAACAATCACTCTCACAGCCGACTCCTAGTCTATTCGATGATTTCGCTCACCACACCGGCGCCGACCGTCCGTCCGCCTTCCCGAATGGCAAAGCGCAGCTCCTTTTCCATGGCGATCGGCGTTATCAGCTCCGCCTCTATGGCAACGTTGTCTCCGGGCATTACCATCTCAACTCCCTCGGGCAACGTCAATACTCCGGTCACATCGGTGGTCCGAAAATAAAACTGCGGACGGTATCCGCTGAAAAACGGCGTGTGACGCCCTCCCTCTTCCTTGCTCAATATGTAACACTCGGCCTTGAACTTGGTGTGCGGCGTGATCGAACCGGGCTCCGCCACCACCTGTCCACGCTCTACCTCGTCTCGCTTGGTGCCGCGCAACAATACACCTATGTTGTCTCCGGCCTGACCTTCGTCCAAAAGCTTCCGGAACATCTCAACACCGGTGCACACCGTCTTGAGCGTCGGACGTATCCCCACTATCTCAACATTGTCGCCTACCCTGATGATACCGCGCTCCACCCGACCGGTAACAACCGTCCCTCGTCCCGATATGCTGAACACGTCCTCGATCGGCATCAAAAACGGCTTGTCTATGTCTCGCTGCGGATCCGGTATAAACTCGTCTATCGCATCCATCAGCTCAAATATGCACTTGGCTTCCTCGCTGTCAGGATCGTCACTCTCAAGCGCCTTCAATGCACTGCCACGGATGATCGGCGTCTCGTCGCCCGGAAACTCATACTTGTCCAACAACTCCCGCAACTCAAGCTCGACAAGCTCGATCAGCTCCTCGTCATCCACCATGTCGCACTTGTTCAAAAATACCACTATCCGCGGAACACCAACCTGACGCGCCAACAATATGTGCTCCCGCGTCTGAGGCATAGGTCCGTCGTCGGCACCTACCACCAATATCGCTCCGTCCATCTGCGCCGCACCGGTGATCATGTTCTTGATGTAGTCCGCATGCCCGGGACAGTCCACGTGCGCATAATGACGCTTGGCCGTCTCGTACTCAACATGCGCCGTCGCTATCGTAATCCCGCGCTCCTTCTCCTCCGGCGCCTTGTCTATCTGATCAAACGGCACAAAATCGGCCATCCCCTTCAATCCCATATGCTTCGTGATCGCCGCCGTCAACGTCGTCTTCCCGTGGTCAATGTGGCCGATCGTACCCACATTCACATGCGGCTTCTTGCGCTCAAACTTTTCCTTCGCCATCGCTTGTCCTCCCTAGTATGTGAATATTCTTTAATTTGCTAAGGCGGCTGCCGCGTGGGCGGCGATCCTGCCGCTTGCTGCCGGCATCTCCAAGGCCGCAAAATGACAAATGGAGCCCACGACCGGAATTGAACCGGTGGACCTCTTCCTTACCAAGGAAGCGCTCTACCGACTGAGCTACGTGGGCTTAGAATACAATTACAATAGGATTTTCAGTTCTGATTGTACGGCTGCCAGCGGGTCCTTAAAAAAAAATAAACAAAGATGGAGCGGGAGACGAGGCTCGAACTCGCGACATTCAGCTTGGAAGGCTGAAGCTCTACCAACTGAGCTACTCCCGCATTTGCATCTTTTTTCTACGGCGCACAGTGAATCATAGAGCATCTATAACCTACAAACCTTTTCCGCCCGTTGTCAACCCGAACCCTGGCGGCGTGCACCAATGCCGGAAGCCATGTAGTCAGAAACGATCCCGTAAACGGTAATCTCCTACATTGAGCGTTGCATGCAATCGATTGGTGGTGGGGGGAGGATTCGAACCTCCGAAGGCTTCGCCGACAGATTTACAGTCTGTTCCCTTTGACCGCTCGGGAACCCCACCATTGGCAATTCCTGGAGCCAGCGGAGGGACTCGAACCCCCGACCCACTGATTACAAATCAGTAGCTCTACCAGCTGAGCTACGCTGGCCACAGCTCCGAAAATTGTCCGCATCTCAAAGAACTCGCAGGCACTTTGGCCCTTACCACTAAAATTGTTGTACTTAAATGTTTATCAATAAAATTTCAAGTAAAAAATCACAATAACTTAAAAAAAAGCCCCTGGTTATAAAACCCGGCGCCAAGAGACTCCCCTGAAGAGGCGGCAATTTACCTTACCGCATTTCAGGAGCCGGTTTCTGTAACATACTTTTGGGGCACTGGCAACCACAATTATGACGGCTTGAAACTTTCTTTTTGCGAACTTGACACAAAGGCTCAACGGCGGGAAACATAAGCCCGGCCCGTTTCAGTCAGCCCGGGTACGGTCATCAAGAATTCCTGATCGGAACCGATTATACCCCGGGCAGACTGCAGAAATGCTTGACACAAGAGAGGGCTGTCGTGTAATCGTGCCTCGATGCCGCTCACTTCTACTTTGGAGAACCCGTATATCCCATGACTTGCACCCACAGCTTTCCCTTTTCGGTTATCAAACACATCAGTGCAATAATATTGATCACCCTGTGCTGCTTCGTTCTGTGTGCTGTAAGCGGATGCAGACGCAACCTCGGGACCGACGACAATGCCGGCCGGACACCGTCTTGCGAGCCTCCCGGGCCGTCAATTGACACTGATCAGAAACCGGACGCAGACGGGGAAAGCACAGACATGCCCGAAAGCAGCCAGGTGTCCCCGGCCAACCCACCTCCATCATCTGACATCGCCGCACCCGGCCAGGTTTCAGACGGAACCGAAATTCCAAATCGCGACAACGTCGGTCATGAGCAATTGGCCCCGGCAGCAAAAGATGCCGCCGCAAACACATCGGCCGGCACCCAGGCACAACTCGACGAGGCCCTGGATTTTTGCCAGGCCGCCCAGGATTTCTGGCAAAAGGGTGAACTGGACAACGCACTGGAAGCCCTGGACAAAGCCTACTCGCTGATCGTGTCCATCGATCCGGCCGAAGAAGAGGCTTATGTCCAGCAGAAAGAGGACCTGCGCTTTCTGATAGCCAAACGGATACTGGAGATATACGCTTCCCGCAATATAGTGGTCAACGGCAACCACAATGAAATCCCGCTGGAAATGAATCGCTTTATCAAAGCCGAAATCAGACTTTTCACCCGCGGGGCTGAAAAAAGGTTCTTCAGCGAAGCCTACCGCAGATCCGGAAAGTACAGACCCCTGATTGTCAAGGCTCTCAGGGAAGCCGGGCTGCCGGAAGAACTTTCATGGGTACCGCTTATTGAAAGCGGCTTCAAAGTCAAGGCCCTTTCCCGGGCCAGAGCTCTTGGAATGTGGCAGTTCATTCCATCCACGGGCTATAAGTTCGGACTTAAAAGGAACCAGTACATCGACGAAAGGATGGATTTTGTCAAATCCACCAAGGCGGCCATTGCCTACCTCAAAGAACTGCACAATATTTTCGGTGACTGGGCCACGGTTCTGGCTGCCTACAACTGTGGAGAAGGCCGGGTCCTAAGAGTGATCAGAACTCAGAATATCAATTATCTCGATGATTTCTGGGATCTTTATCAAAGGCTTCCGTTTGAAACGGCCCGTTATGTGCCCCGCTTTTTTGCGACCCTGCATATCGTGCGCAACCCCGGAAAATACGGGCTGGACAAGATTGCCCTGGATCCTCCCTTGGAGTTCGAGGAACTGGAAGTAAATCGCCGCATCCACCTGCGCGACATTTCCAAGACCGTGGGAATACCGCTGAAGACTCTGGTGGAACTGAATCCCGAGCTGCGATTTCAAGTCCTGCCGCCGGAAAAGTACTCCCTGAGGGTCCCGCCGGGAAAAGCCGAAGCGGTGCTGGCCAACCTGGACAAGATTCCGTTGTCCAGTCCGCCCCGCCGGGCCTTTGCCTGGCACCGGGTACGCTCCGGAGAGACCCTGTCGACAATCGCCCGGCGCTACCATACTTCCGTGGGCAGAATCATGCGTGCCAACAACCTCCGCAGCTCTCATTACATCCGGGCCGGCAAAAGACTGAAAATACCCCAGAGAGGATACGTGGTAAGCCGGCAGTCACATACCCGGCCCAAACCCAAAATAGATACCAGCTCTTCTACGCATCTTGTTCGCAGCGGAGATTCCCTGTGGATTATCGCCAAGCGTTATGGTACGACGGTCAAAGCCATCAAGCAGGTAAACGGCCTGCGCACAAACCGTCTCCACATCGGCCAGATCCTGAAAATTCCGGGCCGCAAGCCGGAACCGGATATAGATACCAGCAGACTGGCCGTTTATTATGTGAAACGGGGAGACAGCCCCTTTACAATTTCAAAAAAACATAATATGCCACTGGAGCGTTTTTTGAGGATCAACCGGCTGACACCGCGCAGCACCATTTACCCGGGTCAGAAGCTCTGGGTGGAGTAAAAAGACCTTTTCGTTTGCCCCGCCAAGCGGTAAAATTTTGCGTGTGCCCCCGTAGCTCAGGGGATAGAGCATCGGATTCCTAATCCGTGTGCCGCAGGTTCGAATCCTGCCGGGGGCACCACCGCCAAACAAATTCCACCCATCTTTCTCGCTTAAAATGTTTTAGTGTTGCATTTTTGCTGCTTTTTGTTATCATTTTAATTGAATTCCGCACCCACACCCACATCCACGATTGGCCCATGGCTGAACACCCTTATGATGCCAGGCAAAGGAGAGGAAGGTATGAAGGAGCTGATCACCTACATTGCGCGGTCGTTGGTCGACAATCCTGACGAAGTAAGCGTTTCTGAAGTCGAGGGCAATCAAACAACAGTGTTGGAGCTTAAAGTGGCCAAAGAGGATCTGGGTAAAGTAATCGGCAAACAGGGGCGAACAGCCCAAGCCATGCGCACTATTTTGAGTGCGGTATCCTCGAAGGTGAAAAAAAGGACCGTATTGGAAATCATCGAGTAGGAAGCTTCAACCGCTCGCTGCAAACCCGGTAACAGGTCATTTCCGGACGCTCTGTCTTAGTGGCGTGAAATGGTGTGTGCTGATTTCGCCCTCTGATGGTTTGCTGCGGCCTTGATCGCCGGCTTTGGCAAAATTGCGGACATTGCGCGCGACAGAAGTCTGACACCGGGGGACACGGCGGGACCTGTTTTCTTTCATTGTCCGCAATAAAGGCCAATGAAAGCCGTCACCTTTGGAAAAAGCGGTTTCTCCGTGCAAACCCTGAAGCACCGCCAAGATATCCGAGGCACACAATGCGCGGTGCAATATGCTTGCTCAATTTCCGGGCCGGCGTATTTTTTCTTCCGTTTTCTGGGAGAGTATCTCGTCGATGAAAACCAGATCCAGCAGCCCCATTTCATCGGTGGCATACTCTTTCAGCAGCTTGTCCAGGATATCAGCCTCTTCCGGGGATCGGCGCTGTTTGTCCGCCGCAACAGCTTTGTCTTTTTTCATCTTACCACCTTGCTTCAGTTTGAAATGTTTCAGCGCAATGAAAGGCGCCCTTTTTGAAAGCGGCGCTTACTTACTGAAACATAGCGAGCAAGGTGTGTGCCAAATACAACTGTAATATTTATCGCTTTTATTACAAAATGTTATACACCGCCGGCCGAATCTCCGATTCTGCGGACGTCATTATTTTGACTCCATCGAATCAGGGCCGGTACTGTTTGTAGAGGAAATATCCTCCCAATAATTTTTTATATTCTTCAAAGACAGCCCTCAGATTCCGGCCGGAAATCCACCAGAGCAGATCAGGACCTTTGCCCCCTCCCTCCGGCACATAAAAAATACGGTACTGCTCTTTTGCAAAGACCCTGCTGAAAGCCATCTTGGCCCGCAGGAGATGGTAGGCCGAACTGACCACGGCAAACTGCCTGATTGGCAGCCGCGATACCAATTGATATGTTTTGACCGCTTCCGCATAGGTGCCCCCGCAGCACTCTATATATGCCTGGATGTCATCATCCAGACAGCCTATCACGACAGATGTCTCCCTGACGGATTCCGGCAGGCCGTAACGCCTGACAAACCAGCTCCAGTCCAGGTAACTGTGCCGCAGGGGAAGAATCAGGTAACGGGCCGCATAAGTCTGAAACAACCTCACCCCGCCGGTGAGCCGGGCAGCATCCTGCTCTCCCTTGCCGGCCAGGACCACAACCGCATCCAATCCCTTGATTCGGCCGCTGTCATCCATGGTCAGGGGAAAGCGCCCGAGACACAGAATTGCAAACAGACAAACCACCGCAGCCAGCATTTTCTTCCACCCCTTTGACTGCCGGTATTTTGAACATGCCATCAAGCATCTACCCCCGGCTTCATTCAAGCGTCCGGACCTTCAGCTCTGCCTGTAAATTCTCTGGGCAAGCTGCAGGGCCTCCCGGTCATCCACTCCCATGGTCTCGAGCTCATCTTCCACAACCATGAAACCCACCTTGCGGTCATCGGATGTCATGTATTCCACAAGGTCGGTAAGGAAAAATTCTTCAATGGCCTCCATACGGCCGTTGATCTCTTTGTACACTTTTTGGGGCCGCGCCGCCATGACCGGCAGGTAGTTCAGCAAAACCTGGCGGCTCAGGGCATAGATGCCGGAATTGCAGATTCTAAGCCGCCGCTGTCTTTCAGGCGGATAGTCTTTCCAATCCTTCCACTCTGTTATCCTTACAACCCGGTCATCTTCTATCTCCAGCACACCGTACTGTTTTTTGTCCTGGGGGCAAAATCCGAGCACAACCATGTCGTGACGCCGCAAAAGGCCGACCATCGCAAGATATGTCTCGGGTTTGACGAAAGGCACATCTCCCATGGTGATGATTATGCTATCGCATTTCTGGGCCGTGATGAAATCTTCCGCGGCCAGGATAGCCCCTCCGGTGCCGTTGAGCTGCAGCTGGTGGCAAAAGGTTACCCCCAAATGGGAAGTACCGGAAATGACGTCCGCCTTGCAATGATGAATAACGATTGCCTTCGGCCCCGGCGGGAGATTGTCCAGGATGTGAGTCAGGATTGGCTGGCTTCCTTCATAAATACTGCCTTCCGGTTTAAGCGGCAGCAGGGTTTTATTGCCCCGGTACCCCTTCATGCGGCTGCCGCGTCCGGCGGCCATGACTATCGACGCGATTTCCTTTTGTCTCATTTTCCTTAACATGCCTTGTCAGAGCACAGCCAGGTGACCACTTCCTCCAGGGCCTCCTGCCATGGTCTAGATTTTATCCCGAAAACATCTTCCGTTGCCGAACAGTCCAATACCGAATACGGGGGGCGCCTTACCGGTGAAGGATACTGGTCGCTGGAAACAGGCTCGACTTCACGGACACGCAGGCTGCACAGGCGGCGGGCTGTCTCAAAGATCCTGCAGGCCATGCGGTACCAGGTTGTGCTTCCCGCATTGCAGAAATGATAGATTCCCCACTTGTGAAAGCCCGGCTCAACGACTGTTACAGCCATATCCAGGATGGCCCCGGCAAGATCACCGGCACAGGTCGGGCAACCCACCTGGTCATCGACAACGGTCAGTTTCTCTCTTTCCCGGCCCAGTCTCAGCATGGTCTTTACGAAATTGTTGCCATACTTGCTGAACAGCCATGAACATCTCAGGATTATGGCCTTTGCATGTCCGGACAGCACACGCCGTTCACCTTCTGCCTTGCTTTTGCCATAAACGCCAACCGGCGAGCAGCGATCGGCAGGCAAATATGGACTTTGTTTTTGACCGTCGAAAACGTAGTCTGTCGAAACATGTATCAACGGCAGGTCGTGGTTGCGGCAGAAGGCCGCCAGATACTCCGGCCCCCTGCTGTTGGCGGCAAAAGCCTCGTCCACCTGTTCTTCAGCCAGATCGACCTTTGTATAGGCCGCGGCGTTGACAAGCAGATCGAACGGCAGGCATCTTTTCAGAACCTCCCGGACTGCGATCTCGTCTCCGAGCTCCAGATCCTGCCGCGCAAGTGCCTGGATGACAAAACCACGCTCGCCGGCGGCATCCTGGAGGTGGCGCCCCAGCTGGCCGCTGCTGCCGATCAAACATATTCTCACTGCTGACTCACCTCTGATCCCGGCCGGCTTTCATCATATTCCGGCAGCCGTCGCCTGTCCAACTCGGCAAGCCCGGGAAGCCTGCTGTCCTTGTCTGACAAAACAGGATCCGACAGCGGCCACCGGATACCGATTTCAGGGTCGTTCCAGGCCACTCCGCATTCACAATCCGGATGATAAAACTCGCTGCATTTATACGAAAACAGGGCGGCTTCCGAAAGCACGCAAAAACCGTGGGCAAAACCGGCCGGGATGAAAAGCTGCCTGTGATTTTCTTCCGACAGGACAGCACCGAACCACTGACCGAAAGTGGGTGATCCCCTGCGGATATCCACGGCCACGTCGAAAACCTCTCCCTGAAACACCTGAACCAGCTTGGCCTGTCCGCGGGGGTTCTGAAAATGCAGGCCGCGCAAGGTCCCGCGGACAGAAAATGAAAGGTTGTCCTGCACGAAGTTCACCTCCACACCCGACTGCCGGTAGCGAGCCAGCTGGAAGGTTTCCATGAAATATCCCCGCCGGTCTCCGTATACATCGGGTGTGATCAGCAAAACTCCGGGCAGATTGGTTGCTTCTACTTGCACGTTCCCCCTAACCGAAATTGGAATCGATCGATGTAGGCAAGAGTCAGATTCCTTCTGCTCTGGCGACCTCAAAGAGGTATTGCCCGTAATTGTTCCCTGCCATCGCGCGGGCAAGCCGCAGCAGCTGATCCAGATCGATGTAACCCTTTTTGTAGGCTATCTCTTCCACGCATGCCACTTTCAGTCCCTGGCGCTGCTCGATTACTTCTATGAAACCCGAGGCCCGCATCATACTCTCATGGGTGCCGGTATCGAGCCAGGCCATGCCGCGGCCCAGCTTTTCCACAAACAGCTTTCCCTCCTGCAGATAGGCCCTGTTGACATCGGTGATCTCCAACTCTCCCCTGGCAGACGGTTTCAGGGCCGAGGCAATCTCCACCACGTTGTTGTCGTAGAAATAGAGCCCGGTAACGGCCCAGTTGGACGGCGGGTTGGTGGGCTTTTCGACGATATCTTCGGCAACTCCTTCTGAGTTGAATTTCACGACACCGTATCGCTGGGGGTCTGTGACCCAGTAACCGAAAACGGTCGCGCCCTCCTGGCGGGCCCTGGCCGCTTCCATCCGCTCCACCATGCCGTGGCCGTAGAATATGTTGTCACCCAGAATCAGGCAGACATTGTCATCGCCGATGAATTCCTTTCCCAGCACGAAGGCCTGGGCTATGCCTTCGGGCCGCGGCTGTTCGACGTAGGCAAATGAAATCCCCAGCTGGCTTCCGTTCCCCAGCAACTGGCGGAACCTGGGCAAATCGCCGGGCGTGGAAATGATCAGGATCTCCCTGATGCCGGCCAGCATCAGCACCGACAGGGGGTAGTAGATCATGGGCTTGTCGTAGATCGGCAGCAGCTGTTTACTAACGACCCGGGTCAGGGGATAAAGCCTTGACCCTGATCCTCCGGCCAGAATGATTCCTTTCATAACCATTTTCCTCCGCTATTTGCCAGAAGCAAAAGATCTATGGCTCCCTGCCGGACGCCTCTTCTTCCCCTGCAAGCCGCCGGCCGTAGTTGGCGGCGATCCAGTTGCGGTAAGCTCCTGAGCGCACCGATTCAACCCAGTCAGGATTGTCAAGATACCAGTCCACTGTTTTACCCAGGGCCGAGAGAAAATCATGCCGGGGGCGCCAGCCCAGTTCACTGCGGATGCGTGATGAATCTATGGCATAACGCAGGTCGTGGCCGGGCCGGTCCTCGACGAACCTGATCAGGCCCTGGCTGGCCTGATCGGGCCTGCGGCCGAGCCTTTCGTCCACCAGCCGGCATATCAGGCGCACCACCTCGAGGTTGGTCTGCTCGGCACCTCCGCCAACGGCGTAGGTCCGGCCCGGGCGGCCCTTCTCCAGAACCAGCAGGAGGGCGCGGCAATGATCGTCCACGTAAAGCCAGTCCCGCACGTTGCTGCCGTCTCCATAAACCGGCAGCTGCTTGCCCTCGGCGGCGTTGAGGATCATAAGGGGAATAAGTTTCTCCGGGAACTGGTACGGGCCGTAGTTGTTCGAGCAGTTGGTAATAATGGCCGGCAGGCCGTAGGTCCGGTGCCAGGCCCTTACGAAATGGTCGGCTGCCGCCTTGGAAGCCGAGTATGGGCTGGAAGGATCGTAAGCCGTGGACTCGATAAAAAAACCTTGCGGCCCGAGACTGCCGAAAACTTCGTCGGTCGATACGTGCAGAAAACGGAAACTTTCAGGCTCCCCCCTCCGGCGCCAGCTTTTCAGGGCCGCGGCCAGCAGGCGGCACGTTCCCTCCACATTGGTCCTGACAAAATCCATGGGACCGTGGATGGAGCGGTCCACATGGGATTCGGCCGCCAGGTGAACCACCCCGTTTATGGAATGGCTGGCAAAAATTTCCGCCAGCAGGCCGGCGTCGCAGATATCGCCGTGGACGAAAGTGTATCCGGGATCATCTTCCAGGCCTGCCAGGTTGGCCGGGTTGCCGGCATAGGTCAGCGCGTCCAGATTGATCACCTTCCATCCGGGTCTGTTCTGCAAAAGATAGCGTACAAAATTGCTGCCGATGAAGCCGCAGCCCCCGGTCACCAGGATTGTGCTCTTTTCATCTTCCATGATCCGCTCTATATCTCAGGGCTCTGCCTGGCGCCGGTACTGTTAAGGGGTCTTCCATAGACGTCTTCCAGCCGCTGAATGTCGTCTTCTTCCAGGTAGCTGCCGGATTGAACCTCCACCAGCTCCAGGGGGATCTTGCCGGGATTTTCCAGCCGGTGGACCTGTCCCAGGGGAATGTAGGTCGATTCGTCTTCCCGGAGGATGAAACGCTCATCGCCTCTTGTGACAAGAGCGGTCCCGGAGACCACCACCCAGTGCTCGGCCCGGTGGAAATGTTTTTGCAGCGACAGTACTCCGCCCGGTTTCACCGTGATCCGCTTGACCTTGAAACGTGGGGCGATGTCCACGTCTTCGTACCAGCCCCAGGGCCGGTAGACCTTCTTGTGGACCAGGACCTCGGGCCGTCCCTGCCGGCCGAGGCGCTCAACCAGCTGTTTTACCTGCTGCACCCTGTCACGGGGCGAAATCAGCACTGCATCCTTGGTCTCTACCACCACCAGGTCGTTCAAACCCACCCCGGCCACCAGCCTGCCGGTGGCATGCACGAAACAGTTTTCAACATCCTGGAAGCAGACGTCTCCGTGGATGACGTTGTTGGCCTCGTCCTTGGAGCCCACCTGCCAGAGGGCCTCCCAGGAGCCAAGATCGTTCCACCCCGAATCCAGGGCCACCATCACCCCGCGTTCGGTTTTCTCCATTACAGCATAATCAACCGAGTCACCGGGGCAGACACTGAAGGCTTCCGGATCGAGACGGAAAAAATCCAGGTCCCGCCCACCCCTTTCGACGGCCTTTCGGCAGGCTGCCAGGATATCGGCTCCAAAACGTTCCATCTCGGACAAAAAGGTATCGGCCCGGAACATGAACATGCCGCTGTTCCAGCAATATTCTCCGCTGGCGACATATTCTTCCGCCGTCGGGCGGTCGGGTTTTTCAACAAAGCGGTCTATCTCCCAGGCCTGGGGACTTCCGTTTTCCGTCCCCATCTCGGCCACCAGCCGGTGACCCTTGCGGATGTAACCGTAACCTGTCTCCGGGGCAGTCGGCACCACTCCGAAAGTCACCAGATGATCCTGCCGGGCAAAGCCCCGGCCGGTGCGCACCGTCCGCAGGAAAGCTTCCCGGTCTCCGATAAAATGATCGGCCGGCAGCACCAGCAATACGGCCTCAGGATCGGTCCGGGATATCATCAGGGCGGCAACCGTCAGGGCCGGTGCCGTATTGCGCCCCACAGGTTCCAGCACGATCTGCGCGCCTTCGACGCCGATGGCCCGCAGCTGCTCGCCGACCGTGAAACGGTGCTCGTGGTTACAAAGAACCATGGTGCCGCCCAGGTCGTCCAGACCATTGAGCCGCTCCAGGGTGTTTTGCAAAAGGGTCTTTTCATCAACCAGGCTCATGAACTGCTTGGGATAGAGCTTGCGCGACAGGGGCCATAGCCGCGTTCCCGAACCTCCGGCAAGAACAACCGGTGTTATCATTGCTGCATACCTCCATCGTGATCTTCATCTGCCTGCTTCACCTGCCCGGGCACCGTATTCAGAGGACAGCCGAAGTAAATGCAGCGGCAGCACTCAAAACGCCTGAGGCCTGCGGCAAACAAGGACGCCGAAAGCAGGTAGATAATCAGCGACCAGGGATGAAGCAGCAACCAGGGCAGGGGAAAAAGCACCATCAGGATACCGCCGGCAGCCAGGATCAGTTTGTCCAGACTTGTCAGCCCGCCCTGTCTGGCAGGATAGATCCTGGGCATGGCCCACATGAACAGGCAGTGCACCTTGCCCTCTTTCCGGTAATGGGGGCAGCGGGTACAAAACAGGCGCACCACGATACCCAGATTGACCGCCAGCAAGATCAGAACGTAGATTGCGGCCCAGAGGCCGGATTCAGCCGCCACGGCGCCACCTGCCACCATCACCGGCACCAGGGCCATCGCCACCCAGAAAAGACAGTCGGAAAAACTGTAGCTTTTTTTCAATTCAGGCATATGCATGCTTCCTTGGCTTCCTGTTTTCACCTGCCGCCGCTTTCCAGGCGGGAAAGATACCAGCTATAGGTTTTGGCGATTCCTTCTTCCAGGTCCGTGACCGGTCTCCAGCCAAGGGCTGAGATCCGGCTCACATCGAGCAGCTTGCGGGCGGTTCCGTCGGGCTTGGAAGAATCCCAGACGATATCGCCTTCAAAACCCACCACGGCCGCCACCCTGCGGGCCAGATCCTTTATGGTCAGGTCGCGCCCGGTTCCGATGTTGAACAAAAAAGGACGCTCCCCGGCCCGGTACTCGGTATCCTTTGTCAATTCCCGGAATTCCGTGTTCATCAGATGCACACAGGCAGCGGCCAGATCGTCCACATAGAGAAACTCCCGCCTCACATTGCCCGTGCCCCACAGAACAACCTGCGGCAGGACCGGCGCAGCTGAAGCGGTACGTTCCGCGCTTTCAAGCCTGTTTTTTACGTCTTCCGGGATCTGGCCGAAGCAACGCTCATCGGCCGCAACGGCCGGCCAATGCCCGGATGCGGCCAGCTTGGCAAGATGGAATTTACGAATCAGGGCCGGCAGCACATGGGAGTCCAGCAGGTCGAAATTGTCTCCCGGCCCGTACAGATTGGTAGGCATCACCGGGATGAAGCAGGTCCGGTGTTGCCGGTTGTAAGCCCAGCACATTTCAACGCCCGCAATCTTGGCCACGGCGTAAGGGGAGTTGGTCAGTTCCAGGGGGCCGGTCATGAAAGCCGATTCCTTCATCGGCTGGCTCGCCTGCCGGGGATAGATGCACGAGCTGCCCAGAAACAGCAATCTTTTGACACCGGATACAAAACTTTGATGAATGACATTCAGCTCGATGGCCAAATTGTCGCGGATGAAATCCGCCGGCCGGGTTTCGTTGGCCCAGATGCCGCCCACCCGGGCGGCGGCCAGGAAAACATAGTCAGGCTTCTGCTCTGCAAAAAATTCCTCGACCGCATCCGGATCGGCCAGGTCGAGTTCTGTCCTGGCCCTGGTTATCAGCCGCCGGTAACCCCGGCTTTCGAGCTGACGCAACAGGGCGCTGCCCACCAGCCCCCGGTGGCCGGCGACAAAGATCCGGGCATCCTTTTCCATGGCCATCGGGCTCGCTCCTTTGAGGTGTTCAGTCTCCAGGCTCATAAGTATCAAACCCCCGGCTGCGGATCAACCGCTCCTTGCGGGCCTCATCCATGTCTTCCCTGACCATGGTCCTTACAAGCTCATCGAAGCCTATGGAAGGCTCCCAGCCCAGCTTGTGCCTGGCCTTGGCAGGATCACCGGTCAGTACATCCACCTCGCTGGGCCTGAAATAGCGGGGGTCGATCCGCACCAGCGCCCGGCCCGAGGCGTCATCAAGGCCCACCTCTTCCAGGCCGCTGCCCTTCCAGGCTATTCTGATCCCCACTTCCAGGAAGGCCTTTTCCACGAACCGGCGCACCGAGTGGCAGCGGCCGGTTGCAATGACGTAATCGTCGGGTTGCTCCTGCTGCAGCATCAGGTACATGGCCCTTACATAATCCCGGGCATGGCCCCAGTCCCGTTTGGAGTCGAGATTGCCCAGGTAGAGGGTGTCCTGAAGGCCCAGCTTGATGCGGGCTGCGGCGCGGGTTATCTTGCGACTGACAAAGGTTTCCCCGCGGATGGGGGACTCGTGGTTGAACAGGATGCCGTTGCAGGCGAAAATCCCGTATGCCTCGCGGTAGTTGACGGTTATCCAGTAGGCATAGACCTTGGCCACTCCGTAAGGGCTGCGGGGATGAAAAGGCGTGGTCTCGCGCTGGGGGATTTCGGCCGCCTTGCCGAACATTTCGCTGGTCGATGCCTGGTAAAAACGGGTTTTTTTCTCCATGCCCAGGATCCTGAGGGCCTCCAGCAGGCGCAGGGTCCCAAGGGCATCGGTATTGGCCGTATACTCCGGGGTTTCGAAGGAAACCTTCACATGGCTCTGAGCCGCCAGGTTGTAAATCTCATCCGGCTGCACTTCCTGGATTATCCTGATCAGGTTGGTGGAATCGGTGAGATCGCCGTAATGAAGCCGGAAACTGACCCGCCCTTCGTGAGGATCCTGATAGAGGTGATCGATCCGGGCCGTATTGAAAGACGAGGCCCTCCTTTTGATCCCATGGACCTGATAACCCTTTGCCAGCAAGAATTCAGACAGATAGGCTCCGTCCTGACCGGCAACACCGGTTATCAATGCCTTTTTCTGCAAAGCATCGGCTCCCTTCTCCGGTCAGACCGGCCTTTGCGCCGGTCCGGCAGCTATTGTGGCATGGCTGTTGTTTGTCACTGCCCGTTGAACTTTGCGGGATCTTTTACTTGATCATATCTTCCGGATGGGTGATTATACACAAAAATCAGGCTTTAATTAGCATAAATCCGAATTTAGCGCCAGGAAAAAGGTTCAATGTTAAAAGGACCGGCCAAACCGTCATTTTTCCCCCTGCCACTTGCAGCCGGTCTGCTTGCGGCCCAGATCATAGCATTCTTCCATGTAAGGCACTCCAATTTGCTGACTCTCGAACAAATGCGGCAGATAACCGCTGCGGGCTACCTGCCGGTCCCGTTCGGAGAGGCGGCCGCCAAGCTCGGCCATTGGGGTTCTGCCTTCTGGGGCGGCCTGTTTTTCACCCTGAGCATCGGTGCCGGGCTGGCCATTGCAACATGGGCGACGGTCAACGCCTGGAAGAACACCTTCGGGCGTTCCCGTATTTTCGCCCTGGCAGCCGTCACGGCCTGGGCCGCCCTGGTGGTCTGGCTAAACCTGGGCGGCTTCACCGGGCCGGGAACACTTTACGCCGTCCTGATTCCGGCCGTGACAGCC
The DNA here is from genome assembly GCA_027068085.1 of Desulfobacteraceae bacterium. Lineage (GTDB taxonomy): Bacteria > Desulfobacterota > Desulfobacteria > Desulfobacterales > Desulfosarcinaceae > JALVQM01. The sequence goes on along the minus strand of JAMOUQ010000015.1, from coordinate 18,521 downwards.
ACAGCGGCAATCCGGCAACGGGCCCGGATCAATCCCGGCCTGCCTTGGTTGCTGACACCGCTGGTCGTGCTCACCGGTCTGTGGTACAGTCAGATGAACAGTCAGCTGTTCATCAATATCCGTGATTACCTGCTCCTTTCCAACCCCGCCGGCAGAATGATCAACGATTTCTATTACAACTACACGATGTATCCGGCCAGAAGCTTCAAGAACTTTCAGCAGCAGACCGTCCGCACCTGCTATCTGGAAAACAGCGCCGGCGGCCTTGCCGGGCTGCGGCGGGTACTTGTCGGAAACGATATAATCCCCATAGCCGGCAGGGATGCGGCCCAGATGCTGATAAGCCTTCCGGACCGGCAGCTTTGGCTGACCAGCCCCTCCGGGGCCAGGGTGGTTGTCCTTTGGCAGGAATTTATAAGGCACCCCCGCAAGTTTATCTCCAAGTTCTCCTCGGCCGCAGATCACCTGTCCAGGTTCCGAACAGTTACTTTTTACGGATTATTGATAGGTTTTCCGGTTATGCTCTACCTTACGGTTTTCAACACCGTAATGCGCCTTATGCACGGCCTTGCCGGCAGGAGCAGGGCTCAACCCCTGGCTGCCCTCTTCTGTCTTCTTTTGGGCTGCGCTCTGCTCTGGCCGGTTTTCACCGGCACCAGGGCGGCCGGCAGACTGGACGGCCGGCAGCTGGCAAGCGCCATTGCCGGCGACAACTGGCACCTGCGCCTGGCGGCCCTGCGGCAGATAGCAGACAACCGGCTTGAAATCTCCAGCTTCCCCCGCTATCGCCGGCTATGCAAAGAAGGCCGGATCGTCGAACGGTACTGGCTTGCCAAGGCCCTGGGGGTAAGCCGCAGCCCGGCGACACTGCAGGATCTTTACCGCATGCTCGGAGATCCCCATCCCAACGTGGTCTGTCAGGTTCTGGCTGCGCTGGCTGAAAGGAACGACAAGGCGGCCCTGGCCCCGATTATGGCAAAACTGACTTCAACCGGCCACTGGTATGTCCAGTACTATGCTTACAAGGCCTTGAGGCGTCTGGGATGGAAACAAGGAGAATAACTCCGGCCTGCCTGATTGCGGCCTGCAGCCTGATCCTGTTCCTGGAGGCAGGGCTGTGGCTGGCCCTGAAAGCCTGGCCCGCCGGCAAATGGCCTTTGCTGGCTGCTGCCAGAATCCTGGAGACAGCCGGCTGCTGGGCCGCCGCGGCCAGGTTCGGCGGCCTGCCGGGATTCGGTATTTCCCGCCGCCGGCTGGTACCGGGACTCATCCATGGTGCCGTCTGGTCGGCCTGTTTCGCACTGGCCGGGCTGGCAGTTTACACAGGCGCCCTGTTTTTGGGCGGCATCGACCTTTTACCCCTGGCCAGGGCCCAGCTGCCTCCGGCATTGTCTGAACGCTTGTGGTTCCTGGCAGTCGGTGGTGTCATCGGCCCGGTGGCCGAGGAGTTTTTCTTCCGCGGCATTGTATACGGCTACCTGAGACGATGGGGAACAGGCCTGGCCGTCTGCGGCTCCACCGCATTGTTTGTCAGCCTGCACTCGGTGGAAGGTCTTCCCTTCAATCAGCTGATAGGAGCAATAGTCTTTGCCCTGGCTTACGAGAAAAGCGGCAGCCTGGCATCACCGGTGGTGATCCACGTCACCGGCAATCTGGCCATCTTCGGCATCTCCTTCCTGATCTCCGGCTGAGCCGCGACAAGGGCCTATCTGCGATTTCCAACCACGTCTTCAATCGCCCTGCCTATCTGGCCTATATCGATGGGTTTGGAAATGGTCCCGGCAAAACCTACTTTTTTCAGTTTATCGGGATCGTACAGTGACACATGGCCGGAAAAGGCGAAGACCACCGCCCGGGGATTGATCATCTTGATCCGTTCGCAAAGCTCGGTGCCGTCCATGTCGGGCATTATCAAATCGAGGAAAACGATATCCACCCGGTTGGCTTCCAGAACGGCCAGGGCGTCTGTTCCGGAAACGGCGGTCACCACTTTATGGCCCAGCTTGGCAAGTATCTGAGACATTATGTCGACCTGATCGGGTTCATTGTCTATAACCAGTACGGTGGCGGGCATGGGGGCACCCCCTTTGAAGGCTGGAAACAGATTGACGGCATCGCAAGTAGTCGGAAATCGTTACGAAGCCATTCAGTTTTCAAACTTTTTTGGGACCCTGTCACAAATTACCGTTTATTTATTTTGATTCTATATCATAAATTAAATATTATTCAACAAATTTATCGCGTTTTAATTCCACCAGAGTGGCCCCCCATCCCCCGGCTTCCGGCGGTGCGTCCCTGAAGGACCGCACCAGCCTGTGCCGCTCCAGCAGCCCGTGGACCCTGCGGCGCAAAACGCCGCCGCCCTTGCCGTGAATCACCCTTACCGAACCGATTCCGGCCTCCAGGCAGGCTTCCAGGTAATCGTCGAGCAATTGTGGCAGCTGGCGCGGATCGAAAGTATGCAGGTCCAGCACGCCGTCGATGGGAATCTTTACCGGGTCCACGGGCGCATCCTCCGGCAGCCGCGAGCCGAGCGTTTCATTAACATCAACAAATTATAAACACGGGCAGAGCGTTTTACCTGTCACCCGACAGGTGGTTTGCCATATTGCCTAAAAGGGTGTATCCCGTGTATATTATCGAAATTTGAAGCGTTCGACTCAGGCTTTAACTAATTTGGTATGGAAAAAACACTTCTTTTCATCTGCCTGCCGCTCGGGGCTTACCTGCTGGGGTCCATTCCCTGGGCCCTGATCCTGGGCCGGATCTATGCCGGAATAGACATCAGGCGACACGGAAGCGGCAACGTCGGGGCCTCCAATGTCCGCCGGCTGGCCGGCAACCGTCTGGGCCTGGTCACCCTCTTGCTGGATGCCGCCAAGGGCGCCCTGCCGGCCGGAGTCAGCCTGGCCCTGGAAAGCCATTTCAGCCCCGGCCAGCACGACACACTGGTGGCCCTGGTGGCCCTGGCAGCTGTCTGCGGACACCTGTTCCCGGTCTACCTTGGTTTCAGACCCAGCGGCAAAGGAGTCGCCACCGCCGCCGGAGTCTATCTGATCGACTGTCCGGCGGCCTGCCTGATTTCAGCCGCGATATTCGCCGCCGTGGTGAAGCTGAGCAAAAGGGTATCGCCCGGATCCCTGGCAGCAGCCGCCGCCCTGCCGCCGGCGGTCTGGCTCTTTGGCGACAAGCGGGCCCTTCTGGTTGCGACCTGGCTTATAGCGGCCCTGATAATCTATCGCCACAAGGACAACATCAAACGCCTGCTCAAAGGCCAGGAGCCCCGCCTGGGGTCCTGATTATCAGCATTTCCCCGCCAGCAGGCAGAAAATCAGGGCCATTATTCCGGCCAGGATGAAAATGCTCTCAACCCCGAATTCCAGCTTTATCCCCGCCGGCTCACAGCGGCGCTGGTGCCTCCAGGCCATGGCCGCCATAAGCAGTGAACAACCTGTCAGGCCATAGGCCAGGGGCGGCAGGAGGCCGGCCAACGCCCCGGCCACGAGGCCCAAGACCGTAATGGCCAAAACTGTGTAAATGAGTTTGAAGGATTTTTCCTCGCCCAGAACTATGGCCAGGGTCTCCTTGCCGACGATCCGGTCCCCCTGCATGTCGAGAATATCGAAAAACAGGGTGCGGCTGAAAACCATTCCGGCGGTCCAGCCAAAACTCGCAATGGTCGCCCAGCCAGAGGGATGCCGGCCGCCCAGAACAGGCAACAGACTGGTCACGACCGCCCAGGCCAAGGCTATCAGCAGGGTTTTGGATCCGGGGATGTCCCGCAGCCGTCGCCATCGCAAGCGCGGCCAGACTCCTGACGGCACCAGCTGAATATTGTAGGCCAGACCCAGGGCGCTCATGACCAGCAGCACTCCGAATGGGAGTCGACCCATCCGGAAAGCAGCCATCAAGCCCAGTGTCCCGGCCGCCAGGGCGACTGCTGCCAGCAGCCGCTTGTGGGCCGAATAGAAACGCTCCCGGTCCGGGCTGTTGTAACGGTCTTCTGCCCGGCCGGTGAGGTGGTTGAGAATATGCATCGACAACACGTAAAACATGGCGGCCAGCACATGCTCGGCCACCAGATGTCCTCTTTGCAGCTGGGAGACGGCAAAGGCCAGGCATCCGGCCCCCAAGGCGACATAAACATTGGTCAGCAGCAATACCCTCTGGAAGGTAAGCCAGCGCCCCCCCAGACCGGCAGGCTTTACCGTCGGCAGTTTTTCCACTGCCCGGAACACCTGTTTGATGATCCAGGACGGGGTCGAGGCCCCTGCGGTAATACCTATGCTGCGGCACCCGGCCAGGGAATCGGCATCCAGCTCGGCGGCGGTTTCAATATGGAAGGCTGTCTTTCCGTAATTAGATGCTATCTCGGCCAGCCGCCTGGTATTGCCGCTTTGCCTGCCGCCGACGACCACCAGGGCGTCGACATGGGGAGCCATCCGCCTGACTTCGTGCTGCCTTTTCTCGGTGGAATCACAGATGGTGTTGAACAGCCGGTAATGGGGCCGGCGGCTTTCAACCCAGCTCTGGACCTGCTCGAACAGCCGCGTATTCTGGGTGGTCTGGGCCACGACGATGGCCTTTTCATACTCGGGCAGCTGCGCCAGAGCTTCCAGGCTGCCCACCACGTGGCCCCGGTCTCCGGCATAGCCCAGCAGGCCGACGACCTCGGGATGATCCTGGTCACCCAGGATGATGACCTCGTAACCCTTTCGGGCCTGTGCGCGGATTATGGTCTGAACCTTGATAACCCTGGGACAGGTGGTATCTACCACGGTGAAACCGGCTGCCTTCAGCCGGGTCTTGATCCGGGGCGGGACACCATGGGCCCGGATGAGGACCGTACCGCACCCTTTTTCCGGAATCGTATCCAGGATCCTGATCCCCTTTTCCGCGCACAGGTCAAGAACCTGGGGATTGTGAATCAGGGGGCCGTAAGTATAGATGGGAGCAGTGTACTTGCCGGGAGCATCGAACACCATCTCCACTGCCCGCCGGACGCCCATGCAAAATCCGGCGGTCCTGGCTACGATGATCTTCATGGTGGCCGGCTAAGGTTTCAAGTACACTTTATGATCGACCAGCGAAAGGGCATGAATGGAGGCTTTGACGAACTTCTGCTCGCCGAAGATGTTGACCAGTTTCAACCCTTCGTCAGACGGCTCGATGGTATCGACGGCTTCCATGATAAGACGGGGTTCGTCGTTTTCTATGATGTAGGCGTTGGCTTCACACATGGGACTTCCTCCAAAATGTGATTTTATCCTGCAGGGCCGGCCTCAATCCTCCAGAACCGGCCGCAGGTGTTGTTCGATCAGCATGTCCACCAGGTGTGGCAGGGGATCATCGCACACCCCCACTATGGAAATCCTTTCCTGGGTCAGGGGCAGAATAAGTTTGACCGCCGGACTGGCCGATACGGCCTCTGCCATGGCCGGGGTGACTTCTCCCATCATTGAGTGGGCCAGGACGACGGCCAGGGGGCCGATGATCACATCGGCTGCCGCCGCCATGCGGACGATGGCGTTTTCACCGGAAGCCCCCCGGTTGGCCTTGGCCTTGAGCATCTGGGCCGTGGCAATGGCATTGGTTCCCAGGGCGATGATCTCGACCGTTTCGCCGAAGACATCCTTGAGCTTCCTGATAACGGTACTGCCTATTCCGCCTCCCTGTCCGTCAATTACGCAAATCTTTTTCATCGACCGATCACCCGGTTTCTTACAGGGGTTGCCATCATCCTGACGAAAGCCTCCTCCTTCAGAGTTTCGCGAGCATCCTCTGCTGGCGCCGCTGTTTCTTGGAAAGCCTGCGGGCGGGGCCTTTCTTGCGGGTCGTCAGGCGGCGCTGCCTTTCCGGGACCTCGTCCGCCGGCCCTTTCAGCTCCATCATCTCGGCCATGGCCAGCCGCTGTTCGAAGAGCTCACTCTCTAAGGTATCGGCTCCGGCGGCAGCGGCAAAGCCTGTCACTTCGCGATCGGAGCTGACGACCAGCACCCTGTCCCCGGCGTTTCTGACCATCCGCTTGATGAGGGTGTCGGCCGTTTCTCCGGGCCCTGAAAAATGGATCTCTATTCCCCGGATCCGGTCACGGCGCAACAATCCGGCCGGCCCGCCGGCACCGTCGAAAACCACGGTCAGACGGTGATGCTTCACCTTTTTATAGGCCGCCAGTCTTTTCACCAGGGCCATGCGCCCGGCCTCCAGGTCCCGGCGGTCGAGCCTGGCCATGGCCGGGCTGCGCCGGATCAGGTTGTACCCGTCTATGATGATATGCAGTCCCACGGTTTTGTCAAAGGTCGCTTTGGCCGGCATCCAGCAAGTCCAGGACCCTTTGCAGGTCCTGATCATTGTAAAACTCGATCTCCAGTTTGCCCACCTTGCCCTTCCGCTTGATCTGGACCTTGGTGCCGAAACGGCGCGAAAGGTCCTCGGCAAGGCTGGCGTAGAAGGTGTTGCCGGAATCCGGACTGTCGGACTTGGGCTTTGGGGTGCCTTTGCGCAGCTTCCTGACCATGGCTTCGGTCTGGCGCACCGAAAGGCCTTTTTCGATCACGGCCCTCCAGACCGCTGTCTGATGAGCGGGGGTTTCGGCCCCCAGCAGGGCCCGGGCGTGGCCCATGCTGAGCTTGCCGTCCATGATGCTGGCCTTGATGGGCTCGGGCAACTGGCGCAGGCGCAGAAAATTGGCAACGGCCGAACGGCTTTTACCCACCCTGGCGGCAGCCTCTTCCTGGGTGAGGTCGAATTCGGTTATCAGCCGGTGATAAGCCTCGGCTTCCTCCATGGGATTGAGATTTTCCCGCTGGATGTTTTCCACGATCGACATTTCGATCATCTCGGCATCGGAAACATCCTTGACCACCACCGGAACCGTGTTCAGACCGGCCAGGCGGGCCGCCCGCAGGCGCCGCTCACCGGCGACCAGCTCGTAGCCGCCTGCAGCAAGAGGGCGCACCAGCAGCGGTTGCAAAACCCCCTGGGCCTTCACCGAATCTGCCAGCTGCCGCAGCTCTTCGGCCGAAAAGTTGAGCCTGGGCTGGTAAGGATTGGGCACGATATCATCCAGGGGGCAATGAAAAAAATCCTTCCCGGCTGCGGGCTGCTCGTCCGCCGCTGCCGGCCCTTCCGGAATCAGGGCTTCCAGCCCTTTTCCCAGAACCATCTTCCTGCGTTTCCTGGCGCCTGAGCCGCCTTTGCTTTTAGCACTCATGGGGCTGCCTGTAATCTTCCGGAACCGTGGTTGTTGAGAATTTCCCTGGCCAGGGCAAAATAGCTTTTCGAACCGGTGGAAGTGGCGTCGTAGAGCAGGATCGGCTTGCCGAAGCTCGGCGATTCCCCCAGCCGGACGTTACGGGGAATAACCGTTCTGAAGACGAGCTCCTTGAAATAACCGGTCGCATTTTCAGCCACCTGCTGGGAGAGGTTGGTCCGGCGGTCGAACATGGTCAGCAGGATGCCCGCAATCTGCAAGTCCGGATTCAGACCGTTCCGGATGCGCCGGTAGGTCTGCATCAGCTGGCTCAACCCCTCCAGGGCATAGAACTCGCACTGCAAGGGTATCAGCAGGGTGTCGGCGGCGGTCATGGCATTTACGGTCAGCAGGCTGAGGGAGGGAGGGCAATCTATGAGGATATAGTCGAAATCATCACGGACCGGGGCCAGGAGGCGCTTCAATGCCGTCTCCCGGCCGGGCTGGCTCATCATCTCCACCTCGAAGCCGATCAATTCCACCCTGGAAGGCAATATTTTGAGGGTTTCCACCCTGTAGTCCACCATCAGCTGCCTGGCGTCGGCTTGGCCGATCATGCCATGGTAGAGGGTCTTTTGCAGGCCGGACTTTTCGACCCCCATTCCGGTGGTGGCATTGGCCTGGGGATCACAGTCCACCAGGAGGGTCTTTTTTTCGAATATTGCCAGGGCCGTGGACAGATTGATGGCCGTAGTCGTCTTGCCCACCCCGCCCTTTTGGTTGGCTATGCAGATCACCTGTGCCATGGCCCAAACATGTATCACAAAAGAGGTGGTTTGAAAAGAAAGATGGAATATGCCATGATCGGATCGACAGAAAAGGTAATACCAAGGCGTTTCTCACTGAAAGTCGTTATCATGCAGACCAAACATATAAGCCGATGGCCGCTCAAGCTTCTGAAAATCATCCTGGTGGTGACCGTATCCATCGGACTTGGCGCTCCCCCCTGCCCGGCCCTGACCATCAAGGAGGAAAAGGACCTGGGCCGGCAGGTCCTCAGACATGTTGCCGGGCAATACCAATTCATAACCGATCCTGAGATCACCGGCGTCATCGACCGCATCGGCCGCAAGATCCTGGCGGTGGCCGGCCCGCAACCTTTCGACTACAGATTCTACGTCATCCGTTCCGACGTCTACAACGCCTTTGCCACCCCCGCCGGCCATGTTTTCATCAACAGCGGCCTGCTGGAAATAATGGATACCGAAGACCAGCTGGCCGGTATCCTCTCCCATGAAATCGCCCACGTCATCTGCCGCCACATCAGCCGCCGCATCCAGAAGGCCAAGAAGGTTCAGATAGCCACCCTGGCCGGGATGGTGGCCGGAATCTTTCTCGGAATGGGCGGTGCGGCCGCCCCGGGCAACGCCCTTGCCGTGGGGTCCATGGCCGCCGGCCAGAGCGCCATGCTCTCTTACAGCCGCAAGGACGAGATCCAGGCCGATGAAATAGGGTTGCTCAACCTTTCAAAGGCCGGCTACAGCGCCAGGGGACTGCTGAAGGTCCTGAAAGCCATCCGCTCCAAGCAATGGTTCGGCAGCAAGCAGATCCCCACCTACCTCAAAACCCATCCGGCGGTCGAAGCCAGGCTGGCATACATCGACACCTGGATCGAACGCCATGAAAAGGGCAAAAAACGACCGCCGCCGTCAAACAAGACCGCGAACGCCTATGCCAGGATGCATACTTACTTCATAGGCCGCTACGGCAATCTGGAAAGAGCCCTCAAGCATTTCAGAACCATACTGGCCGCCAATGCCAACGATCCCATGGGCCAATACGGCCTCGGCCTGGCCCTGATCAGGGCCAACCGCCTCCAGGAGGCTGAAACCCATCTCAAGGCCGCTGTCTCCCGCATGGCCCTGGACCCGCTGGTGGTCAAGGATCTTGGCCGGCTTTACTTTCTGGAAGGAAAATGGCAGGCGGCCGGGCAAACCCTGCAAAGCGCCCTGGACATGGGCGGCAAGCATCCCGAGATCCTATTTTACCTGGGACGCAGCCAGGCCGAGGCCGGAAAGAAAGATCAGGCCATTGCGACCCTGGAAAAACTGATCGCCACCCACCCGGATTACCCGGAGGGGTACTATTTCCTGGGGCAGCTTGTCGGCGAAAGCGGCAAACTGGCGCGGGCCCATTATTACCTCGGCCAGTTCTATCTTAAAAAACACCAGCCCCGAAAAGCCCGCTTCCACATCCGCCGGGCACTGGAAAAAACAACGGACCCGAGTCTGAAAGACAAGCTCCGGCAGCTGCTGGCAGACCTGCCTACTGCAGCTCGGAAAAGCGGCTCCAAAAACTGAAAGCGGCCGCCCGCCTGAAATTCCCGGCAAATGTTCCCCCGGACAAGAGGATCAGATCTTATCGAAATGTGAAAAACGCATGCTGAAGGTGCCCCGGCCCTGGGTGGCGGACCGCAGGCTGGTGGAATAGCCGAACATGCGGGCCAGGGGAACCATGGCCCTGATCTCCTGGACACCGCCCTTGGCCTCGATCCCTTCTATCTTGCCTCCGCGGGAGTTCAGGTCGCCGATGACCTCGCCCATGTATTCTTCCGGAACGAAGATCTCGACTTCCATGATGGGATCCAGCAGGTAGGGATCGGCCTTGGCCAGAGCCTCCCGGCAAGCCATGGAGGCGCTGACGGTAAAGGCCAGCTCGGAACAATGGTGTTCGTTGAACCGCCCGCCGACGACCTCGGCTTTTACGTCCACCACGGGATAACCCATCAAGGCTCCGGCGGCCAGGGACTCCGTGACCCCTTTTTCGACGGCCGGCAGAAACTGGGCCGGGATGACGCTTTCGTCCACCCTGGACTCGAAGACGTTGCCGGTCCCCCGCTCGGTGGGACTAACCCTCAGTTTCACACCGGCAAAATGGGCCGAACCGGCCACTTCCTTGTCGAAGACGGCTTCTGCCTCGGCCGACCCGGCAATCGTCTCGCGGTAGACCACCTGGGGCTTGCCCACGTTGACCTGGGTGTTGAACTCGCGCTGCATGCGGCTGACGATCACTTCCAGGTGCAGCTCGCCCATGCCGGAAAGGATGATCTGGCCGGTATCCTCGTCCTGCTTGACGCTCAGGGTGGGATCCTCGACCAGGAACTTGGCCAGGACCTGTTCCAGCTTGTCCTGGTCCGAATGGGTCTTGGGCTCCACCGCCACCGAGATGACCGGCTCGTAGACCTCGATGTTTTCCAGGACCACCGGTCTGTCCGCACTGCATAGAGTGTCGCCCGTGCCGGCCTTTTTCAGTCCGACCACTCCGACTATGCTGCCGGCACCGGCTTTATCGAGCCGCTCGCGCTTGTTGGCGTGCATCCGCAGAATCCGGGCCAGCTTTTCCTTGCCGCCCCGGGTGGCGTTGAAAACCTCCTTGCCGGCCTCGAGCCTGCCGCTGTATACCCTGACAAACGACAGCTTGCGGCCCTCGATCATCGACACCTTGAATATCAGTGCCGCCAGGGGATGGTTGTCCCTGGACGGGCAGACCACAGCTTCCTTGGTGTCGGGATCGACCCCTTCGATGGGAGGCAGATCCACAGGGCTGGGCAGATAGCGCACGATGGCATCCAGCAACGGCTGAACACCCTTGTTTTTCAGGGCGCTGCCGCAAAGCACCGGCACCAGTTCCAATCCGATGGTGGCCTTGCGGATGGCGGCCAGCAGATCACCGCGCTCGATGGACTCGTCGGCCAGGTAAGCCTCCATTATCCGGTCGTCGGTATCGGCGACGGTCTCGATCAGCTTTTCGCGGTACTGCCGGGCCTCTTCCAGATGCTGTTCCGGAATCTCAACCGTTTCGAAACGGGCTCCCAGGCTGTCATCGTCCCAGACCACGAATTTCATGTCCACAAGGTCGATTACCCCCCTGAACTCGTCTTCCTTGCCAACGGGAAGCTGCATGATGAGGGGATTGGCCTTGAGCTTTTCCACCATCTGGCCGACGGTGCCGAAAAAATCGGCTCCCACCCGGTCCATCTTGTTGACAAAGGCCAGCTTGGGGACCCGGTACTTGTTGGCCTGACGCCAGACCGTCTCGGACTGGGGCTCGACACCTCCCACGGCGCAGAAAACGCCCACGGCTCCGTCCAGGACCCTCAGGGAGCGCTCCACCTCAATGGTAAAATCCACGTGGCCCGGGGTATCGATCAGCTGGATCTCGCATCCTGACCACTGGCAGGAGGTCACCGCCGAGGTGATGGTGATCCCCCTTTCCTGCTCGTCGGCCATCCAGTCCATGACGGCTTCGCCATCGTGGACTTCGCCGATTTTGTGCGATCTTCCGGTATAGTACAGGATACGCTCGGTGACGGTTGTCTTGCCGGCGTCGATATGCGCTATGATGCCAATGTTGCGCAGCTTCTCAATTTTGCCCATTTTTTTCATCACAAACTCGCCGATATAAGCCGTACAGGTTTTTTTCGTAAGAAAAACAAGACTCCGTCTGAATCGTCTTTCCTTCTTCCGCCAGATACTCTACGTGATACGGCTGGCCGCCATGTCATCTTACCCACAACAGATCGGCCGCCAGCGGCTGGCTCAGATCGACATGGCCTGCCAGGGTCGGGCTCTCCGTGCCGTCCAGGGTTATCTTGACGGCGTCAACCTGGTCGAGGTTGACCACCAGGGTATCGACTATGGCGTAAACGGCCAGCAGCTCCGACAGGGCGCTGAACGGCCAGCCTTCCAGGCTTTTGCTTTCCAGGTCCACATAGGCCGTGCCATCGGACCGGATGAAAAATGACCGCACCACGGTGGTTGTGGGCAGCACTGCCCGGCCGGGAGGCCTTGGACCGGCAATCAACGCCTCCAGCAGCCGGCGCCCGAAAAGGACCGGATCGGGTCCGGCTTCCAGCCTGACCTGTTCGGCCCGCAGGTAGCTGCCGCTTTCGGCCCCGAAATAGACATGCGCCTTGACCGTGCCCGATTCAGGCGCCTGATCGCCGGCGGCCGCGCCCCGGGAATCGCCGGCCTTCAGACCTTCCTTGCCCGGGGACTGGTCCCCGGACGCCGCCACGGCCATAAGCAGCCCTATGGCCAGGGCCAAAAAAACGGCCCGCACCTTGCAGCCAAACCAGGTTTTCACCATCACCGGTCCTTCATGCCTGGATAAATACACCTACCTGCAAATCGCAAATATCTATTCCAACCCATCTGTGTTGTCAACAATTTGCGGGCAGGGAGCCGTCAGGGCACCGCCGCGAACATTTTTACAATTCGCTATGGGAAAGTCCGGCAGACCGGCCCGTGGTAAACAAGGTGAAGCATGGTGATATCGTCGGACTGGTCAACGTCCCGGCTGAAGTCTTCCAGCCCGGCCATGATCCGGTCGGCAAGCTCCAGGCCGGCACCGGGTGCCAGCCGGCAAAGAGCCTGCTCCAGGCGCCGCTGCCCGAAAAGCTCGCCGGCACCGTTCATGGCCTCGGTGACCCCGTCTGTGTATAAAAAGACCGCTTCGCCCCGGGCAAGCTTCACCGTGGCAGAACGGTAGCGAAAATCGTCCACCACTGCCAGGGCCATGCCCCGGCCCGACTCCAGCCCGTAGATCTTGCCGTCTGCCCGGATAATGCAGGGCGGGTTGTGGCCGGCGTTGCAGTATTCCAGGTCGCCGGTACGCAGGTCCAGCACGGCCAGAAAAAGAGTGACGAACATCATGGACGGATTGTTCAGGGCCAGGTCTTCCTGGACGCGCGCCAGCACCTTGTGGGGGGCAAGGCCGCGGGAAGACTTGGCCTTTACCAGGGTCTTGGTCATGGACATGAAAAGGGCCGCCGGAACCCCCTTGCCGGAGACATCGCCTACGGCAAGCCAGAGGTGGTCCCGGTCGACGAAGAAAAAGTCGTAGAAGTCTCCTCCCACCTGGCGGGCCGGACGCAAGGTGGCGTAGATGTCAATCTCCCGGCGGTCGGGAAAAGGCGGAAAGTCCTTGGGCAGTATCCCCATCTGGATGTCGTGGGCGATCTTCAGCTCGCTTTCGATCCTTTCCTTGGAGGCTATGGTCTCGGCCAGGTCGCGAATGTATTTTTTCAGGGCCTCCTGCATGTGGCGGAAAGATTCCGCCAGACGGCCGACCTCGTCCCGGGAGGCGATGACCGGCAGCCTGGCGTCCAGGTTGCCCCGGGCGATCTGCTCGGCAGTCTCGGACAGGGCCCGCACCGGCCCGGTGATCGACCTGGCGATCAGGATGATTACAACCAGCAGCACCAGGAAGCCTCCCAGGCCCAGAATGAGCACCGTCCGGTTGAGGCTCTTTATATCGGCCATCAGCTCCTGCTGGGGGAAAAGCACTCCCAGGGACCAGCCGTTGGAAGGCAGGGGCTCGTAAACCAGCCAGCACTGCTTGCCGGTATGGATGCTGCGAAACTGGCAATAACCCGAACGGCCCCTTGTCATCTGGCGGCCCAGCTGACGCAGGCGTCTGCTGTTTCCGGCCGCCGCCACGCTGAAGATTGTATCGTTCATGATCAGGCTCTGATCAGGGTGGGTCAGGAATGTGCCGTTTTTGGAGATCAAAAAAGCATAGCCGGTTTCGGCGATCTTGATGGAGGCCACGGTCTTTTGCAGCCAGGTCAGGGAAACATCGGCTGCGACGATGCCGGCAAGTATTCGCTTGCCCCCTGTCACCCGGTAGAAGGGCACCGAGTAGGTGGACATCAGGCCGCCGCAGGCTCCGGCGCCGTAATACGGCTCGGACCAGACCGCCCGGGCCAGTTCCTTGGGGATCTGGTACCAGTCGTGGAAGAAGTAATCGTAGTCCAGGCGGGTAAAATCCACCTCGCTGCCGTTGCGGTAGAAGTAGAGGGCGAACCTTTCATCGGCCGGGCCGCGCACGAAAGGCTCCAGAGCGATGGTGGCCCCGGAGATCTCCGGGTTGTTCTCCACCAGGCGGTGGAGAACGTTCATCATGGCCCGCTCGTTCATCCGGCTGTTTTCCAGCATCACCGCCAGCCCGGCCGGAACCTGCTCTGCGGCCCGCAGCACCGCATCGATCCTGTTGACCGTGGCCATGGCCAGATTGCGGGCGCTGGTCTCCAGGTTGCGGGTGATGATCCGGCGCGAGACCTGGTAGTTGTAGACGAAGACGGCGGCAAAGATCAGGCCCACACCGGCCAGCACCAGCAGGCTAAGCTTGAAGGCAAGCCCCATGGAAGCCCGGTTGTTTTTCTCTGTCTGAAGGTCCTTTTCGTTCACCGCCTCACTCCACGCAACCATGGTAGAACCGCCCGAAGGGAACCACCTTGTCGATGAGTCCGTTTTCCAGCAAGACCCCGGTGACCCGGCGGTAGTCTGAGGCCTTCAGAACCCCGAACCTGCCGCCAGCACCTGCGGGCTGCATCAAATCGCGCATCCTGTTTAGCATCCACACCTGGTGGACCCGGTTGGCCGGAATCCTGGTCCGGCGCAGGTTCTCCATGACAAGATCGATGGTCTCCTCGGGATGGGCAAAGGCGTAGCGCCAGCCTTCCAGGGAGGCCCGCACAAAGGCCCGGCACATCTGCGGGTCTCTGCGAAACGTACTTTCCAGAGTGTAGATGCCGTCTTCGGGAAAGTTGAGCCCGTACTTGTCGAAGAAGAAGGTGGTCAGCTCCCCGGGGTTCAGGCCGGCCATGAGAATGGTGTGATACTCGTTGTACCACATTGCCGAAGCGGCATCCACCCCGTCGCGCAGAAAGAGGTTGACCGAGTAGGACTGGCGCACCGGCCGGACGCGGATTCCGAACTTCTTGAAAAAGGCCAGGGGCTGCATCTGAAAGACCGGGTCCCAGAGTCCCACCTTGCGGCCGTCCAGGTCCCGGGGGCGATGGATGCCGGAAGACTTCTTGGCCACCAGCATCAGGGCCGAGCGCTGCAGCAGCTGGGCGATGTTGACCACGGCAACGCCCCGGTTGCGCATGGTGGCGGCGGTCGATAGCCAGAGGGTGGCAAAATCGGCCCGTCCCTGCTCCAGCCAGGTATCTGCCGGCCGATCCGGTCCGCCGTCGATGATGGTAAGGTCCAGGCCGTGCTTTGCGTAGATCCCCTTGTGCCCGGCCATGTAGTAGCCGGCAAACTGGGCCTGGGGCACCCAGAGGGCGATGAAAGAAGCCCGCCTGAGGGGCCTGTCGCCTGCCAGGCAGGCATTGCCGGCAGGACCCGGCAGCAGGACCGCTGCCAGCATCAGGGCCGCCATTATCTTTTTCCAGCCGCCGGAACGGCAACCGTTTTCCCGGTCCATGGTCTCAATTCCCCCTTGTTGCCGTCATCTCCAGGGTCAGCACGTTGCGGCCCCGGCTGCGGCGGTAGGTGACCCGGTCCGCCAGACGGCGGAGCATGAAAATTCCCAGCCCGCCAACTTCCCGCCGCCCCACATCCGGATCGAGGTCGGGCTCGGGCAGGCCCAGGGGATCGAAGGCCCGGCCCCGGTCGGAGATCTCCAGCTCCAGGCCGCCGTCGCCCCTGGGGCGGCAGCAGATGGTCACCCTGCCCGGTCGTCTGCCATAGGCGTAGGTGCAAACGTTGACCAGGGCCTCTTCGGCCGCCAGTTCCAGATTGCGCACCTTTTTGCTGTCCAGGCCTGATCGCCGGGCCCAGGCGGTCACCTGCTCCAGCATCCTGGGCAGGTTTTCCAGCCGGGCATCGTATTGCTCGCAGTCGGGCATTTTTCAGAGTCTTTTCCGCAGTTTCAAAGTTTTTCCATGGCTGCGGCAACCGTGGGATAAATTTCCAGGATGCGGTCAAAACCGGTCATCTCGAACACTTCCCGGACCGCATCGGCCAGGCCGGCCAGCAGCAGCCGGCCCCGGCCGGCCTTGAGGGCCTTGGAAATCACAAGCACGCTGCGCAGCCCGGCGCTGCTGATGTAGTCCACCTGCTGCATGTCGACCACGAACCTTTCCCGGCCCTGGTCCATCAGCTGCCGCATCTTTTTTTCGAACTCCGGCGCCGTAAGGGCATCCATCCGCCCTGAAACTTCCACCACCAGGTCGTTTCCCTCCTTGCGGGTTGTCATCTTCATGTCACCAGTTACCTCCATTGTGTTGCAAACAGCCTCGTTTCTTCCACAGCCCGGAAAACCGTGACCATCCCGGCCGGCAACCATGGCCCGCCTGGATATTCCCAGCTGCCGGTTGCCGGCCTCCAGTTGGCCCCTGCCATCTCCAACAAACTGCCGGCTCACTGAATTCCGGCCTGACGTCCTGCCGGCCCGGATCGTGGAAAAGCTTCAACATCGGCAGGCCGGTGGTGTCAAACCAACGCGTCAGAACCCCCACCTGCAAAGTAGCCTTTTTGGCTCGACAGATCAACCGGCCGGTGACTTTACAATACGGCAGGCCGAATCGATCCGCCTTTTGCTTCTATCCGCTGTTATGACGGCGACATTTTCACGGAATTATTTTTCTCTGAATCCTGCAAGTTGCGGCAAAAACAATGACTGCGGCCATTTTTGAATTGACACCGGGTGCCGTAGAGATATATAGGCTACTTTCCACATGGTATGCGAAATATTCGTGTTACAAGCACAGCCGAGGAGAATAATTCGATGAACGATTCGGATGGCGGCAGTAGTTGCCAGCAAGCAAGGTCAATGCGGTCAGCCAGCCAAAACGAAAATCCCGGCCAGCCATCCATTGTGCATGCAGCCATGATTACGCCCCGGCTACGACCGGCAGCGGCGTAACTCCCTTCGGTTCACCGCCCCGGCTGCAGGCACATGGAAATGCGGCCGGCAGCGAGGTGAACCATGAAAAATCCCTTGCTCGCCCCTGAACTGCGGGAATTGATCAAAGACGGAAAAGCGATAGAGCTCAAATCGCTGTTTGAGTCGGGGCACCCGGTGGTGGTGGCCGAGTTTCTGGCGGCCCTGGCCCCCGAAGAGGCCTGGCGGGCCCTGCAACATGCCGACCCTGCCCAGCGGGCCGAAATATTCAGCAACCTTGACCAGGATTTTCAGGCTGAAATCCTGGCCACCCTGGACCGCAACCAGGCCGCCCGCCTGCTTTCCGACATGCCCCCGGACGACAGGGCCGATCTGTTCAAGAAAATCCCGGAAGACAAGCAGGAAGAAATCCTGCCGGCGATGGCACAGGCCGAAAGGGAAGACATCAGGCGCCTGAGCTCTTACGAAGAAGGCACCGCCGGCGCGGTAATGACTTCCGACTACGCCACCCTGACCCCCGAACTTACCGCTGCCGAAGCCATCGAACAGCTCAGGCGGGAAGCACCCAACACCGAAACCATTTACTACGCCTATGTCGTCGATCCCAACCGCCGGCTGCTGGGATTTGTCTCCCTCAAGGACCTGATCCTGGCCAGACCGGACCAGAAAGTCAAAGAAATCATGCACCCGGAAGTAATCCATGTCCGGGTGGACGAAGACCAGGAGACGGCCGCCCGCAAGATCCAGAAATACGACCTGCTTGCCCTGCCGGTGATCAACGGCGGCGACGCCCTGGTGGGTATAATCACCCATGACGACGCCATCGACATCATCACCCAGGAACAGACCGAGGACATGGAAAAGCTGATGGCCATCGGCGGCGCCCACGAGGTGAGCACCTACATGAAAACCTCGGCCTGGGGCCACTTCCGCAACCGCTGTGGCTGGATTGTCATCCTGGCCATGATCGGCCTGATCTCGGGCGCAATCGTCCAGCGTTACGAAGCACTGATCCTCCAGTTTGCCATCCTGGCGACCTTCATGCCCATGCTGGCCGACACCGGCGGCAATACCGGCAGTCAGTCGGCCACCCTGGTGGTCAGGGCGCTTGCCATAGGTGAAGTACGGCCTGGCGACGTGTTCAAGGTACTGCGCAAGGAACTTGGAGTGGCCGTGCTGCTGGCCCTTGTTCTGGGAGTGCTGACTTTCGGACGGGTGATCTTTTTCGGGCAGGGAGAAGCCCTGCCTGCCGGCTACCAGCTGGTACAGATCGGATGGGCCATCGGAATCGCCCTGGGTCTCCAGGTTATCACATCGACCCTCATCGGCGCCCTGCTGCCGATCGCAGCGGCCAAACTGAACTATGACCCGGCGGTGGTGGCCAGCCCGGCCCTGACAACGGTGGTGGACATCACCGGCCTGCTGATCTACTTCACCACCGCCAAGATATTTCTGGGAATCTGAGTCCCCGGCATGACCGCGCCGACCAGTATTCAAGCTGATTTTCCACTAAAGTTACAGACTTTTCCGGCGAAATAGATTTCAGCACCAAAAGGATGGTGTTTACGGGCGCTGGCTGCATCCGGGCCGATCGGGGACATCCCCGTTGCCCGCCATCTACAGGTTCGCAATA
>JAMOUQ010000014.1 GCA_027068085.1 Desulfobacteraceae bacterium | reverse complement strand
GCCCCTGAGCTCCTCGAAGGTCCAGCCGAACATTCGGGTGAAGGCCGGGTTGAGGTATTCCACCCGGCCCTTGGCGTCGTAGCGGACGATGGCGTCCACCGAGGCGTTGAAAAGCTGAATGTACTGCTGGCGCGATTTTTCCAGCTCTTCTTCCATTTTGCGGCGTTCGGTTTCATCGCGGATGATGACCACGTTGCCGATGTTTTCGTTGTTGTCGTTGATTATGGAGGCAACACTGAGGGCGACATCGAGGATGCGGCCGTCCTTGGTCAGACGGCGGGTGGGGAAGTTGGCGATTTTTTCACCGCGGATCATTTTATCGATTATGGCCTGGGTCTGTTCCACGGCCTCGGGCGGCACGAAGTCGATGCGCTTGCCCCTGAGCTCCTCGAAGGTCCAGCCGAACATTCGGGTGAAGGCCGGGTTGAGGTATTCCACCCGGCCCTTGGCGTCGTAGCGGACGATGGCGTCCACCGAGGCGTTGAAAAGCTGAATGTACTGCCGGTGCGATTTTTCCAGGGCTTGTTCCATCTCTTTGCGGGGGCTTATGTCCCGCGCCACCTGCTGGACCACTTTGCCTTGTTCTTCTTCCATCAGGCAGGAGGTGATTTCCACATGAATGATGGTGCCGTCGGCCTTCTGCATCTGGGATTCGATCAAAGAACGGCTCTGTTCGATTATGTTTTCAATGAACTTGTCAGGCCCGGTGTCTTCCCGGCCGGGAAAGAGCCGAGTAACGACCGTTTTCAACATTTCTTCCCGGCTGTAGCCGAACATGCGGACAGCCTGTGCGTTGCAGTCGATGATACGGCCTTGGAGATCATAGATAAAGATGGCGTCGTTGTATTGTTCGAAAAGCTGGCGGAAGCGTTGTTCGCTCTTTTTCAATTCGTCATGCGATCTTTTACGGTCAATGGCGAGTGCAACCTGGTGAGAAACAGCCGCCAGCACCTGAAGATCATGATCGCTGTAGGTGTTTTCGTCCCGGTAGCTCTGGACGGCCATAATCCCTATGATTTCGTTCTTTACAATCAGGGGAACTCCCATCCATACTTGGGGCACCACACCCCATACCCCGTTCCGGGCCGCCCGTTGGCGGAGTTCGTTTTTTTTCATCAGAACCGGTTGGCGGCGTGATATGACCAGTCCGGTCAGGCATGAGTGTACATCGAAGTCAGTGATAGGATCGAATAATTCGTCAATTTCGTCCACATGGTACGGAAAATATAGGGTGCGCTTTTCCTGGTCCAGGATAGCTATGAAAAAATTTGTCACGTCGATGACATCGGCAAGAGTTTTATGGATGAAGTGATACAGTTCGTTGATGTCGGCGGTAGTGTTTACCGCCAGTGAAATGTCGAAAAGAGTTTTGTTGATCTTTCGGGAGTGAAGCAGAGAGGCCTGGGGATCTTCCTGGCCGGATGGACTGTCCTGACGGTTTTTTTGCGGATATTGAGAGTGTTCAGTCTTTTTTTTCATGTCAAACCGCCTAAATAAAATTGTCAATGGGCTGTCATGGCGTAACGATTCATATTCTCAGGGCCCTGATTGCCCGGGAGCCGGCCATGGCAGACTGCACGGCAGAGTGGCCGCCGGTGGAAACGGGCTTTCAGAGGCCTGTCAGGTTCAGCTCAGACAGAAGGGTCAGAGCTGTCCTGTGTACGATTGCGGTAAAGGTTTGTCCGTATTTTTCAATCGGCAGGATCGATAAAAACTTGAACAGGTTTTGGCAGTTTCAGCCGGCGGCCCGGATCAGAAATTTTTTGGCGACCGCAGGGCCGATCCCGAGGACGTTGACCGTTTTGCGGCCCTGCGGTGTGGCGACCCGGACCGCCACCGGAAGAGTTTCGGGCGCCTTGCTGTAGCCGGCACAGATGGATGCGGCCAGCATCACCGCCGGCTCGTCTCCTCCCCGGGGCATGAGGACGGTGGGGCCGGGATACTTTCTGACTTTCAGCAGGAAGTCCGATCGGGAGTCGAAGTAGCGGATGATCTGCTCGTTTTCCTCCTTGGTGCGGCCGACGATTATCTTGACCTGCGGGTTCAGGCGCAGGTGGCGGCCGTACTTGAGCAGCTCCAGGGCGGCCACGTCGATGCGGGCATCGTTGGCGTACAGGTCCCGCAGGCGGGCCGAGTATCCCGGATCGGTCAGCAGGCAGCCGCCGGCAGGAGAAGGATAATCCCGGATGCCCCATTTTTTGGCCAGGGCCATTTGCCTTTTGCGCGAGCGGCCGCTTATGTCCAGTAAAGCCTGGCGATCGACCAGGCCGCGCTGTTCGGGGATGGACGGCTCCAGCAGTTTGGCGCTCAGGGGACGGACAATAAATCCCCGGTAGCCGGAATGTTTTTCGACGTAGCGCAGGGCGGATCTGTTCTGGGAAAACGGACGCTGGCCCAGCACCTCTCCGCTGAACAGAAAGTCGAACCCCTCTTTTTCCATGATCCGGCCGGCAATGCGGAACATCAGGGCATGGCAGTCCATGCAGGGGTTCATGTTCTTGCCGAATCCGCAGGGCGGGTCTTTCAGCAACTCAAGATATCGGGAGGTTATGTTCTCAACCCGCAGGGGTATGCCAAGCCGGCCGGCGGCCAGGCGGGCCTTGTCAGCCCCGAAAAAAGGAGTTTCGAAGGTTATCCATTCCACATCCAGGCCCTGGTGTCTCAGGACAAGGGCTGACAACATGCTGTCCAGCCCTCCGGAACACAGCCCCAGGCCGCGGACAGGTGCCGCCGGGTCGGGAGGTCGATTCATCTTGTCTTCCTGAGCGGAGTTTTCCATTGCTGGCACTATGCTGCCCTGGTCGACACCCGCCAGGACCGTTTATTTTGTATTTTTCCGGCCGCAGCTTGCACGGCCTGCCGTTCAGCGTTTACAATACAATCGTCGATACCGGAGCTGTTTTCAGAACTATCTAAGCCAAGCAGCCATGAAAATCAACGCATACCAGCAAAAATCGGCTTCCGGCCCGTCCTTTCCCCTGCTGGGGGCCCATTTCTCCATCGCCGGCGGATATCACCGGGCCGTTGCCGAGGCGGTCCGGCTCGGCTGTCCGGTATTCCAGGTGTTCACCAAAAACGCCAGCACCTGGCGCGAAAGGCAGGTCACCGAGGATGAAGCAGCTCTTTTCAGGCAGGCCTGCCGCCGGGCCGAAATAGTCTTGGTGGCGGCCCATGCCGGTTATCTGATCAATCTTGCCTCACCGGATACCGAAAAATGGCGGCGCTCCTGCAAGGCCATGGAAAACGAGATCAAGCGGGCTTCCGTGCTTGGGATCGGGTTGCTGGTGTTTCATCCCGGCAACCACATGGGAGCAGGTCCGGAAAAGGGTATTGCGCGGATCGCGGCGGCCCTGAAAAAGCTCCTGGAGCATGCGGCCGGCCTCGGGGTGCGTCTTTTGCTGGAGACCACGGCCGGCCAGGGTACCGGCATCGGTCACCGGTTCGAGCACCTGGCGCAGATCAT
Organism: Desulfobacteraceae bacterium; assembly: GCA_027068085.1. Taxonomy (GTDB): domain Bacteria; phylum Desulfobacterota; class Desulfobacteria; order Desulfobacterales; family Desulfosarcinaceae; genus JALVQM01. The sequence goes on along the minus strand of JAMOUQ010000014.1, from coordinate 164,857 downwards.
GGCCGCCCTGGGTGATCCGGAACAGGTGGAGGTCTGCTTCGACACCTGCCATGTTTTTGCTGCCGGCTACGATTTGAGAACGGAAGAAGCTTTTCAGAAGACCATGGAAACCTTTGACCGGGTGATAGGAATGGAAAGGCTGGGCTTGCTGCACCTCAACGATTCCCTGAAACCGCTCGGCTCGCGGATCGACCGCCATACCCACATCGGCAAGGGACATATCGGAGCCCGCGGCTTTGCCTGCCTGATGAACCATCACCGGCTGACGGATATTGCCAAGATTCTGGAAACCCCCAAAGATGGCGGCAGGGACCGGGATCTTGCCAACCTGAATACACTGCGCGCCATGGTTTCACAGGGAACCTTCCGGTAAGTCCGGTCGTCAAGTTTATGGTTGACGGATTACAATTTAGCTGTAATATAGCTACTTAGAGTATGGTTTGAAATGCGATACCCCTTCCCGGGTAACCGAACCCGGAAACAACCTAATTTTTCCGCTTGCTTAGGGAGTCCTCGGCAAATGAAACATTCCATAACCCTCAATGTCAATGGCGATACCTACAACCTGGCCGTGGACCCGTGGCGCACGCTGAATGAAGTGCTCAGGGAGGATCTCAATCTGACCGGCACCAAGTTCGGCTGCGGATCGGGTGACTGCGGTGCCTGCACCGTCATGCTGGACGGCCGGGCCGTCAGTTCCTGCCTCACCCTGGCGGTGGAGGCCGACGGCAAGGAAATTCTTACGGTGGAAGGGCTTGCCCCGTCCGGTGAAAAGCTTCATCCCATCCAGGAAGCGTTCATCGAAAAAGGAGCCATCCAGTGCGGTTTCTGCACGCCCGGCATGGAGATCGCCGCCCTGGACCTTCTCCGGCGCAACCCCGGCCCTAAGGAAGACCAGATCCGGGAGGCCCTGGCCGGCAATCTTTGCCGCTGTACAGGCTATGCCAAGATCGTGGAGGCCGTTCAGGATGCGGCCGATAAAATGAAATCCAATCAAAGCTGACGGAGTCCTTGTCATGCCTATTCCAAGATTCGACTATTTCGCGCCCCGCACGGTGGACGAGGCCGTGAATCTGCTTGCGCAGGCCGGTCCGGATGGGCGGGTCATGGCCGGTGGAACCGACCTGCTGGTCAAGATACGCTTCCGGGTGATCCACCCTGCAGCCATCGTGGGCCTGAAAAAGATAGAAGGCCTGGAGCGGATAAGTTTCAGCCGCAACAAGGGTCTGACCATCGGGGCCACGGCCCTGCTGGCAGACGTGGCCGCCTCCTCGCCGGTGCGGCGTTACTATCCCGGAGTGGCTCAGGCCGCGGACCAGACGGCCAATGTCCAGGTGCGCAACATGGGCACGGTGGTGGGCAACCTGTGCAACGCTTCACCTTCTGCCGACAATGCGCCCACCCTGCTGGCCCTGGGTGCCCGGGTCCGGATAACCGGTCCCGGCGGGCAGCGCAGCATGTCCCTGGAGGACTTTTTCCGGGGGCCCGGCATGACAGCGCTTGAGCCGGGCGAAATCGTCACCGCCGTGACCGTCCCCCTGCCGCCGCCGCGTTCGGCAACCGCCTACCTCAGCCTTTCGGCGCGGGCCAAGCTTGACTGTTCGGCCGTGGGCGTGGGGGTGATGCTGGCCCTGGACGACCGGGACCGCTGTAAAGACCTGCGGATCTTTGTCGGCGCCTGCGCGCCCATTCCGGTGCGGGCCGGGGGGGCCGAGCAGGTGCTCATCGGTGAAAAGCTGACCGACAGCACCGTGGAGCAGGCGGCCCTGGAGGCGGCCAAGGCCACCCAGCCCATCGACGATGTGAGGGCCAGCGCCGATTATCGATACAAAATGGCCACCGTGCTCACCATCCGGGCCATCATGGATGCCAGGAAACGGGCCCTGAGAAAGAAAAACTAGCTTCAGACCGAGGTTTGCCAATGGAAAAACACGCCATCATAGGCAAGGATATTCCCAGGACCGACGGCCGCGCCAAGGCCACCGGCGCCGCCATGTACACCGACGACTTCAAGCTGCCGGGCATGCTCCACGGCAAGCTGCTGCGCAGCCCTTTGCCCCATGCCCGCATAGTGCATATCGATGTCAGCAAGGCCAGGGCCCTGCCCGGTGTCAAGTGCGTCATCACCGGCGCCGATACCCCCAAGATAAAGTTCGGCAACTGGCGCCTTTTTCCGGCCACCCAGGACGAGTATCCCCTGGCGGTGGACAAGGTGAGATTCATCGGCGACGAGGTGGCGGCCGTGGCGGCCATCGACCGTGACATCGCCGAAGAGGCCCTGGAACTGATCGAGGTGGAGTACGAGGAGCTTCCGGCGGTCTTCGACGTGGATGCGGCCATTGCCGAAGGCGCGCCGGTTATCCACGAACAAAGCCCGGGCAACATCAGCATCGACCGCAAGATCAACTACGGCGACGTGGACAAGGCCCTGGCCGAGGCCTATTACGTGCGCGAAGACACTTTCACCGTCCATGCCGTCAGCCACGCCTATCTGGAGCCCTGCTCTTCCCTGGCCCAGGTGGACCTGGACGGCCGGATCACCATCTGGACATCCACCCAGACCCCGTACATCGTCCAGTGCCTGCTGGCCGCCACCCTGGGGATGCGTGAAAACGACGTCCGGGTGATCAAGCCATACGTGGGCGGCGGTTTCGGCGGCAAGATGGAGCTGCGGACCTGGGAATTCTGCGCCGCCTTCATGGCCAAGAAGACCGGCCGGCCGGTCAAGTTCACCCTCACCCGGGAAGAGGAGCTGGCCTACGGCCGCCGCCGCCATCCCATGAAGATACGCTCCAAGGTGGGCTTTACCAAAGACGGCATCCTGGTGGGCAAGGATCTGAAGATCCTGCTCGACGGCGGGGCCTACAACAGCATGGGGCCGACGGCCACTTTCCTGTGCGGCAACTTCGGGGCCATGCTCTACCGCTATCCGTCCTACCGTTTCCTGGGCGAGCATGTCTATACCAACAAGCCGCCGGCAGGGGCCATGCGCGGCTTCGGCGCGCCCCAGTCCCTGTTTGCCGCCGAATCCCAGATGAATCTGGCCGCCGAGGAACTGGGCATCGATCCCATCGAGCTGCGGATCAAAAACGCCATGGTTACCGGCGACAGGATTCCGGGTGTGGCCACCATTTCCAGTTGCGGCTTCATCGAGTCCCTCAAGGAAGTTGCCAAGATGAGCGGCTGGAAGAGCAAGCGCCGCCGGCTCAAGGACGGCCGCGGCATCGGCGTCGGCTGTTACAGCTTCATCTCCGGCGGGGTTTTCAACTGGTTCAACACCCAGTATCCTTTTTCGGCCGCCGAGATCCGGGCCTATGCCGACGGAACGGTTCACCTGCTGACCATGGCCTCGGACATCGGACAGGGATCGGACACGGTTCTCAAGCAGATCCTGGCCGAAGAGCTGGGCCTGAAGATGGAAGATATCCGCATCACATCGGCCGACACGGCCATGACCCCCCAGGCAGACCTTGGATCCTGGGGCAGCCGGGTGACCCTGATGGCCGGAAACTCCATTCTGAAAGCGGCCCGCAAGATAAAGAAACAGCTTGCCGGGGCCGTTTCGGCCAAGTTCAACCTCAACGTGATCTTCGACATCAAGTTTGCCGACGGACGGGTCTTTGCAGCCGGCAAGCCGGACCGGGGCATGAGCTTCGGCGAAGCGGTGGCCTTCGTCCAGAAGGCCAACCGGGGCGAGCCCCTGGTGGCCAGGGGGTCATATACTCCCCGCGGCAAGGGCCTGGTGACACCCGCCTTTTCCTTCGGAGCCCAGGTGGCCGAAGTGGAAGTGGACAAGGAGACCGGCCTGGTCAAGGTTAAAAAGATGTGGACCGCCCATGACTGCGGCACGGTCCTCAACCCCATGGCGGTGGAAGGCCAGCTGGACGGATCGATCCAGATGGGCCTGGGCTATGCCCTGTCCGAGCAGTTCGTCATGGACGGCGGCAAGACCCTCAACACCACCTTTCTGGACTACAAGATGCCCCATGCCCCGGACATGCCGCCGGGCGAATCGGTCTGTATCGAAACCTACGAGCCCGAAGGCCCCATGGGCGCCAAGGAAGCCGGCGAGGGCCTGGTATCTCCCACGGCTCCGGCCATCGCCGAAGCGGTCTGGCACGCCACCGGCTTCAGGTGCAAGGACCTGCCCATCACTCCGGAAAAGATCCTGCGGGGAACGGGAAAGTTGTGAAGTGTGTGAAGACCGCCCCTTTGCCGTTGCCGGTACCGGGCGGATCCTGCCTTTGATCAGGCGGCTGCCGGAAGCTTTCCGCAGCCGCCGGCGTCTAATCGTCCACATCGTCTGTCTCTTGCTGCCCGGACGCGATGCCGGCCTGTGCCGCAGGGCCATGCCGGAAAGCGGCCGGCGTTTTTACCTGCCTTGAAAAACCGATGATTTCCAGATCGTTGCCGGTGTAAATTTCATCACAGACAGCCTGCCGGCGGGCCCGGATGCAGCGGGCCGGTGGGCGTGGTTTGCTCCCGTGATCGGCTTTGGGGGGTTGATAGAAAGACAGGACATGGAATATGATTGCAAGGGGCAGGGGAAAAGCTTCGGCTGTTTGGCGGCTTTATCTACAGTCGCCGATGTTCGGAAACTGCAACGCCGGGAAGGTGGTGCCTGAAACAGCGCCGGTAACTGGAGACAATGACGAAGGACAACAAACCCTCCGCGGTTTACGACGTGATCATCGTCGGCGGCGGTCCGGCCGGCCTTTTCGCCGCTTACTGGCTGGCGGAAAACTCGGACCTGCGGGTGCTGCTGATCGAAAAGGGCAAAGGTCCCCTCAAAAGACGCTGCCCTATCACCGAGAAAGAGGCCTGCCGGCGCTGCAAGCCGTGCAACATTCTGTGCGGCATCGGCGGGGCCGGGCTTTTTTCCGACGGCAAGCTGAACTATATTCACAAGCTGGGCAAGACCGACCTGACCCAGTTCATGGCCGCCGATCAGGCCAGGGCCCTGATAAGAGAAACCGAGGAGATTTTCAACCGCTTCGGCATGGACGGCCCGGTCTATCCCACCGACATGGCGGCCGCCCGCAGGATCCGCAAGGAGGCCAAGCGTTTCGGAATAGATCTGCTGATAATCCGCCAGAAACACCTGGGCACCGACCGCCTGCCCGAGTACATTGCCGCCATGGAGGCTCATATCCGGGAAAAGGGAGTTGTCATTCACACCTCGGAGGAAGCCCGGGACGTGGTGGTGGAAGAGGGCCGGATCAGGGCCGTTGTCACCAGCCGCAAGACATACGCGGCCGACCACGTAATCCTGGCTCCCGGCCGGGGCGGGGCCGACTGGATGGGCCAGATCGCCTCCCGCTGCAAACTGGGCCTGCGGCAGCGGGGCATCGAAGTCGGGGTGCGGGTGGAAGTTCACAACGATATAATGCAGGACCTGTGCGCCATAATCTACGATCCCACTTTCTTCATCCAGACCGCCAAGTATGACGATCAGACCCGCACTTTCTGCACCAACCGGGGCGGCTTTGTCACTCTGGAAAATTACAACCGTTTTGTCTGTGTCAACGGCCACGCTTATATGGACAGCAAGTCGGAAAACACCAATTTCGCCTTCCTGTCCAAAGTGGTCCTGACCGAGCCGATTACCGACAATCAGGCCTACGGTGAGGCCATCGGCCGTCTGGCCACCCTGATCGGAGGCGGAAGGCCCATCCTCCAGCGCTTCGGAGACCTGAAGCGGGGCCGCCGCAGCACCTGGCACCGGATCGAAAAGGGCTACCTCAGCCCCACTTTGAACAACGTGGTCTGTGGTGACATCGCCATGGCCCTGCCCGAAAGGATCCTGGCCAACCTGATGGAAGGGCTGGAAAAGCTCAACCGGGTGGTGCCCGGAGTTTCCAACGACGAGACCCTGCTCTATGCGCCGGAGATAAAGTTTTTCGCCACCCAGGTTGAGACCGACCGCAACCTGGAAACGGCGGTCAGAGGGATGTACGTGGCCGGCGACGGACCGGGGGTGGCCGGCAACATCGTTTCGGCCAGCGCCACCGGCCTCATCCCGGCCAAGGCCATCTGTCGCCTGGCGGGAAGTTGAAAAGGACGCCGGTTTTCAGCCGGCGAGCCGTGTCAGGCGCGGGCCGCTTTTACTTTCGCGCGTTGGCGGCCGGTTCCGATGGCCGCCGGAGTTTTTCCCATCAACCCCAAATCCCAGGAGGCCCTTATGTCCAAGCCCGCTTTCGAGCCCGGAACACCGTATGATTATCCCCTGATCATCAAAAAGCTGCTGGCAACGCCCCTGCTCTACGTCCCGGACCAGCAGATCGTTTACCGGGACCGGCACACTTATACCTACCGTGATTTGGGAAGGCGGGTCGGCCAACTGGCCAACATGCTCGCTTCCCTGGGAATCGGACAGGGAGACACCGTGGCGGTCCTGGACTACGACAGCCACCGCTACCTGGAGTGCTTCTTCGGCATTCCGATGATGGGGGCCGTGCTCCAGACCGTCAACTGGCGTCTGTCGGCCGAGCAGATCCTCTACACCCTGAATCACGCCGGGGCCAAGCTGATCATGACCAACGCCGATTTCCTGCCGATCCTGGAAAATCTGGCCGGAAAGCTGGAGACCGACCCCAAAATCGTCGTCATGACAGACAACGACCGGGAGCCTTCGACCACCCTGGAGGCAGAAGGCCTATACGACCGGCTGCTGGAAAAGGCCCCGGAGGATTATGATTTCCCCGACCTGGACGAAAACACCAAGGCCACCACCTTCTATACCACCGGCACCACCGGTCTGCCCAAGGGGGTTTACTTCAGCCACCGCCAGCTGGTGCTGCACACCCTTTCTGTGGCCGTGGCCCTGGGATCATACGAAACCCTGGGCCGTTTCCGTTCAGACGATGTCTACATGCCCCTTACGCCCATGTTTCACGTCCATGCCTGGGGCATTCCCTACGTTGCCTCCCTGCTGGGGGTCAAACAGGTCTATCCCGGCAAGTATGAACCTGAGATGCTCCTCAAACTGATCCTGAGCCACAAGGTCACCTTTTCCCACTGCGTGCCCACCATCCTGCAGATGCTGGTGACCAGCCCGGCGGTAAAGAAGTTCGACCTTTCGGCCTGGAAGGTCGTTATCGGCGGATCCCGCCTGCCCAAGGGACTTGCCCGGGCGGCCCGCGACCTGGGCATCACTGTCTTTACCGGCTACGGAATGTCGGAAACCTGCCCCGTCATCAGCCTGGCCCATCCCATGGGCAAGCTGGCCGGCAGTGACCCGGAGACCACCCTCGACATCGTTACCAAGACCGGGCTGCCGGTTCCCCTGGTGGAAGTCGAGGTGGTGGACGGCGATGACCGGCCCCTGCCCCATGACGGCAGGACCGCCGGCGAGGTGGTCTTCAGGGCGCCCTGGCTCACAGCCGGTTATTACAAGGACCCGGAGCGTTCCCGTGAGCTGTGGACCGGCGGCTACCTGCACAGCGGGGACGTGGGCCATATCGATGAAAACGGCTATCTACAGATAACCGACCGGATCAAGGACGTGATCAAAAGCGGCGGGGAGTGGATCTCTTCCCTGGATCTGGAAAACATCCTCAGCCAGCACGAGGCCGTCCAGGAATCGGCGGCCATCGGCATTGCCGATCCCAAGTGGGGCGAGCGGCCCATGATGCTGGTGGTTCTGAAACCGGACCACCAGGGCAGGGTGCAAGCCGCCGATCTTGAGGCCTACATGCAGGCGGCCGCCGAAAAGGGGTTGCTGCCCCGCTACGGGGTGCCTGAAAAGTACGTCTTTGTCGATGAACTGCCCAAAACCAGCGTCGGCAAGCTGGACAAGAAGGAGATGCGCCGCAGGTTTCGCTGACGCCCCGGTGTCAATGACCGGTCTGAGGCGTGAGGTTTCAGAGGCCCGCGGTTGCCGCGGGCCTCTTTTTTCCGACCGCAGGTTGTGGGTCCCGGCCCTGGCCGAGATAGATTCCGGCGAAGATCAGGCCGGCGGCCGCATACTGGGCCAGGGTGAAGCGTTCGTGGAGGAAAATCCAGCCCATGATGAGGGTAAAGACCGGTATGAGGTTGATGAAGATCGATGCCTGGCTCACGGGCACCCGGCTTATGCCGTAATTGTAGCAGCCATAGGCGCCGATGGTGACAAAGGCTCCCAGGTAGACGATGGCCAGCATCATGGGCCGGTCAAGGCTTGCCGGAATGGCCGTGCCGGGCAGCCACAGCAACGGCAGGTAGAAGATGCATCCTGTGACAGCCTGGATGGCGGTGAGAAACCAGGGTGAATAGCCGAAGTGCCCGCTGAGCCGCTTGGCGGCCAGAATATAGCCGGTGGCGCAGACCATGGCCAGAAATTCCAGGAAGTTTCCCAGGACAGGATGCGGTGCCGTGGCCGTTGCCCTGGCATCTGCGCTGAGCCAGAAGGCGCCGGCGATGGCCATCCCGAAGCCCAGGATGGTTCTGCGGTTCAGCCTTTCTCCCAGAAACAGGAAAGCTCCCAGGGCCACCATGACCGGCAGCAGGGCGGTTATCATTCCGGCCTGGGAGGCCGTGGTGTAGACCAGGGCCTTGACCTCGCAGATGAAGTACAGGCACGGCTCGCAAAAGGTCATGAAGGCCAGCCATCCCAGTGATCCGCGAACCAGCCGCCACCTGCGCCGCTTCAGAATCAGCACCGGCAAAAAGCAGAGGCTTGCCACCAGCATTCTGCCGAAGACCAGGACGAAAGGGTCGAGATTGACGATGGCCGTCTTGATCACCACGAAAGAGGTGGCCCACAGGATCATGGCGGCAAGGAGGCTCAAGGTGGCCGGCAGGCGGTGTCGCGTATCAGGCATTTTTCAGCAGCCGATCCCCGGTAACAGTTTCAGCGGCTCGAACAGGCGGTGTGGTTGTATGGCGATAAAGAGCAATGCGGTCCGCTTTTTTCTTGGCAGTGATGGTTTACCTGTCGGGTCGCCATACGGGTTCCCCGGCCCCGGTGGTGTGATTGCAGTATCTGGCCAGCACGAAGAGGTAATCCGACAGGCGGTTGATATAGACCAGCAGGTTTTCAAGGCTGGAATCGCGCCCGGCCTGCGGATCCCGGCGGGCCAGGGTCAGGATGCGGCGTTCGGCCCGCCTGCAGACGGTGCGGGCCATATGGGCCCAGGCCGCGGACTGGTGTCCCCCGGGCAGGATGAAAGAGCGCAAAGGGGGCAGATGGCCTTCCAGGGTGTCGATGGCCGCTTCCAGATCCCCGGCAGCCTGGTCGCTGAAAGCCGGCCGCCGGGCCTTGTCGTCCCCGACAGTTGCCAGGACCGCTCCGGCCCGGAAGAGTTCGGCCTGAATGGCGGACAAAAAGTCCCTTGCCTGCGCCAGGGCCGAAGGCAGGGCGGCGGCCAGCAGCCCCAGGGTTGCATTCAGTTCGTCGACCGCTCCGTAGGCCTCCACCCGCGGATCGTCCTTGAAGACCCGCTGTCCGCTGAAAAGGCTGGTTTTTCCCCTGTCGCCGGTACCGGTATATATCTTCATGGCCTGTTGTTTCCCCGGCTGAGCGTTTCAAATTATGGTACGTTTTTGCCGCCGGCCGTCCCGCATGCCCGGCAGGCTCCAGAGATGCTCAGCTCGGGTGTTTGTCCGAAGGTTTTTCGCTTTCCTCTTCCAGGGGTTCGAACATGCTGCGGGGTGCCCCGCATACCGGACACTGGACAGGTGGCTGCTGGCCTTCGTGGATGTAGCCGCATACGCGGCAGCGCCATTTTCTGACCATGGTAGTATTCCCTTGTTTGAAGATTGATCCGTTGGCATTGATTACTATCAGTTTTGGTGGGGCGGTGACAACCCAAAAGGATATTTTGGGCTATGGACGCCGCGGTTTCGATCTGCTATCAGCATCATTTGTGACTTGATTCAGAAAAGGAAGGCGCATCATGCCGGAGCAATGGTTGCTGATCGACGTGGGCGCGGGCACCATGGACGTGCTCTGCCTGAGCCCCGGCCGGCGGCTGCATACCAAGGCGGTGGTGGCATCGCCGGTGCGCAGCCTGGCCTGCCGGATAGAGGCGACTCCGGGCGACCTGGTGGTCCTGGGAGGCGAGATGGGCGGAGGGCCGGTTACCCAGGCCCTGCGGCGGAAAGCCGGCCGGGACAAGGTGGTGATTGCGGTCTCCGCGGCTGCGACCCTGAGCCACGACCTTGAAAAGGTGCGCCGGTGGGGCCTGGAAGTGGTGGACGACCGGCAGGCCCTGTCGCTTGCGGGCCGGCCGGAGTACGGCTGCGTCACCCTGGCGGACATAGACCCTCTGCGGATCAGGGCCCTGGTGCAAGCCCTGGGGCTTGAATGCGCCTTCGACGTCGTTGCGGTTTGCGCCCAGGATCACGGGGTGGCTCCGTCCGGTGTCTCCCATCTGGATTTTCGCCACCGTCTGTTTGCCCGGCTGCTTGAAGAGACTCCCCATCCCCATGCCCTGCTTTTCCGGGCAGAGGCTGTCCCCGGGCAGATGAACCGGCTGAGGACCATGGCGGCAGACTGCGCCGGTCTCGCGGCGGGGGAGATTTTCGTCATGGACAGCGGCATGGCGGCCATCACCGGGGCCGGCCTCGATGTTTCCGCAGCCGCCTGCCGGACTTTCATGGTCCTGGACGTGGCCACATCCCATACCGTGGTGGCCGTTATCCATGACGGGCGGCTGGCGGGCTTTTTCGAATATCACACCCGCGACATGACCGCCGGTGTCCTGGACCGCCTGGCACCGATGCTGGCCGACGGCAAGCTGACCCACCGGCAGATCCTGGCCCAAGGGGGGCACGGGGCCTGGATCGACAAGGCTCCCGGTTTCGACCGGGTGGAGAAGATAATCGTAACCGGTCCGCAGCGCCACCTGGTGGCCGGATCCTGTCTGGAGCTGGTATGGGGCGCTCCGGCGGGCGACAACATGATGACCGGCACCGCGGGGCTGGCCGAGGCGGTCCGCCGGGCCAGGAATATGCCCTCCCTGATCTGGCCCTGAAGGAAGGCAAAGCACGACCCGGAAAAGCGGATCATTTGCGCAAAGCCGTCAATAAATCTTGCGTTTCGAAAAGCCCTTGCCCAGAACGTTGTAGGTGTCTTCCATGATGACGAATGCGTCCGGGTCCAGGCTGAAGACTGTCTCTTCCAGGCGCTTTAACTGGATGTTGTGGACCACGGTCATCACCAGCCGCCGCTTTTTTCCGGTATAGGACCCGACGCCTTCCAGCAGGGTGGCCCCTCTTTTGAGGTGCCGGTTGATGGCCTTGCCTATGGCGCCGGCCTTGTCGGACACGATGAAAACCAGCTTGCGCTGGTTGGAAACGGTGGTCACCGCGTTGAGCATCCTTGAGCTGACAAAGCTCATGGCAAGGGAATAGAGCAGCAGGTCGATGCTCAGAATGCTCAGACTGGCGGCAAAGACCAGCAGGTTGAAAGCGAAATAGAAACTGCCCATCCGGATGCTCAATCGCTGGTGGAGGATTATGGCGATGATGTCCAGGCCGCCGGTGGATCCCAGCGAATGAAGGATGATTCCCGATCCGGTTCCCATGATGGTGCCGCCTGCCAGCATGGCCAGGAAAGGATCGTTGATCGGGATCTGGAAACGGACCAGGTCGATGGCCGCTGAAAGGACCATCATCCCGTAAAGACTGTAAAAAAAGAAACGCCGGCTGGCCCCCAGCCAGCCGAGAATGAATATCGGCAGGTTGATAAGGAAATACCATGCGCCCGGTGAAAGCATGCCTGTCCAGTAGTAGACCAGCAGGCCGACGCCGGAAACACCGCCGGTGATCATTTTGTGGGGAATCACTATGGCCTTGAGCCCGACGGCAATCAGGGCCGATCCGGCGGTAATAAGGAGCAGGTTCCAGACGATGGTTCTCAAACGGCTGTAAATCGTATGAGACATGACGGTCTCTCCTCTGCAAAGCTGAGATTGACTAAAAAGCGGGCCTTGTAGCCCCAAAGACGGTAAAGATCAAGTACGATCGGTATGGAAAACAATGAAAGTCATATGTCCGGGGACCGCCGCGCCTGTTTTCCAAATGCCAAACAGTTCTTTGAGATCGAAAAGCCCGAAAGGTTTCAGATCGGGGTCGAACAGATGAAAAAACACCCTTTCAAAGCCATGCGGCATCATCTGTCAGGGGCAGGCAACGGCGTGAAAACAGGGCGAAACTTATTGACGAAACAATCTCCGAACAATCTGACTGTAATTTGGAACACTCAATTTGGGAAGGACTTTATGAACGAACTGGGCGAGAAACTGAACGCTTTGGCCCGTCTTTGGACCGGCCGGGGCCTGCCTTCGCACCAAAGCCTGCTGGAAACGGCCCGGGACCTCGAACAATGGAAGCAGAAGACCGGCTGCCGCGGGCTCTGGAAGAAACAGCCGCTTTTTATCGCCACCACCATCGACGACGGTATCGGGCAGGGCATAAAAATCATCACCACCTACGCCTCCCTGGCGGGCATGCGGGTTATGCACCTGGGGCTGGTCCGGAAGCCTGCAGTCATCATTGAGGCCTGCCGGGAGAACCGGCCCGATTTCTTGGGGGCGACCGTCTTGCAGCCCGACAGCGAACCGCTGCTTGTCGAAATCGGACGCGGCCTGCCGCCGGAGACCCGTTTCATCGCCGGAGGACCGGTGTTCCGTTACGATCCGGAACTGGCCGCCCGTTGCGGCATCCATGCCGTGATAAAGGACCTGGCCCATTTCATCCTTTTCGTCCTGGAGAAGTGCGAGTGAATCCGATTTTTCCGCCCTCGGGCCGCATGCCTGTTCCGGCGGCTCTTTTAACGGCCGTTCTGTGTGCCATTTTCGGAGCCAACACGGTAGCCATCAAGATCAGCCTGACCGGTTTGGGCCGCTTTACCGCCGCCGGGATACGCTTTTTGACGGCTGCGGGAGCCATTGCCTGCTGGGCCGGGCTGACCGGCCGGTCATTGAGGGTCAGGCCAGGGCTGCGGCTGCGCCTTTTGGCCGTCTGCCTGCTGTTTACCGTACAGCTGGCTCTGTTCTACCTGGGGCTTGAAAAGACCAACGCCTCCCGGGGAGCCCTGATTGTCAACGTGGTTCCTTTCATCGTTCTGATCCTGGCCCATTTTTTTCTCCCCGGGGACCGGATAACCGTCCGCAAGTTTGCCGGGATGCTTCTGGGCTTTGCCGGTGTGGCCCTGGTCCTTGCCGGTTCTTCTCCGGCTGAGCCCGACATGCGGCAGGGGGACTTCATAGTCCTGGGGGCGGCTTTCATGTGGGCCCTGAACGCGGTGTATACCAAGAGAATCATTGATGATTTCGAGCCGTTTCAGCTTGTTTTCTACCCCATGCTGCTGGCCGGACCGGTTTATATGGCGGCCGGCTGGCTGTGGGACAGACCAATGGTTTTACGGCCGGACCTGCCGGTGCTCATGGCCATGATCTACCAGGGACTGATCTGTGCCGCTTTCGGCTTTGTGGCCTGGACCACCCTGCTCCAGAAATACGGCGCCAGCACGCTGCACGCTTTTGTCTTTATCATGCCCCTGGCCGGTGTGCTGGCAGGCGGCTGGCTGTTGTCAGAACCGCTGACCATGAGGATAATGCTGTCCGTGGTCCTGGTTTCAGCCGGAATAATAGTGGTTTACCTCGAGCCGAGGAAGATGCCTCCCAGTCTGCCGGTGGGGCGCAGCTACTAGGGGATTGTTTGCGGGCCGGGCGTGACGGTGTCTGCGCAGACCGGTAAAAAGCAGGCGTTCCCGCCGATTGAACGATCTGCGGTTTGACGCGGTCGTTATTTCAAAATTGTCATTCAGATCGTGATATGCTATAATTATCAGTCTGCAATAAAAAAGGTGTTTCAGTTGGTCCTCATTTTACGTGCAGCTGACCGCAGAAAACGTATTTTCTTGCCACCTGACCTGACCTGTTTTTTCTGCTTCCACCCCTGAAACAGCCGATGTTTTGCGTTACCTTGAATGTTTTACCCATGAACCTGAAAAACAAGATCACTGCCTTTTTTAGCCTGGATGATCCGGCTGTCAACGCCACCTCGCAGCAGAGGCAGCAGGCCTATGGCTCTTTGATCGAGGCTCTTTACCGTCAGTCCGCCATCTGCATCCCGGCTGCCGTCGTAAATGCAGCCATATTGCTCTATATAAGTTCCGGCGAAGTCGGTCCCGGTTCACTGTTTTCATGGGCGGGCTGCATGGCTGCCGGCATGGCCTTTTGTATTTTCGCGGCCCTGCGTTACAGGCGCCGGATTTCCGGCGAACCGCCGGCAAGACTGTACAGGCTGATGCTGACCAGTATCATTGCCATCGGCTTCGCCTGGGGCTCGGCGGTGGTTTTTCTCATTCCGGACGGGGTCTCCATCGGGCATGCCCTGTTGGTGGTGATTATCCTGTGCGGCATATCGGCCGGTGCCTTGGGATGCCTGGCTGTGCCCCTGTCGGCCTACCTGGGTTTCAGCCTGCCGGTATGGCTGGCGGTGATAGTCCGTTTTTCCGTTTTCGATCATCCTCTTCATCTTGCCATCGTGGCGGTCACCATCCTTTTTTTGATCCTGACGGCGGTGATAGCCCTGAGCATCAACCGCGACCGTTACCGCCTGCAGCTGATGAAGAACGTGTTTGAAGACCTGGTCGCCGAACGCACTTCCAGGCTCGAGGCGGTCAACCGGGAACTTGAAAGCAAGGTTCACGAGCTCCAGAATGCCCATTTGATGCTGAAGCAGGAAAGGGACCGGCTGGAAACCATTACCGGAAATATCGGCGCCGGACTGGCGGTAATATCCCGCGATTACAAGATATTGTGGGCCAACAAGGTCCTGAAGGAAATGTTCGGCGCAGGTATCGAAGGCCGGACCTGCTACAGCAACTTCAAACAGCGCAGCGATATCTGTCCGGAATGCGGGGTGACCCGGATTTTCGATGGCCAAGACAAGATCATCCATGAACAGTCCGGCCGGGATTCCGGTGGAAGCCGCCTGTGGTTTCAGATCATCGCCACTCCCATCAAGGATTCCCACGGCAACGTGACCGCGGCCCTGGAGCTGGTTTTGCCCATAACCGAAAAGAAACAGGCCGAAGCGTTCCAGGAGAGGATGGCCCGCGAGCTGGAACAGGTGCGCAAGATCGAAGCCATTGCCACCCTGGCCGGAGGCATTGCCCATCAGTTCAACAACGCCCTTACCGCCGTGGTGGGCAACATTGAGCTGCTCCAGCTGGATTATGCCCACGACGAAAATCTGAGCCGCTACCTGGAGCCTGTCCTGGAAAGCGCCGCCCGGATGACCGAATGGACCAGGCAGCTTCTGGCCTATGCCGAAGGCGGCAAATACCGGCCTCAGACCGTTTCCCTGACCGGCTTCATCAACGAGACCCTGCCCTTGCTGAGGCATTCCATCGGTCAAGACATAAACCTGGTGGCGGACATGGATGAAGTCGATTGCCCGGTGCACATCGACCTGGCCCAGATGCAAATGGTTCTGTCATCGATCGTGGCCAATGCCGCCGAAGCCATAGATGGCAGGGGAACCATCACGATTTCCTGCAAGGATTGCCGGCAAGGAGCAGAACATCTGCCCGGCATGCAGCCGGAACGTTACGTTTGCCTGAGTGTGACGGACAATGGGCGGGGTATGGACGAGGCTACCCGCAAACGGGTGTTCGAACCGTTTTTCACCACCAAGTTCTACGGCCGGGGCCTGGGCATGGCGGCCGTTTACGGAATCGTGAAGAATCACGGCGGATATATCGCCATAGATTCTGAAAGCGGCAAGGGGACGACGGTCAATCTTTTCCTGCCCAGGGCCAGGGAAGAAGACCGGCCGCAGCATGTCACCCGGGTCATAGCCGGCAGCGGCCGCATCCTTCTGATAGAAGACGAAGAGCTGGTGCGCGAGATCAATCAGGCCCTTCTGGAGCGGCTGGGCTATGAGGTGGTAACTGCCGCCGATGGAGCCCGGGCCCTGGAACTGGTCGAAAACAGCCCGGAAAAGTTCGATCTTGCCCTGTTGGACATCAAGTTGCCCGACATAGATGGGGCCGCCCTTTTCCCCAGGCTGCGCCGGCACCAGCCGGAAATGAAGGTGATCGTCTGCAGCGGCTATGCCCTGGACGGCCCCACTCAGACCATCCTGGATGCCGGCGCCGAAGATTTTATCCAGAAACCGTTTTCCATGGCAGACATTGCGGCCAAGATCGAAAGAGTCCTGCGCCTGCGCCCGTAGGCGGGCCGGAAAAGAAACTACAGGGTTTTCAAATAGAGCGCAACGCCGGGAGACTGGCGTCTTCTGTCGGGAAACAGGCCCTTTTCTTCCTTTTCGAATCCCATCCTCAGGTAAAGATCCCTCAGTTTGGGGTTGTTGGTCAGCGATATGAAGCGCCGGTAGCCGTTGCGGGTCATTTCAGCCATGAAAGACCTGAGTGTGAACAGGCCGACCCGCTGGTTTCTGAAACGGGTGGATATGGCCAGTGCTCCTATCTCCACGGTTTCCCGGTCCATGACCTTTTTTTCAATACAGCCCACCACGATGCCGTCTATGAGGGTCACATAAAAGTTGGCATGGTGGGCCCGCAGATAGTCCCTGGTGCGGGGCTTGAGAAAGCCTTCGTTGCGGTACAGCCGGAGGATGCCCTCGATGAGGCTGATTTCTCCGGCGGAGGCCACCTGGGTGAACGATTCGGTAAAGTTGTTGGCAATCAGGGTGCCGGTGCCCTCGATGGAAAACAGTTCGTTGCGGATGGTATGCCTGCCCGCCGGAAGGATATGGACCCGCTCGTAGTCTCCCTGTTCTATCTTGCGGCAGATCCGTTCCAGGGCGCCTTTGAAGTTGGTGTTGGCGATCAGGTCTCCGTAGGCGGTCAGGGTCCGGCGGGCGTCCCTGGTGGTAAGGGCGTTTATGCGGTGCCCCCGGGTGTCCGCAAGGTATTTGCGCTCGACGAAAATCAGTTTGTGAACATGGGCCTCGTGATCCAGGACGTAAGTGTAAAAATCCGTATCAGCCGGCACCCTGACAATACGGGTTTCCGGCAGGCGGCGGCCCAGTTTGTCCAGGGTTTTCTGGTTGGCGAAACGGTTGGGTATGTTGTGATAGAGGGATGTGGAAATGTTCTGGCGGCACAGGAACTTGATGTCGGCCACGATGGCATCGAAGTGGTCCCAAAGTATTCCCTGCCGGCAGGCCACGCATACCCGTCTGCCGGCAAGGGCGCGGGAATATTCTTTGATGTACAGTCTGGCCATTTTCTCCAGTTCCAGCCGGGCGTCTTGCGTACCCGGCAGGGATGCCCGGGATTTTTCCCAGGGCTGCCTGAAAAGGATTGAGTGAAAATCTCGTTCCGTTTGCAGGGAATAAAGAGGCCCGTGAGGCGGTCCGGTTTCCGACCATTTAGCACAGAATCCGCGTTTCTGGCAACAGGAGGGGACCGCCGGGGCGGCGGTGCGGTTTCCGGGAAAAGCGGCCGGAGGCTCCGGCCCAGTCCCCGGGCATGATCATGGAAGAGGGTGGCGACGGATCAGCCGGCCGATACTTTTTCAAGATTGTCGAGCAGTCTTTCAAGCAGCATGTTGGCCCGGCTGAAAAAATCCTCCCGGCAGACGATATCCCGGGAATCCTGAACCCAGGGGCCGGGCTGCATTTCATGCCGGCAGTTGTGAATCAGGCCGGCGGTTGAGGCGGCCGTGGCCTCCAGGTGAAACTGCAGGGCCAGCACCCTTCGGTCATAGCTGAAGGCCTGGTTGACGCAGGCGGTGCTCGCTGCCAGATGTCGGGACCGGGGCGGAATCGAGAATGTTTCGCCATGCCAGTGCAGCGCCGGAAAGGTTTCCGGTAAGCCGTCAGTCAGCGGATCATTCCTGGCGGCCGATGTCAGTCTGACCTGGAACCAGCCTATTTCACGGTGGTTGTTGGCCGTCACGCGGGCACCGAGCACCTCGGCGATCAGCTGTGCCCCCAGGCAGATCCCGATGACGGTTTTGCCGTCATCTATGGCGCGGGAAATCGCTTTTTTTTCCCGGCTGAGCCAGGGATACTGAAACTGGTCGTGGACACTCATGGGGCCGCCCATGATCACCAGCCAGTCGAAATCGCAACCGTCCGGCTGCTCACCGGCATAGAACCTGGTGGCCGTTATGGTCGCCCGCCGGGCTGCGGCCCATCCTTCTATGGCCCCCAGGCCTTCAAACGGTACGTGCTGGAACCAATGCAGGTGCATTTTCATCCTTCCCGTTGATTGTATTTGACAAAACGCGTGTTTTGCACGCGGGAAAAATCTGAACGCCGGGAGTCCTGCCGTATCGTTGCCGCATGACCGGACCGGTTGTCCCCCCTTTGCGGAGCGGTGTGCTTTCAAGCGGCACACGCCGGGGCCATGCGGCTTGGAAATTGCGGCTTGTTTTACATGCCTGCAATTTGTCTGCCATTTTTACGGTTTTGGATTGATGCGGTTTGTTCTAATATTTTCAGCTTGATACACTGTTTCCGGTTCCGGCGGGCCAGGCCGGGACATTACTTTTATGTAAAAAACAGTCCTGCCGGCTTACTTTTTTGAAATTTGCCCAAGGTAGCGGGCAGTGTGTGAGATCCTGGTGCGGCGCGCCACCTGGCGGGGACTTCCGCAGGTGACCACCTGTCCTCCTTGCGGCCCTCCCCCCGGTCCCAGGTCGATTATGTGATCGGCGGCCCGGATGATTTCCAGGTTGTGTTCTATCACCACCACGGTGTTGCCCTGCTCCACCAGCCCCTGAAGGACGCCGAGCAGAAGCTGGATGTCGGCCGCGTGCAGGCCGGTGGTTGGCTCGTCCAGGATATACATGGTATGGCCCCTGCCCGGACGGGCCAGCTGGCGGGCCAGTTTTATGCGTTGGGCCTCGCCGCCGGACAGGGTGGGTGAGGGCTGGCCCAGCTGGAGGTATCCCAGGCCGACCCGGCAGACCAGCTCCACCGCCCTGGCGATGGAGGGAACCGGGCTGAAAAAGAGCTGGGCCTCGGCAAAAGTCATGGCCAGCACCTCGGATATCGTCTTGCCCTTGTACCGTACCCGGAGGGTGTCGGGGTTGAAGCGGCGGCCGCCGCAGGCCGGGCAGGATACGTAGACGGCCGGCAGAAAGGCCATCTCCACCCGGGGCGTGCCGTGACCCTTGCACTCGGGGCATTGCCCGCCGGCCAAATTGAAGGAAAAGCGGCCCGGGCCGTATCCCCGGCGGCGGGCCTCGGGGGTTGCGGCGAACAATCTGCGGATGGCATCCAGGAAGCCCACGTAGGAGGCCGGCACCGAGCGGGGCGTGCGGCCTATGGGGCTGTGGTTCACCTCCAGCACCCTTTTCACCCTTTTCCACCCTTCCATGACCTTGCAGGCAAGGGGCCTTTTCCCGCCGGCCAGCAGGCGTTGCAGCCCCCTGGCCAGGGTTTCTTTCACCAGGCTCGATTTGCCGGAGCCCGATACTCCGGTGACGCAGACCAGGGCTTCCAGGGGGATGGCCACGTCGATGTTTTTCAGGTTGTTGGCCGCGGCCGATCGGATGAGCAGGCGGGGTTTGCCGGCCAGGGAGCGGGTGCGGACGGCGCGGGCCGGCTGGCGGTGGCCAAGCAAGGCTCCGGTGACAGAGCGGGGAGACCTTTTCAGGTCCTCCAGGACTCCCCGGGCCACCACCTGACCGCCGTTGCGGCCGGCTCCCGGTCCCAGGTCGATGATGGTGTCGGCCGCCCTGATGGTCTCTTCGTCGTGTTCCACCACGATCAGGGTATTGCCCTTGTCTTTCAGGGCCTTGAGGGCTTCCAGCAGCCGGCCGTTGTCCCGGGGATGCAGGCCGATGGTGGGCTCGTCCAGGACGTAGGTGACGCCGGTGAGATTGGAGCCCAGCTGGGCCGCCAGCCGAACCCTCTGGGCCTCGCCTCCGGAAAGGGTGTCCCCGCTGCGGTCAAGTGCGAGATAGCCCAGGCCGAGCCGCTGCATCAGTTCCAGCCGGCCGCGGATCTCGGAAAGGATCGGCTGGGCCACCGCCTGTTGATCCGGGCTGAATTCGATTCCGGCCAGGGCCTGCTCCAGCTCTGCCGGTGTAAGGCGGACCAGGTCCCAGACGGAGCGGCCGGCGAGCTTGACGGCCAGGGCAGGGGGGTTCAGCCGGCTTCCTCCGCAGGCAGGACAGACAGAGCGCGTGTCCGGGGACCCGGCCGGGTCGGTGCCGGTGCCGTCGCAGTCCGGGCAGCCGCCGGCCGGGCTGTTGAACGAGAAATGGAGCGGGTCGGGCCGGGGCACGCTGAGCCCGCAGTCCGGGCAGATGCTGCTGGAACTGAATATCTGCTGCCGGCCGGTCCCGGGGTCCATCACCACCAGGTGGCCGCCGGTGGCCTCCAGGGCCTTTGCGGCCAGGCTGCGGGCGCTTGCTGCCCGGGTACGGCCCCGGGCAACCTTCCCCATCACCAGTTCGATGGTGTGGGGCCTGTAGCGGTCCAGGGCCATGCCCGGTTTGATGGCTTCCAGGTTTCCGTCGATGCGGGCCTCTGTCAGTCCCCGGGACAGGGCCCTCTCCAGGACCTGCTTGTGAAAACCCTTGCGCCCGGTGATTACCGGGGCCAGGATCAGGCTGCCGGCCGGGGCCGCCTGGGCCACGGCTTCCAGCATTCTCCGGCGTGACCAGTGAACCATGGCCCGCCCGCACCCCGGGCAATGGGCCGTGCCCAGCCTGCTCATCAGCAGCCGCAGGAAGTGGTAGACCTCGGTCAGGGTGGCCACTGTCGAGCGCCGGCCGGCATGGCTTACGCGTTGTTCGATGGCCACGGTGGGCGACAGGCCGGCCATGCTGTCCACGTCCGGTTTTTCGAGGATCTTCAGGTAACGCCGGACGTAAGGGGCCAGGCTGTCCAGGTAACGGCGCTGGCCTTCGGCAAAGACGATGTCGAAGGCCAGGGTAGATTTGCCCGAGCCGGACACGCCGGTCAGGACCACCAGTTGGCCGTGGTCGATGTCCAGGGAGACGTTCTTGAGGTTGTGTTGGCGGGCCCCGCGGATCCGGATGGCGGCCGGGGCAGACCCGGCGCTGAAGGCGCTCCGGCTTTCGGCGGCCCGGGCCGTTGCGGCCGCCTGTTTTCCGTATCCGAGAATTGGCCTGAGAAATTCACCGGTCCGCGATTCTGCGCAAAGGGCTATCTTTTCCGGCACCCCGCAGCAGACCACGCGGCCACCGCGGGGACCTCCCTCCGGTCCCAGGTCGATCACCCAGTCGGCGGCTGCCACCAGATCCATCTGGTGCTCGATGAAAAGGACGCTGTTGCCCCGGTCGACCAGGTCTTGAAGTGCCTCCAGCAGGCGCCGGATGTCCCTGAAATGGAGGCCGGTGGTGGGTTCGTCCAGGATGTAGAGGACATGGCCCCGGCGGCCGCTTCCCAGGTGGCGGGCAAGGCGCAGGCGCTGGGCCTCGCCGCCGGAAAGGGTGTTGAGGGGCTGGCCCAGGGTGATGTATCCAAGGCCCACCCTGGCAAGCGGCGTCAGGGCCTTGACGATCGAGGGCTGGCCGGCGAAAAATTCCAGGGCCTGGTCCACCGTCAGGCCGAAGATGGAGTCTATGTTCAAACCCTTGTAGGTGACCGACAGCACCTGGGGGGTGAAACGCTTTGCCCGGCAGTCGGGGCAGGTTACGAAGACGTCGGCCAGAAACTGCATCTCTATTTTTTCGAAGCCCTCTCCCTTGCAGGTCTCGCAGCGGCCGCCGGCAATGTTGAAGGAAAAATACCCCGGCCCCAGTCCCAGGCGGCGGGCCCGGCCGGTTGCGGCCAGCAGCCGGCGCACCGGGTCCAGGGCCTTGACGTAGGTCAGGACGTTGGCCCGGGGGGTGCGGCCCGCCGGCTGCTGGTCCACCAGCACCACTTCGTCCACCAGCTCGGCACCGGTGATCTGCCCGAAGCTGCCGGGCCGGGGTCCGGCCTGTCCCTTGGAGCGGCTTATGGCCCGGTAGAGGATGTCGGCGGCCAGGGTCGACTTGCCCGAGCCGGACACCCCGGTCAGGGCGGTCAGCAGGCCCAGGGGGAAGGCCACGTCCATGTCTTTCAGGTTGTGGGCCGCGGCTTTCCGGATCTCGATCCAGCGGCCGGGTTGCGGGGTCCGCCTTTGGGCGGGGATTTCCAGCCGCCGGGTCCTTGCCAGCATGGCGCCGGTGGGCGAGCCGGCAGCCTGCCCGGTGGGGCCGAAGTAGACCACCCGGCCTCCGTTGCGGCCGGCTCCGGGGCCGAGTTCCAGCAGGTAGTCGCTGGCCTTGAGGATTTCCGGGTCGTGTTCCACCACCACGATGGTGTTGGGCAGGTCCCGCAGCCGCCTTAGCACTGAGGCCAGCTGTCGGCAGTCTTTGGGATGGAGCCCGGCGCTGGGCTCGTCCAGGACGTAGAGGGTGTTGACAAGATCGGCCCCCAGGGCGGAGGCCAGGGCCACCCGCTGGACTTCGCCGCCGGAAAGGGTGCGCGACTGGCGGTCCAGGGTCAGGTAGCCGACCCCCACCCGGGACAGGTAATTCAGCCGGCGCTTTATCTCTTCCAGGACGAGGGTGGTGGCCGGGTCGCCGCTTTCGGTCTCCAGGTCCTGGAAAAAGGACAGGGCCTGGGCAACGGTCAGTGCGTAAACCTGGGCGATGTTCCTGCCCGCCAGGCGCCAGGCCAGGGCCTCGGGCCTGAAGCGGGTGGCCCGGCATTGGGGACAGGGATAGTAACCCCGGTAGCGGGAGAGAAAGACCCGCACCTGCATCTTGTAGGTCTTTGACTCCAGGCGCCTGAAAAATCCCCTTATGCCTTCGAATCCGGCACCGCCGTCGATGATCGTCTCCCGGATCGAGGTGTCGAGGCGTTCGAAGGGCAGGTCCATGTCAATTCCGGCCCGGCGGCAGAAGGCAGTCAGGTGTCGGAAGCGGCGCCGGTTTTCCCGCCTTCCTCCCCAGGGCCTGACGGCACCCTGGTTGAGGGAAAGCGACCTGTCGGGGATGACAAGGTCGAGATCGACGTCCATGACCCGGCCGAAGCCGCGGCAGGCCGGGCAGGCCCCCATGGGGCTGTTGAAGGAAAAGAGGCCGGCCGGTGCACGGGGATAGTCCATGTCACAAAAAGCGCAGTGGAGGCGGTCTGAAAAAGATATTCTGCGGCCGCCGGCCGTCCAGACATCCAGGCGGCCGGCACCCATCCGCAGGGCCGCCTCCAGGGAATCGATTATTCTTTCTTTGTCGTTTATGGTTTTGCCGGGTATCCGGTCGGCCAGTACGTCGATGGTGCCTCCCGGCGGCTCTTGATGCCGGATGGACTCGATCCGGCCCTCGACCACGTGGCGGTCGTAACCTTGCCGCAGAAGGTCCCGGACCGGGGCCGGATCGCCGTCTGCGGCAAAGGGAAATGTTATCAGCAGGTGGCGTTCCGGCCGGAGGTCAAGCAGTTGCCGCCGGATGGTCTCCGGGGTGTCGGCCCTTACCGGGCGCTGGCAGCGCCGGCAGTGGAGCACGGCCCGGCGGGCAAAGAGCAGCTTGCAGAAATCGGCCAGGTCGGACATGGTGGCCACGGTGGAGCGGGAGGTGCGCACCGGTTCTTTGCGGTCGATGGCCACCGCCGGAGGGATGCCCTCGATGCTGTCCACCTGCGGCCGGTCCATCCTTTCCATGAACTGGCGGGCATAGGGCGAAAAGGTTTCCACGTAACGCCGCTGGCCCTCGGCGTAGAGGGTATCGAAGACCAGGGAGGATTTGCCGGCCCCCGAGACTCCGCAGACGGCCACCAGCTTGTTGAGCGGGATTTCAAGGTCGAGGTTTTTGAGGTTGTGGCAGCGGGCGCCTTTTATCCGGATACTTGTTGCAACAGGTGCCGGCATGGGAAATACTCTTTCTTGAACGTAGATCGGGAAGTCAAGGTCCTTGTTCCGAAAAAGGCCAACCTATACCATAATCTTTGGAGGTGAAAGGTCAAATGCGCATCGGAGCCATGAACCATCCCGTCCGGCCCCTGCTCCGGGAGATCGAAGTCCTTGCCGGCCTGGGGTTCGACCTGCTGGAGCTGGCCATGGACCCGCCCTGCGCCCACCACGGCCAGGTCAGGCAGCAGAGCCGGGCCGTTGCCCGCAGCCTGGAAAAGTACGGCCTGGCCCTTGTCTGTCACCTGCCGACCTTCGTCTATCCGGCCGACCTTACCGAATCCATACGCCGGGCCTCCATCGCCGAGCTGCTGGATGCCGCAACGGTGGCCGCCGGCCTGGGAGCCGGCAAGGTGGTTTTGCACCCTCCCCCGGTCAACGGCCTCGGGCCCCAGGTGCCCGAACTTAGCGGCAGATACGTGGAGCAGGCCCTGCGGCAGGTCCTGGAACATTGTTTCCGGCTGGAACTTGTGGTCTGCCTGGAAAACATGTTTCCGGTCTACGGCGGGTTCTGGCTCCCGGAGCATTTTGCCGCCTGGCTGGAAGAATACCCCGGCCTCAGGCTCACCCTGGATGCGGGCCACGCCAACATCGGGCGCGGCAGCGCCGGGGCCATGGCCTTTGTCCGGCGTTTCGGCCCGCGCATCGGCCACCTGCACCTCAGCGACAACGACGGCCGCCGCGACCGGCACCTGCCTTTGGGCGAGGGCACCGTCGATTTCAGGAGCCTGGCCGCCGCAACCGCCGGGCTCGACCCGGACCTGACGGTCACCCTGGAGGTCTTCAGCGACGACCGCAGCCTGCTGCAGGCAAGTCGTGCCAGGTGGAAAGCCCTGCTGGCCGGCGGTTAGGCCGGGCGGGTGCGGATCAGGTGTCCGGTGTCAGGATATGGCTAAAGTTTTCCGCACCCGGGCCGATACCGGGTTTGCAGGCTATGACTCCGGGGTTTTTGAGCCGGGGAAGGAGGCATTCGATGGGTGTGGATTCCGTAGCAATGATGACACCTGCAATGGCGGTGGCCGTCCGTCAGCTCCAGGTGACGGCCGAAATGCAGACGGCCGTAATGCAGCAGCTGGCAGCCAGCCAGCAGGAGATGGCAGCCATGCTGGCCGAGCAGGGTATCGGCCGGAACGTCGATATTCAGGCCTGAAGCAAATTGCCCGCCATAGCTTCCGATCCAGGATCGGAAAGGGGCGTACCGTAGAGGTACGCCCGGCGATGTTTCAGGTGGAAGCGTAGGCTGCCGGATCGAGCGGGGAGTTGGCCGGAAAAGCCCTCTGGCCCAGTTCCCGGTCCATGAAGAACAGGCCCTGCTTGGTGTCGCTGACCATGGCCATCTCCTGGGCAACCTTTCCGCTGGTGGACTCTTCCTCTATCTGCTCTTCGATGAACCAGGTCAGAAGAGGTTGAGCCTGATAATCCTTTTCTTCCCGGGCAAGATCCATCAGTTCGTTGATCTTGGAAGTAATGAACTGTTCGTGTTTGTAAGCGTCCTGCCAGGCCTCCAGGGGTGAATTCCATTCGGTTTTGTGCTGTTTCAGGTCCGGCAGCTGTACCTTGCCGCCGCGGTCCAGGAGATGATCGAGGAATTTCATGGCATGCACCATCTCCTCGTGGGCCTGGATCCGCATCCAGCGTCCCATGCCGTCCAGATTGGCCGAGTGGAAATAAGCGGCCATGGAAAGATAGAGGTAGTAGGATTCCAGTTCGTTTTTGATCTGTTCGTTGATGGCCCGGTTCAGTCTTTCGGAAATCATTTGCCTCTCCTTGTCAAAGTTCGGGTTCCTGATTTTTCCTGCCAACAAGGTAATGTCTGGAGTCCGGTTACGCAACCGGTGGCCCTGCAAATAGTCTCATATCCGTCTTGCGGGGTCATCAAGTCAGGGCGGTTTTGGCCGATAATAATTGATGATGCAGGCTGCAGGAGAAGCCAAAACTGCGTTCGAGGAGCCGATGGACCATAGCCGGCTGTCAAGTGATGAGCTTTTTGCCAGGATCGCTGTCGGCGGAAGTTTTTTAGACCAGAAGCAGGTAGACCAGGCCCGCATGCTTCAGACACTGGTTCTGAAACGTTCCGGCAAGCAGATGAAACTGGAAAAGATTATGTTGGCCCTGGGGGTTTTGGACCAGGAGCAGGTCGATACCATCTTGCGCATGCAAAAGGCCATGGAGGCCGAACTGGCGGCCGAAGAGCAGAGGCAGGCCGACAAGGAAGCTCCTGCCAAGGATGAGCCGGAGTTCGAGCTGGTCATCGGCGATGACTTCATGCAGGCCTGGATCAAGATTCCGGCCGGAAATCCGGGAAAGGTCGATCTGGCCGGAGTCAAGAAGGAACTTGCCGCCAACGGTATTGTTCACGGCCTTTCGGACGATGCCGTCATAGAAGCCTACCTCGAGGACCCGCTGCCCGACTTGCCGCTGCCGGTGGCCCGGGGCACCGAACCGGTGGCCGGTGACCCGATGGAGATAGTTTACCATTTCGACACGGATCCCATGCGGGTGGGCACCGTCAAGGAAGACGGCACCATGGACTGGAAAGACCGGGGAACCCTGCCTCAGGTCTCCCCGGGCGATTTGCTGGCCGAAAAAGTGACCAGGAAAGAGGGCCGGCCGGGAACCGACATCCTCGGCCGGCCGGTGCCGCCGCCCAAGACGAAGGATATCGTTCTGAGGTGCGGCCGGGGGGTGGAAAGATCAGCAGACGGCCGCAAGGCCTTTGCCAAGATCGGCGGCAGCCCGCGCATCGGCCCGGACGGAAAACTGCTGGTCATATCCACTTACACGGTCAACGGCGATATCGGTCTGGAGACCGGCCACGTGGAATTCAGCGGCCTGATCGATGTCACCGGCACGGTCCAGACCGGCTTCAAGGTCAAGGGCCACGGGCTGCGGGCCAACGAGATCCAGGCCGCAGAGATCAAGCTTGAAGGAGACCTGATCTGTATGGGCGGAATCTACGGCGCCCGGATCGAGGTGGGCGGAAAGTTAAGGGCCAGCCATATTCACTACAGCCGGATCCTGGCAGCCGGCGACCTTGTTGTGGAGCGGGAAATCTTCGATTCTGACATCGAGACCAACGGCCGGTGTGTCATCGGCGGCGGCAACATAATGTCCAGCCGGATAAGCGCCAAGAAGGGCATCCAGGCCATGGACGTGGGAACCGAAGCGGCCAAGGCGAGCTTCCTGACGGTGGGGGTGGACAAGATGGTCCGGCGCAGGGTCGAAGAACTAAAACAGCGGCTGGACTTGCTGGAAAAAAATTCCGCGGATCTGGAATCCGAAATTGCGGCTTTGCAGGATAGATACGAAAAAGCGGGAACTGAATTGGGCAAGGTGGCCCAGCAGCAGGACCGCTGCATGGTGGAAAAACGCAGGCTGGAAGAGCAGGTGGCGGCTCATGAGAAAAAGGGCCGGCCGGTGGCCGGATCCGTCAGGGACAAGATAGAGCATCTTGACCGGCAGTACCGGGCGCTGGACGCCAGGGTGGCCGAACTGATGGACCGGGAGGATGTCTGCAGGCAACAGATGGCCGACAAGACCAAGGAGCTTGAAGCGGCTGTGGCCGAATCGGCCCTGATCCAGGCCCGGATCGAGAAACTGCTGGCAGAGGCCGAGGAGGACCGGCCTGTGCCGATCATCAAGGTTTCCGGGACCATATATTCCAAGACGAAGATCGAGGGGCCTCATACGAGCATGGTGCTCAAGGAAAATCAGCGGCATGTGCGGATCGCCGAAGTAAAGGAGGGCGGAAGCGGCAAGATGTCGATCTATGCTTTGAAGATCACCCCCCTGCGCTGAGGTTACGGCCTGCTTGACATATTACCCTTCATCTGAGATAAGGCGGTCTTGAGGCGCAGCCCGGCGATTTCAAGCCGGATGTGCCTGACACCCCGTAGCCCGATCAAACCCCGCGGCGGTTGAGCCCAGGCAGTTCTTATTCTTTCTTCCAAAGCCAAGGAGAAGATCATGCAGGATGTGGTCATTGTTGAAGCATGCAGATCGGCCATCGGTACATTCGGAGGCAGCCTGAGGGACATGCACGCCGCCCATATCGCGGCGGCCGTCATGCGGGCGGCCGTCCGGCGGGCCGGAATCGATCCGGCCCAATTCGATGACGTGCGTTTCGGCTGTTGCCTGGAGCCGGCCGATTCCCTGAACGTGGCCCGGGTGGCGGCCCTGCTGGCCGAAATCCCGGACACGGTTCCGGCGGTAACCATCAACCGGGTCTGCATTTCGGGCATGGAGGCCGTGGTTTCGGCCATGGCCATGATCAAGGCCGGGCTGGCCGGGATGGTGCTGGCCGGCGGAGTGGAGCACATGTCGGGTGTACCCTATATCGTGCCCAAGGCCCGCTGGGGGTGCCGCCTTCAGGACCAGGAATTCGTGGACGCCCTGATCCGGGCCCTGCACTGCGGCTCCCATATCATACCCCATCCGGAAGACGGGCCGGTGGACGCTGACAAGCCCCCCTTGAGTTACTTCAAGGGTAAACCGTATATCATGGGCCATACGGCCGAGTTCGTGGCCCAGCACCTGGACATAAGCCGCCGCGAGATGGACGAAGTGGCCCTGCGGAGCCACAACAACGCCGAACGGGCCAACCAGGACGGCTCCTTTGCCGCCGAAATAGTGCCCCTCGAGGTTCCGCGCCGCAAAAAGAAGTCTCTCATCTTTGACAGGGATGAGCACTTCCGGCCGGGGCTGACCATGGCCGACCTGGAAAAGCTGCCTCCGGTCTTCGTTCCCGGGATCGGCAAGGTGACGGCCGGCAATTCCAGCGGAATAAATGACGGGGCCGCGGCCATGGTGCTAATGTCCGCGGAAAAGGCCAAGGCCCTGGGCATAAGCCCCCTGGCCCGGATAAAGGCCGTCGGCAAGGGAGCCTGCCATCCCTCGGTGATGGGCCTTTCACCGGTGCCGGCGGTCAGGGATCTGCTGGCAAACAGCGGTCTGAGCATCGCGGACTTCGACCTGGTGGAAATCAACGAAGCCTTTGCCGCCCAGTACATCGGGTGCGAGCGCCAGCTGGGCCTGGATCGCGAAAAGACCAATATCAACGGTTCCGGAATCGGCCTGGGTCATCCGGTGGGGGCCACCGGGGCCAGGATTATGGTGACCCTGATCCATGCCCTGCGCCGCCGCGGCAAAAGCCTGGGACTGGCCACCTTGTGCGGCGGCGGCGGCGTTTCCATGGCCTGCGCCCTGGAGCTGATCTGAAAAGCCGGGCCGCGGCCCTCCAGGGTCAGGCCCTGACCCTGGACTCGCTTTCGGCCTTGATGGCATCCACGGCCTTGCCGATGGTGTTGCGGATCTCCTTGAACTTGAACGGCTTGGCGATGAAGTCGAAGGCCCCTTTGGCCATCGACTCGCGGGCCAGTTCGAGGGTGGCGTAGCCGGTTATCATCACCACCTTGGTTTCCGGGCGGCTGAACTGGATCTGTTCCAGGATGTCGATACCTTCCATGTCGTCCATCCGGATGTCGGTGATGACGATATCGACCGGCTGATTCTTGAACTGCTCCATGGCTTCCACCGGGTTGACGAAAACCTCAACCTTGTGGCCCATATCCTCCAGCATCGGCTTGAGGCGCTGGCCCACAACCGGTTCGTCGTCGATAACCATGATGCTGATTGCTTCTTCCATGATCCTCTCCTAAAATGATTGGATTGTTCCGACTAGACCGTCGAAAGTGGTTCCGGTTCCAGATCGGCCGGTGTCTCCTGGCAGGCCACCTTGATCGAGATCTGGATTCCCCGCCGCTGGCGATAGGCCCTGATGACGAAGAAAAGGATCACCAGGCAACCGGTAATACCGCTGGCAAACAGGAAGAACTTGCTGGTCATGTTGAAATAGACGTCGAATTTGGGGTCCATCTGGAGCATGTTCAGTTGCCGCAGGTAGACAGGTATGGCTATGACCCGGCTGAAGACGCACAGCAGGATGATCAGGCTGGTGACAAGGCGGATAATCTTTTCATGCACCACCTTGACGCCGAAGACTCCCAGGTAGATTCCCAGCAGGGATCCCAGGTAGAGCAGCATCGTCAGCCGGATATCCACGAAGCCCTGGTAAGCGTAACTCAGTGCCCCGTAAGCTCCCATGAACATGGCCAGAAAAAGCTCGGTTCCGGTGGCCACCGCCGTCGGCACGCCCAGGATGTAGATCATGGCCGGAACCCCTATGAACCCGCCCACGCCGATGGTGCCGGCCAGGTAGCCGGTGGCGACACCCACCATCAGCAGCACCCACAGGCTTACCCTTATGTCGGCCACCTTGAAGTAGATAACCGGCGGCAGATTGAACTTGTTGAAGAAATTGGCCAGCTTGCGGGAAGGCCCGCTGTCTTCTTCCGACTGGCGGGAAGACTTTATCAGATCCCGCAGCATGGAAAGGGAGACAAAGAGCAGGATGGTTGAAAAGACGATACTGATATAGAGGTTTGCCCCGGCGCCCTTGGCTGCGCCGTGACCGGTGCCGCCGCGAAAGAGCATGCTGTTGATGAAAACAGCCAGCTGGATGCCGGCCACCGCGGTCACCAGCAGGAAGATGGCCAGTTTTTTGTCGACATTGCCGGCCTCTCCGTGTTTGCGGGAGCCCACCATGGCCTTGCCGAACTTGTGGGTGATGTTGCTGGCAACGGCCACCACGCCTTCCACGCCCAGGTTCATCATACCCGGGGTCATGAAAAAGGCGCCGCCGCTGCCGATGAAACCGCTCAGAACTCCTCCGATAAAACCCAGCAGAATCACTTGCAGGGCTATGCCAAGGTCAATATGTAAAAAGTGAACCGCTATGTGATGCATGATCAGCCTCCTGTCTGGGGGGTCGTCTAATTTGGCGCGTCATGTATGGTCGTGTATTTTTTAGTCGATTCCAACGGCCTTGAGCAGCAGACCGGTTACCGTGCTGTAACAGTATGCCACAAAGGGGACGAACAGTCCCACGGCCAGAGAGGACAGCCATTTCCATTGTTCGTGCAGGCTGCCTCCCAGCAGGCTCAGAATCGGGTCCTGAAATTTGAATACAAGCAGATAAATAAAGGCCACCAGAGCTGCATAGGAAACCAGCTTTATCATCTGGCGCTTGCCGAAAAGAAAACGGGACTGCATTTCGGAGCTGGTGATCACCGGCACCTTGAAACGGTCACGGATGCCGATGGCCAGTTCGCGCGTATCGCGCATGCGGGCTTCATGGCCCTTGTCCAGGAACATTTCGCCGATTACCACCAGGGAATAGTTGCCGCCCTCCTGGCCGACGTCCAGGATATCGTTTTTGTCACCGTAGATTGTGCGGGCGCCTGCAAACCGGCCTTCGGCAATGAGTTCGTCCATGGTGCGGGTCAGGCCGCCGTCGTCCCTTTCCGGTTCGTCGTCTTCCACTCCCCCGGTATACTCATCCGAAGTCTTTGCCGGTTTGATCGGCTCCGGTCGTTCCTCGGCCCCGGCCGCCGGCACCACCCGCAGCAATTCCACGGCCGCGCCCCAGCGTTGGGCGAGCTGATTGATCTGGTTGAAAGCCTCGGACTCGGGATCGAAGCGTTCCTGGATCCAGAGGATGCTGGTTTCAGCCGGAGTGCAGAGCTTTTCACTGCAGTCTTCCAGGCCTGCCAGGGCGTTCTTGATGATCTTTTCGTTCACCTTCTGGCGGGGCATGTAGGTGACGATCAGTTTGCCGTCTTTGGCCCGGACACCCAGCTCGGCGTTTTTGGTCTGATCGTTTGCTGCCAGGCGCAATCTGGCCCGGGCGGCCAGAAGCTGATCGGCAAGCTGCCGCCGGCTCTCCTTGGTGGCGGCAAAAGCCGGCAGTTCGGCCATCTGGACGATCATTTCGGCGGCGTATTCTACATTTATATGCTGAAGATTGAGGCAAAGGTCGTAATATCTCGGATCCTGCCCCGCTGTTTCACGGTGAATGAACTTCGACCACTTGGCCACGTCGGCGTCGATCTGTTCAAGATAAGTGATGGCTTTTTCCCTGGGCAGGTTGAGCTGCTCCATGACGTTTTTGATCCGCACGTGCATGGGGGTGGTCAGGCCCACACGGATGCGGTGGGATACCCCGGGGCACAGCAGGTGACCGAAGCGGCCGCAATAGATCAGCTTGTCGTCGATCACGCTTTCACACAGGCGCTTGGTTATGAAGGCAAGGTAAAGGTCTTTTTCGCGGGCCAGTTTCTCCTGCGGGCCAATGGATTTTATAACCGCGGTTTTCAGGCGTCCGACCTTGATTCCCGCTTTGCGGGCCTCTTCCAACAATACCCGGCGCCCCAGCATGGGCCACCCGGTCAAGTCCTGGAGGCGCTTGGCCAGAGCTTCGCTCAGGCCGTGGGGGGCTCCTGAAATCATGATGATCGGCATTTCGCTTCATCCTTTCTTAGCCTTGAGGTTGATGTTGATTTTCCGTTTACCTGGACTGCTTGAATGGGAACTGTGGATATGACTTCACTGATTGCCCTGGTGACAAGTCCGTTGTCACCGTCTGATTCGAAAATGATGAGATCGATCTGTTGTTCATTGATGATATCGATCAGTTCGGCCGGCAGGGGGCCGGCGCTGATATGGCACGATACGGCAAGGCCCTGCTGGCAGGCCTTGCCTATCAGTTCTTTCAGGTGGCGTGCCATCCAGTCGGGCCGGGTGCCGGCCGGTTGCGGGCTTTCCGGGTAGACCACGTAGACCTTGGCCTGGATACGCTCGGCCACGGCAAGGGCGTGGTAAAGGGCATTGAAGTCATGATTGTCCGGCCCCAGGGGGACCAGGATCTTTTCTCTGCTCAATGCAAGCTCCCGGATTCAGGTGAAATTTGGTTCTGGGTGCAAAAACCGGCTTGCCCCTGTGGGTAGCAAGATTCTTGCCGTGCGAATCTTATGTTGTAATATCAGGTGGATAAAAGAACCAAGGGTCACTCTTCGGAAAGAACGTGGTTCAATCTGAAACAGCAACGATTGGAGGATATGACGGCGGCCGGCAGATATTGGCAGATATTACAGATCGTTAGCGATTATGTTTCAATATGGAAAGAAGGGCTATTGTAAGTTGAAGCGCTTCAGCTTGCGCCAGAGGGTGGTGCGCGGGATCTTGAGGATGCGGGCCGCGGCCTGTTTCTTGTATCCGGTCTTGACCAGCACTTTCCGGATGTATTCTTTTTCGTGTTCTTCCAGGGAGGGCCATTTCTGTTGCCGGAGGTTGTTGAAGGACAGGTTCTGGATGTCGGCCGGCAGGTCGGCCCGCCTGATTATGGTGTCTTCTGCCAGGGCAACGGCGCTTTCGATGATATGTTCCAGCTCCCGGATGTTGCCGGGAAAAGGGTAGTTGCAGAGGCTGTCGAGGACTGCCCGGGAGACGCCGGTGACCTGCTTGCCGAAAGCGTGGTTGTAGCGGGCGATGAAATGCTTCACCAAGACGGGGATGTCCTCCAGCCGGGATCGCAGGGGAGGAAGGGTTATCAGGACGACCTTGAGGCGGTAATAAAGGTCCTGGCGGAATTTTTTGCCGGCCACAGCCAGATTCAGGTCCTGGTTGCTGGCGGCGATCAGGCGCACGTCCACGGCGATGGGTTTTACTCCCCCGACCCGCAGGAGGGTTCTTTCCTGGACGAACCGGAGCAGTTTGATCTGCATGCTCATGGGCATGGCACCGATTTCGTCCAGGAAGATGGTTCCCTTGTGGGCCGATTCCAGCAGGCCCAGCTTGGTTTCGATGGCGCCGGTGAAGGCGCCCTTTTCATGGCCGAACAGTTCGTTGGCGATCAGCTCTTCTGTGAAACTGCCGCAGTTGAAGGAAATGAAGGGATTGTTGCGCCGCTCGCTGCCAAAGTGCAGGGCCCGGGCCACCAGCTCCTTGCCGGTTCCGCTTTCACCCTGGATCAGGACGTTGCAGCTCAGGGGCGCGACCTTTTTTATCATCTGGCGTACCTGCTCGATGGCCTTGCCGTGTCCGATGATCCGGAAGTGCCGGCGGCCTGAGAAAAGTTCGCTTTCCAGGGCCTCTTTTTCGATTTTCAGTTTCACTTTGGTCAGGGCCTGGCTGGCCAGGGCCCGCAGCTCGGCCATTTTGAGCGGTTTTGTTACATAATGAAACGCTCCGTTGCGAATGGCCTCGATGGCCGATTCGATGGAGCTGAACCCGGTGATCATGATGACTTCGGTCCGCCTGCTGATTTCCCTGACCCGCCGGAGGATGTCCATCCCGCTGATATCGGGCAGCCTGAGATCGCAGATTATCAGGTCGAAAGCGTTCTGCTCCACATGTCTCATGGCCGAGGTGCCGTCGGGAAAGGTTTCCACCAGGTAACCTTCCCGCTCCAGGCCGCGTTTGATTTCCCGCCGGCTGATGAGTTCGTCGTCGATGACGGCAACCCTGGGCTGCCAATCAGCTGTTGACGGTCGCATGGGATTCTCCCAGGGGCAGATGGATGGAAAAGCAGGTCCCCTTGGTCTTGCGGGGCCGCACCTCTATCCGCCCCCCGTGTTGTTCGATTATACCGTAGGTCACCGAAAGTCCCAGTCCGGTGCCTTCTCCTTCGCGCTTGGTGGTATAGAAAGGATCGAATATGCGCTCCAGGTGCTCTTTGGGGATGCCTGTTCCGGTATCGCAGATATCTATCCGCAGTTCATTCCGGTCTTCGTCCACCGCGAGGACTGCCGTGATCGTTCCACCGTCGGGCATGGCCTGGATGGCGTTTACCAGCAGGTTTAGAAAGACCTGCTGGAAGCTGCTCTTGTCGATCATGATTTCGGGCAGGCTGCCCCTGACCTGCTTTTCGAACTTTATCTTGTTGAGCCGCATCTCGTTTTTCAGCAGGCGGGCGGTCTTGTCCAGGATCTCCTCTATGGAGGCTGGCTCGACCCGTCTCTTTTCCTGCCGCGAGAAATCCAGCAGGTTGCGGACGATGCCGCTGGTGCGGTCGGCCTGTTCCATCAGGTCATGGTAGAGGCGCTGCCTTTCGGCCGCGTCCATCCGGTCCCGGCCTTCTATCAATGATTCCACGATCAGGGAGATATTGTTGACCGGATTGTTCAGCTCGTGGGCGATTCCCGAGGTAAAGGTGCCGATGGAGGCCATCTTGCGCGACTGCAGGAGCTGTTCCTGTCTGGTGCCGATTTCCCGGGACATGCGGTTGAAGGCGGCCACCAGGTTGGAGACCTCGTCGTTGCGTCCCGGGTCGCAGTCGATGGGTTCGAAGATTCCATCCATGGCCTTGACCGTGGCCCTTCGCAGGCGGGAAAGGGGCTGGAGGATGTCGTGGAGCATCAGGCGGTAGATCAGGGCCATGGAGACGATGAAGCCGGCGATCACGATCATGGGCAGCATGAAGATGCGCTTTAACACCACCTGGATCCGGTTGCGCTTGAGCACTATCAGGTTGTTGGTGAAGTCGACCAGCTTTTTGCCGAGGTCCCTGATGGTGGCCACATCCACGTTCTTTTCGTTTCTTTGTAACTGCAGGACGACTTCCTGCAGCACTTTCTTGTATTGTTCCAGGTTGTCCCGGGCCTTTTTGAATTCCCTCTCGCCTACCAGGCGGCGGATATCGGTCGCCATGTTGTCGAAGGCGATTTCCACCTTGGTCAGAAAATATCCGCTCTTTTCAAAGCTGGCCGGGTCCTTGGCGTAGACCAGGTTCTTTTCATAACGCCGCAGCTCCAGGACGTTGTCGCGCAGGTCGTCGAATTTTTCGATGGCGATCAGTTTGAGTTCCAGATCCGAGACCGTGGTATAGTAGAGAATGGCAAAGGCGCCCATTACGGCCAGGCAGGCCACGAAGAAAAAGGTGAGCTTGGAACGGATGGTGTTCATATGGCTGCTTCTCCGGTGTTGCGGCCGCAATCATCGACCCGCGTCGCTGTTGGTGGTGTCGTAGAAAGCCTCAGTATCTATTATAACCTGAGCCGGTGATCGTCAACACGCCGGCCGGCAGAGCAATAAAAACGGGGGCAGGGTTCGATGCCCCTGCCCCCGGTGATCGTTTCCGTGGCCTGATTTATCAATACATATCGCCCATGTCGGGCATGCCGGGGTCTGCGGCGGCTTTTTTCTTTTCCGGTTTTTCGGTGATCATGGCTTCGGTGGTGAGCATCAGTCCGGATACCGAGGCGGCGTTCTGGACGGCGTAGCGGACCACCTTGGCCGGATCGATCACGCCGGCCGCCAGCAGGTTTTCGAAGTTGCCGGTGGCGGCATTGAACCCGAAGTCGTCTTTGCCTTCCCTGACCCGGTTGAGAATCACCGAGCCTTCCATGCCGGCATTGACGGCGATCTGGCGCAGGGGTTCGGCCAGTGCCCGCCCGAGGATCCGGATGCCGACCTTCTCCTCGCCCCTGGCCTGGACCTTGTCCAGGGCGTCGATGCAGCGCACCAGGGCCACTCCTCCGCCGGGAACGATTCCCTCTTGGACCGCGGCGCGGGTGGCGTTGAGGGCGTCTTCCACCCTGGCTTTCTTTTCCTTCATTTCGGTCTCGGTCGCAGCCCCGATGTTGATCACGGCAACGCCACCCACCAGCTTGGCCAGGCGTTCCTGGAGCTTTTCGCGGTCGTAGTCGGAGGTGGTCTCTTCGATTTCGGTACGGATCTGCTTCATCCGGCCCTCGAGGGCCTCGCGGCTGCCCGCGCCGTCGATGATGGTGGTGTTGTCCTTGTCGATCTTGACTGTCTTGCAGCGTCCCAGGTCATCGATGGTCACGTTTTCCAGCTTGACACCCAGGTCTTCGGAAATCACCTGGCCGCCTGTCAGGACGGCGATATCCTGCAACATGGCCTTGCGCCGGTCACCGAAACCGGGCGCCTTGACCGCCGCCACCTTGAGGGTGCCGCGCAGCTTGTTGACGATCAGGGTCGCCAGAGCCTCGCCTTCCACGTCCTCGGCGATCACCAGCAGGGGTTTGCCGCTTTGGGCGACCTGTTCCAGCAGCGGCACCAGGTCGTGCATGCTGGATATCTTCTTTTCATGAATCAGGATATAAGGCTCTTCCAGGACAACCTCCATCTTTTCGGCGTCGGTGACGAAATGCGGGGATATGTAGCCCCGGTCGAACTGCATGCCTTCCACCACTTCAAGGGTGGTTTCCATGCTCTTGGCTTCCTCGACCGTAATGACACCCTCTTTGCCGACCTTCTCCATGGCGTCGGCGATCAGCCTGCCGATGGCCTCGTCGTTGTTGGCCGAGATGGCGCCGACCTGGGCGATCTCGTTCTTGTCCTTGGTGGGCTTTGCCATTTTCTTGAGATTCTTGACCACGGCCTCCACGCCTTTGTCGATACCGCGTTTGATGGCCATGGGGTTTGCGCCGGCGGCCACCATCTTCTGGCCCTCGTTGAAGATCGCCTGGGCCAGGACCGTGGCGGTGGTGGTTCCGTCACCGGCCATGTCGCTGGTCTTGCTGGCAACTTCCTTGACCATCTGGGCGCCCATGTTTTCGAACTTGCCCTCAAGCTCGATCTCCTTGGCCACCGTCACTCCGTCCTTGGTGACCGTGGGAGAGCCGAAGGCTTTTTCGAGCACGACGTTGTTTCCCCTGGGCCCCAGGGTCACCTTGACGGCATCGGCCAGGGCGTTGAGACCCTTGAGCAGCTTTTGCCTTGCTTCAGCCCCGAAAGCTATCATTTTGGCAGACATCTCGGTTTACCTCCTTGCATCGCTGATGTCTTCTATTCGAGCACTCCCAGGATGTCGTCTTCGCGCATGAAGACATGCTCCACACCGTCGATCTTGATCTCGGTGCCGGCGTATTTCGAAAACAACACCCGGTCTCCCTCTTTTACTTCCACCGGCACGCGCTTGCCGTCATCGCCGATTTTGCCCGGGCCGACGGCAACCACCTTGCCTTCCTGGGGTTTTTCCTTGGCCGTATCGGGGATGATGATCCCGCCGGCCGTCTTCTGTTCTTCTTCAATCCTTACCACCAGGACCCTGTCGTTCAAAGGTTTGATCTTCATCTGGCATTACCTCCATTTTACAAATTACAAATGGATTACGGCGCATCCGGCCCTATGGCTGCGCCATGCTTTGACGGAATGAATTTTCAAGGTGAATCCCCGGCGGGAAAGTCCGGAACCGGTGCCGGCGCCGGGGTGAGTAAAAAACCGCTCGTGGCTGTGCCGGAAAGATCCGGCCCCGGATCGGTTCGGCAGGAAAATAATCACACTTTTTTTGTTGTCAAGACAATGAACCCGGGCCGGGAAAATTTTGCCGCGAAAAGCCGGGGCGGCTCCAATTACTTGTTTACAGGATGTTTTTATGATTTGATATGCCGGCAAAGCAAAGCACCGGGAGGGGAGATGCAACCGAAGGCCAGGCTGAAGATCGAGATAGTCTTCCGTGACCGGCTCGGCATCGTGGCCGACGTGGCTTCGATTCTGGCGGCCAAGCAGCTCAACATCGTCTCCATGGAAGTCCAGAAAAAAGGAGACCGGGCCTACGTCTACCTGGAGGTCGAGCACCAGGGGGCCGCGGACGATCCCGCCGCCGTGCTTGAGGCCGTAAGGCAGCTTTCCGGGTGTCTGGCCCTGGCGCCGGTACACACCCTGCCCCAGGAAAAGCGGGAGGAAAGCTACCGGGTCGTTCTGGACAGTGTCAGTGACGGAATACTGTCGGTCGATGAAAAGGGCGTCGTAACGACCATCAACCGGGTGGCCCGCAGGATTTTGGGATTGGACCAACGCCAAGTGGTCGGAACGGGGCTAAGGGAGCTGGAGCTTGCCGACGACAGCCTAAAACTTTGCCTTACGACCCGCGAGGAGGTCAGCCGTAAAGTAAACAGCATTACTTCCAGGGGGCGTTTCCAGTACCTGGCAACCTGCAAGCCCATCCGGGACTCGGCCGGCCGCATGGTGGGCGCCGTGGAGATAATGAAAGACATGCAGGAGATCGAGGCCCTGGTCCAGGCGGTTTCGGAGCCGGACCAGATAACCTTTTCCGACATTGTCGGCCAGAGCCCCGCCATGCGGGAGGTGATCGCCCTGGCCCAGAAGATGGCCGACACCGAAGCGGTGGTCTCCATCCGCGGTGAAAGCGGCACCGGCAAGGAGCTGTTTGCCAGGGCGATTCATTCCGAAAGCCGGCGGCCGGGGCCTTTCGTGCCCATCAACTGCGCGGCCCTGCCCGAATCCCTGCTGGAGAGCGAACTGCTGGGCTACGTCGGCGGGGCCTTCACCGGTGCCAAACGCCAGGGCAAGCCCGGGCTGTTTGAAATCGCCCGGGCCGGCACCGTGTTTCTGGACGAGATCGCCGACATGTCCCTCAAGGTCCAGGCCAAGATCCTGCGCCTGATCCAGGAAAAGAAGGTGCGCCGCATCGGGGGTACGGCCGAAATTCCCATCGACGCCAGGATCATAACCGCCACCAACCGCAACCTGGAGCGCATGGTGGAAGAAAAGCTTTTCCGGGAAGACCTCTATTACCGGATCAACGTTTTGCCGATCCATATCCCCCCCCTGCGGCGCAGGCCGGACGATATTAAAGTGCTGGCCGACCATTTTCTCTTCCAGCTCAAAAGCCGCCTGAAAAAAGACCTGGGCCCCATTGCGCCGGCGGCCATGGAAAAGCTCCTGGCTCACCGCTGGCCGGGTAACGTGCGGGAGCTGAAAAACGTCATCGAGCGGGCGGCGATCCTGACGCCAACCGGCCCGGTCGGCCAGGACGCCATCCTGTTCAGCTTCGAGCTGGCGGCCGGCAGCCGCCCTGATTCGGCCATCCAGGCCCTGGAGCTGGAAGGTCGGGACCTGCGTCGGCTGCTGGGGGACTATGAACGCAAAATCCTGGCCCGTGTTCTTGAAAAAGCCCCCAGTATCCGGCAGGCGGCCCGCCGGCTGGGGATAAGCCACACCGCCCTGATCAACAAGCTCCGCCGTTACGGCCTGAAGCCGGTAAGATAACAAACCACTGGCAATAAATATTGCCAGCAGGTGCCCGCCGCCGGGACGGCCCGGCATCCCCGGCGGTGCCCTTCAAGGTGCGGGAACGGTTTGAAAAATCGGCGTCACTGTTCCGGGGGCGCGGCGGCCGGTCTTTCCTGTGGTTCAAAAAGTTTCCACAACGGGTCCCGCAGGGTGCCGCCTTCTGCTTTCTGCCGGAGCGACAAAGGACGCGTTTGCTTTGCAACGTCCGGATATAAATGTTAAATTCATAATTCGCCTTCCGGTCCGCGATCCAGGCCCGATAATTGCATCCCGGATGATCTGCAGGAATGATTCCGCCCAGAAGGACAGGCAGGGCCGTTGCCGGGCCGGACTTTTTGAAAGCCGTTCACAATCAGCCAGCAATTATCTCGGGAGGCAACCATGATCGTAGGCATATTGAAGGAAATCAAGGCAGAGGAAAACAGGGTGGCCATGACCCCGGCCGGCGTGGAGGTCATGTGCGAAAACGGGCACACGGTGCTGGTGGAAAAAAGCGCCGGTGTGGGCAGCGGCTTTACCGATCAGGATTATGCGGCGGCCGGGGCCGAAATCGTGGATACGGCCGGGGAAATCTACCGGCGCTCCGAAATGGTCATGCACGTCAAGGAACCCCTGCCGCCGGAATACGACCTCATCCGTCCCGGCCAGATCGTTTTCACCTACCTACACCTGGCCGCCGCAGAGGAACTCACCCGCCGGCTCATGGACAGCAGGGCCGTCTGCATAGCCTATGAGACCATTCAGAAGGCCGACGGCAGCCTGCCGCTGCTAACCCCCATGAGCGAGGTCGCCGGCCGCATGGCGGCCCAGCAGGGAGCCAAGTACCTTGAGATGGCCCAGGGCGGGCACGGAATTTTACTGGGCGGTGTTCCGGGGGTGGACCCGGGCACGGTGGTGGTCATCGGAGGCGGGGTTGTGGGCACCAACGCCGCCAAGATGGCCTGCGGCCTGGGGGCCAAGGTCTATCTGCTGGACAAGAGCCTGAGCCGGTTGCGTTACCTTTCGGATGTAATGCCGGCCAACTGCTTCTTGCTGATGTCTTCGCCGTCGACCCTGCGCCGGCTGCTGCCCGGGGCCGACGTGGTCATCGGGGCGGTCCTCATCCCCGGGGCCAAGGCCCCCAAGCTGATAACCCGCCAGATGCTCAAGAGCATGCGGCCGGGAACGGTCCTGGTGGATGTGGCCATCGATCAGGGGGGCTGTTTTGAAACCTCGCGGCCCACCACCCACGCCGACCCGACTTATGTGGTGGACGGCATCGTGCATTACTGCGTGGCCAACATGCCCGGAGCGGTGGCCAAGACTTCCACCCTGGCCCTGACCAACGCCACCCTGCCGTATGCCGTGGAACTGGCCAACAAGGGCTGGAAAGCCGCCTGCCGCGAAAACAAGGAAATCAGGCTCGGCCTGAACGTGGTCGACGGCAAGATAACATACAAGGCCGTGGCCGAGGCCTTCGGGCTGGATTACGTCCCGGCCGAAAGCGTGTTGTAATACTCCCATACCCTCCTTCTCCGCATTGCGGCCCGGGTCTGCGGTAACGTTACCCGGGCCGCATACAGCTTCTTTAAAATTGACCGTTTACAATTCTTTCAGGTTTTTCTAAATCTTGAGTTCAGGCCGGGTGCTTTTCGGGCTTGCCGCAGGCTGCAAGGCGACCGTTGCGGAAAACAATTCACAGGCATAACGGGAGCAGCGATGGACAGGGTTCAAAGCGCGGTGACGGCAATAGTGGATTTGGATGCCATTGCGGCCAATGTGCGGGCCTTGCGCCGGATCACGGCGCCCAAGGCCCGTCTGATGGCGGCCGTCAAGGCAAACGGGTACGGCCATGGAGCGGTGGAGGTTTCCAGGGCGGCTCTGGCAAGCGGGGCCGACGCCCTGGGTGTTGCCCGGATAGAAGAAGGCATCGAGCTGCGCCGGGCAGGCATCGGCGCGCCCATCCTGATCTTCGGTCCCACCGCGGGCCACTGGGCACCCAAGCTGGCGGCTTACGGCCTGACGGCCAGTGTTTCCGGCTTCGAGGCGGCCCGGGATCTGGCCGGCCATGTGCCGGCCGGCAAACAGATAAGGGTTCATGTCAAGGTGGATACCGGGATGGGACGCCTTGGGATGGTGGTCCGGGAAGATTCCCCGGCAGCGGCGGTGGCTGAAGTTGGACGGATACGGGAGCTGGAAGCTCTGATTCTGGAAGGGGTGTTTACCCATTTTGCTTCGGCCGACAGCGGGGACAAGGAATTTGCCAACCTCCAGTTCCGCAGGTTCGATGGTTTCCTGAAAGCTCTTGAAGAGGCCGGTATCCGGGTAAATCTGCGCCACGCGGCCAACAGCGGGGCGATCATCGACATGCCCGCAACCCACCTGGACATGGTGCGGGCCGGAATCGCCGTCTACGGGCTCTATCCCTCGGACGAGGTAGACAAACGGCGCATCGAACTCAGGCCGGCCCTGAGCTTGAAGTCGGCCGTCGTTCACCTCAAGAAGGTGCCGGCCGGTTTTGCCGTAAGCTACGGCAGTACCTGGCGCAGCAGCCGGCCAACCACCATCGCCACCGTGGCGGCGGGCTATGCCGACGGTTACAGCCGGGCCCTGTCCAACCGCGGCCGGATGCTCGTCAGGGGGCGGGTCGCCCCCATCGTGGGCCGGGTCTGCATGGATCTGACCATGCTGGACGTGGGCCACATACCGGAGACGGCCGTCGGCGACGAGGTGGTGCTGATCGGGACCCAGGGCGGCAAGGAAATCACCGCCGATCAGGTGGCTGCCTGGCTTGGCACCATCAACTACGAAGTGGTTTCAGCTTTGACCTCCAGGGTCCTCAGGGTCCATCTTCCCTGAGGACCCCCGGTCTTTTGGCCTCGGGTCGCCTTCCAGCCGCTGCCTGGCCCGGCGGATGATTTCCACCAGGCTGGTCACCTTGGGTTGCGGCCTGCGGGCCGCAAGGGCGGCCAGCTCATCCTCACCCATGGTCCGGCGGATATACTCTGTCACATCGAAGATCTCCCACCAGCAGTCCAGGATCTTGAAGCAGGCCCGCCCCTGTCCGGCCGCCCGCAGGCAGTACCGGAAATCCACCGGGCCGCCAAGGCGGGGGCAGCGCCGGGAACCGGCCGGCGGCCGGGAAGCCATTTCAGACATTTTTCAGCCTTTCCGGCCGCGGATATTCTTCGGTGATGGCCGTCGAGCGGGCTATCTCATCGTCGCTGAGGGCAAAGTCGGACAACTGCCCGGCCAGGTACTTGGCATACGCCCCCAGATCCAGCAGACCGTGGCCGCTGAAGTTGACCAGGATGATCTTTTCCTTGCCTTCCTGCTTGGCCCTGGCGGCTTCCTTGACCACCTGGGCCAGGGCGTTGGTGGTTTCCGGGGCCGGGATGATGCCCTCGGTGCGGGCCCACAGCACGCCGGCCTCGTATGACTCGAGCTGACCCACCGACCTGGGTTCGATTATGCCCTCCGAGGCCAGCTGGCTGACGGTCGGCGCCATGCCGTGATAACGCAGTCCGCCGGCATGAATGGGGGCGGGCACGAAAAGATGTCCCAGACTGTGCATCGGCAGCAGG
Source organism: Desulfobacteraceae bacterium (assembly GCA_027068085.1). Classification (GTDB taxonomy): domain Bacteria; phylum Desulfobacterota; class Desulfobacteria; order Desulfobacterales; family Desulfosarcinaceae; genus JALVQM01. Next base: position 121,579 of record JAMOUQ010000014.1, on the reverse strand, counting down.
GGGGTATATCCCGAGGTGTCGCCATGGTCGTAGACGAAGGGTCCGCGGGTCATGGTGGGGCAGGCCCTGGGCTCAACCGGGTAGATCTCGATCCTGCGGCCGGAAAGCTTGTCGTAGACGAAAGGAAAGGCCAGCCCGGCGAAGTTGCTTCCGCCGCCGGCGCAGCCGATGATCACATCCGGGTAGGAACCGATCATCTCGAACTGTTTCTTGGCTTCCAGGCCGATGATGGTCTGGTGCAGCAGGACGTGGTTGAGAACGCTGCCCAGGCTGTAGCGGGTCTTGCCGCTGGTGTCGGCCACGGCGGCCTCGATGGCCTCGCTGATGGCTATTCCCAGGCTGCCGGGAGTGTCGGGGTCGCGTTCCAGGGCGTCCCGGCCGGCCTTGGTCTCCCGGCTGGGGCTGGCGATGCAGGTGCCGCCCCAGGTTTCCATCATGGCCTTGCGGTAAGGCTTTTGATCGAAACTGACACGGACCATGAAGACCTTGCAGTTGAGGCCGAACTGGGAGCAGGCGAAAGAAAGAGCGCTGCCCCATTGGCCGGCCCCGGTTTCGGTGGTCATGTTCTCGATGCCGAAGACCTTGTTGTAGTACGCCTGGGCCACGGCGGTATTGGGCTTGTGGCTTCCGGGCGGGCTGACTCCCTCGTACTTGAAATAGATCCGGGCCGGTGTGTCCAGGGCCTTTTCAAAGGCGTTGGCCCGGATAAGGGGAGAGGGCCGCCACATGGCCAGAACATCCAGTACCGGCTCGGGTATGTCGATCCAGCGCTCGGTGCTGACCTCCTGTTCGATGAGGTTCATGGGAAAGACCGGCGCCAGGTCTTCGGGTTTGACGGGATTGCCGTCGGGGCCCAGGGGGGGATTTATCCTGATGTCGGCCAGGATGTTGTACCACTGGCGCGGAATCTGGTCCTGGGGCAATAAAATCTGTTTCTGCAGCATTTCTAAGCCTCCTTGAGCTGGTTTTCATCCAAACAAAAGCCCGCCGGGCGACTTCATCCGGCGGGCTGCAATAGCGTATAGGCACAATCCGGCACCCCGCCTCTCACAGGCGCCACCGGTTGTTTGTGCAGCTTCGGGTCATGATGTTCTTATTCATAGAAACAACATTTACCGGATTGAAAAGGCGCTGTCAAGCACAATGTTGCACCGGCCCGGGAGCACGGGCCCGTGCCTATTGACACCGGCCGGAGGCCCCGCATATAGTGCCGCAGTCCAGACCATTTCAACCGGGAGGAGAAAGATTGCCATGGCCTGCATCGTTATGAAATTCGGCGGTTCCAGCGTGGCGGACATCGGAAAGCTGCAACACGTGGCCGGAATGATCGCCGCGGTCAAATCACAGGGATTCGACGTGGCCGTGGTGGTGTCGGCCATGGGCAAGACCACCGACAACCTGGTGACCATGGCCGGGCAGATAACCGCCAGGCCTCCCCGCCGGGAGATGGACATGCTTCTTTCCACCGGCGAGCGGATCACCATGGCCCTGCTCAGCATGGCCCTGCACGAAAAAGGCCTGGCCGCCGTTTCGCTTACCGGCTCCCAGGCCGGAATCATCACCAACGACCGGCACACCGACGCCCAGGTGATAGAGGTCCGTCCCTTCCGGGTGCAGGACGAGATGGCCCGCGGCAAGGTGGTGATCGTGGGCGGCTTCCAGGGGGTCAGCTACAGGCGGGATATCACCACCCTGGGCCGCGGGGGATCGGACACCACCGCCGTGGCCCTGGCGGCGGCCCTGGATGCCGAGCGCTGCGAGATCTACTCCGATGTCGATGGGGTCTATTCGGCAGACCCGTCCCTGGTGGAGCAGGCCCGCCACCTGCCGGAGCTCAGCTATCCGGTGATGCAGGAGATGAGCACGGCCGGGGCCAAGGTTCTCAATGCCCATGCCGTTCAGTTCGCCAAAGAGAAGCAGATCGCCATCTATGCCCGGGCGACTTTTTCACCCGGCCGCCAGACGGTGATCCGCAGATTTACTCCCGGTACCCTGCCGGGAGTAATTGCCGTGGTCAGCCAGAGCCGGATGACCCTGGTCCGGATCGACGGGCAGGACGCGGTCGGAATCTTCAAGCAGGTCGCGGCCGTTCTTGAAAAAGAACGGGTTCCCATAAAGGAAGTAAACCTGATCGCCGGCCGGCGTGACCGGGGAGCTTCCAAGGTGTCCTTCGTGGTTGCCGGCGACGGCGTGTACGGCTGGGAAAAGATCCGGACCGGTTTTCAGGAGCGTTTCGGGGAAAAGATCACTTTCGAAGAAGGCCTGGCGGCGGTTTCACTGATCGGAGAAGGCCTGAACCGCAACAACACGACCCTGCTCAGAACCCTTGCCCTTCTGAGCCGGAACGGTATCCGGACGGCCGGGGTGACGACTACTTCTTTCCGTATATCGATCCTGGTGGAGGAAGACAAACTGGAAGATACGGTCAGGTCGTGTCACCGGCGCTGGGTTTCAGGCTGAGGCCCGGGTGTTTTGATGCGGGCGTCATGGTGTTCGGCACCTGTCTCGGGGTCTTGACATTTTCAGGCCCGTGATTAGATTTCCGGTCACAAAGCCCAAAACAAGGAGGTGCGAGATGACCGTTGTCAGATGGGATCCGTTGCGCAACATGTCGGCCCTGCAGGACAGGATAAACAGGCTTTTCGAAGACGCTTTCCCCGCCAACCAGTCCGAGGCGGAAGTATCCCTGTGCGCCTGGCAGCCCAGCGTGGATATTTATGAGACTGCCGGCGGGATCGTGATCAAGGCCGATCTTCCGGGCCTGGAAAAGGAAGACATCTCATTGGAGGTCAAGGGGAACGTTCTGATTTTGAAGGGCCAGCGCAAAGAAGAAATCGGCGTGCCGGAAGAGGCGTACTTCCGCAAGGAAAGAGTCAGCGGCACTTTCCACCGGGCCTTCACCCTCAGATCCGTGATTGCGCCCGAATCCATCAAGGCCTCTTTCAAAAACGGGGTTCTGACCATCGAGATACCCAAGCAGGAAGAAAAAAGCCCCAAGCAGGTGGAAGTCAATATAGATTAGGAGAGATTTGCCGGCAGCCCCTTCAAGCTGTTTTTCAATTTCCCTTATCCGGAACGGCGCAGCCGCTCCGGATTCGTATTTTCCGCCCTCCTGAAATTCATTGAGATATGCAGGGTCTTTGACTATCATGGACCCCATGCGCAAAGATCATATCCTTTCAGCCCAGTATTTCATCTATTTCGGGGTCATGGGCGTCTTTTTGCCCTATTTCAACCTCTACTGCTATCATCTCGGCTTTTCAGGGACCCAGATCGGAAGCCTTTCGGCGGTGCGCAGCCTGGTGATGATAGTTTTGCCCATGGTCTGGGCGGCCCTGGCCGACCGTTACAGTATCCGGCGGGCGATTTTCATCGCCTGCAGCTTTCTCAGCGCCGCCGCCTGGTCTCTTTTCCTGGTCTTTCGTGCCTATCGGCCCATGCTGCTGGTCACCGTCGTCTATTCTGTTTTTTACGCCCCCCTGATAGCCTTTCTGGAAGCCTTCGCCATGGAGGTGCTTGGAGGGCGCAAGAAGCAGTACGGAAGGATGCGCGCCTGGGGATCGGTGGCCTTCATCACCGTGGTGCTGGTGCTGGGGCGCGTCCTGGAAGGACGCAGCCTGGGCCTGGTGGTCTGGCTGATCCTGGCCGGTTCCGTGATCCAGGCCCTGGTTGCCTGCGCCTTGCCGCCGATGGCCTCCCGCCCCCGGGGGGATTTCCGCCGGGCGGCGCGCCTTTTGCTCAGCTCCAGGGTGATTGTCTTTCTGATCTGCGGGTTCCTGATGCTTGTCAGTCACGGGGCCTACTACGCCTTTTTCTCCATTCACCTGGCGGCCCTCGGTTTCGGGAAAAGTTTCATCGGCCTGTGCTGGGCCGTGGCTTCCACGGCCGAGATATGGGCCATGTTCAACTCCGGGCGGATCTTCCGGCGCTTTTCCCTCCGGAAAGTCCTGGCGTTTTCATTCGCCGTGGCCGCCCTGCGCTGGGCCGGCCTTATGTGGGCCCGCAGTTTCTGGTTCCTGCTGGCACTCCAGGTCCTGCACGCCTTTACTTACGGGACCTTTCACATGGCCTCGATCCTCTACATGGACAGGCTGGCACCGCCGGCGGCCAAGACCCTGGGCCAGGCGGTCAACAACGCCATGACTTACGGATGCGGGCTGATGGCCGGATTTTTCGCAAGCGGGTTCCTGTATGAAAGGTTCGGGGCCGGGACGATGTTCGCTTTTTCAGTCGGCGCGGCCCTGGCCGGAGGGTTGCTTTTCAGCCTGTTTCTGCTCGGGGCGAGGGAGAAAAAATCCGCCTGAGACCCCGGATCGTCTTCAATCTCCCCTGGCCGGGAAAAGCAGGTGCTTGAGCCAGCCGAAAAAGGTGTTTCCCCGCAGCACGGCCTGTTCCCAGGTTACAAAGTCCCGGGCCAGCCTGCCAGGATCGGCGTACCAGTGGGAGCGGGTCTTCATCTTCATGGCCGGATCGAGCCTTTTTACTATCCGGGCCGGATTGCCGGCGGCCACGCAGTTGGGCGGAACAGAATCGACCACTATCGCTCCGGCGCCGATGACGCTGTTTTCGCCGATGGTCACTCCCTTGCAGACTATGGCGCTGTCGCCTATCCAGACGTTTTTTGCCAGCCGCACGGGCCGGGCCTTGCCCGGGGAAACCCGGTCGTAGAGGCCGTGCCAGTCCGAATCGGTTATGTAAGCGCCGCTGGCCAGCATGCAGTTGTCTTCTATCCTGACGGAGGCCGCCGAGCTTATGCGAACGCCCGGGCTTATCAGGCAGTAGTCGCCGATAAGTATTTCGCCGCGGCCCGCCTTTTCAGGCCAGACCGAAAGGCGGACTTTCTTGTCTGCCGTGGCGATGACGGTGGCGAAACGGCCGATGCCGATGGGGCCGCCGAAAATCTCCACGTGCCAGGGCCGCATGAAAGTAAAACCGCGTCCCAGGCTTTCCAGTTGAGGCATCAGGAAATGGCGCGTGTAGAACTTCTGAAACTTGAGATAGGCTTTTTTGACCGCGTAGGGGCGATGATCTTTGCGCATGCCGATCAGGTTTTTCCATTCCGCCCGTGGTTCCGGGACCACGGGGCCGGGAGCCAGAAATCGTGGTTGAACAGCCGGCCGGCAGGGGTCAGCTCGAACAGGGCGTCGGCCGCCATCATTACCACGGCGTTGGTCCAGGTCAGCCTCTGTTCCGGCCAGCGGGTCATGTCCGGATAGGTGAATCCGCACCAGAAGGTGCCGTCGTCGAAACGATGGGCGCAGATCCAGTCGAAGACGATGTGCGCCAGCAACCGGTTGCCCATTGCCACCAGCGTCAGTACCAGTTCGGCCGATTCTGCGATGGTGACCCAGGGCCGGTCCGAGACGCATTTTACTCCCAGGTTCTGGACGACGAACTTCTTCCATCCCTTCTCGATCCGCTTCCGGGCGGCGGCACCGCTGATGGCGCCGCAAAGGACCGGATAGAACCAGTCCATGGCAAAGCGGGCCTTGGTCATGTTGAACAGGTGCGGCCGGGCGGCAATTGCTTCTGCCAGACGGGCGGCGGCCCGTTCCCAGCGGGGTTTTTCCGTCTTCAGGATACGGGCCAGGGCCAGGGCGCATTTCAGGCTCATCAGGATCGAGCTGGAACCGGTTAGCAGGGCCATGGGGTCCTTTTTGCCTTCGGGACTCACGGCCCAGTGGATTTGCCCCCCTTTTGCCTGCATCCGCAGCACGAATTCCATCGCCCGCCGGACCACGGGCCACATGGCGGCAGTAAACCGCAGGTCGCCGGTGACCAGGCAGTAATGGTAGAGACCGACCGCCACGTAGGCGCTCATGTTGGCGTCACGGGTTTGGTCTTCTACCTTGGGGCCCCGGTAGGCGCAATACCAGCTGCCGTCGGGAAGCTGTTTGGAAGCAAGCCACCGGAATGCCTGGCGGGCCTGGGGGTACAGGCCTCCTATTGTCAGCCCCATGGCGGCCTCCACGTGGTCCCACGGATCGGTCTTGTCGCCGCGGGACCAGGGAATCTGGCCGGAGCCGAGCTGAACCGTTGCGATCCATGCGGCCATCGCCCGCATGTCTATGGGCAGGTCCTGGCGCCGTCCCGGGACCGGAGATATCGGTGTCATACTCAAGCGGCCACTGCTCCTTGGTGGTTAAAACCTGAATTGAGTGTTTCAAATTCGCCGCCGGCCGCCCTGCGTCTCAAGGCGGGCGCGGAAAGCGCTCGACTAAGGTTCAATGAGTTCCTTCTAAATACAGACCGCCGCTTGCGGATGCAAGCTCAAAACACGGCGAAAGGTTCCCGCGTCCGGCGTTTGGTTTATGGCTTGACTTGTGCTTTGTATGTGTAGTAAAAATACTCCAGTTCCCGAATGTTCATCTCCTTCCAGGCCGTTGCGAAAGGGCGCTCATGAGACCAGCCGCAGGTATCCGCAGTATGACTTCCTGCCTCGCGCTGGCCGTATTTCTTTCCTTTCTGTCGTCTGCCCCCGCAAGCCGTGATGCGTGCGCCGCGGTGGATTCCTTTGCCGGCACTTACAGCGGCCGTTTCGACGGTGTCCTTTCTGGTTTCTGGATAGCGGTTTTTGACACCAAGGGCTTCGGCCGCTTTGTCTCCTGGTCCGAAGCCGATCAGACCGTGGACTACGGGATCGGCAACATTACTTCCGAGGGCAGCATAACTTTCCAGTCATACATGGGCATGTCCGTCAAGGCCGGAGTCGATCCCGCCGGCGGCGTCACCGGCACCTGGACCCTGGAAGGGGTCAGCGGCAGCCTGGACGGCGCCCGGCAGCCCGGCGAGGCCCTGGCGGCATTTGCCGGACAGTACAGCGGGACCTATGACGGGGCTGAGAGCGGAACATGGCGGATAAGCGTCGGCCGTGACGGCCTGATCAGCGGTCGTTTCGTGGCCTCCGATTCCAAGGCTGCCTACGACGTCCGGGGCGGGGCCGTGAACGCTGAGGGAAGTTTTGCCATGCGGATTGCCAACGAGACCAGCGTTGCCGGAGATCTCGACGGAACAGGGACGGCCGCCGGCGCGTGGTACCGGGGCGTGGCTTCGGGGCAGGTCAGCGGCAGCAGGCAGGCTGAGCCTTCAGCCGCCGGTTCTTCCGGTTCAGGCGGGTGCTTCATATCTGTTATCCGGAGACCGGGCAACGGCCATGAACACCGGCATGCTGCCGGAAAGAGTCCGCAGCAGTAGTTTTGTGCTCCACAGTGCTCGCGGGCAGAAATTGCTCGAAGCGCGCTTTCCAAACCGGTCCGCCATAATATCAGGCTCGTGTTCAATCACCATCTGGCGTAGAATATTTCCGGCTTGCCGATACACTCTTGCCGTATTTCCGGATCAAAGTCAGGTAAAGCATCACCCCCGAAGGGAGCGGCGGGCGATTTATGTCTTGACATTTGCTTTGCCTATCTAATAGTTAGTCTAACTAAATATTAGTTTTGTTAAGCATGCGGCATGGCAAAAAGGCCGGTAAGCTTTGCGCCGCCCCGCATATTGAACACGGGGCGGTTCAAGTACTGACCGCCGGGCCGGATTTGCAGGGCCGTCCGGAATCGCAGAAAACTTTTCAACCGGGAAACTTGAACATGGATTTTACAAAGGAAGAAATCTTGCGGCGGGCCAGGTTTATTTTCAACAACGGCCGCCTGGTACACGAAAGGTTGCTCAAGAGCCAGATGGAATACCTGGCCGGCAACAGGCAGGCGGCGGCCTTCAGCGATCTGTCGCCCGCCCAGCACCGCTGCCTGCTGGCAGTGCGCCGCAGGGGCGAGATCACCATCACCGAGCTGGCCGAATATCTGGGGGTCTCTCCGCCTTCGGCTTCGGCCATGGTCGACCGGCTGGTGGAAAAAGGGGTGCTGGTCAGGCGTCAGAGCACAAAGGACCGGCGCAAGGTCATCGTGGCTCTGACCGACGAGGCCGCCCGGGTGGTAGACGGCGTGGAGAAACACCTGCTGGGAGCCTTCGTGGAACTGGTTGAGATGGTCGGGCCGGAAACCTCGGCCAAGTGGTGTGAAGTTCTGGAAAGAATCGGATCCTTTCTCGACCCGGGATCCTCCGGCAGGGGCAAAGCGGATGCAACCGGACGCAGGAAAAAGACCTGAGCATTCGGAGTCGCGCCTGTCTGCGGTTCCGATGTTTCGCAACGTCCTTCCTTTTTTTGGGGAGGTGGTATTTTACTCCAAACGGACTGGATACCATGGATAATCAAAAGACAAACGATTCGCAGATAAATTCCGCCAACAAGAGGCTGGTTTTCAGGATCGTCGTTTGCGTTCTGATCCTGGCGGCCGGGACGGGCATAATGGCCTGGCTGGTGACCAGCAAAAAGCCGCCGGTGGAGACAAAGACCACCGAAAGAGCCCTTCCGGTGGAAGTAATAAAGGTGCGGCCGGAAGATGCGCAGACATACCTTGAAGGTTTCGGGCAGGCCCGGGCCCTGAACCGGGTGGATATCGCGCCCGAGGTCGCGGGCCGCGTGATCCGGATCAATCCCGACCTGGAAGAGGGCAAGATCATTGCCGAAGGGCGCCTGTTGTTTGCCATCGACCAGCGGGACTACCGGGCGGCCTATGACGATGCCCGCTCGGCGGTGATCCAGCGGGAGACCGCCGTCGCCCGGCTTGAAAAGCAGTTCGAGCTGGAGAAAAAGCGCCTCGGAACCATCGAACGCAACCGTGATCTTGCCCGGGCACAGTACCTGCGGGCCAAGAGACTGTTCGAGGCCAACCAGGTGGGCACCCGCAGCGGGGTCGAACAGGCCGAGCGGGCTTACAATGCCGCGGTGGACCTGGCCGACCAGCTGGAACAGGCCGTGGCCCTTTTCCCCATGCGGATAAAGGAGGCCCGCGGCGCCCTGGCTGCCGCCCGGGCCAGGAAGGCGGCTGCCGCGGCCCGGCTTGAAAGGTGCCGGGTGGTGGCCCCCTTTACCGGCCGGGTCGAGTTCGTCCGCCTGGAAAAAGACCAGTATGTCGCGCCCGGCCAGCGGGTCCTGACCCTGGCCGACGATTCCGTCCTGGAGATAAGGGTCCCCCTGAGCAGTGAAGATGCGGGCCGCTGGCTTCGTTTCAGCGCCGGCAATCACGGCCGGGCCTGGTTTGCTCCCCTGGAGCCGGTCCAGTGCCGGGTCAGTTCCACGGCCCACGGCAATACGAATTTCTGGAAGGCGACCCTGGACAGGGTGGTGGATTTCGATCCCAAGAGCCGCACCCTTACCGTGGCGGTAAGGGTCGATGCCCGCCAGGCCTGCTCCTCCGAGCCCGAAGGACTTCCCCTGGTGGCGGGGATGTTCTGTGCGGTCAGGATTCCGGGACGGACCCTGAGACAGGCCGTTGTCCTGCCAAGAGAGGCGGTGAGCTTCGAAAACACGGTCTACCGGGTGGTGGACGGCAGGCTGCGGACCACCAGGGTGGTTGCGGCCAAGACCCAGGGCGACCGGGTCTTTGTAAGCGCCGGCCTGAAACCGGGCGACCTGGTGATCGTCACCCGTCTGGTAAATCCCCTGGAAAATTCCCTGGTTGACTACACCCTGGCCGGGCAGGACGAAGGGGAGGGCTCATGAAACAGGTACTCAGGTCGTTTGCCCGCAACACGGTTTTTGCCAACATCCTCCTGGCCCTGCTGCTGATCATCGGTTTTCTGGCCGCCCGCAGCATGATCAGGGAGACTTTCCCGGAATTTTCCCTGGACATGATCACCATTTCGGTTGCCTATCCCGGAGCCGACCCCGAAGAGGTTGAAGAAGGCGTTTGCCGCAAGATCGAAGACGCCATCGAGGGCCTGGAGGGGGTCAAGCAGTTCACCACCGAGGCCACCGAGAATCTGGGCAAGGGTCTTGTGGAAGTAAAGGAAGGCTGGGACGTCCAGAAGGTGCTGGACGACGTGCGCACCAGGATCGACGCCATTTCCACCTTCCCCGGGGATGCCGAAAAGCCGGTGATCAAGGAGCTGACCACCAAGGACTCGGTGATGCTGCTTTCCCTCAGTGCCGACATGTCCGAGGCCCGGCTGAAAGAGTGGGCCGAGCAGGTCAAAGACGACCTGCAGCAGCTTGACGGCATCTCCCAGGTTTCCATCTTCGGCGTCCGCGACTACGAGATCTTTATCGAGGTGTCGGAAGAAAAACTTGAGCGCTACGGGCTGACTTTCGACCAGGTGGCGGCCGCCGTGCGGCGCAACAACCTCAACATGGGCGGCGGCACCATCCGCATGCGGGCCGAGCAGATCCGCCTGCGGACCATGGGCCGCAGGTACACCGGCAAGGAGCTGGCCTCTCTGGTGGTAAAGGCTTTTCCCGACGGAGCGGTGATAACCCTCGATCAGGTGGCCGCCATCAGGGACGATTTCACCGAGGATCCCCTGGGGGCGGAAGTGGACGGCAAGCCGGCGGTGCTGATCAATGTTTTCAAGACCAAGGAAGAGGACGCCCTGCTGATAGCCCGCCAGACCTATGACTACGTGGAGAAGATGAAAAACCGCCTGCCGCCGGGCGCGGCCATGAAGATCCTCTACGACAGTACCGACATGCTGCGGGCCAGGATAAACCTGCTGGTCAAAAACGGCATCATCGGCATGATCATCGTTTTTCTGATCCTCTACATGGTGCTCAACGCCAGGCTTTCGTTCTGGGCCGGCATGGGCATTCCCATCTCCATTGCCGGAGCCCTCGGAATTCTCTGGGCCCTGGGAGGCACCATCAACATGATCTCCCTTTTCGGCCTGATCCTGGTGCTGGGGGTGATCGTCGATGATGCCATCGTGGTGGGCGAGGCCATCTACGTTCATCGCAAAAACGGTGAGCCGCCCCTTGCCGCTGCCGTGGCCGGCGTCAGCGAGGTGGGCATGCCGGTCGTCGCCGCGGTTCTGACCACCATCGTGGCCTTCGTGCCCCTGCTGTATATCGGCGGAATCATGGGCAAGTTCATCTCCATCCTGCCGGTGGTGGTTATCTCCAGCCTGTCGGTCTCCCTGGTTGAATGCATGTTTCTGCTGCCCGCCCATCTGAGCCATCTGCCCGACCCCAACCGCCCCCCGGAGTCCCTCAACCCGGCTGCCCGCCGCCTGGAGCGCTTCCATGACCGGGTCGCACACGGCATGGAGTGGTTCATCGCCAGGATTTATATTCCTTTTTTGCGCCGGACCCTGCGCTGGCGCTACATATCCCTTTCGATTGCCCTGGCCCTGCTGATGATCGTTGTGGGCCTGGTGCGGGGCGGGGTGATCAAGTTCGAGGTCTTTCCCGAGCTGGACGGTTTCATCATGACGGCCCACGTGGAGTTCCCCAGCGGCACCCCGGTGTCTGTCACCCGCAAGGCCCTGGCCCAGGTGGATCAGGCCCTGGTAAACCTGGCGGCCAATACCAGGACCATCTCGGGCGAGCCCCTGGTGGAAAACCGGCTCACCCTGGCGGGCCAGACCCTGGAAGCCATGCCCCACGCAGGTCCCAACTTCGGGTCGGTCATGGCCATCCTGCTGCCTTCTGAAAGGCGCGGGGTCCATTCCAAGGATCTGATGGTTCAATGGGAAAAGCAGATCGGCGAAATTGCCGGGGTCAAGTCCGTCAGGTTCGAAGGATTGCAGGCCGGCCCTCCCGGAGACCCTATCGAAATCTGGATCCAGGGCCACGACATGGAACGGATCCTGGCGGCGGCCGGACAGCTTCAGAAGCGTCTGCGGCGTTTCGAAGGGGTTTACCAGATCAGGTCGGATTTTTCAGCCGGCCAGAATGAACTGCGCCTCAGGCTGCGGCCCGAGGCCCGCACCCTTGGGATCAACCTGGACGACCTGGCCCGCCAGATCAATTCGGCATTCTACGGCCGGGAGGCGTTGCGTCTGCAAAGGGGCCGGGACGATGTGCGGGTCAAGGTTCTTTATACGTTCAAGGAGCGCAGGAGCCTGGCCCAGCTCCAGCGGATGCGGATCAGGACCCCTGCCGGAGCCCTGGTGCCCCTGGCCGAAGTGGCTGAAATGAGATTCGCACCGGGCTATTCCACCATCACCCGCACCGACGGCCTGCGCCGGGTGGCCGTCAGCGCCGGCGTGGACACCAGGCGGGCCAACACCTCGGAAATCCTGGCCGAGCTCAGGCAGCACTACTTTCCCAAGCTCCTGGAGCGGTTTCCGGACCTCAAGGTGGCCGTCCAGGGGGAACAGAAAAAGATGCGCGAATCCTTCACCAGCCTGGAAGTGGGTTTCCCCCTGGGGGTGTTCGGAATCTATGTCATCATCGCCACCATGTTCAGGTCGTATCTCCAGCCCTTCGTAATCCTGTTCACCGTGCCTTTCGGCATCATCGGCGCTGTCATGGGCCACATGGTAATGGGCTACCGGCTTTCGCTGATGAGCATTTTCGGCATGGTGGCCCTTTCCGGGGTGGTGGTCAACGACGCCATCGTCCTGATCGAGCGGATCAATGAAAACCTGGCCGCCGGCCTGGATTTCAAACAGGCGGTCATCGACGGCGGAGGCCGGCGCTTCAGGGCCATCTTCCTGACCACGGTCAGCACCGTGGGCGGACTGGCCCCCCTGATCATGGAGACCGATTTTCAGGCCCGCTTCCTGATACCCATGGCCCTGTCCCTGGCTGCCGGTGTGACCTTTGCCACCGTGCTCACCCTGATTCTGATTCCCAGCCTGCTGACCATCCTCAACGACATGCGCCGGCTGGTCTTCAAATGGCGTTATAAATCCTGGCCGGAACGGGCCGCGGTGGAACCGGCGGTTTCGCGGTATGAAGACGAAGCTTTTGCCGGGCCGGGGCCGGGGCCGGGGCCGGCGGCGGAAGAGAATTTACCAAGGAGAACCGATTGAATGCTGTCCAGAATGTGCTTTTGTTTTTTCAAAGAGGATAAAGCGGTGGTCTGCCTGGCCCGGATCGCGGCATTTCTGACAACCCTGGCCATGGGCCTGCCGGGCGCGGCGGCAGCCGACAATGGCCGCCGGCCTGCCGGGTCTTCCGGGGTGCGGTGGGGGCAGGTCAGGGTGCTGGACCTGGAAACGGCGGTCAAGATCGCCCTGGCCGGCAATCCCACCTTGGCGGCGGCCGCGGCCCGGGTCGATCAGGCCGGGGAGCGGGTAAACGAAGCCCGGGCGGCCTGCTGGCCCAGGGTGGGCCTCGATGTGGGGGTCTCCCGGGTCGAATTGTCGGAAACGGCCCGGAATGCGCCGCCGGGTATTTTTGCCGAAGATCCCGAAGATTACTACAATGCCAACCTCAGGGCCACCTGGGTCCTTTTCGACGGATTTTCACGCAAGTTCAGAAAGCTTTCGGCCCGCTACGGCCTGGATACCAGCCTGGCAGGGCAGAAAGAGGCCCACCGCCTGCTGCTTTCCTCGGTGGCGGCCACCTATTTTTCGGCCCAACTGGCCAAGCAGAACATCGTTATCGCCGGGGCCGACGAAAAGTTCAACGAACGCCAGCTGGCAGATGCCCAAAGCCGTTACCGGGCCGGCACAGGTTCCCTGAGCGATGTCCTGAACTTCAGGATCAGGCTCAACGCGGCCCGGGCCAACCGGATCGCGGCCCGGGCCCAGCTGGATGTCACCCTCATCGGCCTGGCGGCCCTGCTGGGCCGGCCCGACAGCCGCCTGCCGGCCCATGTCGAGCTTGCTCCCATGGCAGACCCGCTCCATGACGAGTTTAGCCGTCCGGATGCAGACGCCCTGGCAGAGGCGGCCCTGTCGGTCAGGCCGGACGTGATCCAGCGCAAAATGGAGGTCAAAAACGCCGAGGTCCGGGTAAAGATAGCCCGTTCCGGGTACTATCCCAGGGTGGTGCTGGCGGGCAGCCTGGATGGCAAAAGAACCGACGGCCCTGCTTTCGGCAAGGACGATTTCGGAAACAGCCTTTCTGTCAATCTCAGCTACGATCTTTTCACCGGCGGTGCCCGCAGCGCAGGCCTGCGGCGCGCCAAGGCGGCCCTGCGGGAAGCCTTGCACCGGCTGGAGCAGACCCGCCTGACGGTAAAATCGGAAGTAAAGCAGGCCGCGGCCACCCTCCTTTCGGCCCAGGAAAAGCTTGCCCTGGAAAGGGCCAACCTGGAAATGGTGCGCCGCCAGCGGGACCTGGTTGAAAAGGGCTACCGGGCCGGCCAGGAGTCGCTGGTGCGGCTCAACGAGGCCCAGAAGGAGCTGGTGGCCGCCCGGGGACGGCTGGCGGTGGCCACGGCGGCGGTGCACCGGGCCTGGTACGCCCTGCTGGCGGCCACCGGCCAGATACTGGCATATTTCAGCCGCTGACGGCAAAGACCGCGCCAGGCTCGTCATGAGTCCGCAAAAAGGCTGAAGACCGGGCGGCTCCGCGAAAAGATGAAGATCGAAGTTATGCCCGGGGCTGACAGAGGAACCACCGTGAAGCTATTGCTTGTGTTGCAGCGGCCTGACCTGGTATGAAAGCCGGTAAAACTGTTCACAGGACCATCCGGACAAACCGCAAACGAAAGGGAAGGCTTGCATGGAGAAAAAAAGTATCTTCGCAGACCAGAAAGGGGCCCTGCAACAGTTCGACGACCGGCAGAAATCGGTCCTGGCCGCCATGGACCGGTGGATCGAGGCTGTCACCACCGCCGACCCGGAGACCGTGGCCGGGCTCTATGCCGAAGACGCGGTCTTCTGGGGCACGGTCTCGCCCTTTATCCGCACCAATCCCGAGGGGGTCAGGGACTACTTCGAGCACTTCATGACCATGAAGGACCTCGATGCCATCTACTACAAACCCATGGTGCGGGTCTACGGCGATATCGCCATCAACTCCGGTTACTACACTTTCTTTCACACCAAGGACGGCAGGATGCAGAGTATCCCCGCCCGCTATACCTTCGTCTACCGCAAAGATGGCGATGGCCGCTGGCTTATAATCGACCATCATTCTTCTGCCGTTCCCCGCAATGAGTGAAGCGGCTGAACGGAAACCGGGACTTGTCAGCTGAGAATTCAAGGAGATGAAAAGATGAAGATTTTGAAGATCGACCACCTGGGCATCGCCGTCAATGACATCGACCAGAGCAGGAAGTTCTGGTCAGATGTTCTCGGCCTGGATTTCGAGGGTACTGAAACCGTGGAAGAACAGAAAGTCACCACGGCCTTTTTCCCGGTGGGTGAAAGCGAAGTAGAGCTGCTGGCCTCCACCAGCCCCGACGGGCCGGTGGCCAGGTACATCGAAAAACGGGGCCAGGGAATCCAGCACGTGGCCTTCCGGGTGGAAAACATCGAACAGGCCCTGGAAGAACTCAAGGCCAAAGGGGTGCGCCTGATCGACGAAAAACCGCGCAGGGGGGCCGGGGGCGCCAAGATCGCTTTTATCCATCCCAAGGCAACCGGAGGCGTCCTGGTGGAACTTTGTGAAAGGTAACCGTTTTACCCGCCTGCCTGCCCGGTCAAAGCCGGTGGCCGCCGGCCACCGGCCTGCAAAAAGGCTTGACAATCGTCGGTCATCCCTTTTAGGATGCACTCTCTTTTTGTAACAATGTTACACGGCGTGGCATGGATTCCTGGGTTGCTGATTATAATATATTGATATTGTGGCTGTTTAAACAGGCTAACGCTGTAACGCATTATTTCACGCAGGCCCCGGCAGGACAGTATCATGGCCACTGATCTCAAGCCCGAAGTGCACAGGCGCCTGGAAAAGGCGGTTCTCGAAATCTTTTCCAACTCCGATTTCCACAAAGCCAATATCCGCGAGGTGGCCAGGCGGGCCGGAGTCAGCTTCAGCACCATCTACAAGCATTACGGCAGCAAGGAGCAGCTCGTTTTCGCCTTCGTCGATATCTGGCTGGGCAAGCTGACCGAAAGGATAATGGATCATCTCCAGGGCATCGAGGACCTCAAGGAGAAGATGCGCAAGGTCCTCTGGCTCCAGCTGGACTACTACGAACGCAACCCCGGCCTGGGGCGGATCCTTTTCATGACCCTGCCCATGAAGACCTGGATGGCCGACAGGACATTCCAGCAGAAGAAGATGATCAACATGTACCTGGACGTGCTCAAGAAAGGCCAGCGGGCCGGAATCCTCAACAACCGGGTGCGGGCCGGCATCCTGCTGGACTTCATGCTCGGCCTGGTGCAGCGTTCATTCGTCATGTGGATCTGCCGCGGCCGGCCCGGCTCCCTGGCGGCCCAGTCCAATGTTCTTTTCGACATGGTCTGGCGGGCCATCTCCAACCCGGAATACACCGGAACCCAGCGGTGAGAGCATACATTTCAGAGCCCCAAAAGGAGTTAAAAAATGGCAGAACACCCCAAGATCAAACAATGGCGCGAACTTGCCACCAAGCAACTCAGAGGCCGTCCCCTGGACGACCTGATCTGGCACACGCCCGAGGGCATTACCGTCAAGCCGCTTTACACTGCCGAGGACCTGGAGGGTATGGAGCATGTCAATACCCTGCCGGGCTTTCCGCCCTACGTGCGCGGCCCCATGGCCACCATGTACGCCGGCCGGCCCTGGACCATCCGTCAGTACGCCGGTTTTTCCACCGCCAAGGAGTCCAATGCTTTTTACCGCCGCAACCTGGCCGCCGGCCAGAAGGGCCTTTCGGTGGCCTTCGATCTTGCCACCCACCGGGGTTACGACTCTGATCATCCCCGGGTGGTGGGTGACGTGGGCAAGGCCGGGGTGGCCGTCGATTCGGTGGAGGACATGAAGATCCTTTTCGACCGGATACCCCTGGACCGGATGTCGGTCTCCATGACCATGAACGGGGCCGTGCTGCCCATCATGGCCGGTTACATCGTGGCCGCCGAAGAGCAGGGGGTCAAGCAGGAGCAGCTGCGCGGCACCATCCAGAACGATATCCTCAAGGAATACCTGACCCGCAACACCTACATCTATCCTCCCGAGCCCTCCATGCGGATCGTCTCGGACATCATCGCCTACTGCTCCCGGCACATGCCCAAGTTCAACACCGTCAGCATCAGCGGCTACCACATGATGGAGGCCGGGGCCAACTCGGTCCTGCAATGCGCCTTTACCCTGGCAGACGGCCTGGAGTACGTCCGGGCGGCCCTGGCGACCGGCCTGAAGATCGACGATTTCGCCCCGCGCCTGAGCTTTTTCTTCGGCGTGGGCATGAATTTCTTCATGGAGATCGCCATGCTGCGGGCGGCCCGTTTTCTCTGGCACGAACTGATCAGCCAGTTCAATCCCAAGAATCCCAAGTCCACCATGCTGCGCACCCATGTCCAGACCTCGGGCTGGTCCCTGACCGAGCAGGATCCTTACAACAACATCATCCGCACCACCCTCGAGGCCCTGGCTGCCGTTCTGGGCGGCACCCAGTCCCTGCACACCAACTCCTTCGACGAGGCCGTGGGCCTGCCCACCGATTTTTCGGCCCGCATCGCCCGCAACACCCAGATCATCATCCAGGAAGAATCCCAGATCTGTCACGCCATCGATCCCCTGGGCGGTTCCTATTACGTGGAGGCCCTGACCGACGGCATCATAGAAGAGGCCCGCAAGATCATCCGGGAAGTCGAAGATCTGGGCGGCATGGCCAAGGCCATCGAAAGCGGTATGCCCAAGATGCGCATCGAAGAATCGGCCGCCCGGCGCCAGGCCCGGATCGACCAGGGACTGGACGTGATCGTGGGTGTCAACAAGTACCAGATAGAGGAAGAACCGCCGGTGGAGGTCCTGGAAGTGCCGGAAACGGTGCGTGACGAGCAGATCGCCAGGCTGAAAGAAATAAGAGCCACCCGGGACAACGAGGCCGTCAGAAAGGCCCTGGACGCGGTCACCAGGGCGGCCGAAAGCGGCGACAACCTCCTGGAGGTCTGCATCGAGGCGGTCCGTCTGCGGGCCACCGTGGGCGAGGTTTCCGAGGCCATTGAAAAGGTGTTCGGCCGTTTCGTGGCCACCACCCAGTGTATTTCCGGCATCTATGCTTCCGAGTACACCGACAAGGAGATCATCGAGGCCATCCGCAAGCGGACCGAGAACTTTGCCGCCAAGCACGGCCGGCGGCCCCGGATCCTGCTGACCAAGATGGGCCAGGACGGACACGACCGGGGGATCAAGGTGATCGCCACCGCTTACGCCGATCTGGGCTTCGACGTCGATATCAGCCCCATGTTCCAGACCCCGGAAGAGGCGGCCAAGATGGCGGTGGAAAACGACGTCCACGTGGTGGGCGTATCCAGCCTGGCGGCCGGTCACAAGACCCTGGTGCCTCAGCTGGTCGAGGCTCTCAGGGAGGCCGGCGGCGAGGACATCCTGGTGGTCGTGGGCGGGGTGATTCCGCCCCAGGACTACGATTTCCTCTACAAGGCGGGCGCCGTCGGCGTGTTCGGACCGGGCACACCGGTACCCGAGTCGGCCAACAAGGTTCTGAACGCCATCGAGAAAAAATTTGCCTAGACCGGCAGGGCGGGTCAAATGGAGATGATGGATCCGAAAAGCTATATCGAGGCCGTAGTCGCCGGTAACCGGCGCATGCTGGCCAAGACCATAACCCTGGTGGAGAGCACCCGGCCGGAGCACCGCCGGCTGGCCCAGCAGGTGATCGACGGCCTGCTGCCGTACGGCGGCAAGGCCATTCGCCTGGGGATAACCGGCGTGCCCGGGGTGGGCAAGAGCACCTTCATCGAGAGCCTGGGCATGATGCTGATCGAAAAGGGCCACAAGGTGGCGGTGCTGGCCGTGGACCCTTCCAGCCAGCGCAGCGGCGGCAGCATCATGGCCGACAAGACCCGCATGGAGCGTCTGGCGGTGGCGCCCCGGGCCTTCATCCGGCCGTCTCCGGCCGGCGCCACCCTGGGCGGGGTGGCCCGCATGACCAGGGAGACCATGATCGTCTGCGAGGCCGCCGGCTTCGACGTGGTCATCGTGGAGACGGTGGGCGTGGGCCAGTCCGAGACCACGGTGGCGTCGATGGTCGATTTCTTCCTGGTCCTGATGCTGGCCGGGGCCGGTGACGAGCTGCAGGGGATCAAGAAAGGCGTGCTGGAGCTGGCCGACGCGGTGGCGATCAACAAGGCCGACGGCGACAACGTGGAAAAGGCCCGCAAGGCCGCCAAGGCTTACGAGATGGCCCTGCACCTGTTGAATCCGGCCACGCCCACCTGGTCGCCACCGGTTCTGACCTGTTCGGCCCTTACCATGGATGGGATCGACAGGATCTGGGAAACTGTTTGCGAGCACCGCCGCAAACTGACGGCCACCGGGGAGCTGGAAGAAAAGCGCCGCTCCCAGGCCCTGCAGTGGATGTGGTCCCTGGTGGAAAACGGTCTCAAGGAAAGGTTTTACAACCATCCCGCGGTCAAGGCGCGGCTGGAATCGGTTTCGTCCCAGGTGCGAAAGGGGCTCAAGGCGCCCACCGTGGCAGCCCAGGAATTGCTTTTTTTGCTTGACAACCAGCAGCTAGTCTAGAAATTTAGAAATTTGATTCTGATGACGGGATGGGTAACGTATTTTTAATGTATTGATATTATAATAAATAACCAGACCAAGGTTGGCGGCTGAAAGCCTGCCGGTCTTGGGCCCAATCAGTTCAGAGGAAAGGAATCGGTAATGGGAACTGTCGAGGACAAGATCAAGGAACTCAAGGAACGCGAGACCCATATCCTTGAGATGGGCGGCAAGAAAGCGGTCGCCAAGCACAAAGAAAAAGGCAAGCTGACCGCCCGGGAGCGTCTGGATTACTTGTTCGACCAGGACACATTCCGCGAGCTGGACATGTTCGTCGAGCACCGTTGCGTCAACTTCGGAATGGATAAGGTGGAGATTGCCTCCGACGGGGTGGTCACCGGCCACGGCCTGATAGACGGACGCCCGGTCTTTGCCTACGCCCAGGATTTTACTTCCCGGGCCGGCTCACTGGGTGAGATGCACGCCAAGAAGATCTGCAAGGTAATGGACATGGCCCTCAAGGCCGGGGTTCCTTTCGTCGGTCTCAACGATTCGGGCGGGGCCCGCATCCAGGAGGGAGTGGACGCTCTTTCCGGATACGGCCAGATCTTTTACCGCAATTCCCTGGCTTCGGGGGTGATTCCCCAGATTTCGGCCATCATGGGGCCTACTGCCGGCGGGGCGGTCTATTCCCCGGCCATGACCGACTGGATTTTCATGGTCAAGAACACAAGTTACATGTTCATCACCGGCCCGGAGGTGATCAAGTCGGTCACCGGCGAGGAGATCACCTTCGAGGAGCTGGGCGGGGCCATGGCTCACAATGAAAAGAGCGGGGTGGCGCATTTTGCCTGCGAGGACGACAAGGACGCCCTGAGTCAGATCAAGAAGCTGCTTTCATATCTTCCGGCCAACAACATGGAGGACCCGCCCCTTGTCGAGCCCCAGGACGATCCGGGCCGGACCGATCCCGATCTTGACAAGATCGTTCCGGACAATCCCAACCAGTCCTACGACATGAAGCAGGTTATCGCCTCAATCGTCGACGACGGCGAGTTTTTCGAGCCCCACCAGTATTTTGCCAAGAACATCATCGTCTGCTTCGCCCGTCTCAACGGCCGGACCATCGGGATCATCGCCAACCAGCCCCAGGTGCTGGCAGGTTGTCTGGACATCGACGCCTCGGACAAGGCCACCCGTTTCATCCGTTTCTGCGATGCCTTCAACATCCCCATGCTGACCATTGCGGATGTTCCCGGCTACCTGCCCGGCAGCCAGCAGGAGTGGGGCGGGATAATCCGCCACGGCGCCAAGCTGCTGTGGTGCTATTCCGAGGCCACCGTGCCCAAGCTGCTGCTGGTCACCCGCAAGGACTACGGCGGATCGTACCTGGCCATGTGCTCCAAGGACCTGGGGGCCGACTACGCCCTGGCCTGGCCCACGGCCGAGATCGCCGTGATGGGTTCGGCAGGTGCGGCCAACATCATTCACCGCAGGGAGATCAAGGCCGCCGATGATCCCAAGGCCGTGCGGCAGGCCAAGATAGAAGAATACGAAAAGCTTTTTTCCAACCCGTACTGTGCCGCCCGCCGGGGATATATAGACGCGGTGATCCGGCCGCGGGACACCCGGCCGCGGCTGATCGAGGCCCTGGAGCTGATGTGCACCAAGCGCGAGCAGCGGCCGCCCAAGAAGCATGGCAACATCCCCGTGTAAAAGGTCGTATGGCAAGCGGTTGAACCGGACAAACAGCCAAAAAAAAGAACAGGAAAATATCCATGGAAGCAAACGAAAAAACGCTGGCCGCCGCCATCGCCGCAGTGGCCGCCTATCTGCAGACCGAGCAGGAAGCCCTTTATCTGGCAGCCTCCGGGGTGGACCTGGCGCCCGAAAAAGTCCGCCGCCCCTCAGGAGCCGCCAACCTCTGGGGGCTTTCCGGCCGCCAGGCCATGATGCAGAACCGGACCCTGATGCAGCTTAAGGCCTTCGGCCGCTGAAAAAAATTTTCGCCGATTGAGCAAACCAATACCAATACAAGGAGAGCCATAGAATGAGCGCACATGATCAAGTCAAAATGACCGAGATGAATTACAGCAAGGATCGGCCCAAGGCCGAAAACCCCGTCAAAATCGAAGACTTGAGCCTGCGTGACGGTCACCAGTCCCTGTTTGCCACCCGGGGCCGGACAGAAGACATGATTCCGGTGGCCGAGATGATGGACGAGGTCGGTTTCTGGGCCGTGGAGACCTGGGGCGGAGCCACCTTCGACACCATGCACAGGTTCCTCAACGAAGATCCGTGGGAAAGGATCCGCACCCTGAAGAGATACTTCAAGAAGACCCCCTTTTCCATGCTCCTGCGGGGCCAGAACCTGGTGGGCTACCGTAACTACGCCGACGACGTGGCCGAGGCCTTCGTGGAGCGGGCCGCCGCAAACGGAATGGACATCTTCCGCACCTTCGACGCCCTCAACGACTATCGCAACTTCGAGACCGTGGTGCCGGTGATCAAAAAGTGCGGCAAGCATTTCCAGGGCTGCATCTGCTACACCATGACCGAACCGCGCATGGGCGGTGAAGTCTACAACCTGGAATACTACGTCAACAAGGCCAAGGAACTGGAGGCCATGGGAGCCGACAGTATCTGCATCAAGGACATGGCCGGACTGCTGGCGCCCTACGATGCCTATCAGATCGTCAAGGCCCTGAAAAAAACGGTCAAGCCGCCGATTCATCTGCACAGCCATTTTACTTCCGGCATGTCTCCCATGACCCACCTGAAGGCCATCGAGGCCGGGGTGGATATTGTCGACACCTGCATGTCGCCCTATGCCTACCGCACCTCCCATGCAGCCGTGGAGCCCCTGGTCATGACCCTGCTGGGCACCAACCGGGATACCGGTTTCGACATCAATCTGCTGGCCAAGATCAACGAGAAGCTGGAAAAAGAGATCATGCCCAAGTACAAGCACCTGCTGGACGACTCCAAGATGTCCATCATCGATATCAACGTCCTGCTGCACCAGACCCCGGGCGGCATGCTCTCCAACCTGGTCAACCAGCTGCGCGAGCTCGACGCCCTGGACAAGCTGGAAGAGGTCTACAAGGAACTGCCGCGGGTGCGCAAGGAACTGGGCCAGATTCCGCTGGTCACCCCCACCAGCCAGATCGTGGGAATCCAGACGGTCAACAACGTGCTGTTCGACGACGAGAACGAGCGCTACAAGATGATCACCGACCAGGTCAAGGACCTTTGCTACGGCCTGTACGGCAAGACCGCCGTGCCCATCGACCCCGAGGTCCAGAAAAAAGCCCTCAAGGGTTATCCGCGGGGAGAGAAGCCCATCACCTGCCGGCCGGCCGAAGTGCTGGAGCCCGAACTGCCCAAGGCCAAGGAAGAGATCGGCGACCTGGCGGTCGACATGGACGACCTGCTGATCTACGCTCTGTATCCTGTCACCGGCAAGAGATTCCTCAAGTGGAAATACGGCAAGGAAGAGCCGCCTGAGAGTGTCAAGCCCATCACCCTGGAAGAAGTGAAGAAGCGTGAGGAGCTGATCAAAAAAGCCCTGGCCGGCGAGCTGGTGGAAAAGAAGAAGAAGGATGCGCCGGAAAAGAGTGAAAACCTGCGCACTTTCAACGTCTTTATCGACGACGAATACTTCGAGGTGGGCGTGGACGAAGTGGGCGGTTCGCCGGTGCTGGCCTATGCCCGGCAGATTGCGGCCACCACTCCGGTGATGCCCCAGCCGATGGCCATGCCGGCTGCTCCGGCGGCGCCCGCTGCTCCGGCTCCGGCCCAAGCTCCGGCTCCGGCCGCCGAACCGGCCCAGGAAGCCGCCCCGGCGGCAGAGGAAAAGAAGGCCGAAGAAGCCCCGGCGGCCGCGGCCGTGGAAGGCACCGAGCTTACGGCGCCCATGCCGGGAATGATCGTGCGTTACGAGAAGAAGGTGGGCGACACGGTCAACGAAGGCGAGACCGTGGTGGTCCTGGAAGCCATGAAGATGGAAAACGCCCTGCCGGCGCCCTGCAGCGGAACCATCAAGGCCATCAATTTCGACAGCGGCGATTCTGTGGCCAAGGGCGACGTTCTGGCGGTTATCGGCTGATGGCTGCCTGACCTTACGTTTTGAGCGCTTATTGGAAAATTATTGTCCAGTGACCGATGGAGCATGCCGGGAGCCTGCCCGTTTCCATGCTCCATCGTTTTGCAGGCCGGCAGGAACGGTGAAGCCTGCCGGACCGGTTTGAAAGGAGACCGGGGATCATGAAGATCCATGAATATCAGGCCAAGGACTTGTTCAAGCAGTACGCCATCCCCATTCCCGAAGGCCGGGTGGCTTTCGACGCCGAAGAAGCCAAACAGGTGGCGGCCAGGCTGGGAGCTTTTCCGGTGGTGGTCAAGGCCCAGATTCATGCCGGCGGGCGGGGCAAGGGCGGCGGTGTCAAGCTGGCCCACAGCCTGGACGAAGTCGGGAAGATTGCCGGCCGGTTGATCGGTATGAACCTGGTGACCCACCAGACCGGTCCCGAAGGCCGCCTTGTCCGCAAGGTGCTGGTGGAAGAAGGGCTCCAGATCGAAAAGGAACTCTACTTCAGCATCGTGCCCGACAGGGCCACTGCCAAGGTGGTGATCATGGCCAGCCGCGCCGGCGGGATGGATATCGAGGAAGTGGCTGAAAAGACTCCCGAAAAGATCGTCAAGGTCTATGTCGATCCCCTGGCCGGACTTCAGCCCCATCATTGCCGGCAGGTGGCTTTCGGCCTGGGGCTGACAGGCGCCCTGATGAAAGCCATGACCCAGCTTACGACCCAGCTTTACCGGCTCTTTATGGACTACGACTGCAGCCTGGTGGAGATCAACCCCCTGGTGATCACCGCCGGCCAGCAGCTGATGGCCCTGGACGCCAAGATAAACTTCGACGACAACGCCCTTTTCCGGCACAAGGACATAGTCGAGCTGCGCGACCTGGACGAAGAAGATCCTTTGGAGGTCGAGGCCTCCAAGTACAACCTGAACTATATCAACCTGGACGGCAACGTGGGCAACATGGTCAACGGCGCCGGCCTTGCCATGGCCACCATGGATCTGATCAAGCTGGCCGGGGCCGAACCGGCCAACTTCCTCGACGTGGGCGGCGGCGCCAATGCCGAGATGGTGGAAAACGGGTTCCGCATCATTCTCAGCGACAAGAACGTCAGGGGAATCCTGATCAATATTTTCGGCGGAATCCTGCGCTGCGACGTTCTGGCCGAAGGAGTGGTCAAGGCGGCTGAAAAGACCGGGATAAACGTGCCGGTGGTGGTCCGCATGGAGGGCACCAACGTGGAAGAGGGCCGGCGTATCCTGGCCGAGTCGGGCCTGAACCTGATTTCGGCCGCCGACCTGAAGGACGCCGCTGCCAAGGTGGCCGAAATAGTAAAATCATGATGACACGAGGTGACCATGAGCATTTTTGCCGATAACAATACAAAAGTCCTGGTGCAGGGGATCACCGGCCGGGAAGGCCAGTTTCATACCCGGCAATGCGTGGATTACGGAACTCAGGTGGTGGCCGGAGTCACCCCCGGCAAGGGCGGTCAGAAGATGGACGGCATCCCCGTGTTCAACACCGTGGCCGATGCCCGGGAGCAGACCGGCGCAAATTGCAGCCTGATCTTCGTGCCTCCGCCCTTTGCCGCCGATGCCATCCTGGAGGCCGTGGACGCCGGTATCGAACTGATCGTGGCCATTACCGAGGGCATTCCGGTACTGGACATGATGAAGGTCAAAAGTTACATGCAAAACAGCCCCAGCCGGCTGATCGGCCCAAATTGCCCGGGGATCATCACTCCCGGCCAGTGCAAGGTGGGCATCATGCCCGGTCCCATCCACAAGCCCGGCGGTCCCATCGGCGTGGTATCCCGGTCCGGAACCCTGACCTACGAGGTGGTCCACCAGCTCACCGGCCAGGGCATCGGCCAGACGACCTGTATCGGTATCGGCGGAGACCCGGTCAACGGCACCAATTTCATCGACTGTCTGGCCGCTTTCCAGGAAGATCCTGAAACCAAGGGGATCGTCATGGTGGGCGAGATCGGCGGCAGCGCCGAGGAAGAGGCCGCCGGGTTCATAACCGAGAAGGTCACCAAGCCGGTGGTGGGCTTTATCGCCGGGCTGACGGCGCCGCCGGGGCGCCGCATGGGCCATGCCGGTGCCATCATCAGCGGCAAGAGCGGGACGGCCCAGGGCAAGATCGAGGCAATGGAGGCGGCCGGCATTCACGTCTGCCGCGATCTCGGCCGCCTGGGCGAGTTGTGTGCCAAGGTGTTTTCCGATGCATGAGATGGGCATTGCCCTGGAAGTGATCCGGATTGCCGGACAGTCCATTCCGCCCGAACTGGAAGGGGCGCAGATAGCAAAGATCAACCTCAAGGTGGGCAAGCTGGCCGCGGTGGTGGCCGACAGCCTCCGTTTCTGTTTCGAGGTGGCGTCAAAGGGCACCCCGGCCGAGGGAGCCCGGCTGGTGATCGAAGAAATTCCGGTTCAGCTTCGCTGCCGGGGCTGCGGCCGGACATGGACTGCCCAAGAGCCGGTTTTCGTCTGCCAGGATTGCCGGTCCACCGAAGTGAAGATGATATCCGGCCGTGAGCTGGACATTGACACCATAGAACTTGTCGACGGGGAAAACGATGATGAACCTTCCGGGTGAAAAACACCTCCTGTTGAGGCACCACGACCACAGCCACGGACATGGCCACGGCCATGGGCACGACCACGGCCGCGAGGACGTTTTCGAGACCACGGCCGGCGGTGGCCGCCGGATCAAGGTGGTCAGGCGGGTGCTGGATGCCAATGACGTGACAGCTGCCCGTAACCGGGAACTTTTTGCCGCCGGCAATGTATTTGTGCTCAACATGATGAGCTCGCCCGGTTCGGGCAAGACAACCACCTTGCAAAAGACCCTGGCCAGGCTGATGCCCGATGTCAGGGCCGCCGTGATCGTGGGCGATATCTGCACCACCAACGACGCCGACCGCCTGGCTGCCTCCGGCGCTCCGGTTGTCCAGATCAACACCGACCAGTTCGGTGGCGACTGTCACCTGGCGGCCCATGTGATCGAAAAGGCCCTGGACGGCATCGACCTGGAGGCCATAGATCTTCTGATCGTGGAAAACATCGGCAACCTGGTCTGCCCGGCCGAGTTCGACATCGGCGAGGACAAGCGGGTGGTGGTCCTTTCGGTGACCGAGGGCGAGGACAAACCGGCCAAGTATCCCCTGATGTTCAGGGTCTGTGACGCAACCCTGCTCAATAAAACGGATCTGCTGCCCTACCTGGATTACGACCTGGCCGAAGTTGAAAAGACCATTGCCGGGATCAAGCCCGGCATGCCGGTCTTCAAGATTTCAGCCAAGACAGAAGACGGTTTCGACGCCTGGATCGACTGGCTCAGGGACCAGGTCCGGGACAAGGTGGGCAAGTGAGAAGATAGAAAGATAGCTGTTTGCCAAAACATCAAAGAAGGTATTTCCGGCATGGTGAGCCTGGAAATACCTTCTTTGTTTTGTCGCCGGCCGTCAGTTGCGGCTCCGGCGGCTGGCGTTTTTCTTCTGATGTTCGGCCCAGAACGGGGAAAGCTGCCGCAGCCGCTCGATGATGGGCGGCAGTTTTTCGATGACCAGATCCACCTCTTTTTCGGTGTTGTAGATGCTCAGGCTGAAACGGATAGATCCGTGGGCGGCGGTGAAAGGCACCCCCATGGCCCGCAGCACGTGGGACGGCTCCAGGGAGCCAGAAGTACAGGCCGAGCCGGAAGAGGCGCAGATGTTGAACTCGTCCATCAGCAGCAGGATGGCCTCGCCTTCCACGTACTCGAAGGCGATGGACGTGGTGTTGGGCAGGCGCTTTTCAGGATTTCCGTTTACCATGGCATTTGGTATGCGGGCCAGCAGCTCTTTTTCCAGCCTGTCGCGCAGTTTTTTCACCCGCAGGTTTTCTTCTTCCAGGTTGGCTGCCGCAAGCTCGGCCGCCTTGCCCAGGCCGATGATGGAGGCCACGTTCTCGGTGCCGGCCCGCCGGCCTCTTTCCTGGTGACCGCCCATCAGGAAAGGCGCGAACTTGGTTCCCCGGCGCACGTACAGGGCGCCGACCCCCTTGGGTGCGTGCAGTTTGTGGCCCGACAGCGAGAGCATGTGGATCCGGTTTTCGGCCAGGTTGATGGGAACCTTGCCCACCGCCTGGACGGCGTCGGTGTGAAACACGGCCCCGTGTTCGGCCACTCTGGCGGCGATTTCCTCCACCGGGAAGATCACCCCGGTTTCGTTGTTGGCCCACATGACGCTGACAATGGCCGTGTCGTCGCTCAGATGATCGTAGAGGTAATCAAGGTCGAGGTTGCCCCGGCCGTCCACCGGCACGAAGGTCACCCGGTAGCCGTTGGTGCCCAGGTACTCGGCCAGGTTCTTGACCGCCGGATGCTCCACCTTGGTGGTGATTATGTGGCGCTTGTCAGGGTTGGAGCGCAGGGCGGCCCAGATGGCGGTGCTGTCGCTTTCGGTGCCGCAGGAGGTGAAGATTATCTCTTCCGGCATGGCCCCCAGCAGGGCGGCAAGCTTTTGACGGGCCTGCCTGATCCGGCGGCCCACCTGGCCGCCGAAGGTGTGCATGCTGGACGGGTTTCCGTAAAGTTCGGAAAAGTACGGCAGCATTTCCTCGACCACTTCCGGCGCCACCCGCGTGGTGGCGTTGTTGTCCATGTAAATCGGTTCCATCAGCGCACCTCCTCTACCACCAGGCTGTCGGTTACAAGTTCCTTGAGCTTGGCTTCCACGTAGTCCTTGAGGGTGACCTGGCTCATCTGGCACGAGGCGCAGGAGCCCTGCAGTTTCACCAGAACCTTGTCGCCGTCCACGTCCACCAGCTCGATGTTGCCACCGTCCTGAAGCAGCTGGGGCCGGATTTCCCTATCAAGGGTTTCCTGGATCAGGCGGATTTTTTCGATGTTGGTCAGCTGTTTGGGCCGGGATTCCTTTTTGGCGGCCGGCCGGCCCAGCTCGGCATCGATGATTTCCTGGATCCTGTCGTGGCATTTGCCGCAGCCCCCGCCGGCCTTGATATAGTTGGTTATCTCTTCGATGGTCGTAAGGTGGTTTTCCTTTACCGCCCGTCTTATCTGGACATCGGTCACCCCGAAGCACTCGCAGACGATTTCGCCTTCGACCTTTTTTTCAGGCTGGCCCCGGTAGTGGGCGATGGCCTTTTCCAGGGCGTCGCGCCCCATCACCGAGCAGTGCATTTTTTCCTTGGGCAGCCCGCCCAGGTACTCGGCGATCTGCTCGTTGGTTATCCGGGCGGCTTCGTCCACCGTTTTGCCGATGATCATCTCGGTCAGGGCCGAGGAAGAGGCAATGGCGCTGGCACAACCGAAAGTCTTGAACTTGGCATCGACGATCCTTCCGTTTTCGTCCACCTTGAAGGTCAGCTTGAGGGCGTCGCCGCAGGCCAGGGAGCCCACTTCGCCCACTCCGTCGGCATCCTCGATTTCACCCACGTTGCGCGGATTGAGGAAGTGTTCCTTGACTTTATCTGTATATTCCCACATGTTTTTCCTCCCAGGTTTAAAAACCGGTTGATTTGTTTCTTGCCGCATGCTTTGCAGATGGCAGAAACATCGGCTTCCGGAGCCATGACGGACTCCATTGTAACGGCTCTGCCGCAGGTTCGCTCTTTTTGGCAGAGAAAATCAGCTTCAGCCGGGCAATAAATACGCTGATTGGTTTGCCCGTTTTATGCGCCTTTTTGATTATAAACATCAATTCCGGAAATAAAAGCTTTGCCGTTGACAGATTTTTGCAACCCGGCCGGGCAACCGGCGGCACACGCTTGCCCGGCCTGAAGAGGAAGGAGGCAGATCATGGAAATCCGTCCGGCCGTTTTCGCAGGCAGCTGGTACCCCAGGCAAGCCGCGGGCTGCCAGCGTCAAATCGAGGAATTTCTGGAACAGATCGACACCAGGCACCTGGAAGGGGGAAATTACCTGGGCGGGATAGTGCCGCACGCCGGCTGGTTTTATTCCGGTGCCATTGCCTGCAATGTGATCGCGCTTTTGAAAAGTGAAAAACCGGTCGATGTGGTGGCCGTTTTCGGGATGCATCTTCATCCGGACTCAAAAGCCCGTATAATGAAATCCGGTGCCTGGGAGACCCCCCTGGGGCCCCTGGAAATCGATGCGGACCTGGCAGGCGAGCTGGCCGGCCGTTTCGATTTCCAGGAGGAAACATGCCGCCGCTTTGCCCAGGACAACACCATCGAACTCCAGCTGCCCTTTGTCCGTTATTTTTTCCCCCATGCCAGGGTGGTGACAGTCGGTGTGCCCCCCAGGGACGAATCACTGGAGATAGGGCGTACCCTGGTCCGGCTTGCGCGCCAAAGGGGCCTGGAAATCAGGATAGTCGGATCGACCGACCTGACCCATTACGGATACAATTACGGTTTTACGCCCCGGGGAACCGGCCTGGAGGCCGTGGAATGGGTCCGGCGGGTAAATGACAGACGGATAATTGACGCCATGCAGGCCATGGATCCGGCGGCCGTTATCGACCAGGCCCTGACCAACCAGAACGCCTGTTGCAGCGGGGCGGCGGCCACGGCCATTGCGGCTGCCAGGGAACTGGGGGCCGAACGGGCTGAAATCGTGGCCTATTCAACCAGCTACGACAAGAGCCCTTCGGACAGTTTCGTCGGATATGTGGGCATGGTCATGGGCTGATCCTTTGGTTTCGATAATCGTTAAACTTAGCTTAAGACTTGGCCGATAATATGCATGAACAAGATGTTGAACGCCGACTTCGCAGCGGCGCAATGAGTCATTTTCACCTTCCGTCTTGCGCCGGTAGTAAAGCAGGCTTAGCTTGATCTGCAGATGGATGTCCGGACCAAGGGCCGGTGTCCGGGAAGGGGTTTACCGATGGCCAAGTTTGTCCAGCTCAAAAGCCGTTTATGGAAATCAGATAAAGGGATCAATTCTGCGGGCCCTTCAGGTGGCGTGGACACCGTTTCATGCCGCAGCCATATTCCGCTCGTAGTAAACGACGTAACAGAACCCGAAATCGATTTTTCCTCCAAGGGCGACCTGGAAGCCTATGTGCGGGGTTTGAAAATACCGGCAAGCTCGATCGAAAGCTGGATCTCGGCCGGGCTTCTTTTTCCGGATGAGACCAGGGTGGCGGAAAAAATGCTCCGGATACTGAGGGCGGGGTCCAGAAAATACCACGTTCAGGGCCGGTGAGGACTTTTGGTTCATCCTGCCAAGACGCAAAAAAGTCCGGGCGATTCGGACGATGCTCCCACTGCCTGCCAAGGCACTGCATAACCTGTTGAAAAAACGATTCATGAACGATTAGCCCCCAAAATTGACACGCTCGAGGGCGGGGACCGAATTTCTGCGCCAAGGCTTACAGAAGATAGCAGACCGCTGCCAGGGTTAAGGCGAGATAGGGGATCGAGAGGGCATGAAACGACAGGTAGCTGGATGACCTGCGGGACAGACGCAGCGCGATCAGGTTGGCCAGCGAGCCGATCACCAGGCCGTTTGCGCCAAGATTTACTCCGTAGGCGATCAGCCTGAAATCTGACGAATGGCGGGCCAGCAGAACGGCGGCGGGGAAGTTGCTGATAATCTGAGAGAACAGGGTGCCGGAAAGCATTAAAGTGAGGGGATTGCTGAAATCCAGGCCGGCCAGCAGGTGTTTTACCGGTTCCAGGCGGCAGATCAGTTCGATGTCGACGAAGATGGAGATGAAAAACAGGATCAGTCCCCAGTCTGATTTGAAGACCACCTTTTTGCAGGCGATCAGCATGGCCATTAAAATCAGGGGCAGGCAGAAGTCTTCGTATCCAAGCTCCAGGGAAACGACATAAGCTAAAAGCATGCCGGAAGATATCATGAAAAGCCCGCGGTTAACGGCCGGTGCGCGGCTGTCGGAAACTTCTACCTTCTTTGAAGGAACGCAGATAAATACCATGGCCAGCAGTACGCCGGACATCAGCATAACCAGAGGTGCCATCTGGCGGACAAAGGCCGTGAAGGAAATACCCCATCTGCGCCACAGGAAGATGTTCTGGGGATTACCTATGGGGGTCAGGGCAGAGCCCGCATTGACAGCGAGAGCCTCCAGGATGATGATCCGGCCGTAATCTTCCTTTACGAGGGACTCAAGGTCCAGGGCCAGGGGTACCATGATGAAAAGAGCGATATCGTTGGTAAGGAACATGGAGAGGGCGGCGGAAAGAAAGACAAGAAAAAGGGCCAGGTAGCGCTGGTTTGCTATCCGCCTTGAGATTCTGCCGGCTAGAAAGTAGAAAAAGCCGCTTTCCCTGATGCCGGTTGTCACAATCAGAAGACCGCTTAAGATGA
Organism: Desulfobacteraceae bacterium; assembly: GCA_027068085.1. Lineage (GTDB taxonomy): Bacteria > Desulfobacterota > Desulfobacteria > Desulfobacterales > Desulfosarcinaceae > JALVQM01. The sequence goes on along the minus strand of JAMOUQ010000014.1, from coordinate 89,834 downwards.
AAACCGTCTTCCAGTCCACCATGGCCGGCAGCCCGGCCAGGGGCTGGCCTGCCAGAATGATCAGCACCAGAGTGACCGTAAGCGCCACTATCACCGTGGTATCAAATTTCATCGCGGCCGTCTTTGTTTTCGTATCCGGGATCATGGTCGAGAAGTCTCAAAAAAGAAAATGAGAAACAATTAGGATCAAATCGTTCAAAGGGCAGGGCCAAGGTATGTCGTGTGAACAGATACGCAGGCAGACGTGATACCCTGTCCTTTTTACGGATCTTTCCTGCCAAGCGCCGCACATCCTGTTCATGATGTCATTTCCAGCCGGCTGAAGCAAGCAGCTTTCACACCGCGGCCCGGCAGTTGCATCCGGGCCTGATCTGCACTTGATAAGTCACCATCGCCATAATCCCGATTGCCAAATCTGCCCGGCGGGCGTATAAAGCCGGGATTGAAAAATCGATCCCGGAAAGGACCATATTAGCATATATGCAGCCGATAGACTTTGCCGGAAAGCAGCGGCCCCGGAGCCTGCCGGACAGAAGATTCCAGACGGGCCAGATCCTGATCCTGTCGATCTGTCATTTCATCCACGATGTCTACTCCAGTTTTTTCGCGCCCCTGCTGCCCCTTTTGATCGAGAAACTGTCCCTTTCCCTGACCCAGGCCGGATTCCTGTCCACCGTCATGCAGCTTCCGGCTTTGGCCAACCCCCTGCTCGGGTCTCTGGCCGACCGTACCAGCGTGCGCTATTTCATCATCCTGGCCCCGGCCATGACCGCCATTCCCATGAGCCTGCTGGGCCTGGCCCCCAACTACGGGGTGCTGCTGATCCTGCTTTTTGTCACGGGCATGAGCGTGGCGGTGTTTCACGTGCCGGCTCCGGTGATGGTGGCCCGCCTGGCCGGCGACCGCAAGGGCAAGGGGATGAGCTTTTTCATGACCGGCGGCGAACTGGCCCGGGCCGTCGGCCCCCTGGTTGTGGTCGGGGCGGTCTCCCTGTTGGGGCTGGAGGGCATCTATCCTGTCATGGTGGTGGGGATCGCCGCTTCGGTCTGGCTCTTTTTCAAGTTCAGGGCTGTTTCCATCACGGTGCACAAGGCCCAACGCAACGGCCTTGTGGAGACTTTCAGACAGATGCGCCCGGTTCTGCTGCCGCTTGCGGCCATCCTGGTTGCCAGGGGATTCATGCATGCCTCCCTGGCCACATTCCTGCCGACTTTCATGGCATCCGAGACCGGCAACCTCTGGCTGGCCGGTACGGCCCTGACTGTCTTCGAGCTTTGCGGCGTGGCCGGGGTGATGACTTCCGGATCCCTGAGCGACCATTTCGGCCGGCGCAGGGTCCTGCTGCTGTGCCTGGTGGGCGGGCCCGTGTCTTTGTTCCTTTTTGCCTGGGCCGGTGGGTGGATAAGGTTTGCGGCCCTGGTGGTGGCCGGTTTCACCCTGCTTTCGACCACCCCGGTGATGCTGGCCATGGTCCAGGAGCATGCCGGAAGTTCGCCGGCCGCGGCCAATGGCATGTTCATGCTGATATCCTTCATGTCGCGTTCGGCCGTGGTGGTGATCGTGGGATTTGCCGGAGACCAGATCGGCCTGCGGATGACGTATTTCCTGAGCGCATTTGTCGGGCTCGGCGCCCTGCCGTTTATCATGTTGCTGCCGCCTGCGGCCCGGAGCAGGGCCGGGTCCTGATCTTCGCCTGCCGAAAGGTCGAGCCGCGGCCCGGTTTGGACTTGACATTCGCCATGCTTTCTATATATTTCGATATGACGATATATTGGTGCTGTGTCCCCGGCCGCTCTCCAATGACATGAAAATATTGTATGATGATCAAAATGTACGATAGTTGGAGGAAGAGGCAGTCGGTAGGCAGGGCGGTTCCGCTGTGTGCCGAAGTTTGTTTTATGCCTGGCATATCGATATATGTCGAAACTATGAAAGTCTGATCCTGAAGATGCCGGCCGGATACAACGGCCGGCGACACAAGGAGCGCCGGCATGAAAGAGCGTACCAAGCTGTTTTTGATCGTGGGTGTTTTTGCAGCCGCTTACTATGTCCCGTGGGACCATCCCGTCATACGCCGGTCGGGCCTGGAGGCTTTTTTGATGCTCCAGGAGTATGCCCGCCAGCATGTGCTGACCTGCCTGATACCGGCCTTTTTCATTGCCGGGGCCATCTCCGTATTCGTTTCCCAGGCCTCGGTGCTGAAATACTTCGGCGCCCAGGCCGGCAAGCTCCTGTCCTACTCGGTGGCATCGATTTCAGGTACCATTCTGGCGGTCTGTTCCTGCACGGTGCTGCCCCTTTTTGCCGGTATCTACTCCCGCGGGGCAGGAATCGGGCCGGCCACGGCATTTCTTTACTCCGGGCCGGCCATCAACGTGCTGGCCATTGCCCTGACGGCCAAAATCCTCGGCTGGCAGCTGGGACTGGCCAGGGCCGTGGGGGCGGTGGTGTTCGCCGTGGTCACCGGCCTGCTGATGTCCCTGATTTTCCGTAAAGACGATGCGGCCCGGACGGCAGGCAAGATCTACGTTCCGGAAGAAGGCGAAAAGCGGCGCACCCTGGTCCAGGATGCGCTCTATATGGCGACCATGGTTTTGATCCTGGTATTTGCAGCCTTCGCCAGGCCGGCCCCCGGCGCCACAGGGGTGTGGCCGGCCGTTTATGCCGCCAAATGGTACATAACCGCTGTCCTGCTGATCCTGCTGGGATTTATGCTGAAAGCCTGGTTTACCAGGGATGAGTGCAAAATCTGGCTGGAATCCACCTGGGGCTTCATGAAGCAGATTTTTCCCCTGCTGGCAGGCGGAGTGCTGGTTGCCGGTTTCCTGCTCGGCCGTCCCGGCCACCAGGCCCTTATTCCCGAGCAGTGGATTCAGTCCCTGCTGGGGGGCAATTCCGTCTGGGCCAACCTGATGGCCGCTGTGGCCGGAGCCCTGATGTATTTTGCCACCCTGACCGAGGTGCCCATCCTTCAGGGACTGCTGGGAGCCGGTATGGGCCAGGGGCCGGCCCTGGCCCTGCTGCTGGCCGGCCCGGCCCTGTCGCTTCCCAACATGCTGGTTATCGCCAGTGTGATGGGCGCCAAAAAGACGGCCACCTTTTGTGGCATCATCGTGATCATGTCCGCCATGGCCGGAATGTTGTACGGTGCGTGGGTAGCCTGAAAACCAGACCATATATTGATGGAGGAAACCAAGATGGAGATCAAGGTTCTGGGGCCCGGATGCCCCAAGTGTAAGCAGACAGAAAAGATAGTCCGGGAGGCCGTGGCCGAGGCCGGTGTGGCCGCCGAGGTGGAGAAGGTCACCAATATTATGGAGATTGCCGGTTATGGCGTGCTCGGAACGCCGGCGGTGGTGGTCGACGGCCAGGTGAAATCGGTTGGCAAGGTTCCGGCCAAGGAAGAAGTTTTGGAATGGATAGGCGGGTCAAACTGACAAAGAAGCCTTCAAATCCCATGGCTGCATGTGCGGCCGCCGATACGGGGGGCGGACCGTATCCCTTGCCGTTGGGATTTGAGCCGGCCGGCGGGCCGTGGTCTCAGACAGACAGCTTTTTCCATCTCAGCAGCTGAGCCACGATCATTCCGGTTATAAAGCCGGCTGCCAAGTTTGAGGCCAGGGTTATCCCGAGGATAAGGGTGGCGACGAAAAAATCCCCGCGCCGCTTGAGATCCATGATGGTCAGGGTGAGCTGGGAGCCTGCAAAAACCAGCAGCACACCCAGAATGGACATGGGCAGCAGGTTTATGAGCTGGATGATGTTGTTGCCGAAAGTTACGGTCAGGACGATAAAAATAAGGCCGATCATCAGGTTGGAGCCCGCGGTGCGCGCGCCGAAGCGATAATGGGCCGCCAGACCGCCGGCTCCGTGGCAAAGGGGCATGCCTCCCAGCAGGAAACTGAATAAATTGGCCAGGGCCATGCTGATACAGGCTTTGCGGTTGGTGACCCTGGCCGACCGCTGGCCGAAGTATTGTCCGGAAAGGTCCGTGTAGGCCAGCACGGCATTTCCCAGGGTCATGGGCAGCTGGGGCAGCACCAGGGCCAGGATGGCAAAGCTGAAATCCGCTCCTGATGGCAGTCCCAAGGGAAGCAGGCCGGGAAGGAAAAAGCCGATGCCTCCGTCCAGCTTAATCCTGGCCCCCAGAATCAGCCCTGTTATCAGTCCCCCGCCGACCACGATCAGGGCGGCCGGGAATTTCCTGCTGTTTAGCAGCAGCAGGGTGATAAGCCCGCAGACGCCGCCGATCACCAGGCTCACCGGCAATGGCCCCAGGGCCTGAACCGCCAGATGGGGCTCGACTGCCCCCTGCATGATCTGGTAGCGGGAGGTGCCCGCGATGAACCTGATGCCGCCTGCGATCAGCAGGGCACCGCTTGAAAGCTGGACTCCGCGGACCACCGCCTTGGGAGTCATCCTGGCGATTACGTCGATAGCACCGCTGCTCCCGATAACAAGAAGCACTATGGCCATAAGCAGGCAGGATGCCAGGATCTGCTCGGCACTGATGGCGGTTGCAATGGCGTAGGCGCCGATGACCTTCATGGGCTGCACCGGCACCGTGACTCCGAAATAGATCCCCGAAACAATATAAAAAACACCGATGCTGAAAAACATGCCCAATGGGCTGAGGCCGTTGGAAAGAACCATGGCGATGGCGATGGGAAGCAGGGTGCCGAGGTCGCCCAGGGAGCCTGCCAGCTCCATCCGGTTCAAATTGAAGCGTTCACTCATGACTGATTACCGCTTTGATTTGCCGGGTTGGTAAAAATTCCGCCCCGGAAAGGCCCCCCTCAGACCATGCTTCCGGAGCGGGATCTGTTTCATTTCAAAGCCACATTTTCTACCTGCACCGCGGCGGGCCGGCATAGGCGAACTTTATGCTTCCGAAGTAGACACAATCGTTGCCGCAGCGGCTGTATTTGACCCTGTCGGTGCCGTTGCCGCTGCTGAAGGTTATGGTGCCGCGGTTGAGGTTGCCCTGGATGGCCCACCTGCCGCCGCCCGACCCCTGGCTGGCGGTGCCCCAGTTGGCGCCCCCCGATCCGGAGTAGCCCGATTCGGCACTGTCGAAATACCTTCCGTCGGGGCACAGCATCAGCTTCCTTTCCGTTCCGCCGGTCAGACCGACGCCGGCGCTGCTGAAGCTGTACCAGTAACCGGCAAATTGCTGCATGAGATTTGGATCGCTGGGGCCTGCTGTTCCGGCCGGTGCGTTGCTGTCGCTTGTGGCCGGGGTCAGGATCTGTTTCCATTGTGCCTGCCTCTGTTCGTATTTCTCTTTGTTCTCGGCCCAGGAGATCAATTTTTTGGAACGGGCGTCAAAGGTCAGATCGTAGGGCACGTTGCCTTTCCATGCCTGGTGGAGCCAGAAGGTGGCTATCAGCTTTCCCTTCACAAGGGCTGTCGATTGCGGGTTGCCAAGCAGGGCGACCACCTGGTCATAGGACATGTCAGGGCTGAGCCTGTTGATGTTCTGGGCCGAGTTGAACCCACCCTGGACGCAGGCTGAAAGTGAGATAAGCATCAGGCAAGCCAATAGAACGATGGAACTTTTCATGCGTTTGCTCTCCTTTTTCCCGAGGGTTATAACGAATCACCGATTTTTCATGCGGAAAGCCATCCCCCTTGGGGGCAGTGGTTTGCTTACTTGCTCTTTTTTGTCTTGAGGGGGGTAAAACTGAATTTCTGGCCGCCGATGGAAGCTTCGTACATCAGCCCTCCCTTGGTGTGAACGAAAACGGCCATTCCGTTATGGTAACCTGTTTCGGCCTGTTTGCCGGTGGCCGGCCCGGCACTGGCGCCGGCGGTCGCCCCTTCGGTGCCGGCTTTGGCCTGCACGCCTGCGGTTATGGCCACAGCCGAAGCAGCCGCGTCGAATTCGAATTTGCCGCCGGTGAATCTGTCGTAGGCCCGCTTGTCCCGGAAAAATATGATTTCGCTGAATGCCTGACCGCCCAGCTGAAATCCGATGGACAGCTTCATGAGGGTCGCTTCTCCGGTCAGCCTGCCGCGGCAGTAGACCCGGCCCTTGCCGTAGGCGCCCCCTATGCCGATGCCGCCCTTGCCGACGGTGGGGAAGACGGCATAGCCGTAGGCATTTTTGAAAAAAGGCCGTACTGTTTCAGACTTCTTGAAAACTTCGATGGTGTCGCTGAATTTGTCGGCCCGGGCCGTGGCGGCAGACAGAAGGGCCGCGGCTGCCAGCACTATAACCAGCGGGGAAAAAAAGATTCTTTTCATAGTCAGATTCCCTTGACCCATGCGGTGGTCAGCTCTGCCGGGGCGGCGCCCATGGTTCTGGCATGGTGGCGGACCACGTCCATGGCCGGTTCCGGCACCCGGCCGTTGTCTGATGCCCGGCTTTCGTCCTGCCCCAGGCCCCGGCTGCTTTCAGGCCGGTACAGATCTTTGACGGCCGGTTCGTCCAGGCTCATTTTACCGGAAAATATATCGGCTGACTGTTTGCCGCAAGAACATTTTTGGCGACAACTTTTGCACAGGGTGATTTCTTTCCCGTTTACTCCGCACCATAGCGGACAAGCTTGCGCCGCAGGGTGTTGATCCCGATTCCAAGTGCCCTGGCGGTGCGGGATTTGTTGCCGCCCATGACGCGGTACACGGAAAGGATATGCTCCTTTTCCGCCTGGGCCAGTGGTTTTACAGGTGATGTCGTCTGCCTTGCACGGGCCTTTGCTTTTTGGGGCAGGCGGCGGATGTTCGGGGGCAGGTGAGCGGGGGCCAGCGGTTTGCCCCGGGACAGGTTCAGCGAGGACTGGATGATCGATTTCAGCTCGCGGACGTTGCCCGGATAGTCATAGGCCAGCAGCAGCTCCATGGCCCGGGGGGTGATGGCGAATTCCGTTTTCCCGCTGTACCTGGAGCCAAAGGCCGAAACAAGCAACGGTATGTCCTGCCTGCGCTGGCGCAGGGGAGGAAGATGGAGCCATCCTCCGCGGATGCGGTAGTACAGGTCCTTGCGAAACGTCTTGCGGGCGATCATCATCTGTTCCAGGTCGGTATTGGTGGCCGCTATTATCCGCAGGTTCACCTGCCGCGGTCTGCTGGATCCGACCATTGTATATTCACCGTCCTGGAGCACCCGCAGCAACTTGCCCTGCAGGTCCGGGGGAAGGTCGCCGATTTCGTCCAGAAAAAGGGTCCCCCGGTCGGTATTGGCCAGAAGCCCCGCCCGGCGTTTATCGGCGCCGGTGAAGGCGCCCCTGGTGTGGCCGAAAAATTCGGCCTCGAAAAGATTGCCGGCGACCGAAGCCATGTTGACCGCCGTGAAAGGACGGTCGGCCCGCGGGCTGGCCCGGTGAATGGCGCGGGCCAGGAGTTCCTTGCCGGTGCCGCTTTCGCCGGTGATCAGGATCGGAACGTTGCTGGCGGCATGCAGTTCGGCTTCGCGCAGGACATGCAGCATCGCCCGGCACCGGGTAACGATGGAGGCAAAGGCGTCCGGATTGTCGAGACTTGGAGCTGTGCGGCCTTTTTTCAGGTCTATCAGGTCTATCAGCCGCTTGTGTTCCATGGCCCTCTGGATGCTCAGGGCCAGGGACTGGCCGGGAACAGGCTTGACCAGGTAGTCGTAGGCTCCCTTTTTCAGGCAGTCCACGGCGGTACGGGCCTCGTTGACCGCCGTGACCATGATGCACTCGGTGGCGGGGCTGGTATTTTTGATGATTTCCAGCAGGGCGAGCCCGTCGATTCCCGGCATGTGCATGTCGATCAGGGCCAGGTCGTAGCCGGCGCCGTTTTCGAAGGCTGCGGCCGCTGCCGCCGAATCGTCTTCCAGGGTGATCTCCAGGTATCCCAGCTTTCCGAGTTTGCGCCCCAGGATTTCAAGGTAGTCCTGATCGTCATCGACGACGATGATCCTGTTTGCCAAATTTCAACCCCTTCCAGATCGGACTAGTCCAAATTGGACTATCTGCAATCAATTATCCGAAATTACCAGCTTTTTCTGCGAGTATATCCCATTTTGGCATAGCTGTCCATCTGTTTTACGGATTGCGGACCGCCCCCGGCCTGCAAGGGAAGAAGTGCTCAACAGGGTGAGTTTAATACAGATTGTTTGGCCGCACACCTGTCCCGGCCCGGTGGCACAGGCCTTGCTCATATCTTATTGCCGAGCGAGTCCAACCCAGGCCGAACCCGGACATATCATTTTTTACAAACCTTACAGGCAGGGAAAAGTCATGCATTTGAAAAACAGATTGGACGTGGGAGAGTTCGCCGTTCTGGTGGAAATGGAGCCGCCCAAGGGGATCGATATCTCCTCGATGGTCTTTGTCGCCGAAAAGCTCCGCTCGAAAGTTGCCGCCGTGGTGGTTCCGGACATGACTGCGGCCGTGATGCGGATGAGCCCGTTGGGAGCGGCCATGATTCTGCAGTCGAAAGGTCTTGAAACGGTGATGCAGGTTTGCTGCCGGGACCGGAACCGGCTGGCCCTGCAGGGTGACCTGCTGTCCGCCTATGCCGGCGGCATTTCCAATATCATGATCGTCGACGGCCAGGACCTGGCCTTTGGCGATCACCACCAGGCCAAGGCGGTGGACGATATCGACGGAGAACAGCTTGCCCGGGCCATAAAAGGGCTTTGTCAGGGCAGGGACATGGCCGGAACCGAACTGCTCGGGGCTCCGGCCTTTTTCTTCGGGGCCGAGTTCAACCCCGGCCTGGAAGGAGACGAGCTGGAGCAGGAGCTGGAGCGGCTTGACCGGTACAAAGATGCGGGAGCCGGCTTTTTCATTACCACGCCCGTTTTCGATCCGGCGGTCCTGGAAAATCTGGCAGACCGGCTCGATGTGCGCCAGCTCAACCTGATTCCCACGGTGATGATGCTCAAGTCGGTGGGTATGGCCCGCTACATCCAGCGCAACATGCCCCATTTTCATCTTTCAGACCAGCTCATCCGGCGCCTGCAGAAAGCTTCCGACAAGACCAGGGAAGCGGTTCAGATTGCACGCGAGGCCCTTGCGGTCCTGCGCGAGGCCGGCTTCAAGGGGGCCATGCTGGCGCCCATGGGCTGGGAGCGGAAACTGCCCGAAGTCCTTGTTTGAAATGCCTGCTGCCGGCAGGGCCGGCAGGTCATTCAACCCGCAACAGGGCCGGCCGGGTTCGTTCGGAGCCGGTACGGTCCTGCAGACAGGAAAATAGATCATGGAAGAAAAGAACAGCACTCGCAATAGAAAAGATGTCGTCGGTTCAGTGATGGTTGTCGGCGGAGGAATCGCCGGAATTCAGGCCGCCCTGGATCTTGCCGATTCGGGTTTTCTGGTGAAAATGGTGGAGAGCAAATCGGCCATCGGCGGGGTGATGGCCCAGCTGGACAAGACCTTCCCCACCAACGATTGTTCCATGTGCGTTATTTCGCCCAAGCTGGTGGAAGCCGGCCGGCACCTCAACATCGATCTTCATACCATGGCCGAGGTCGAGAAGGTTGAGGGTGAGCAGGGAGCTTTCAGGGTTACCCTGCTGGAACATCCGCGCTACGTGCAGCTGGACAGGTGTACCTCCTGCGGCGAATGTGCCAAGGTCTGTCCCATCGAGCTGCCCAATCTCTTCGATGAAGGCATGGGAAAACGCAAGGCCGCCTTCAAGCTCTATCCCCAGGGCATGCCCAGTGCTTTTGTCATCGACAAGCGGGGCACGGCTCCCTGCAAGGCCACCTGCCCGGCCCACGTCAGCATCCAGGGTTACATCGCCCTGATAAACGACGGCCGGTACGGCGAAGCCCTGGACCTTTTCCGTCAGGATCACCCCCTGCCGGGGGTCTGCGGCCGGGTATGCCACCATCCCTGCGAGGGCGAATGCACCCGCAAGGATGTGGACCAGCCCCTGGCCATCCGCGAGCTGCACCGCTTCCTGGCAGACTGGGAAACAGAACAGGGTCAGCTGCGGGTTCCGGAGACGGCCGAAAAGCGGCCGGAAAAGGTGGCCATAGTCGGTTCCGGACCGGCCGGGCTGGCGGCGGCCTATTTTCTGGTCAAAGACGGCTACCAGGTGACGATTTATGAAAAACTGCCGGTTGCCGGCGGCATGATGGCCGTGGGGATTCCCGAGTACCGTTTGCCCCGGGACATGCTCCAAAGGGAGATAGACCTGATCAAGGCCATGGGCGTGCAGATCAGGACCGGGGTTACCTTCGGCAAGGACATCACCTTAGACAGCCTCAGGTCAGACGGGTATGCGGCCGTCTTTGTGGCCATCGGCCTGCACAACAGCCGCCGCCTGGGGGTGCCCAACGAGGATGCCGAGGGAGTCCTGGAAGGGGTTGCCTTTCTGCGGGACGTGGCCCTGGGCAATCCGGTGGACATCGGCGAAGACGTGCTGGTGATCGGCGGCGGCAACGTGGCCGTCGACGTGGCCCTTACGGCCAAGCGCAAGGGGGCCAAGAACGTGACCATGATCTGTCTTGAAAAGCGCGAAGAGATGCCGGCCTGGGAACACGAGATCGAAGAGGCCATCCGGGAAGACGTAAAGATCGTCAACAGTTTCGGCCCCAAGCAGTTTTTCATCGACAACTCCAGCCGGGTATCGGGCATCGAGTTCAAGACCTGTACTGCCGTTTTCGATGAAAACGGCCGTTTCAATCCCAGCTATGATGACAATGCCTGCCAGCCTTTTTTCGCCGATACGGTCATCATCGCCATCGGCCAGAGCGCCAACCTGGAAAACATAACCGAGCAGGGAATCGAGACAACACCGCCGGGCGGTCTCAAAGCCGATCCGGTCACCTTGCAGACACCTTTGGAATGGGTCTTTGCCGGCGGAGATGTAGTCTACGGACCCAAGTCGGTTGTGGAGGCGGTGGCCTGCGGCAAGGAGGCCGCCGAAAGCATCCGCCGCTTCATCAACGGACTCGATCTTTACCAAGGCCGGGAAAAGCGCTGGGATTTCGTCAGACCTGACACCGAAGGCCAGCCAAAGGCCGAGCGGGTACCGGTCAGGTGCCTCGATCCGGAGGCCCGGCAATGTAATTTCATGGAAATATCATATGGTTACAATGAAGAGGAAGCCTGCCGCGAGGCCAGCCGCTGTCTCAAGTGCGGGGTCTGCTCGGAATGCTACCAGTGCGTCCGGGCCTGCCTGGCCAACGCCATAGATCACCAAATGGAGCCGCGGCGGACCACGGTGGAGGTCGGTTCCATCATCCTGGCTCCCGGCTTCAAGGCTTACGATCCGAGCAGGCACATCTTCTACGGTTACGCCGAGCACCCCAACGTGGTCACCAGCCTGGAGTTCGAGCGCATCCTGTCGGCCTCCGGTCCTTTCCAGGGCCACCTGGTACGGCCTTCGGATCACAGGGAGCCTGAAAAGATCGCCTGGCTGCAATGTGTCGGCTCGCGGGACATCAACCAGTGCGGGCACAGCTATTGTTCTTCGGTCTGCTGCATGTACGCGGCCAAGCAGACGGTGATCGCCAAGGAGCACAGTGAAAAAGACCTGGACACGGCCGTGTTCTACATGGACATGCGGACTCACGGCAAGGATTTCGACCGCTACTACCTGCGGGCACAGCAGGAGCGGGGGGTGCGCTTTGTCCGCGCCCGGGTTCACACCATCGATCCGGTGGAAGACGATCACCTGCGGCTGCGCTATGTCACCGAGGACGGCAGCCTGGAAGAAGAAGTATTCGACATGGTGGTCCTGTCGGTGGGCCTGGCGCCCAACGACCAGGCCGTTGACCTGGCCCGGAAGATGGACGTGGGTCTGAACAAGCATCTTTTCGCTGCCACCAGCGACTTGTCCCCGGTTGCCACCAACCGTTCCGGGGTCTACGTCTGCGGAGCCTTCCAGGGGCCCAAGGACATCCCCCAGTCGGTGATGGAGGCCTCGGCCGCAGCGGCCCGGGCCACCAGCCGGCTGGCCGAAGCCCGTGGCAGCATGATCCGCACCAAATCCCTGCCCCCGGAGCTGGATGTCTCCGGCCAGGAGCCCCGTATCGGGGTCTTTGTCTGCAACTGCGGGATAAACATCGGCGGGATTGCCGACGTGCCGGCGGTGAGAGAATACGCCAAGGGTCTGCCCCACGTGGTCCACGTGGAAGACAATTTATTCACCTGCTCCCAGGACACCCAGGAGAAGATGAAAGAGGTCATCCGGGAAAAGGAGATCAACCGGGTGGTCGTGGCGTCCTGTTCTCCCCGCACCCATGAACCGCTGTTTCAGGAGACCATCAGGGAGGCCGGTCTCAACAAGTACCTGTTCGAGATGGCCAACATCCGGGACCAGAACACCTGGGTCCACATGAACGACCCGCAAAAGGCCACCGAGAAGGCAAAGGATCTGGTGCGGATGGCGGTTGCCAAGGCGGCCTACATCGAGCCCCTGCACCAGGTGAGCATGGAGGTGAAACGGGCCGCCCTGGTCGTCGGCGGCGGGGTGGCCGGCATGGAGGCGGCCCTGGGCATTGCCGACCAGGGTTTCCAGGCCTACCTGGCGGAACGTTCCGACCGGCTGGGCGGCAATGCCCTCTGGCTGCGGCAGACCTGGCAGGGCGAGCAGGTGGCACCCTATGTTTCCCGGCTCATCGAACGGGTAAAACAGCATCCCCGGATCAGGCTCTTTTTGCGGACAGAACCCATCGAGACCTCCGGCATCCTGGGCAATTTCACCACCACCCTGGCAACTGCCGGCGCCACCCTGACAACCACCGTTGTCGAGCACGGGGCAACTATCCTGGCCACCGGCGGCCGGGAGCATAAACCGGAAGGGTATCTGTACGGCGAGCATCCGGATGTCCTGACCCACAAGGACCTGGATCAGGCCATGAACGCCGAGGATCCGCGCCTGGCAAAAGCCGACACCGTGGTGTTCATCCAGTGTGTCGGATCGCGCAATGAAGAAAGGCCTTCGTGCAGCCGGGTCTGCTGTACCCACAGCATAAAGTCGGCCCTGGCCCTGAAAGAACAGAAGCCGGAGACGGACGTGTTCATCCTTTACCGGGACATCCGGACCTACGGCTTCCGGGAGGAACTTTACCGCAAGGCCCGTGAAAAGGGTATTCTTTTCATCCGTTTCGACCCGGAAGATCCTCCGCGGGTGGCCCGGGACCGGGGACGGCTGGGAGTTCTGGTGAAAGACCACATCCTGGGCCGGCCGGTGGAACTGTCCCCCGACCTGCTGATCCTGGCCTCGGCCATCGTGCCCAACGACAACAAGGATCTTTTCGAGCTGTTCAAGGTGCCGGTTAATTCCGAAGGTTTCCTGGTGGAAGCCCATGCCAAGCTGCGGCCGGTGGATTTTGCTTCCGAAGGGGTCTTCATGGCCGGCCTGGCCCATTACCCCAAGTCCCTGGACGAATCCATCGCCCAGGCCCAGGCAGCCGTATCGCGAGCCGCCACCATCCTGTCCAAGGACGCCATCTGGGTGGGCGGCATCGTGGCCGAAGTGGACCCGGACCGCTGCGCGGTCTGCCTGACATGCGTGCGCACGTGTCCGTATGGAACACCGTATATCGGAGACGAAGGTCACGCCGTGATCGAACCGGCCGGTTGTCACGGGTGCGGGTGCTGCGTGGCCGAGTGTCCGGGCAAGGCCATTGTCCTGAAGCATTTCACCGACGAGCAGTTGATCGCCAAGACGGCGGCCCTTTTCGCCGAGTGCGTCTGAGCTGCCGGCGGCGGGCCGAAGATGATTTTCTATGCCATCAACTTTGACGGGAAAGGAAGGTCGATAGATGAATGATCGGTTTGAACCTCAAATCCTGGCGTTTTGCTGCAAATACTGCGCGTATGCAGCCGGAGACCTGGCCGGATCCATGCGGCTTAACTATCCGCCCAATGTCAAGGTGGTCCAGGTGCCCTGCAGCGGCAGGGTCGATATCATCCACCTGTTGCGGGTGATAGAAGACGGTGCCGACGCAGTTTACGTGGCGGGGTGACTGGAAGGTGAATGCCATTTCCTGGAAGGAAATCTGAAAACCCGCCGCAAGGTAGATTACGTCAGGAAGACATTGGAACAGCTGGGCATGGAGCCTGACAGGGTCCGGATGTTCAATCTTTCTTCCGCCATGGGACCCCGTTTTGCCGAAATAGCCACCGAGATGACCGAGAAGACAAGGCAGCTTGGGCCCAGCCCCCTGTCTGCCGGCAAGTGTTGAGGGATGAGTTTAAAGTTAAATGGCGGCCTGCAGTTTCTTCCGGCCCGCAGGCGGCGGGCGCGGAAAGATGGCGGGCGGCCGCAACACAGTAGAGGTGACAAATGATTATTGCCGATCGTAAACCCCTGGAAGAGATCCAGGAGATGGTCAAGTCCTGCGGGAAGATTCTGCTGGTCGGTTGCAAGGGATGCGTGACGGTTTGCAACGTTGGCGGCCTGAAAGAGGTTCAGGTCCTGGCTTCGATCCTGAGGATTGCCCGCAAGAAAGAAGGCCGGCCCCTGGAAGTGGAAGAAAAAGTATTGGAGCGCCAGTGCGACCCGGAGTACGTCGAGCAACTGCGCGACACTTATGACCAGTACGATGCCGTACTTTCCATGGCCTGCGGGGTGGGACCCCAGTTTCTTTCCGAAGCGTATCCGGACCAGCGTTTTTTTCCGGCGGTCAACACGAAGTTCATGGGAGGTGCGGTACAGCACGGGATTTGGGAAGAACGCTGCGCCGGTTGCGGAACCTGTATCATTCACTTCTACGACGGGATGTGTCCCATAGCCCGTTGCTCCAAGAGCCTTCTCCATGGCCCCTGCGGGGGAAGCGCCGACGGCAAGTGTGAAGTCTCCTCGGATATAGAGTGTATCTGGGACAAGATAGTGCGCAAAAAAATGGAGCAGGACCGGCTGGAAGATTTACGCGTGCTCCGGGCGGCCAAAGACTGGCGCACGGCCCGTGACGGTGGACCCCGCAGAAGCATAAGGGAGGAATTGGTCAAATGAGTGAGAACGGATACAAGTCCGGAAGCAATCTGGAGAAGGTGCTCAAAGCCGGTCACTTTGCCTTTACAGGAGAGTGCGGACCGCCCAAGGGCGCCAACGTCGATCACCTGAAAGAAAAGTTCGAGCATCTCAGGGGCAAGGTGGACGCCGTCAACGTGACCGACAACCAGACGGCGGTGGTGCGCATGTCAAGCAAGGCTGCCAGCGCTTTGATGGTTCAGGCCGGCCTGGAGCCCAATTTCCAGATGGTCTGCCGCGACCGCAACCGCCTGGCCATGATGGCCGATGTCCTGGGGGCCTATGCCCTGGGAATCCGTAACATGCTCTGTCTGTCTGGCGATCACCAGCATTTCGGAAACCATCCCCAGTCCAAGAATGTTTACGACATAGACTCCATGCAGCTCATAGCCATGGTGAAGAAGATGCGCGACGAAGGCAAGTTTCTCAACGACGAGCCCATCGATGTGCCGCCGAAGATCTTCATCGGGGCGGCCTGCAATCCATTTGCCGATCCGGTGGACTACCGGATTTACCGGCTGGCCAACAAGATCGATGCCGGAGCCGATTTCATCCAGACCCAGTGTATCTACAACATGAAACGTTTCCGGCAGTTCATGAAACGGGCCGTCGACATGGGACTTGCCGAGCGGGCCAGTATCCTGGCCGGGGTGACTCCCATGAAAAGCGCCCGCATGGCAAAGTACATGGCCAAGAACGTGCCCGGCATGGACGTGCCCGAAGAACTCATCAAGCGTCTGGAAGGGGCCGGCAAGGGCAAGATGGCAGAAGAGGGAATCAAGTTCGCCATCGAGCAGATTCAGGAGTTCAAAGAGATGGAAGGTGTGGCCGGGGTGCACCTGATGGCCATAGAGTGGGAGCACAAGGTTCCCGAGATTGCCGAGCGTGCGGGAGTTCTGCCGCGGCCGCAGGTGGACTGACCGGTTCCGGGCAGGCTCTGGAGACGATATCCTCAACGACAGCATGCAAAGGAGAGAAACATGGGCGAGAAGAAAAGAATACTGGTGGTTGACGATGAGCCGGATTTCTGCGCCATCGTTCAGGGCAACCTGGAAAAGGAAGGATTTGACGTCGAAGTGGCCTACGATGGCATCGAGGGCCTGGAGAAGGTCAAGGCCAGTCCGCCCGATGCGATCGTGCTGGACGTGATGATGCCGGAAAAGGACGGGTACGCGGTGTGCCGGGAACTGAAAAACGACCCCAAGTACCGCGACATCCCGGTTCTTATGCTCACCGCGGTGGCTTCCCATGTGACTTCTACCCGTTATTCCCATTATGACGGAATGAGCATGGAGGCCGACGATTATCTCGCCAAGCCGGCATCGGCCGAGCAGATAACCCAGAGCATCAAGTGGCTTTTGGATATGAAGTGATCCTTTCCCAAGCGTCCATTCCATGTTCGCAGCTGGACCTGTACGCCCCTGTCTTTTGCATCATCAGCGACAGGCGGGTGTATCGTTCCAGGTCGCCCCGGCTGTTCCGGCGCGTGATCGCCAAAGTCGGCATCGACGCCAGCTACGTGCCCTTCATGGTACGGCCCGAAAACCTGGGCAAGGCTATGGAGAGCCTGCGGATTCTCAACATTGCCGGTGCCAACATCACCGTGCCTTACAAGGAAAAGGCCGTGGCTTTCATGGATCAGCTGTCAGAAGGGGCCAACATCATCGGAGCGGTCAACACGGTTGTTTGCAGAAAAGGGTTGCTGAAAGGATACAATACCAACGCCATCGGGGTCATGGACGCCCTTGAAGAGGCCGGCATCGACGTTGGTGACAAGACGGCTCTGGTTTTCGGCACCGGCGGCGTTGCGCGGGCAGTGGTGTTCATCCTCAACTGGCTGCGGGCGGCCAGGGTATGGGTGGTGGGCCGGGATTTTCAGAAAGCGGCCGGGCTCGCAGCCGATGTGGCCGGCAGGCCCCTGGCCCTGGAGGACATGGACCGCTTTTCCGAGCCGGTCCACCTGCTGGTCAACGCCACCTCGGTCTCAAGCCCGGATGAGTCCGGGCAGCTTGCCGAAGTGGTGGCCGGCCTCAAATGCCGGGTAAGCGAGCTGGTATACGATCTCAACTATGGACGGGCGCGCAATTTCTGGCAGTCCTGGGCCAGAAAGCGCGATATTCCCTTTATGGACGGAACCACGACCCTGGCCCACCAGGCCAGCCGGACCTTTGCCCTCTGGACCGGCATCAGGGTCGAGCCGTCCGAATTCCTCTCAGATCCGCCAGGGCCAAACGGCGCTCAGCTCAGGTCCGGGTAACGTTCTTCCAGGCGCTCAGGCATGGTTGTTGGCAGGCAGCAGTACCGTGAAAGTGCTGCCCTGGCCCGGCGTGCTCCGGACGCTGATGAAGCCGCCCAGGGAATCCACCAACCCCTTGACTATGGGCAGTCCCAGGCCGGTACCGGTTATATAGCGGGTCTTTTCGTTCTTGACCCGGTAGAAGCGCTCGAAGATCCTGTCCAGGTGGCGTTCTTCGATTCCGAAACCGTTGTCGGTTACCTGGACGCGGATGTTGATTCCGGAAAGGTCGATGGCCACGGTGATCTGGCCGCCCTCGTCGGTGTAGTTGATGGCGTTGGTTATCAGGTTGCCGAAGATGCTTTCCAGTGTCAGGGGGTCGGCCTTTACCGGCGGCAGGCTTTGATCGGGCTTTTGCAGGGTGAGGGTCTGGTTTTTGGCCTTGGCCCTGGCGCCCAGGAAATCGATGATCTTTTCCAGCAGGTCTTCCAGCTGAACCGGCTTGATTTCCTGGCAGACCGCCCCGGCCTCGATCCTGGAAAGATCCAGCAGGTCGCCTATCAGGGAGATGAGCCCCTTGGTTTTCTCCTTGGCCCGCGAAAGCAGGTGCCTGTCGGTGGAAGACACCTGGTCGATGATGTCGTTTAGTACCAGGGCCAGTTGTTCGTGGATGGTTGAAAGCGGCGAGCGCAGCTCGTGGGAGACTTTGGCGACGAACTCCGACTTGAGCCGGTCCAGGACCTTCATGGCGGTGATGTCCACCACGTTCACCACCGCCCCCAGGCACTCGTTGCGCGGCCCCAGAACGGGGCGGGCCCGGGCCAGGAGGTATTTGCGGTCTGCAATGGAAAATTCATACTGGGGAATGTCTTCGAAATCGACGTGTCTTCCCCTGGATATGTCCAGAATCAGTTGCCGCAGGCCTTGATCGGAGATGTAGTTTTCGATACCCCGGCCCGGGCCGCTGTCGGGGGCCAGACCCAGCTGCAGCTTGAGGGCCGGGTTCAGAAAAACCACCACGCCGTCTGAATTTGTCACCAGGACCCCGTTGGGAAGCGAGTCGATGATGGTCCTGATCCGGCTTTGCTCGGCTCCAAGGTCGGCCAGGGTGCGCTGTCTTTCGGCCTCCAGGCGCCGGGCCTCTGCTTCCAGGCGGATCTTTTCCCTGGCCCGGTTGACCACGATCCGCAGCTGATCCGGCTCGAACGGTTTGGGGATGAAATCGTAGGCTCCCTGCTTCATGGCCTCGATGGCGGTTTCGATGGTGGCAAATCCGGTTATGACGATCACCAGCACCTCGGGGTATTGCCGGTTTACCCGGGCCAGGACTTCCATTCCGTCGATACCGGGCATCTTCAGGTCAAGCAGGATTATGGCAACCGGTTTTTCGTCCAGAATCTCCAGTCCTTCTTCTCCCCGGCTGGCGGTGATGACGGAAAAGCCCATCTTCGACAGTATCCGTTCGGCGCCGTCCCGGATTCCCTTTTCATCGTCTATCACCAGAATGGTCAGGGGATCATCCAAGTGCTTCATTCCCGTCTCCTTTTCTTTGTTCGTAGATGATCGGCAGTTCGATGGTGAAAGTGGTGCCGTCCCCTGGTCGGCTCTTGGCGCAGATGTTGCCGCCGTGATTTTCGATTATGTTGAAGACCACACTGAGGCCCAGACCGGTTCCCCGGCCTTCTTCCTTGGTGGTGAAAAACGGTTCGAAAATATGCTTGATCACGTCTTCTTCGATTCCCGGACCATCGTCTTTGACATGGATGATTATCCTGTCCCGGGAGGCACTGGTGGCGGTGGTGATTTCGATGGTTCCGCTGCCGTCGATGGCCTGGGCGGCGTTGATGAAAAGGTTCATGAAGACGTGGTTGAGCTGCTGGCCGTCGGCCCTGACCATGGGCAGAAAGGGAGCCAGGTGTTTCTTGATCCTGATGTTCTGGAACAGGGCCTGGTTCACTATCAGGGAAAGGGTCTGTTCTATGATCTGGTTGACGTTCACCGGTTTCATGAATTGCTTGTTCTGGCGGGTGAAGGCCAGCAGCTCGCGCACCGTGGTGCTGCAGCGCTGGGCGTCTTTCAGTATCCTTTGCAAATCGGCCCGCAGGCCGTCTTCCAGATCGTATTCTTCCAGGATCAGCTTGGTATACAGGGTGATGGACCCCAGGGGGTTGTTGAGCTGGTGGGCGACTCCGGCCGCCAGTTTGCCCAGGGAGGCCATCTTTTCTGACTGCAGCAGCTGGCGCTGGGTCTTGGCGAGCTTTTCCTGCATGTGGATGGTTTCCCGCAGGTCATGGAAAAAGCCGATGGTGGCGATTTCTTTTTCGTCCTCATAGATGATGGCGGCATAGAGGCTGATGGGGATCTTGGCCCCGTCTTTTCCGACGGCCGTTATCCTGAACTTTTTCAGTTTGCCCCGCCCCCCGTAGTCCTCGCTGCGCAGGCGGCGCATAACTTCGCGGGCGCCGTCACCTTCGTAGAAGTCCCGGATGTTCAGACTGGACAGGGCCTCTTCCACCGAGTAACCGGTGGACTGGGCCGCGGCGTCGTTGAAGATGATGATCTTGCCGTGCATGTCGGCGGCGATGACCCCGTCGCAGGCGCTTTGGATCAGGTTGTGGAGAAATGCATTGGAGCGGGCCAGCTCTTCTTCGAGTCCTTCCAGGGCCGGAAAATCGAAATTGAGAATCGCTATGGCTTCCAGTGGGCCGCTGGCCGGAACAGGGTAAGCATATAGACAGAAGGTGCCCCGGCGGTGCTTGGAATAAGAGACCACTTCGCGCATGGCCGGCCGGCCGGTGGCCAGGACTTTTTCGGCCGGGCAGTTTTCGCACACATCCAGGCGGCCGTATATGCATTCGTAGCAGTGGGGCAGATCACACTGGTCAGGCGGAAGGCGGTCGACTCCGGTGGAGGCAAGCAGTTTGAATTCAGGTGAAATCAGGCATACCCGGCGGTTGAAAGCTTCCAGGGCTTTGAGCAGCAGCTTCTGCTGGGTCTGTTTTTCCATGGCGTTCCATCAAGAGAATGGTCTACGGTGACCGTAAAGTGCATAAAATTGAACCTGTTATTGAAACCATATGGCGCATTACCCGCCGGGTGCCGGCACCGGCGCGCAAAACAATGCATAACTTATTGAAAAATAGTCTATAAACATCGGCCGTGATTTGAAACGCTCAGTTTAGGTTAAATGCTAAATGAGCTTGGCTGTCAACCATAATGACGACTTTCCCGTGGTAGGCGGTCGCCTGTCTGCTTGACTTGCGTTCGGACCGGATACACTCTAAGGTTTCATTCGGGCAGGGGCTGATCCGCAAGTTGCCCCGGCAACGGGCTGCAACGGGCTGCCCCGGACGGATGCGGGAACCATTTGGAACGGTGTTTCAAAGCGATGAAGCTCAGCAAAGTCAGATTCCCCGGCAAAACATTTATCGTCCTGATGGCGGTGGCGGCCGTGTTCGGGGCCCTGGTCCTGTCGGCCCGGGTGCTGATAAACACCGACTACTGCCGGGCCTGGGTAAGCCGCAAGGTGGAAGCCGCCGTCGGCGCCAGGGGCGGTTTCAGAGCCGTTTCGCTTTCGTTGCTGCCATGGCCCTCTTTGACGCTGCACCGGCCCTGGCTTGCCATGCCCGGCACCGCTTACGGACAGGCGGAGGCGTTGCAGGTGCAGCCTGCCATCTGGCCCATCCTGACCGGCCGTCTGCGGCTGGAACGGATCGTTCTTAAGAGTCCCGTGGTGCGGCTCGATGTACGGCCGGCGGCCGGAAAAACGGCTGGCGTCACCCTGAACTTACCGGACCTGGCTGAAAGGTTCAGGCCCGGCCTGCGGAAGATGGCAGAGGATTTTGCCGGCACCCGGGTGCAGGTCAGCGACGGCCGGCTGGTTTTTTCATGCCCTGGTCGTGACCGGCTCAGCCTGGAAAAAATCGGGCTGAATGCCGGAGTGACGGCCGGCGGGACCATCGAGGTCGGAATTGAGGCCGCTTGCGGCCTTGCCAGGTCCATCCGCCTGCAAATGGCGCTGAATCCAGAGACGCTTGAAAGTTCCGTCAGAGGCAGGCTGCGAAGTTGCGACCTGCAGGCTGTTGCAGGCCTGATCACCATGGACGGAGGCATGTTGCCCCGGGGCCGGGCAGATCTTGACCTGGAGGCCGAAAGCTCCGGTGCCAGGCTGTCTGCCAGGGTGACCCTGACCGTTGCCGATTTGGTGGTTGGCGGCGGTTTTACCGGCCATAACCTGAAAGCGGTGGCCGAAGTCGACCGGGATCCGGACCGGATCAGAATCAGGCTGCCGAAACTTCAGCTTGCCAGGCCGGCCCTGGATATGACCGCGGCCCTTGACTGGAGGCTTGGCAAGGGGATTTGCCCTGAACCGGAACTGTCCGTCCATGCCCGTCATCTCGATGTATCGGCTTTGAAGGTGGCCCTTGCGGCCGCGGGCAGCGATGGTTTCCGGAACGCTCTGTTTGCCATAGTCAGGCAGGGGCAGGTATCGGGCCTGGATCTGAGCAGCCGGGCCGCGACCTGGAAAGACCTTTTCACCCTGGACAACATCAGATTGACCGCCGCCCTGGCCTCCGGCTCCCTGTCCGTTCCGGTCCTGGAGTGGGACCTGGAGCAGGTAAGCGGAAACGTCACCCTGGAAAAGGGGATTCTGGCGGGCCGCAACCTGGCGGCCACAAAGGGTGCGACCGGCGTTTCAGGCGGCACCTTGCGTCTAGGCCTGGACGGCCGGAAGGTCTTTTACCTGGACTGCGATTTCAGGGCCGATCTGGCCCATGTTCCGGATCTTGTGCGTAAATTTGCCGCCGGGCCGGTGGTGTCGGCTGAATTGCGGCGGATCGGCAGCCTGAGCGGTACGGCCGGGGGACATTTGACCCTGGAGCAGAAAGAAGGAGCCTGGCAGATGGAGGTCCGGGCCGACCAGGTGGCCCTGGAGGCGGATTACGACCGTTTGCCCGGAAAAATTGAGATCAGGAGGGGCCGGGCGGTTTTTACCGGCCGCCGGCTCGAACTGGACCGGATGGAAGGCAATATCGGGCAGAGCAGTTTCAGCGGTCTCTGCGGCCGGCTCGACTGGTCCGGTCCTCCGGCGATAGATCTGCGGCAGGCCACTTTCAGGCTCAACGTGGGCCAGCTGTATGCCTGGGCCGAACCGTTGCTGGGCAGACTGGCGGAAGGTTATCGGCTCCGGGCACTGGCCGGCTGGGCGGATATCACCGATTTCAGCCTCAAGGGCCCCCTGACCGAGCCATCCCGCTGGCGGTTGAAGGCCGGAATGAGCCTCTATCACCTGGTGGTGGATTCCGGGGCGCTTCCGGCCTGCCTGGAGATAGACCGGGCCGACCTTAGTCTGGATTCCGGCAGCCTGGCTTTCAGCAACCTTTCCATGACCATGGGCGGAACCGTCCTTGGCGGTTCCGGCGCGGTCAAGGGCCTTTTCACCTCCGGGCCGCGGCTCGAACTGACGCTCAAGGGCCAAACAGGCCGGGCATTCAGGCACTGGCTGTTGAAGACTTTCAATTTGCCGAGCCGCATCAGGGCCGGCAGGTCCATGGTAATCGACCAGCTGAGACTGTCTGCCGGCAAAGGGTTTTTTGAAATTGAGACGGAAGCCGCATCGGCCTCGGGAGTGCGGCTGTCTCTGGCGATGAGTCTCAGCCGGTCCGGACTCGACATCAGGCGCCTGCTTCTCCGGGACGACACCACCCGGGCGCTCATTGCCCTGCGGCATCCTGCGGGCAGCGGTCACTGGCAGATCGATTTTTCCGGCCGGCTGACGGCCGCCACCCTGGACAAGTTGTGGGAACTGCCGGAGGGGGCACGAGGGGAGATTTCCGGAAAAGCGCACATATTCCTTGATCAGTCGGCACCCGGGGCTTCGAGCCTCAACGGAAGTCTTGAGATGAAGCAGGTTGCCATCCCGGCCGGTCCGTTCGAAGGCGTCGGTATCGACCGGGCTCTTGTTACCGGCAAGGGAGACCGGATTTGCGTAAGCCGGGCACGGATCCAGCTGTACGGCGACAGGCTGGGGATCGACGGGCGCATGGAAATGAACCGGGATTCTGTCTACCTGGACTTGAAGGTCAGGGCAGCCGTCCTGCATGCCGACAGGATTCAGGAGGCCTTTGCCTCCCCGGGTTCCAAAGACGGAAAGGGCGGATCAAAAAGCAGGATACCGCCTTATCTCAAAGGGATCGTGGCTTTCGAGCTGGGACGCGTGGAATACGGCAGGCACACCTGGGAGCCCTTCAATGCCATGGCCATCCTCGATGGAGCCACGGTTTCCGCGCGCCTTGTCGATGTCAAGGTCTGCGGCATTTCCGTGGCAGGCAGCATAAAGCTCGTCTCCGGAGGCGTGGCGCTGAATCTGAGACCGAGCCTGGCCAAAAGCAGGTTGAAGTATCCCCTGGGCTGCCTGGCAGGAGCCGACACCTCCGAAAGGATAGAAGGCAGTCTCGAAGTGAGCGGCCACCTCGTTACCAGCGGCAGCTCCCGGCAGCAGCTGCTCGATAACCTGCGGGGCCGGCTTGCCGTAAACATGCGCGATGGCCGGGTGTTCAATATGGGCGGGGCCGGCCTGTTTACCAACATTATTTCGTATTTGAAGATCAACAGGCTGGTTACCGGCGATCTGCCCGATCTGCGCAGCAGGGATTTGCCTTTCGAGAGCATATCTGCCCGGATGGTTTTCAAGGGCAGCAGGATCGTGCTGGAAGACGCCCAGGTAAAGGCCAGGGTTATCAACATTGTATGCGAGGGCGAAATGGATATGGCAAGCCGGACGATGAACCTGACCATGCTTGTTTCACCGCTGACGTCCATCGACTGGATAATCAGTCACACCCCGATCCTTGGCAAGATACTGAAGGGCACCCTGGTGGCCATTCCGGTCAGTGTCCGGGGACCCCTCGGTGATCCGGCGGTCGTCCCCCTGTCTCCCCGGGCGGTCGGCTCGCGCATACTGGGAATATTGGGGCGGGCACTCAAGGCGCCCTTCGAGCTGATTCAGCCGCTTTTCCCCAAAACTGCTCCGGCGCCCGGCGAGAACACGCCGGAAGAAGACGGGGCCGGGCCCTGAGTGTTTGCGGCACCCGAAATCCGGACCGGGAAACAGATGACTCGCGTCCGGGACAGGCCGGTTGACAAGCCGGAGTGATGATATATAGTTTTTTATGGCTGCCGGGCGGATTCTCTTTTTTTCGATCTCCAGCTCTTTTCACTATCCTTCTGTTTTTTCTCAAAGCAATTGCCGGGCTGCAACCCTTTTCCCGTGAGCCGGAATTCAGAGTCTGCTTTTTCAATCACATCAAAGGAAAACGGAGGAAGGCTATGAAAAAATCGATTTGGGCTGGGCTCTTCATCTGCCTGCTGGCCCTGATGGTGGGGTGTTCCGCCATGACCGGGGCCGTGGGAAAGTCGCCGACGCTGGCAAAGATTCAGAAGCGGGGCGCCCTGGTCGTAGGGACTTCAGCCAACATGCCGCCCCTTAACATGACCACCAAAGACGGAATGATAGAAGGGCTCGATATCGACCTTGCCCGTTACATGGCAAGCGCCATGGGCGTGGAGCTGTCGCTGGTCAAAAAGAATTTCGACCAGCTGCTGCCGGCCCTGCAGAAAGGTGAAGTGGACATGGTCATATCCGGCATGACCATAACACCGGAAAGGAACATGGAGGTTGAATTTGCCGGCCCCTATTACGTAACCGGCAAGGCTTTTCTGACAAAGAAGGAAACCATCGGTTACAACCATGAACCCAAGAAATTCAACAGTCCCGACTATTGCTTTGTGGCCCTCAAGGGTTCCACCAGCGCGTCTTTGTTGAAGAAGCTTCTGCCCAAGGCCCGGCATTTCCTTGCCGAGGATTACGACGAGGCCGTAGAAATGGTGCTCAGCAACCGGGCAGATGCCATGGTGGCCGATTATCACGCCTGCCTGCTGGCCCTGGTAAGAAATCCGGATGCGGGTTTCGTGGCGGTGCTCACGCCTTTTACCTATGAGCCCCTGGGGATTGCCCTGCCGCCGGGTGATGTGCATTTGCTCAACTGGGTCAACAACTTCCTTTCGACCATGGACGGCTCCGACGAACTGGCCAAGCTCAAGCTGAAGTGGATCGAAAGTAACGACTGGATCAAGAAGCTGCCGTAAGCATGTTTGAATCACGGTTCCGGACGGCTTCGGGAGGCTGCATGAAAAAGGAGGGGGTCCCCCTCCTTTTTTTATGCAGTTTCACATGGTTTTCAGTTTTCAAAGCTGCTGCATGACTTCATCCGGAATATCGGCGTTGGTATAGACCTTCTGAACGTCATCGCAGTCTTCCAGGGCGTCCATCAGCTTGATCATCTTTTCGGCCTGGCCGCCGGTCAAGGTGGTGGTGTTCTGGGGAAGCATGGTCACTTCTGCGGTAATGTTGGGTATGCTCGCTTTTTCAATGGCCTCCCTGACGGCCTCGAAGTCCTCGGGAGCCGTGATGACCTCGAAGTTGTTTCCGTCTTCACGGACATCCTCGGCCCCTGCCTCCAGGGCGGTTTCCATCAGGGTGTCCTCGTCCACGGCGCTTTTTTCGATCACAAGGTAACCTTTTTTGTCGAACATCCAGGCCACGGAACCATTTTCCCCGAGACTACCTCCGTGCTTGCTGAAAATGTGCCTGATTTCGGCCACGGCCCGGTTCTTGTTGTCGGTGAGTGATTCTACCAGGATCGCCGCTCCGCCGGGGCCATAACCTTCGTAGGTCGATTCCTCGTAATTTACGCCTTCAAGCTCGCCGGTGCCCTTCTTTACGGCCCGTTCGATCTTGTCTTTGGGCATGTTTTCCGCCTTGGCGGCATTTATAGCCTTGCGCAGCCTGGGATTGGCGTTGGGATCGCCTCCGCCCATCCGGGCCGCCACAATAATTTCCTTGGTCAGTTTGGTGAAAATTTTGCCGCGCCGGGCATCGGCCGCCCCCTTGCGGTGTTTTATATTGGCCCATTTGCTGTGACCAGCCATGCTTACCTCCCGTTACGAAAATTTATTGTTTCAGCAAAACCGTCAGTTTTCTTGCCGCCGGCGGCCCAGACCGATGACAAATATTTCTTTGCTGGCTTTGCGGCTGCTGCGCGGCTTGAAGTTGTGCTGTTTTTCAAACGAGCGCTTCACCTCGATGGTGAAGTCCTTGAAACCGGCGCCCTGAAATATCTTGCAGACAAAATTCCCGCCGGGCCGCAACCGCCGGCGGGCAATTTCGAGGGCCCGGCGGCACAACTCCAGGGAACGGGCGGCATCCACAGTCTTGTTGCCGGTTGTGGCCGGGGCCATATCGCTGATGACGGTATCGAAAGTTCCGGCCAGAAGCTCTGCCACCTGCCGCCCGGGCTCGAAAATGTCGCCCACCAGAGCCGTTACGTTGGCCAGCAGCTCAACCTTGACCTCTTGCAGGTCGATCCCAAGTATTTTCCCGCTTTTGCCGGCCGCACGGGCCGCAAAGAGCAACCAGCTGCCGGGGGCACAGCCAAGATCCAGGACGGTGGCCCCTTTCCTGATCACCCTGTATTTACGCTGGATTTCTTCCAGCTTGTAGACAGACCGGGCCGGATACTTATCCTTCTTGGCCTGGCGGCTCCAGTGGTCCTGCCAGCGGTTCGGCCTTGATTTAAATCGCTTCATAGCTTTTGGCCCGTGGCAAGTCAACCGTTCGGCGACCGGCCAGAAGACTGAAAAAGGGCGTCCATGGCTTCTGCCAGGCTCCGGACGCCGGTAAGTTCCATGTTCCTGGCCGCCGGCCGGTTCTTCAGATTCGCCGCCGGTACGATGCAGCGCGAAAAACCCATTTTTTGGGCTTCTCCGATCCTGGTGTCAATATTGCCGATGGCCCTTACCTCTCCGGTAAGCCCGACTTCACCCAGGGCCATGGTCGTTCCGGCGACTCCCTTGTCCAGAAAGCTGGAGGCCACCGCTGCTATGACGGCCAGATCGACGGCCGGCTCGACTATACGCACCCCGCCGGCAACGTTCATGAAGATATCGTGGCCGGCAAGATGAAGACCCAGCTTCTTTTCCATGACGGCAACCAGCAGGGCCACCCGGTTGGCGTCCAGCCCGAGGACCGTCCGGCGCGCGGTCCCCAGCTGGGAACTGCTGACAAGGGCCTGGATTTCGACCAGGATGGGACGGGAGCCTTCCATGCTGGCCGCCACCACCGAGCCCGGAGTGTCGGTCTTGCGACCCGACAGGAAAACCGCCGAGGGATTGGGAACCGGCCGCAGGCCGCCGGTGCTCATTTCGAAAACACCTATCTCGTTGGTGGAGCCGAAACGGTTCTTGACGGCCCGCAGAATACGGAAAACATGGTTGCGGTCGCCTTCGAAATACAGGACCGTGTCCACCATGTGTTCCAGCAGCTTGGGGCCTGCGATGGCGCCTTCCTTGGTGACGTGGCCCACCAGAAAGGTGGGCAGGCCGGTCTGTTTGGCCATCATCATCAGCCGCATGGTGGATTCCCGGACCTGGGTGACGCTTCCGGGCGCAGAGGCGAGATCGCTGCTGAAAACCGTCTGGATCGAATCGACCACCAGTACGTCAGGCCGGACCGTAGTGACCATGTCCATGATTGCATCCAGGTCGATTTCAGCCGCCACCAGCAGATTCCCGTGCTCGGCCTGCAGTCGCATGCTGCGCAGCCTAAGCTGCTGGACCGACTCTTCGCCCGAAACGTACAATACCCGGGCCCCATTGGCCGCCAGGCTGCAAAGGGCCTGGAGCATGAGGGTGGATTTGCCGATTCCCGGGTCCCCGCCGATAAGGACCAGAGACCCGGTCACCAGGCCTCCTCCCAGAACCCGGTCCAGTTCGCCGATGCAGGTTTCAAGGCGTTGATCCCTGACAAGCTCGACCGAGGTTATGGGCACGGCCGCCGACTTGACTGATGAAAGACCTTTGCGCGGACCGCGGGCGGTTGTGACTTCTTCCACGAAGGTGTCCCACTTTCCGCAGTCCGGGCAGCGGCCCATCCATTTGCCGGTCCGGTAGCCGCAACTGTGGCAGACGAATACGTTTTTGGCCTGTTTGGGCATCGGGATCATCCCTTAGGTTTTTATCCGGCAATTGACAGTCCGGACCATACCATGTCATGTTGCACCTATCAACCTGAGTAATCCTTGCCTTTGGGAGCTTGAAATCGTCCTTTTGAAGACGGGAAAAAGCATGAAGGGATCGTTTTCCAAGATTTTGGGAACAGGGCTGGCCCTGATGGTTTCGGGCTGGCTGGGCGTTGCCGTTTTTGCCGGCCAGCTCGATTTTTTTGCCGGCCTCAAAAAGCGCCTTGCGGCCGACGGGCTGGATGCCGCTAGGATTCAAAGGGTTTATGCCGACAGCCGGGTAAAGGCCGATCCGAATGCGGTGGCGCGTTATTTCGTTCACAGCGAAGCCCGGCTGGACTACAGGCGCTACCTGCAGGATTACTGGGTCAAGAAAGCCCGCGCCTATATGAAAGAGAAACGGAAGCCTCTGGACAAGGCATATCGCCTTTACGGGGTGTCACCGGAGGTGATAACTTCCATTTTGCTGATCGAAACCCATCTGGGCGGTTATCTGGGCAAAAGGCCGGTTCTCAATACTCTGTCCACCATGGCGGCCATGGCCGACCAAGAGTCCCGGCGCTACCTGTGGAAGCATCTGCCGGGCAATGTAAAGATCAGCTGGACGCGTTTCAGACAAAAGGCCCGCCGCAAGTCGGGCTGGGCTTATGCGGAACTCAGGTCCCTGCTGATCTATTGTTTCAAACAGGGTTTCGATCCGGCGGCGATCAAAGGGTCTTATGCCGGTGCCATCGGCCTTGCCCAGTTCATGCCGAGCAACATCCTGGTCTTCGGGCGTGACGGCAACGGCGATGGCCGGATCGATCTTTTCAACCACCAGGATGCGATTGAGAGTATTGCCGCCTACCTCAAACATCATGGATGGAAGCCGGGTATCGACCGCCGCAGGGCTTCCAGGGTCATTCATCATTACAATCACAGCTCTTACTACGTCGATACCGTCCTGGACCTGGCCGACCTGCTCAAGAGGTAAAGATGAAAGCAGCCGAATGGATCATTTTGGGAGGAATATTTTTCTTTCTGCTTACCTGCTGGGCGATTCTGGATATCGCCCGCAAGGACTTCGGGGGCATTGAAAAGAAAGCCGCCTGGGCCTTTATCGCCATGGTGCCTTTCGCAGGGCCGGTGATCTATCTGCTTGCCGGCTGTCGCAGAGGCCGGGCCCCGGCCGGACAATAGATGGCGTGTTGAGCATCGGGGCCGCACGGCACGATTACAGCCTTTTATTTTAACCGTTGACAAACCGGCCACGGATCGAGTAGGTAGACGGCTCAGCCGGTCCCATCGTCTAGCGGTTTAGGACGCCGGCCTCTCACGCCGGTAACAGGGGTTCGAATCCCCTTGGGATCACCAATAAAACCACGGGAATACAGAAATCGCTTTTCCCGTGGCTCACCGGATGCAAATACCGGTCGTAAAACGGCTTCAGGGTTGACCCCTCTGAAGCCGTTTTTTTTGTAAGATGCGGGCAATTATTCAGCGAAAAAGATAGAAAAGCAGGCAAAAAAGTGCGGAAAAGATATAACCCGGCAAAGTTTTCTCCGGCCCGGAGAGCGGCCCGCCGGAATATTGACTTGCATCGTCCCGGCGTTGATGATAGTCCAGGAACCGATAGCCGTGATTCGATGTAGACGTGTTAAGGAGAAGAATATGCCATCCGACGGGCCGACAATATACATCAACAATCGGCCCTTTACACCGACCGAGAGGATAGAAGGTTTTAAGCCCGGAGTCGGTGCCGCCAGAGCAGGCCGGAAAGGGTGCCGGACCAAGGTTGTAGACAGGGTTACGATATCGACCGCCGCGCGCGAAATGTATCGCATGATTTACGGCGAAGGCCGATCCTGTCCGGGTACCTTTCAACCGGCCCGTCCCCCGGTATGTTACAGCCAATCCTGTGCAGTCCGTCCTTTGTGGGAATAGGACTCCTGTCCCGTCAAACGATAAAAACAGAGCGTCTGAAACAAACAGGCCGGTCATGCGGCAGTCTTTGACAACCGGAGTTTACCGGTAAAATCCGCCGCGCAAGAAACACGCGCGCCATGGCCGGGCCGGTGCCTGTCTGCGGCGGCAATGATCGAAGCTTGTTTTGATTGACAAACATTGACTGTTTCGAAGGGATTCAAGATGGTTACAAACACAGCGGGGCTGGTGTTACGGACTGTGGCGGTTCTTCTTGTCGCCGGATGCCTGATGATGTGCCGACATGATGGCCTCTGCCGAACCGATTCATTGAGCCTGGAACAACTTTTCAGACGTTGCAGCTTGCCTGCCGATTGCGGCCGGTCACAAGATTGCGACCATTCGGCGGTCACCGTGTGGGGATACCTGGACCCTGCCAATATCTTCGACCGCCGTAATTATCCCCGCCTGCCTTATGAGAAATTCGTCATTCATGACGGACACGGCAGGCGCCTGGAAGTTTGGGTCCGGGGCCCGGGCGGAGAGAACGAGGCGATTTTCGACAGGATTTCCCGCCCGGCGGGCAATGATAGAAAAGTCGTAATTGTCAAAGGCAGGGTCGAACCGGTGGAGATGTTTACCATGGAAGGCTGCCGCCGGGGAATCAAGCTGGTTGTGGTCAATCGCAGCCAGGTACGTCCGGTGGCGGCAAAGAAGTAGAATTTGAGGGATGAAGCATATTGAAGAGGTCTGAATTGCTTGCAAGTGCCTGCGGAGGACTTGGAACCAAGAGCAGAAAGGACTATCCAATATGTTCGGACATAAAGTATTAAGATCGATAACGGTAATTGCGTTTGTTTTTCTGATGGGCGCTTTTTGTCATGCCGACCCGGTGCCCATGACAACCGCCCGGCAGGTGGCCGACAATACGCTTCTGCATCACCTGAAACTTTTCGGAGATTGGGCAGGGGACCGGGCGCCCCGCATTATGGAAGGCGAACCTGTAGTATATGAAGGAAAGGAGATCGCATACAATTTCACCATTTTCCCTTCGGGCCACATTCTGGTGGCGGCCGACGATGACCTGGAGCCGGTTTTGTTGTATTCGGCAACCTCATCGTTCGATCCCGGCCGCGCCAATGAACGGAACACGGTTGAATCGGTCCTGCTGCCGGAATTCTTCAAGGTGTTGGCAAGCACAAAAAAATATCTGTCCCGGCGGTCCGGGTCGCTGCGAGCGCTGGAGCCTGACAGCCGGATAGAGAGGATAAAAAAGGCCTGGACTTATTTTCTCGGTGCACCTGACGGAAGGGCGGTTTTTACGACCAGGCAGGCGGCCGGTTCAGACGGCGACGGGCTGCCCCTGTCGTCGATTTGGAAGCAGACAACCCCATACAACCTCTATACTCCCGAGAATGATTGCAAGTCGGCATCGAAGCGGGATACCGACAACACCCTTGTGGGTTGTGTGGCCGTGGCCTGGGGCCAGATCCTCTACTACTGGAAATGGCCGGCCCGCGGCAAAGGGAGCCATTCCTACAAATGGAAGGGGCAGACTTTGTCGGCTGATTTCAATCATAAATACAACTGGGCGGACATGCTGGATGAAGTCAAGACTACGAGCAGTACCGCCAGCAAGGAGGCTGTCGCCAGACTGCTTTCCGATCTGGGCATAGCCGCCGAGATGGACTACGGCTGCAAGTCGTCCGGAAGCTCCGTGTCTGCAGAAGAGGTGTTCGACATCTACTTCAAATACAAGGACTCGATGAAGCGCATTAAGCGGTCGTCCTATACTGCGGCCCAGTGGTTCGATATCCTCAAGAATGAATTCGATGCACAACCGCAGCGCCCGGTGGCTTTATCCATATTCACAACATCAAAATCAGGACACGAAGTCGTTGCCGATGGTTACCAGTTAAGTTCGTCGTCGCGCCTTATTCACATAAACTTGGGCTGGGGCGGGCATTATGACGGCTACTATGCCATAACCAGCGATTTCAGCACGGGCAGTCGTACCTGGGATGCGGACCGCCAGTATGCGGTAATCGGCATAGAGCCCGACAACCGGCCGCCGGAAGTCGAAGCCGGTGATGATCAGGTCGTTGAGGCAGGCGACAAGGTCGTTATGAAGGCTTCGGTTAAGGATCCTGAAGGCTTGGGCATCGATCGTTATTACTGGACCCAGTTGTCCGGCCCCGCCGTGGAACTGGCCGATGAAGGCGGGCCAAGCCGTTCTTTCACGGCGCCCCGGGTCTCTTCGGAAAAAAAGCTGCGTTTCGAATTGACGGCGGTGGATGTCAACCGGGCGGTGGGGAAAGATTATTGCACCATCACCATTGGCGCCGAGTCTTCTCCGCCCCAGGATTCAGAGCACCAGAGTTCCGGGTCGGGCTCAGGAGGCTCGGGCGGAGGCTGTTTTATCGGCCGGCTTTTGGACTAGAAGACTTTTTCCAGCGCCTGGCGGAAATCGGCGACAAGGTCGGCAGGATCTTCAAGTCCTGCCGACACCCTTACCAGCTGGTCTTTTATGCCGGCAGCCTCCCTCTGCTCAGGGCTCATGCCGGCATGGGAGGTTGCCGCCGGCCTGGTGATCAAAGATTCCACTCCCCCGAGACTGGGAGCGCATAACGGTATTTCAAGGGCCTGGATAAAGGCCGCGGCCTGCTGTTTTCCTCCTCTGACGGCGAAGCTCAGCATGCCGCTGCATCCGTCCAACAGGCGGGTCGCCAGATTGTGATGGGGATCCCGGGCCAGGCCGGGGTAGTTTACTTTCTCGACAGCCGGGTGATCGGCCAAAAATTGGGCCAGCACCATGGCGGTCCGGTTGTGGTGTTCCATTCTCACGGCCAGGGTTTTCAACCCCCGCTGAAGCAAAAAACAGGCATGCGGGTCCAGGCTGCCCCCCAGGTGGTTGAGTTTGCGGCGGACGGCTTCCACCAGGTCCTGGCGGCCGATTACGGCCCCGGCCACAATGTCGCTGTGGCCGTTGAGATATTTGGTGCAGCTGTGCAGGGACAGGTCGAAGCCTTTTTCCGCCGGCCGGAAGTTGACCGGGCTGGCAAAAGTGTTGTCCACCACCGATATCAGGCCGTGTCTTTTTGCAAAGCGGACGACTTCTTCCAGATCGATAATTTGCATCAGCGGGTTGGTGATGGTTTCGACATAGATCGCCCTGGTGCCGGGTCGCAGCTTGTCTTTCCAGGTTTCCGGCCGCCGGTAGTCGATAAAATCGCAGGCGATACCCAGGCCGGCCAGGTCCTGACTGATGAAATCCAGGGTGCCGCCGTACAGGCAGTCCTGGGCCAGGAAGTGGTCTCCCGGTTTCAGCAGGGTCAGCAAGGTTGTGGTGATGGCGGCCATGCCGCTGGCGGTTACCAGAGCGGCCGGGGCGTTTTCCAGGGCCGCCAGCTTGGCATGCAGAACCTGGTGATTGGGCGTGTTGTTCAGCCTGATGTACTTCAGGTCGTGATAAGGGGTGCCTTCGGTTGCCAGGAAGGTAGAAGACTGGAAGATGGGCATGCTGACGGCGCCGGCGAAAGGCTGCTGCGGCTCACCGGCATGGATCAGCCGGGTTGCAAGTTTCATTCGATTCGTTTTCATGAACTTTTTCCCGTCTTGGTTGACTTGGCTTGCCGGGCCATGGCCTTTTCTATTTTGGCCCAGGCGTCCCTCAGGGTAACGGTGCGGTTGAAGGCCGGTTGTCCCGGCCGGCTGTCTTTGCTGTCGACACAGAAGTATCCCAGTCTTTCGAACTGGTAGATCTGGCCGGCTGACGCTTTTGCCAGCCCGGGCTCCATTTTGCAGCCTTCCAGCACTTTCAGTGATTCCGGATTGAGACATTGCCGGAAATCGCCGTCAGCCTCGGGGTCTGGTTTCAGAAAAAGGCGGTCGTAGAGCCTTGTCTTTGCTTCAAAAGCATGCCGGGCCGAGACCCAGTGCAGGGTCGCCTTGACCTTGCGGCCATCGGGGGCATTGCCGCCCTTTGTCTCAGGATCGTAGGTGCAGCGCAATTCCACTATGTTGCCGTTGTCGTCCTGAATGACTTCACGGCAGGTAATAAAATATGCGTAACGCAGTCTTACTTCCCGGCCCGGTGCCAGGCGGAAGAACTTGCGGGGCGGATCGAGCCGGAAGTCGTCCTGCTCGATGTAAATCGTCCTGGAAAAGGGCACCTTGCGGGTTCCCATGGAAGGATCTTCGGGGTTGTTGATGGCTTCCAGCTCTTCGGTCAGATCTTCAGGATAATTTGTAATAACCACCCTGAGGGGATTCAATACCGCCATTACCCTGGGTGCCCGGCGGTTGAGATCCTCGCGGAGGCTGTGTTCCAAAAGAGAGACATCCACCACGCTGTTGGCCTTGGCGACTCCTATCCGTTCGCAGAAATTGCGGATCGCCTCGGGCGTGTATCCCCGGCGCCGCAGGCCCGAAATGGTCGGCATGCGGGGATCGTCCCAACCTTCCACGTGCCCTTCTTCCACCAGCTGGATCAGCTTGCGCTTGCTCAGGATGGTATAGGTCAGGTTCAGGCGGGCAAATTCATACTGGCGGGGCCGGCTGGGCACATGGAGATTGTCAAGCACCCAGTCGTAGAGCGGACGGTTGTTTTCGAACTCAAGGGTGCACAGGGAGTGGGTGATTCCCTCCAGGGCGTCCGACAGGCAGTGGGTGAAGTCGTACATGGGATAGATGCACCACTTGTCGCCGGTGCGGTGATGCCGGACCTTGCGGATGCGGTAGAGAGTCGGATCGCGCATCAGCAGGTTGGGGTGGGCCATGTCTATCCTGGCCCGCAGAACGCAGGCCCCGTCGTCGAAGCGGCCGGCCCGCATCTGGCTGAAAAGCTCCAGGTTTTCTTCTACACTGCGGTTTCGATAAGGGCTGGGTGTTCCCGGCTCGGTGAGTGTGCCCCTGTATTTGCGGATTTCTTCGGCGCTGAGGCTGTCCACGTAGGCTTTACCGGCCTTGATCAGTTCCACGGCAAAATCGTATAGCCGGTCGAAGTAATCCGAGGCGTAG
The DNA here is from genome assembly GCA_027068085.1 of Desulfobacteraceae bacterium. Lineage (GTDB taxonomy): Bacteria > Desulfobacterota > Desulfobacteria > Desulfobacterales > Desulfosarcinaceae > JALVQM01. The sequence goes on along the minus strand of JAMOUQ010000014.1, from coordinate 54,698 downwards.
AACTCCCGCGGGCCCCAGTCGTATCCCAGCCAGCGAACGTCCTGCTTGATGGCCTCCACGTAACGCGATTCTTCCTTGACAGGATTGGTGTCGTCGAAACGCAGGTTGCAGGTGCCGTTGAATTCGAGGGCCAGGCCGAAATTCAGGCAGATGGATTTGGCATGTCCGATATGCAGGTAGCCATTGGGCTCGGGGGGGAAACGGGTCGCCACCCGGCCGCCGTGCCGGTTTTGGGCAATGTCGTTTTCGATTATGGTCCGGATGAAATTGGAAGGTCGCTTGGGTTCCGATGCGGCCATGTCGATCTCCTTCTTATTCCTTTTTATGCGGCTTGTCCGGTTCGACGGAATCTGCCGGCTGTTTTCTTGCCTGCATGGCCGCCCTTTCGCGCGAAAGCTCGGCCAGCAGCTGTTCCAGGGTCCAGGTTTCGGAAGTGGGAGTAAGGGTGGCCCATAGCGCAGGCCGCATCCCGCTTTTGCGGCAGACTCCCATCAGGCCGTGCAGCCGGGCGGCGGTGATTCCGCCGACGATGACGGCCCGGGGCAGGTCTGAAGGTTCCTCCCTGCCGGTTCCGTCCGGCATGGACGCCAGCTTCTCCACGGGCAAAGAAGCCATGGCGGAAGTGGGCCAAATTACGGGAACATGGCTGAGGCCGGCCAGCTCGACAAGAGCCCGGAATCTGGCCCGGGTTTTGGAGTTGAACCCGCAGGCAATTATGACCGGCTTGCCATACAAGGGGGTCTCGGAACGATCCAGCCTTTCAAATTTTGCATCAACCATGGATCCTCCTGCCGGTGAAAGATGAATTTAGCACCGATGCGATTCAGGCTGCAAACAAATAAAAACCCAAGTCGAGCGCTGTTCGAGCCTGCCTTAAGATGCAGGGCGCGTTGGCGGTAAAGACTTACTTCTGTGTCGCTCGATCCGGGAAAAAACAAAAAGGAGCTGGCAAGGCAGCTCCTTTTGATTGCTGGCTGAGGGACCAGGATTCGAACCTGGGCTGACGGAGTCAGAGTCCGTAGTCCTACCACTAGACGATCCCCCAAACGATGTAGACCTTGCCAGATAATACAGATTTAAAATGCAGTCAAGCCCAAAATCGACGGTTCCAAAATTTGCGGCCGACAGACAGGATGCCCCAAAAGGGCTCCAGGTGTTTGGGACGATCACCCGGATCGCTCCCGGATGTATTCCAGGGCCTTTTCTAGCCTGTCGGTTACCCGTTTTTTGCCAAGGACCCCGATTATTTCAAAAATTCCGGGACTGACACTGGTGCCGGTCAGGGCCACTCTAACCGGCTGGGCGATCTTGCCAAGTTTGAGCCCGGTTTCTTCCATCACCTGGATAAAGACCTTTTCGAGTGACTTGTCTGAAAATTCGTCCAGTTGTTCCAGCTTTGCCAGGAGTTTTTCCAGGGCCGGGGCAACTGCCGGTTTGAGGAATTTGCGGGCCGCCTTCTCGTCGAAGGTGATTTGGTCAAGATAATAGAAGCGCGCCGCCTCGGCCATCTCCACCAGGGTTTTGCTTCTGGTGTTCAAAGTGGCGATGACCTTGGCCATGTATTGATCGGGCCGGGCCTCGATGCCTGTTCGGGCCAGGAAAGGAACCAGCCGGGGGGCAAGGCTTGCCGGGTCACTGGCCTTGATATGGTCTGCGTTCAGGGCCTGAAGCTTGACCGGGTCGAAAATTCCGGCCGATTTTCCCACCGCCGCGATATCGAATTTTTGGATGAGTTCCTCGCGGGTGAAAAATTCCTGGTCACCATGGGACCATCCGAGACGGGCCAGGTAGTTGATCAGGGCGTCGGGTAAAATCCCCATATCCCGGTAAGCGGTAACCGAGGTCGCTCCGTGACGCTTGCTCAGGCGGCTGCGGTCGTTGCCCAGCACCATGGGGACATGGGCGAAAACCGGCAGTTGAGCCTCCAGGGCCTTGTAGAGCAGGATCTGTTTGGGGGTGTTCATCACGTGATCGTCGCCGCGGATGATGGTGTTGATCTCCATTGTCAGGTCGTCCACCACGACCGCCAGGTTGTAGGTGGGAGTGCCGTCACTGCGGCAGATGACAAAATCGTCCAGCTCGCTGTTTTGAAATACGATATTTCCCTTGACCACGTCTTTCAGCACCGTGGTCCCGGAATACGGGGCCCTGAAGCGCACCACGGCTCCCGGCTGGGGGCCGAGGTTTTTTTCCCGGCATGTGCCGTCGTAGCGCGGCTTGTCGCCTGCGGCCATGGCCTTTTCCCGCATCTGCTGGATTTTTTCCGGGCTGCAGGTGCAATAATAGGCATGACCTGTCCGTACCAGGCGCTCGATGTACTGCCGATAGATTTCCGTTCTTTTGCTCTGGTAGAACGGGCCTTCGTCCCAGTCGATCCCAAGCCATTCCAGGGCTTCGAAAATGGCCTTTATCGAGTCTTCCGTGGAACGGGCCTTGTCGGTGTCTTCGATCCGCAGGATGAAGCGCCCGCCCGTATGCCGGGCGTAAAGCCAGTTGAAAAGAGCGGTCCGGGCGCCGCCGACGTGGAGATATCCGCTTGGGCTGGGAGCGAAACGGGTTCTTATGGATGTCATGAAACTCTTCCTTTACTAATGAGAGATATTAGTGTAAGTAATTAGTAAACCGAACCGGGACCAGATGAAATGGCTGGCAGGAAGCGGCCGCGCTTGTCGATATTGCCATCTGCCACAGGCTCAAAAAATTCATCCCATGAATTTTGAAATAACATTACGACAAGACTACAATATTTTAGCTTTCAGGCACTGGTCGCTCAAGGCAGTCCCTGCATATCACATCGCCGTCTCCAGTACAAGGCCGCAAATCCGGAAGTCCGGCGGGAAAATTCTTGACATTAAATTATATTTTAATTACTAGAGGCGCTGTTGTTTCAATCGGGTCGCTGTGTGCATATATATGCAATTATTTTAATATGTTAGGAGATTGCTGATGGCTGTACCAAAACGAAAGACATCCAAGTCAAAGCGGAACATGCGCAGTGCTCACAAAAAAGCTTCTGCTCCCAACGTAATCACCTGCCCCCAGTGCGGAGAAGCCGTACTGCCGCATCATGCCTGCCCCGGCTGCGGCACGTACAAAGGCCGTACCGTGCTGGAGACCGAGGAAGAATAATCCTACATAAAGACCGGAAGGGATCGACCGTATGGATACCAACGGCAACCATGTGAGAGGGTTGGACGCTGAATCGCGCCAGATGGTCATCGAAACAGTACGCCAGTTGCGCAGCCGATTGCTGACCAAGGAGAAAATCCTGGAGCTGGACAAAAAAGAGATTTTCCCGGAGGAAATCATCCGGGAGATGCTGGGGCCGGAGATAGGGCTGCAGTTGCTCTTCATCCCGGAAGAATACGGCGGAATGGGCGGCGGGGCGCGGGATTGCTGTGCCGTAACGCGTGAAATGGCCCGCATCTGCCTTGGTATCGGGACCGCATTTTTTGCCATCCAGCTGGGGGCCGACCCTATCCTGGTGGGGGCCACCGACGAGCAGAAGGCAAAATGGCTGGGGGCCATTGCCGAAGGCGGCGCCCTGGTGGCCTATGCCGTTACCGAACCGGGAGCCGGCAGTAACCTGGCCGCCCTCAAGACCAAGGCCGATCCGGTAACAGACGAAAGCGGCGAGGTCATCGGCTACAAGCTCAACGGCTCCAAGCAGTTCATCTCCAACGGCGGCTATGCCGACATAATCACGGTTTTGGCCAAGGCGCCCGAGGGGCCGACCTTTTTTGTCGTCGAAAAGGGCATGGAGGGTTTGACCCAGCACAAGGGTGAAGAAAAGCACGGCATCCGGGCTTCCAACACTTCGCCCCTTACGTTTGACGACGTTTTCGTTCCCAAGGAGAACCTGTTGGGCGGGGTTCCCGGCAAGGGGCTGAAACAGGCCAACAAGGTGTTTGGCTACACCCGCCTGATGGTGGCTTCCATGGCCCTGGGAGCCGGTGAAGCCGCGCTCGATATCGTGATTCCCTACGCCAAGGAGCGGATTCAGTTCGGCTCCCCCTTGAGTGAAAAGCAGGGCTATACCCACAAGCTGGTGGTGCCCCATGCCGTGCGCCTGGCAGCGGCGGCGGCTTACATAGAGCAGTTGGCCCTGCAGCTGGACAGTTGTGACGATGACCTGCAGGTGGAAGGGTCCATCGGCAAGCTTTTCGCCACCGAGGCGGCCAACCGCTGCGCCGATGACGCCATGCAGGCCCTGGGGGGCTACGGTTACATAACCGAGTTCGAAGTGGAGAAGATAAAGCGCGATGTCAAGATTACCTGCATCTACGAGGGTACCAGTGAGATCCAGCAGAACATCATAAGCACCTTCCGCTGGAAAAAGACCCGCAAGACCAAAGGCCGCTTCTACCTGGACCTGGCCGACCAGATGGAAAACCTGGAAGACGGGACCGGAGGCCGGGCCCTGGCCCTTGCCGCCAGGGCGCTCAACCATACTATCAATCTGGCCCATGAAAACCGCTGGACCAGGCAGCAGGCGGTCATGTTCAGCCTGGCCGACATGATGACCCATGTCGAGGTGGGCGCCAGCCTGGCCCGCAAGGCGGCTGAAGAGGGCCGGGAAGATATCAGGGCCATGGCCCGCCTGTTTGCCGCAGAGGCCGCCGCCATGGTGGCTTCAAAAGGGCTGGATATTCTGCTCGGAACCGGCGTGGAAGACGATCGGGCGGAGGCCTGGCGCGAGGCCGTGAATTACGATGGCCTTTTGAATGGGCGCCGCAGCTGGATCGCCGACATGGACCTGGTGGCAGACAAATTGTTTGAGAGGTGCTGAATGACTGGTGAAGATCAACGCGCAGTGGTGGTGACCGGAGGGTCGCGCGGAATAGGACGGGCCATTTGCCGAACCCTGGCCCGGCCCGGGACCCACGTGTTTTTTAACTACTATACCCCGGGCGACCGGCAGGAGGAAGAAGCGGCCGCGGACGAGACGTGCAAGCTGATCGAGTCTGCCGGCGGCAAGGCCACCGGCATATGGGCCAACGTGGCCGACAAGGATCAGGTGAAGGATTTTTTCAAGCAGGTCATGGACGCCTGCGGCCGGATCGACGTGCTGGTCAACAACGCCGGCATAACCAGGGACAATCTGCTTGTCAGGATGAAAGAGAGCGAGTGGGACGATGTTCTGGAAGTAAATCTGAAGGGACCTTTTCTCTGCATCCAGATTGCCGCCCGGGTGATGATGAAACAGCGCTCGGGCAGGATCGTAAATATAGCTTCGATCGTGGGAGTGGTGGGCAACCCCGGACAGGCCAATTACGTGGCCTCCAAGGCAGGCATCATTGGCCTGACCAAGACGGCCGCCCGCGAATACGCCTCGCGGGGAGTGACGGTCAACGCCGTGGCTCCCGGATTTATCGAAACCGACATGACCGCCAAGCTGCCGGAAAAAGTAAAGGCCGCCATGCTGGCGCAGATTCCGCTGGGCCGGCCCGGCACCCCCGATGATGTGGCGGCGGCGGTCAGGTTTCTGGCATCTGAAGATGCCGCTTATATCACCGGACAGGTTATTCATGTCAGCGGCGGAATGTATATGTGATAAACCGGAAAGGAGAAGAGAATGTCAGTAGAAGATAAGGTAAAGAAGATTATCGCTGAAAAACTCGGCAAGGACCTTGATGAAGTAGTACCCGAGGCGTCTTTCGTGGACGATCTGGGCGCAGATTCACTGGATCTGGTAGAACTGATAATGTCCATGGAAGAAGAATTCGATATCGATATTTCGGACGAGGACGCTGAAAAGCTGATAACCGTCCAGGATGCCATTGATTACATAAATTCCAATTCGTAATGGTTTGGTTTTTGGACGGCCCTTGAATTTTTGCTTCTATACTTCCGGCTGCGGGCCGGAACGGGGAACCGGCAGACCCGGAAAACCGCGCGGGTTGCAAACCGCTGGTCAAAGTGATGGAGCAGGTCGATGGTCAGGGAGGACGGATTGAAGAAAAGGGTTGTAATTACGGGCCTGGGGCTGGTGACCCCCCTGGCGGTGGGAACCGGGGAAAGTTGGAACGCTCTGTGTGCCGGCAAGTCCGGCGTGGGGGAGATAACCCGTTTCGATGCGTCTCCGTTTCAAACCCGGATCGCCGCAGAAGTCAAAGACTTCAACAAAGAAGATTTCATGCCCAAGAAGGATGCCAAGCGGACCGAGAATTTCATCGCCTACTCCATTGCCGCAACCCGCATGGCCCTGGAAGACGCCGGCCTTGAAATCACTCCGGCCAATTGCGACCGGATAGGGGTGCTGACCGGCTGCGGCCTGGGGGGGCTGGCCAGCCTGGAGCTGACTGCCCGTATCGTTGACACCAAGGGACCGCGCCGGGTCAGCCCCTTTTTCATTCCCATGCTCATCGGCAACATGGCGCCGGGAATGATTTCCATCTACTTCGGCGCCAAAGGCCCCAACCTCTCGGTGGCTACCGCCTGTGCCGCCGGCGCCCATGCCGTGGGCAATGCTTTCCAGATCATCCAGAGCGGTCATGCGGACGCCATGATTACAGGCGGGGTGGAATCGGTGGTGACCCCCACCTGTATCGCCGGTTTCGGGGCCATGAAGGCCCTTTCGACCCGCAACGACGAGCCTGAAAAGGCCTCGCGGCCTTTTGACCGCGACCGGGACGGCTTCGTCGTGGGCGAAGGCAGCGGGATCCTTATCCTGGAGTCCCTGGAGCATGCCCTGGAAAGGGGAGCCAGGATTTACGCCGAGATGGCCGGTTTCGGCATGAGCGGAGACGGCTACCACATGACTTCTCCCTCGCCTGACGGTGACGGGGCGGCCAGATGCATGCAGGCCGCCCTGAGAGATGCCGGTATCGGCCCCGAACAGATCGGCTACATCAATGCCCACGGCACATCCACGCCTTTGAACGATCTTTACGAGACCCGTGCCATCAAGACCGTTTTCGGCGACAAGGCAAAATCGGTTCCGGTCAGCTCCACCAAATCCATGACCGGCCACCTGCTGGGCGGAGCCGGAGGCATAGAGACCGTATTTACCTCTCTGGTCGTATACCACGGCATAATGCCTCCCACCATCAACCTGGACAACCCGGATGAAGAGTGCGATCTGGATTATATTCCCCACGTGGCCCGTAAGGCCGAGGTGGAATATGCCATGAGCAATTCTTTCGGTTTCGGGGGCACCAATGCTTCCCTGATCGTCAAACGCTATCGCAGCTGACGATATCGCAAACAGCCCATATGGGGATGACTTTGCCTCGCCGGCTGTTGCGGCGCAGCGCAGGCGCGCTGTGCCGCCCGCGGTTCAGGCGACAGCTTGATCACCCGGCCGGGTCATCTTTGATGTTTTCGCGCCAAGGTGCAAGGTCGGTTCATGATTCTGCCCGCACAGGTCATGGCTTGCCTGGCTCTGACCCTGGGCCGGTGTTTGCCGGCAGGGCTTTGCGGTAACGGCGTCCCTTGTTTGAACAGGGGTTTCTGTTTCAGCCGGCTCCGGCCGGCTTTTTTGCTTGCGGGTGGATGCGGTTGAAGATATGTAGTAGGATTACGCGCAGTGATACTTCAACATGACATCAGCCCAATGAGGAGAATCATGGGGGAACAGAAAAAACAGATAGCCATGGGCTGCGATCACGCGGCTTTTCGTCTCAAGGAGATCGTCAAGGCCTATTTGCTTGAAAACGGCTGGCAGGTGGAGGATGCGGGGACATTTGGCGAGCAATCTGTTGATTATCCTGATTTCGGGATGAAAGTTGCCGGTCTGGTTTCCGGCGGCACCATAGACAAGGGCATCCTGCTTTGCGGTACCGGTCTCGGGATGTCCATGGTGGCCAACAGGTTTCCCGGTGTCCGGGCGGCTCTTTGCCACGATCTTTTTGCGGCCATCATGAGCCGCAGGCACAACGATGCCAATATCCTGGTTCTGGGCGGCAGAGTGGTCGGAGACGTGCTGGCCCTTGAAATAGTTAAGACATGGCTGAACACTGATTTCGAAGGCGGGCGTCACCAGGCCAGGTTGGACAAATTCGATCGTATATGAAAAACAGCCGGCTGTGAACGTGGTAAGAACCTTGTGGCAGTTTATTGCAGTTGAAGAGGGGGAAGATGGCAAGTCTAGCACCGTTGAAAGAAGTCGATCCCGAGATTGCCCGGATAATCGAGTCTGAAAGAAAACGCCAATCGCAGCATCTGGAGTTGATTGCCTCTGAAAACATAGCCAGCCGGGCGGTGATGGAAGTCCAGGGCAGCGTGCTCACCAACAAGTACGCCGAAGGTTATCCCGGCAAGCGCTATTACGGCGGCTGCCGCCACGTTGACATGGCCGAGAAACTGGCCATCGAGAGGGCAAAGGCCCTTTTCGGCGCCGAATATGTCAATGTCCAGCCCCATTCCGGTTCCCAGGCCAACATGGCGGCCTACTTCGCCCTGCTGAAACCGGGCGATACCGTCCTGGCCATGGATCTTTTCCACGGCGGCCATCTGACCCATGGGGCCCGGATAAGTTTTTCCGGCCAGTTTTACAATTTCGTCCATTACGGGGTCGACCGTAAGACCGGCATGCTGGATTACGATCAGGTGGAGCAGCTGGCCCGCAAGCATCATCCGAAACTGATCGTTGCCGGGGCCAGCGCCTATCCCAGGATCATCGATTTCGAGGCCTTCGCGAAGATTGCAAATGCCGTGGATGCCTACCTGATGGTGGACATGGCCCACATTGCCGGCCTGGTGGCCGTGGGGTTGCATCCTTCGCCCCTGCCGGTGGCCCACGTGGTGACTTCCACCACCCACAAGACCCTCCGGGGACCCCGCGGGGGGCTCCTGATGGCCAAGCAGGAGCTGGGGGCCAAGATGGCCAGTGTGGTTTTCCCGGGAATCCAGGGGGGGCCTTTGATGCACGTGGTGGCGGCCAAGGCCGTGGCTTTCAGGGAGGCCGAAAGCGGGGATTTCAGGCGGTACCAGCAGCAGATCGTGGACAATGCCCGGACTTTGGCCGAAACGCTGCTGGAACAGGGCTTTGGCCTGGTGTCGGGCGGTACCGACAATCACCTGCTTCTGGTGGATCTTTCGGCCGGCGCAATCACCGGCAAAGAGGCCGAAGAGGCCCTGGGGCGGGCCGGGATAACCGTGAACAAGAATGCCATACCGTATGACGAACGCGGACCGGCGGTGACCAGCGGTATCCGCCTGGGCACGCCCTTTCTCACCTCCCGCGGGATGGGAACCGAACAGATGCGTCAGATCGGGAAGATGATCGGCCGTGTTCTGCACGACCCGGCCGATGAAAAGATCATTGCCGATGTGGGCGGCCAGGTGCTGGAATTGTGCCGCCAGTTTCCCTTGTATTCGGATTAGGATCCCGACTGAAACCGGAAGGAAGAGCCAATGAGCGCAGACAGCCCGGGCCGGCCCTCCTGGAACAGCTATTTCATGGATATCGCCATCCTGGTGGCCCGGCGTTCCACCTGCCTGCGGCGTGCGGTGGGAGCCGTGCTGGTCAAGGATCGGCGCATCCTGGCAACCGGCTACAACGGCGCTCCCGGCGGGGTTCCCCATTGCGCCGAGACCGGATGCCTGCGGGAAAAGCTGAACGTGCCCTCCGGACAGCGCCACGAATTGTGCCGCGGTATTCACGCCGAGCAAAATGCCATCATCCAGGCTGCCTATCACGGGGTCTCCATCAAGGGAGCTGACCTGTACTGCACCAATCAGCCCTGTTCCATCTGTGCCAGGATGATAATCAATGCAGGTATCAGGGCCATATATTACCAGCACGGGTACCAGGACGAACTGGCCCGCGAAATGCTGGAAGAAGCCCATATCGGCGTTCATCATCTCGATCCCAGCTAAAACAGCGGAGGTATGTCCATGAAGTGTCCGTTTTGCGGGGAGTTAGACAACAAGGTAATCGATTCCAGGGTCAGCAAGGACGGCATGGCAATCAGGCGCCGGCGCGAGTGCCTGGTGTGTACCCGGCGGTTTACCACCTACGAGCATATTGAAGAAATCCCCATCATGATTATCAAGAAAGACGGGCGGCGTGAAGAATTCAGCCGGGACAAGGTAAGGATCGGCATCCTCAAGGCCTGTGAAAAGCTCGATATCAGCATGAACCTGATAGAGGCCTTCATCGACGATCTGGAGCGGGACCTGCGGGAGACCGGTGAAAAGGAGATCCCTTCCCATCACATCGGTGAAAAGGTCATGGCCAAGCTGCACAAACTGAACGACATCGCTTACGTCCGTTTTGCCTCGGTCTATCGTGAATTCAAGGACGTAAACGATTTTTTGTCGGAACTGAAGAGTCTTTTGAGCAACAAGTAATGGACGATGCAGGATACATGCGCCTGGCCCTGGAGCTGGCGGCCGGGGGCGCGGGGTACACCTCGCCCAATCCCATGGTGGGGGCCGTGCTGGTAAAAGGGGGCCGGATCGTCGGCCGGGGTTATCACCGCCGGGTGGGAGGACCCCATGCCGAGGTCGAAGCCATCGCCGATGCCGGTCCGGAGGCAGACGGAGCGACTCTGTATGTTACCCTCGAGCCCTGCAACCATCATGGACGCACCCCCCCGTGCAGCGAGGCGGTAATCCGCGCCGGTATCGCCAAGGTGGTGGTGGCCATGGAGGATCCCAATCCCCATGTCACCGGCGGCGGGATCCGTCGTCTGGAAGAAAGCGGCATCGAGGTGGTCTGCGGAGTTTGCCGGGACCAGGCCCTTAAGCTGAATGAAGCCTTTGTCAAGTACGTCCGGACCGGCCTGCCCTGGGTGGTATTGAAAAGCGCCATGACCCTGGACGGCAGGATCGCCACCGCCGGCGGTGACGCCCGCTGGGTGAGCGGGGCAGAGTCCAGGGCCCTGGTTCACCGCCTGCGGCACAGGCTCGATGCCATCCTGGTGGGGATAGGCACGGTCAGGGCCGACGATCCGAGCCTGACCGCCCGCCTGCCTGAAGGCGGAGGCAGGGATCCTGTCAGGATCATCCTCGATACCGGGCTGTCCATCGATCCCGCTGCCAGGGTGCTGCACCTTGAATCGGATGCTCCCACCTGGATCGTTTGCGGCCGCGGTGTCGATGAAGGCAGGCTGGAACAGGTGCGCAAGACAGGCGCCAGGTGTGTCGTCATGGATCTTGACAATGGCCGGGTGGACCTCAAGGCCCTGATGCGTTGGCTGGCAAACCAGCAGGTAACCAGCCTGCTGGTTGAAGGCGGTGCCACGGTGGCCGGCCGTTTCCTGGCTTGCGGGCTGGTCGACAAGGTGATGTTTTTCTATGCCCCCAAGATCCTGGGCGGTGACGACGGAGTGCCCCTGTGCCGCGGCCGGGGACCGCAAAAGATGAGTGAATGCCTCAAAGTGCACGATATGCAGGTCCGTCCGGTGGGAGAGGACATCCTGGTGGAAGGGTACCTTAACGTTTCAGGGATCTGATCATGTTTACCGGAATCATAGAAGGCCAGGGATCGATAGTTGCCATCGGCAGAAGTGGCCAGGCGGCCCGCCTGGAAATCGAGGCCGGCTTCGATCTTGACGGCACCGGTGTTGGCGACAGCATCGCGGTCAACGGGGCCTGCCTGACGGCCGTGACCCTGGCCGGCAGGCGTTTTGCGGTCGACGTTTCGCCGGAGACCATGCAGCGGACCACCCTGGGAGCCCTCCGTCCCGGAGACAAGGTGAACCTGGAGCGCGCCCTGCGCCTTTCCGACCGCCTGGACGGGCACCTGGTCACCGGCCACGTGGACGGGACCGGGACTCTGGCCGAAAGACGGACTCAGGCCAATGCCGTAATCTGCAGGTTCAGGGTGCCCGAGCGGCTTGCCCGTTACATGATAGCCAAGGGATCGGTGGCTGTCGACGGCATCAGCCTCACCATTAATGCTTGCGACAGCGGCAGTTTCCGGGTAAGCATCATTCCCCATACCGCCGTGATTACCACCATCGGGCAGAAGCAGGTGGGCGATGCGGTCAACATCGAGACCGACATCATCGGCAAGTATGTGGAAAAATTCACCGCCGCCGGACGGGCCGGCGGCAACGGCGGGAAAGACCGGCGCCTGGATCTCGATTTTCTGGCGCAAAAGGGTTTCCTGTCTTAGAATAAGGGTGTTCCGTTATCCTGTCGAGCGGACCGCGGCCGCCACGGCCGCGATGAAAATATCTGGATCCAAGGAGTAGTTGCAACCATGCCACGCATAACCATAGAACAAGCCATCGAGGACATCCGCAACGGCAAGATGGTGATCCTGGTGGACGACGAGGACCGCGAGAACGAGGGCGATCTTACCATGGCGGCTGAAAAGGTCACTCCGGAAGCCATCAATTTCATGGCCAAGTACGGCCGGGGACTGATCTGCCTTTCCTTGACGGCTGAAAAATGCGACCAGCTGGATCTGCCCCTGATGGTGGACCACAACACATCTGCTTTCCAGACCGGTTTCACCGTTTCCATCGAGGCCAAGGAAGGGGTGACCACGGGTATTTCAGCAGCCGACCGGGCCACCACCATCCTGACGGCCGTGGCCGACGACGCCAAGCCGGACGATCTGGTGCGGCCGGGACATGTCTTCCCTCTGCGGGCAAGGGAGGGAGGAGTGATGGTGCGGGTGGGCCAGACCGAAGGATCGGTTGACCTGGCGCGTCTGGCGGGGCTGAAACCTGCCGGGGTGATCTGTGAGATCATGGACGAAGACGGTACCATGGCCCGGATGCCGGCCCTGGAAAAGTTCAGCGAAAAGCACGGAATCGGCATCTGCACGGTGGCCGACCTGGTGGCCTACCGGATGCGGACCGAAACCTTTGTCCGGCGGGCCGCCGAGACGGTGATTCCAACCCGGTACGGAGGAGAGTTTGCCGTAATCGCCTTTGAAAACCGGATCGACAAACTGCTTCACATCGCCCTGGTCAAGGGGGAGATCGACCCGGAGCAGCCGGTCCTGGTAAGGGTCCATTCCGAGTGCATGACCGGAGACATCTTCGGCTCCCTGCGTTGTGATTGTGGAGATCAGCTTCACCGGGCCATGGCCATGATCGAGCAAGAAGGCGTGGGGGTGATTCTCTACCTGCGCCAGGAAGGCCGCGGGATCGGCCTGGTGAACAAGCTGAAGGCCTACGAGCTGCAGCGCAAGCAGGGACTGGACACGGTGGAGGCCAACCTGAAGCTGGGCTTCAAGGAAGACATGCGTGACTACGGGGTGGGGGCTCAGATTCTGCGTGATCTGGGCGTGCGCAAGATGCGCCTGCTGACCAACAACCCAAAGAAGATGATCGGCCTGGAAGGCTATGGCCTTAGCATTGTGGAGCAGATTCCCATCGAAGTGACGCCCAACGAGCACAACAAGTGTTACCTGGAGTGCAAGAAACTGAAGATGGGCCACCTGCTGCATCTTGCAGAAAAACAATCATGACGGAGGTGGATTGATGCCTAATATAATAGAAGCCGGTTTGATCGCCGAGGGGAAGAAGTTCGCCATCATAGTGAGCCGTTTCAACGATTTCATTACCGCCAAGCTGGCAGAAGGCGCCGTGGACGCCCTGCTGCGCAGCGGAGCGGCAGATGGCGATATCGACATCGTCAAGGTCCCGGGGGCCTTTGAAATTCCCCTGGTGGCCCAAAAGGTTGCCGCCTGCGGCAAGCACGATGCCGTGATCTGTCTTGGGGCGGTCATCAGGGGGTCGACACCCCATTTCGATTATGTCAGCGCCGAGGTTTCCAAGGGTGTGGCCCAGGTGGGGCTTGAAGCCGGCGTGCCGGTGATTTTCGGCGTGATCACCACCGATTCCATCGAGCAGGCCATCGAGCGGGCCGGCACCAAGGCCGGCAACAAGGGCTGGAGCGCTGCCGTGGCAGCTGTGGAGATGGCCAACCTCATGCAGAAGGTGGAAAAATTTTGACCATGGGACGCAGGCGTCAGGCCAGGGAAGCGGCCATGCAGGCTCTTTATTCCATAGATATGAGCCGTCTGGACCCGGAAGAGGCTTTTGCCAGGCATTGCCGCAATTTTCCGCCCCCCAAGGCGACAAAGGAATTCTACTACACGCTGGTCAGGGGGGTTCTGGCGAACCGGGAGAGGCTGGACCGGGTGATCGAGCAGTATTCGAACAACTGGAAAGTGAACCGGATGGCCTGTGTCGACCGCAATGTGCTGCGTATGGCGGTTTACGAGATGCTGTTTTGCCCGGACATCCCCCTGAAGGTATCCATCAACGAGGCCGTGGATATCGGCAAGAAATTCGGAACCGAGGAATCCGGAGCTTTTATCAACGGTATTCTGGACGCTGTCCGCAAGGCATTGGAGCAAAAGCGGCTGGAGATTCCGGAACCTGTGCCGGCGGTCACGAATTACGAGAAAAGCCAATGAGGAGGTTGACTTGATCATCAAATCCATGACGGTTGGTCCCATCATGGCCAATTGTTACATCGTAGGATGCGAGCAGACCCGCCAGGCGGCGGTGATTGATCCCGGAGACGAGGCCGACAGGATCCTGATGGCTCTGGCCCAAGACGGCCTGACCGCAAGGGCCATCATCGACACCCACGGGCACTTCGATCACGTGGGGGCCAACAGACGCGTCAAGGAGGTCACCGGCGCCGAGCTGATGATTCACCGTCTCGATGCCCCCATGCTGGACAGGCTGGCCGAAAGCGGGGCGGCCTGGGGCTTCAAGGTTGAAAGTTCACCGCCTCCGGACAGGCTGCTGGAAGACGGAGACCGGATCCGGGTGGGCGATCTGGTATTCAAAGTCATCCACACCCCAGGCCACACTCCCGGCGGGATCTCTCTGCTGGTTGAAGACGCGGTTTTCGTGGGCGATACCCTGTTTGCCGGTTCAATCGGCCGGACCGATTTTCCGGGCGGCGATTACAATACCCTTATTGCGGCGATTCAGAAAAAACTGTTCGTACTGGACGATGATGTGGTGGTTTATCCGGGACACATGGGAACCACCACCATCGGCCGGGAAAAACGCACCAATCCTTTCTGCGCTGTGGTCTAGTCCATGGAAAGCATCGTAGCCCCCAGACGCGCAACCCGCAGGATAAGGCTCGGCGGCCTGTTTGTGGGGGGCGGGGCCCCGGTTACGGTGCAGTCCATGACCAATACTCCCACGGCCGACGTGGAAGCCACGCTAAGGCAGATCAGGCGTCTGGAGGATGCCGGCTGTGAAATCGTGCGGGTGGCGGTCGTCGACCGGGAAGCGGCCCGGGCTATCACAAAAATCAGGGCAGCCATAGGCATCCCCCTGGTGGCCGATATTCATTTCGACCACCGCCTGGCACTGGCCGCAGCCGAAGCCGGGGCCGACGGTCTGCGTATCAATCCCGGAAACATCGGCGGCGCTGCCAGGGTGGCAAAGGTGGTGGATTGCGCCCGCGCCCACGGCCTGCCCATCAGGATCGGGGTCAATGCCGGTTCCCTGGACAAGGATTTGATGCGGCGCCATGGCGGGGCTACGGCCGAAGCCATGGTGGAAAGCGCCCTGCGGCAGGTTGCCATGCTGGAGTCCCTTGGTTTCGACCAGATCAAGATCTCCCTCAAGGCCTCTGACGTTGGGCGCACGGTGAAGGCCTACCGCCTGCTGGCCGGCAGGACCGACTACCCTCTCCATCTGGGGGTTACCGAGGCCGGGGGGCTGCTTGCGGGCACGGTCAAATCGGCCCTGGGTATCGGCATGCTGCTGGCAGAAGGCATCGGGGACACCTTGCGGGTATCGCTTACCCGCGATCCGGTTGAAGAGGTAAGGGTCGGATTCGAAATTCTCGGGTCCCTTGGTATACGGCGCTGCGGTCCGGAGATAATTTCCTGCCCCACCTGCGGCCGGTGTGAGATAGACCTGTTCGGGCTCCTGGAAAAGGTTGAGCGCGCCCTGCTGACCTGCCGGGCTCCCATCAAGGTTGCGGTCATGGGGTGCGTGGTCAACGGACCGGGCGAAGCCCGCGAGGCCGACGTGGGCGTGGCCGGCGGCCGGGGCCTGGGAATACTGTTTGCAAAGGGCCGGATGCTGGGAAAGGTTGCGGAGCAGAACCTGGTGACGGCCTTGCTCGAGGAAGTGGACCGTTGGGTGGAACAATATCAAGCCAATGTCGATAGAGGGGAAAATGGCCAAAGCACAGAACGCGATCTCGCCCAGAAGAAGTGAAGACTATCCCGAATGGTATCAACAGGTGGTCAGGGCCTCGGACCTGGCCGAAAGGTCTCCGGTCAGAGGATGCATGGTGATAAAACCCTGGGGCTTTGCCCTCTGGGAGAACATCCAGCGGGAGCTGGACGCCATGTTCAAGGCCACCGGCGTCAAAAATGCCTATTTCCCGCTGTTCATACCGCTCAGTTTTCTGGAAAAGGAAGCCGAGCACGTGGAAGGTTTCGCCAAGGAATGCGCCGTTGTCACCCACCACCGGCTTGAAAAAGGACCCGAAGGGGGGCTCGTGCCCGGAGGCCGGCTGACCGAGCCGCTGGTGGTGCGGCCAACTTCCGAGACCATCATCGGCGAGTCGTTTTCAAGGTGGGTCCGCAGCTACCGTGACCTGCCCCTGCTTATCAACCAGTGGTGCAACGTGGTGCGCTGGGAAATGCGCACCCGCATTTTCCTGCGCACGAGCGAGTTTCTCTGGCAGGAAGGGCACACGGCCCATGCCACGGCCGAAGAAGCCATGGAGCGGACCGAGCTGATGCTTTCCGTATATGCCCGCCTGGCCGAGGAATTCCTGGCCATGCCGGTGATCAAGGGGCGCAAGACCGAGGCCGAGCGTTTTCCCGGCGCTGTGGACACACAGTGCATCGAGGCCATGATGCAGGACCGCAAAGCCCTTCAGGCCGGAACTTCCCATTTCCTGGGCCAGAATTTCGCCCGGGCCTCTGACATCCGCTTCCAGACCGACCGGGAGACCGAGCAATACGCCTGGACAACTTCCTGGGGGGCCTCCACCAGGCTCATCGGCGGGCTCATCATGACCCACGGTGACGACGACGGGCTGGTGATTCCTCCCCGGGTCGCCCCGGCCCACGTGGTTCTCATGCCGATCGTCAGAAAGGACTCCGACCGGCAGCCGGTCATGGAGTATACGGACCGGATTGCCGCCGAGCTTGGAAAGCAGCTCTATTGCGGCCGGCCGGTGCAGGTGGAGATCGACCGGCGCCAGCTGGGCGGGGCGCGTAACTGGGAATGGATAAAGAAGGGAGTGCCGATCAGGGTCGAGATAGGTCCCAGGGACCTTGCCGGCAGTTCGGTTTTTTTCGGCCGGCGGGACAAGGCGCCCCGGGACAAGGCCAGCCTGCCCTGGAAGGAATTCGTGGGAAGCGTGACCGGGATTCTGGACCAGATCCAGGCCAACCTGTTCCGGCGGGCCCTCGATTTCCGCAACCGGCACACCCAAAAGATCGACCAAAAGGATGACTTTTACGCTTATTTTACGCCGCAAAATTCTGACAAACCTGAAATCCACGGCGGGTTCGCCCTGTGTCACTGGTGCGGTGACGCTGCCTGTGAGACCAGGCTGAAGGAGGATTTGACCGTTTCCATCCGCTGCCTTCCCTTTGAGGGCGGCAAGGAAGACGGCAGATGCATCTGCTGCGGCAGGCCCAGCCGGCAGCGGGCGGTATTTGCCAAGGCCTATTGACGGCGGAAGACGGCCGCCGGCGCCCGGAAAGATAGCCAGTTGCGCATGACGCTGACCTGCCTTATACCCGGATTGACGGTTTTCCGATGGGCAGGCCGGGGCTGTCCCAGGATTTCACGGCACCTGCCGGATGTCCGCAACAGTTGCGGAGACATGGGGCAGGTGCCTGTTTAAGGCCGGCTATGATTCGAATAAGCGACATTATCGACAAAATAAGCGAGTACAATCCCGAAGCTGACCTTCAGCTTATCGACCGGGCGTATATCTATTCGGCCAAGGTTCACGACGGCCAGATGCGCCTGTCAGGCGAGCCCTACCTTTCCCACCCCCTGGAAGTCGCCGGCATCCTGGCTGACATGCGGCTGGACGTGGTCAGTGTGGCTGCCGGCCTGCTGCACGACGTGATCGAGGACACCCACGCCACCGAGCAGGAACTGGAAGAGATGTTCGGCCCCGAGGTCAGGCACATCGTGGCCGGTGTGACCAAGCTCAGCAAGCTGCCTTTTTCCAGCTCCCAGGCCCGGGAGGCGGAAAGCATCCGCAAGATGATCCTGGCCATGGCCGACGATATCAGGGTTATCATGATCAAGCTGGCCGACCGCCTCCACAACATGCGCACCCTGCAGTACCATCGCAGCGAGGCCAAGCGCCGCAAGATAGCCCAGGAGACTCTGGACATATACGCGCCCATTGCGGCCCGGCTTGGTATCTACTGGATCAAGAACGAGCTGGAGAACGTCTCTTTCAAGCATCTGATGCCCGAAGAATACGCCCGGATCGAGGCCCGGGTGGCCAAGGACAAGGAGGAGCGTGAAAGTTACATCGAGACGGTAAAGCGGATCATCAGGCAGAAGATGGAGGAAAACCGCCTCCAGTGCGAGGTCCTGGGCAGGTACAAGAATTTCTACAGCATTTACCAGAAGATGGTGAAACAGAACCTGGCCTTCGAGGACGTCTACGATATCATTGCCTTCCGCATCATCCTCGATACCGTCCCTCATTGTTACGAGGCCCTGGGGGTGGTGCATTCCCTTTGGAAACCGATCGCCAAGAAATTCAAGGATTACATCGGAATGCCCAAGCCGAACATGTACCAGTCCCTTCACACCACGGTGATCGGTCCTTTCGGTGAACGGGTCGAGATCCAGATCAGGACCCGGGAGATGGACCGGGTTGCCGAGTCGGGCATCGCCGCCCACTGGAGTTACAAGGAGGGCCGGACGGCCGATCCCAAGACCGCCGCCACCTTCGCCTGGGTTCAGCAGCTGGTCGAAAACCAGGCCAATTTCAGGGACCCCAAGGAGTTCCTGGAAAACGTGCGCATAGATCTTTTCCCCGACGAAGTCTACGTCTTTTCGCCCAAAGGAGACATCAAGACCCTTCCCAAGGGAGCAACGCCGGTCGATTTCGCCTACCAGATCCATTCCGAGGTGGGCAATCAGTGCGTGGGAGCCAAGGTCAACGGCCGGATGGTGCCCCTCAAGTACGAGCTGCAGACCGGGGAGATTGTGGAGATAATAACCCAGAAAGGCCATCATCCCAGCAAGGACTGGCTCAATTTCGTCAAGACCGTCAAGGCCCGTTCGCGTATCCGCCAGTGGATAAAGATACAGGAAAAAGAGCGCAGCCTCACCCTGGGCCGGGAAATGTGCGAAAAGGCCTTTCGCAAGTACCGCCTCAATTTCAGCACCCTGGTCAAGTCGGAGCAGATGGAACAGGTGGCCGAGGGGTTCGGCTTCAAGTCGGTCGATGACCTTATCATCAGTATCGGTTACGGCAAGATAACCCCGCTCCAGGTGGTGCGCCGCATCATGCCCAAGCCGGAAGAGGTGGAACAGGAGTCCCTGCTCAACCGGCTGATGGGAAGGATGCGCAAAAAAAGGACCGGCTCCGGTGTGACGGTCAAGGGCGTGGACGATATTTTGGTTCGTTTCGGCAAATGTTGCCAGCCGGTACCGGGGGATCCCATCATAGGCTATATCACCCGCGGATTCGGGGTGACCGTCCATCGCACCAGTTGTGTCAACGCACTGAAAATGAACCCGGAAAGACAGATCGAAGTCGAGTGGGCCGTGGAGACCGAGGAACAGTTTCCGGTCAAGATCGTGATCCGTTCGCTGGACCGGGTGGGGCTCCTGGCCGATGTGGCATCGATAATCAGCAAACACGGAGCCAATATCCTGAGCGCCAAGACCGAGACCCGGGACGACCGGACGGTCGAAAGCCGCTTCACCCTTTCGGTTCATGACATCGACCATCTGAACCGGGTGCTTTCAGGACTGAAGAAAGTGCGGCACGTCCTGGAAGTCTATCGCATCAGCTGATATGAAATGATTCCTGCCGGGGCTGGCACACAACTCCGCGCCTGCCGGAAAGAAACCGGATCGAGGCCCCGGAAGGGTTAGGGGGCCTTTACAACCTTGCCGGATTTGATGCAGTTGGTACAAACCACCATTTTCTGCACGCGGCCGTTGTATACCGTTCTCACATTCTGCAGGTTGGGGTTGAAACGGCGTTTGTTTACATTATGGGCATGGCTGACATGATTTCCCACCAAGGGTTTCTTACCGCATATTGCGCATTTTCTGGCCATATTCAAAACTCCTGAAACAGGTCTCAAGATCAAATATCACAAAACAAATACATCTAACCGAGCTTATTGGCTTTGTAAAGGTTTTTTTGAATCCCGGGCCCTGTTTTTATCGCTGACCGGCATGCTGTCCCGTTTGACCATGGCTGCGTATTTGGCCCAGTAACGGAGAGCCCTGAAATGAACCCCTGTGTCCGGATAACGGGTCACCACCTTTTTCAGGCGTTCCAGGGCGGCTTTGTAGTGTTTGCTCTTGTAGTAAAAAAGGGCCACGTACAAATCGTGTCCCGCCAGGCTGCGCTGGCAGGCCGTCACATGCAGCCCGGCCCTCCTGGCGTAGCTGCTTTCAGGGTGCTGCCTTATCAGACGCTGAAACACATCCAGGGCCTGGCGGGCGCTTCTCTGGTCGCGGTCCACCGTGCCGATCTGGTCGAAGTAACAGCGGCCTATCTGATAGATGACGTAAGGAACGGCTTCATTGCGCGGGTGAAGCTGCTCGAATTCCTGATAAGCATAAATGGCATCGGGGTATTGTTCGAGCCGGTAATAGGCGTCGGCGATTTTCAGCTGGGCCAGGATGGCATATTTGCTGAAGGGATACCAGTCCTTCAGCTGTTCCAGGTGCTTGATTGCCGTTTTGTATTGCCCGTCATCGAACGCTTCCAGACCTTCTTTTATCAGCTGTTCGGCCGGTTTTTCTTCAAAGGGCCTGCTGAACCATGAGCAACCGCCGGCCAGCAGGACGAAGGCCGCCATGACCAAGGCCAGTCCGGAGCATTTGTCGAATCTGAAGAGCATGAGTAAATCCAGCCAGATTTGTCGGGGAATCGTTATCGCCTGTCGATGCAACAAACACGACGGCAGCTTCCATGCGGAAACCGCCGTCGTGTCGGTTCGCATTAAGATATCCTGCCTGCCCCTGGTGCTAGAGCAGGTTCTGAAGCGATTCTTCCAGGCGTGATTTTGCAACCATGCCGGTTATCTGATCTACCACCCTGCCGTTTTTGAAAAAAATCAGGGTCGGTATGGCCTTTATGCCGTATCTGCCCGGTGAGAGGGGATTGTCGTCCACATTGCATTTGGCGAATTTGATCCTGTCACCATAAGTAAAGGCCAGATCTTCCACCAGAGGTCCGATCGCCTTGCACGGCCCGCACCAGGGGGCCCAGAAATCCACCACCACCGGTTTGTCGGATTGCAGAATTTCGTCTTCAAAACTATCGTCATTGATCTCGAGGATCCCTGCTGCCATGATAAATCCTTTCTCTCTTTGGATTGGTTGTAAAAACCGGAACGCTGAAACCAAAATAATATTGCCGGCAGCCCATGTCAACATCGATGACTTTGCAACCGGACAGATATATGCCGTATTCGGCCCCGGGGCGGTAAGCGGCGCCCCGGGTGCGCTTTGCAGACCGCCGCTCACGGCGCCCCGGTGTCCGGCTTTTGACCGAATTTTTTTGAACTTTTCGCAAAGTCACCGGTATTGCGGTGCGGGATTGCTGCTTTGCATGTCATATCGGACAGGAGCCCGGAAAAGGCATCAGGCCGTTCCGGTCAGGGAATCGGCCCACTTGCAGGCATCCAGGTAGAGGCCGGGAAGGCTGACATGCTCGAGTTTCAGGGCTGCGGCAAGCGGGCCGACCAGTTTCCATTTGCCGCGTTCGTATGCTTCGGCCAGCATCAGATACGGATAGAGGGGGCCGGTGTTGTCCACCAGGGCTGACTTGATGGAGTCTGCCAGCGGGAGGGCTTCCATTATGGCGGCCATGGGCTGATCCATTATGGCGTCGATGAGGGAAAATATCCCGAGGGTGAAAAGCTCGGCCCGGGTGACCGGGTCGGCCTTACTGCCGGGCATCAGTTCGCAGAATTTGGCCCGGATGCAGGAGGCCCGTACAAGTTCGTTGGGCTTGTTCGTTGCCAGGTTGCTCATGGCGATCAGGGAAACAAAGCGCCTTATTTCGACCTGTCCCATGTAGACCAGGGCCTGCTTGATGGAGCTTATACGGTGGGCCTTGGCGAAAAATGCCGAGTTTATGTAACGCAGCAGTTTGTAAGAAAGGCTGACATCCCTTTCGATGACCTTTTCCAGCTGGTCGAAATCGAAATCCGGTTGATTGATTTTTGCCATCAGTTGCAGTAGGTTGATCTGGGCTCCGGGTATTTCCTTGCCCTGCACGATTTCCGGCCTGCAGAAAAAGTAACCCTGAAAAAACTCGAAACCCATCCGGCGGGCGGAATCGAATTCTGCGTGGGTTTCGACTTTTTCGGCCAGCAGCTTCAGGCCGGTGTTGTCGAGCCTGGAGATATAGTCTTCTATTTGTTCGAAGGTGCTTTGACGCAGGTCGAATTTGATTATATGGGCTATTTTCAGCAGGGGGCGCCAGATGTCGTTGTAGATGAAGTCGTCCAGGGCCAGGGTATAACCCTTTTGGGCCAGCTGGCGGCAGGCTTCCACCAGCTCGGGGGTCGGCTCCACGTTTTCCAGGATCTCCACCACGATCGTCTTTCGGGGAAGCAGCAGGGGCACCTTGCTGATCAACAGGTTCGAGGTGAAATTGACAAAACCTTTTTTGCCGCCCAGGATGGTGTCCAGGCCGATGGAAAAGAAGCTGTTGGCCAGGACGGTTTTGGTGGCCGCATCGCCGTCTATGTTGCCCATGGCGTTTGCCGTGCCGCTGCGGAAGAGCAGCTCGTAGGCGAATATCTTTTTGCGCAGGTTGAATATCGGCTGGCGGGCGACGTATGTGTCCATATGCGAATACGGCTTTCCGATGGCAGCTGGCTTGTTTTTCTCATCAGCGTGCCGGGCACACAAGATCCAGACTTTTCTCCGCCGGTGCTGCGGCAAGATGCCCGGCGCCGCTCAGCAGGCCTGCCGGAACCGGGCAGAACCGGCTGAGGCAGGCTGCACTCCGCCTGCCTGATGTTTCTATCGGTTGGCCGGGCGCGGACTTTAGCCGCAGCAGACAGGTAAGTGACAGACCGCCATCCAAAGAGGCGGCTTTCATCGTTGTCAGACAACCGCGCGTAAGGCGCGTGCTTTCAAAACAATCATGAACAGGAGGCCATATGGAGCGGACAATAAGAATCGGGGCCTTGATTTCAGGCGGGGGCACCAATCTGCAGGCCATCATAGACGCCTGTGAGGCCGGCAGGATCGATGGCCGGGTGGTTTTCGTCGGCTCGGACAAGGCCGGGGTAAAGGGTCTGGAAAGGGCCCGCAAGCACGGCATTCCGTCTTTCGTGGTTGATTACGGCCAGATCATCCGCCGCTATCGCCAGGATCCCCAGTGCCTGGAAGCGCCGGAGGATTTCGACCTGGAGGACTGCCTTGCCCGCCAGAGCCTGTTTTCCGGCGATACGGATCCGGAGAAGGTGAAAGCTTTTTTTGTTACCCGGGCCGTGGCCGAGGCGGCCTTGTTGAACAACATCGAACCCTATGCAATCGACCTGCTGGTGCTGGCCGGTTTCATGCGCAATCTGACGCCCTACTTCATAGACCGCTTCAACACCGACCCGGACAGCCCGCGTATCATGAACATCCACCCGGCCCTGCTTCCTTCTTTTCCGGGTGTCGACGGTTACGGGGACACCTATCGTTACGGGTGCAAGGTCGGAGGCTGCACGGTGCATTTCATCGACTATGGCGAGGACAGCGGGCCGATCATCGGCCAGAGGGCTTTTGCCATCGAAGAAGGCGATGACCTCGACCGGGTGAAGGAAAAGGGCCTGGAACAGGAATGGCAGCTGTACCCGGAGTGCATCCAGCTTTTTGCCCGCGGGCGGCTCAGGACCGTGAAACTGACCCACAAGCTGGACGACGGGCGGGTCTACCGGCGCACGGTGGTCAAAATCCTGGAGGAAGGATAACCCCGTCTGCGGCCGGTCCCGGCCCTCAGCGGCGGTCTGTTTTACAGGGATTGCATCATCAAGGGCAGGGCCACGAAGGTTCCCAGTGAGCTTCCCAGGTTGGTGAAGACCACCACCAGGAGAATGCGGGTCACCTTGTTTTTCCAGAAGCCCCTGAAGGACTGGATATCGTAGTGCAGGGTTTCGAAATCCCTGACCTGGGGCTTTCGCGAGAAAGCCTCCACCAGCCCCGACACCCAACCGGCGGCGATCATGGGGTTCAATGATGTAAGCGGGGCCGCCAGGACCGAAGACAGGATGGTCAGGGGATGGGCCAGGGCCGCCAGGGCGCCGATTCCGGCCAGGATTCCGTTGGCGGCCACCCACCAGACCAGCATGTTCTGGCCGGCTTCTGTCCCTCCGGCCGCAAAACCGTAAACCAAAAGGCCCAGGATGCAAAGTGGTATTATCCACTTGGCAACACCCGTCCAGGGGTTTTTGGGCGGGATCGTCTCAAGCGGCGCCGTGTCTATCGGTTCGTGCCAGTGCCGTAGGATGCCCTGCAGGTGGCCTGCCCCCACCACGGCCACGATTTTCCGCCCCGGAGCCGATCTTATCTTTTCCGTCATGTAAAGATCGCGCTCGTCGATGAGGGTCTTTCTGACACTGGGCAGGTCCTGGCCGATCTCGGAAAGCACGGCGTTGAGCACATCCTCTTGTTTGAGTTTCTCGATCTGCTCGGCCTCTATGTCGTCGGCTTCGGAAATTGACAGAAGCAGCTGAAAAAAGAGCTTGGTCTTTTGCCAGAGACTGAGGCTGCGCAGGGTGCGGGAAAGGGTGGTGCGGATATCGCGGTCGGCCAGATGGATGCCGGCGCCGACGGCTTCGGCCGATTCGATGGCCTGGAGCATCTCCTGGCCGGGCTTGATATCCAGCTTGGCCGCTATGCGGCGCTGAAAAGCGGCCAGGATGAGGTTGGAGAGCAGGACGTAGGTCTTTTTCTCCCGGATCACCTTGACGATGTCGGTGTTTTGCCAGTTGTCCTGGCGGCGCATGGCCTGGTAACGGGATTGGCACAGCTCCACGCAGACGGTGTCCGGCCTTTGTTCTTCGATGACCCGGCGGACCAGGTCCACGCTCTGGCGGGAGACGTGGGCCGTTCCCACGAGGATGACCTCTTTGTCCCCGTACTCGAGCCGGTGGATCATATTGTTGTCATCGGTTTCCATAACGGTTATAACCTGAGTCGAAAGTTTCAAATTCGGGTTAATATTTACAGGCTGTTTTTCATAACGGAAACCTGAAACTTCGTAAGATAGAACAGTTCCCGGTTAATAAAAATCGGCCCTGCGGCCGCCTGACTTGAATCGATTTGGCCGCCGGACGCCCCGTGCAGATCCGGCCGGCCCGGAAAACGCCCGATTCAGGTATAATAGAGGCAAAAACATGGATGTCAATGGCGGGATTCGGAAACCGGAGGCGCCGGCCGTTTTCGCCGTGCCTGCCGGTCAAGGACGGTAACCCGTCATGCAGATGGCCGGGAGATACGCAACGCAGACAGCCGGCCGTCTGCCGGGCCATCGAGGGTGAAAAGATGAAGCAGACCGAACCTGTAACCGGAGACCTGAGCGCAGAGTTCAGGATCGACCAGGAACCTTTCTACCTGCCGGTGGGCAACGAGGCGGAACTGTTTGGTGCCGCCTGGCAGGCCCGCCTGCCGGTGATGCTCAAAGGCCCAACCGGATGTGGCAAAACCCGGTTCGTTCAGTACATGGCCTGGAAACTGGGACGCCCCCTGATAACCATCGCCTGCCACGAGGACCTGTTTGCCAGTGATCTCATCGGCCGCTTTTTGCTGAAAGACGACCAGACCGTCTGGAGTGACGGCCCCCTGACCCAGGCCATGCGGATAGGGGCCATCTGTTACCTGGACGAGATCGTCGAGGCCCGCAAGGATACCACCGTGGTGATCCATCCTCTTACAGACGACCGCCGCACCCTGAACATAGACAAAAAGCCGGAGGTCTTGCCGGCCCATCCCGATTTTCTGATGGTCATTTCCTACAACCCGGGTTACCAGTCGGTGGTCAAGGATTTGAAGCCCAGCACGCGCCAGCGTTTCGTGGCCATCGACTTCGACTATCCCGGGCCTGACAAGGAAGAATTGATAGTGGCCCGTGAAGGCGGCATCCAGCGGGCTGTCGCCGCCCGGCTCGTCGACCTGGCCGGCAAGATCCGCTCCATCCAGCAGCGGGGCCTGGCAGAAGGGGCCAGCACCCGGCTTCTGATATACGCCGCCAAGCTGATCGGCTGCGGTGTCGATCCCCGCCAGGCCTGCCGCAGCGCCGTCTGCCTGCCACTTACCGACGACGAACAGATGCAGGAAACCCTGGAGGACCTGGTGGACGATCTTTTCTAGCTGTCCACCTGATGACTGCCGGGCCGGGATGTGAACCACGATGGAAAATCCCCTGGAGAAGCTGAAGCTGGCCGACCCGGAAACCTGGGAACTGGTCCGCAATGAGCTGGCCAAGGGCCGGGTGGAGCCGGACCGGTCCGTAGTCCTGCTGCTGGTTGAAAACACCCTCTGGGGCCTGACGGTCGAGATTTCCCTGGGCCGCAGTCTGGCAATCTCCCTGGCCCGGCTGGTGACCTGCGTTCCGGCCTGCTGGGTGGCCCTTTTCCTGTCTACGGTGAAGAAGGCTGCCAGGTCGGGGGCAACCCTGGCTAAAATCCACGCCCAGTACCTGGCGCCGGTGATTGCCGCCCGGGACAAGGGCCTGCTGCGCAAGTATAACCAGGCGGTGGATGTCATGCTGGGCAAGGGAAGCTACACCCTGCCCGAAACCCTCAGGCTGGCTGCCAGGCTCGTTGACCATGGCCGGCTGGACGATGCCGGGGCCTACTTCGACCTGCTGGCGGCCGTCTTTGGCAAGCAACTGACGTACAATCGCAGTATGCGCCTGGTTTACCAGGTGCCCAAGGCCGTGGCGGCCATGCGCCCTGCCTCCAGGTGTTTTCAGATCAGGCAGATGATCCGCCTTGTCGACCTGGACGTGGAACTGGCGGACGATTACATCCAGGGGCTTGAGCGGGGGCTGGCCCTGCTCGGCAGGCAGGCCCTGGCGGCCTTCCTGGATCGCGCCGTCTGCCGCCTGGAACGCAGCCGGCCGGCCGGCCGGCGGTTTCTTGCGCTGGAGGCGGCTGACGCCCGTCAGGTTGTCCGGAGCCTCCAGACGGCCGTGGATCTTGCCGCGGTAAAGGGCCGGCTCGACAATTACCTGCGGGCCAGGACCGGCCTGGCCTTGAGTGTCGGCCCCATGGCCGTGCCGGAGTCCGGGGGCGACAACCTGGTCTCGTCCGGCAGGCAGCAGGTGCTGCTGGCAGACCCGCTCGACCTGCTGCCGGATTATCAGGCCAACCTGGCCCTGGCCAAGACCCTGGTGCGGCTGGAGGCATGCTATTACGAGTTCGGCACCTTCGAACTCGACCTGGAAAAGGCCGCCGACCGGCACGGTATCGGGTTTTTACCGCAAATTTGCCGGAACTCCTCTTCTGAAACCCCGGCAATGGAACTTTTCTGCCGGGCCTTTGCCCACCCGGCCCTGGCAGCCGACCTGATGACCCTTTTCGAGCACCTGCGTATCCTGCGGCTTGCCGCCATCCGCTATCCCGGCCTGATGCGCCGGAGCATGCCCTTTCTGCGTCGCCGGGCAGAGGCGATTTCCCGCCGGCCGGATCACGCCCATCCCCTCTGGCCCCTGTACCGCAAGCTCGTCCTGGGGCTGGATGATGGGGCTGTCCGGGCAGATTGCAGGCCGTTGGCGGTACAGGCCATGGAGGAGGAAGGAAAAGGGCTGCTGACGGTGGAAGACAGCGCCGGGGCGGTCTGGCGCAGCTACCGCAAGGTGGAAAAGTGGCTGCAGGGCTGCCGCTGGCTGAAGGACGGGGCCTACGAGCCCATGGTGTTGCCTTTCGGCTGGCGGGTTGACTGGCGCGGGGCCGAGGGCCTGTGGCCGCAATACGATCAGCGGGCGGCAGCCGTTAAGGATTTTCTGGATACCAGGGGAATCAAGGTTTACCGGTCGGATATCAAGAAGTTGCTGGTCAGAACCGGCGGCAGGCCCTCCGGTGAGCAACTGGCGGCCCTGGTGCCGGGGGAAAAAGATGCCGGGCAGGCCGGCGACGGTGCGAAAAAGATCGTCCTGGCGGCCGTTTCGCACCTGAAGCGGTTGATGGCGGATCCCCGGGGCGGGCTTCCGGCGGACGGTCCGGTTAACGGCGGGCCGGCATTCTATTACCCGGAATGGGATTCGACCCTTCAGGATTACCTGCACGGCCACGTCAGGGTTCAGGAAAGGAACCTGCCGGCCGCAGGCGGAGCCGGCTTTTACAGGCAGACCCTGCGCGAGCATGGCTGGCTGGTGACCAGGGTGCGGGCGGCCTTCGAGCGCCTGAAACCCGAGGGCCTGGCCAGGCTGCGGCCCTGGTACGAGGGAGACGCCCTCGATTACCGGGCCCTGATCGAGTTTGCCGTCGACCGGCGTACGAGGCGCCAGGCCTCGGACCGGATCTTCATCAAGCGCCTCAAGCAGCAGCGGGATGTGGCGGTGTTGCTGCTGGTGGACATGTCGCGCTCGACGGCCAATACCGTTGCCAGGGGACAATATTCCGTGCTGGAGGTGGAAAAGCAGGCCCTGGTGGTCTTCTGCGAGGCCCTGGAAGTGGCCGGCGACAATTACGCCATAGCCGGTTTTTCAGGCACCGGCCCCCTGGCGGTCGATTTTTTCCGGATAAAGGATTTCGGCCAGCCCCTGGACCGCAACGTAAAGGCCGGGATTTCGGCCATGGCTCCCCAGCGCAACACCCGCATGGGTGCCGCCCTGCGCCATGCAACCTCCCTGCTGGCCCGGGTACCGGCGCGGGTAAGACTGCTGATCGTCATTGGCGACGGCTTTCCCAACGACCTGGACTACAAGCACGATTATGCCATCGCCGATACCCGCAGGGCGGTCCAGGAGGCCGGCTCCCGCCGCATCCACGTCCGGGCGGTGACGGTCAACATGGGCAGCGATCCCCGCCTGGACGATTTGTATGGCCGGCGGGGACACTATGTGATCGAAGATGTGCTGGACCTGCCCGACAAGCTGGTGAGGGTTTACAGCACCCTTACCAGGTATTAGCTTTGATTAACGTCATCAAACAAACCCCGGGGGGCAGCCATGGTCGTTTTCGACGATATTTTCACCTGGCAGGGCTGGGGCGGGAAGTTCAATCTGGCTTCCGGCCGTTGCCGTTTGCGGATCTTTGACCTTTCCGACCATGGGCAGGAAAAGCTGGCGCTGCTGAAACCCACCGTGGTAGTGGTTTCCGATCTTCCCTACGACGGCCCTTCCCTGAAGCGGGTTACGGTCAAGTCCTGCATCAGCCACATCGCCACGTTGGTGGTGGAGCGTTTCAAGCTCGACCCCCAGCGGATACTCTTTGTCGAATACTATCCCCAGACCAGGTACGGCACCGACAAGGAGCACGTCATTGCCGAGAGATACGAGCTGGTGGATTTCGTCTGGCACGGCGCCAAGGCGCTTCATCCCGGCTGGAAACAGCCGTCGCCCCAGCTTCTGAAGACTCTAAAGGACCTGATGGCGCGTTTGCCGGACGAAGATTCAAAGCAGGGGATCCCGGCCTGACTTTCAGGTACAGGCCGGTGATTTGTTGCCGCAAGATGACAGCTCAGCGGCAGATATTGACCCGGGTTTCCCCGTTGGCCCACCTGGAAACGAAAAAATCGACCGCCGTGGAATCGATCCCGCAACTGCGGGCGCAGGCCTTCATCCGCTCCATGAGGCCGGCGGCCTTTTGCGGGCGGCCCAGCAGGGCTTCGATCTTGGCGGCCCGTTTGAGATAGTCAACGGCCCGGCAAGGGTTGTTTCCGGCAGCCTCCAGGTTTCCCATGGCGGCCAGGTCTTCGGCCATCTGGTCGTAGGCGCCCTGGCGGCGGTCCCTGTCCAGGGCCCGGCGATAAAGTTCCAGGGCCTGCTGCCGCCGGCCGGAAGCTTCCAGAACCCGTGCCAGGGTAAAAGCGGTTGCCGGCCACTGGTCGGCCCGGCTGCCGACAGCTTCCCGGAGGGCCTTTTTCAGGACTTTTTCCGCCGCTTTCAGACGGTTGGCCCGCAAAAGGAGCAGGCCGCGTACCCTTTGCAAAAGGACCGGCCGGCCGCCGTTTCCGTGCGCCAGTCTTTCGGCCTGGTCCAGAACCAATCCGGCCTGATCCACCTTGTCAATGCTTGCCAGGGCCGCTGCCTTGTTGGTCAGGGCGTAGATCCGTTCTTTTTCGAGACCCGGCCCGGAAAATGCTGCCAGGGCCTCGTCGTAGAGCAGCAGGGCGCTTTCGGTATCTTCGAGCTGCTGGTAGACATTGGCCATGGCTTCCAGGGATAGTCCGACACCGCGCAGGTCGTCTGCGGCGCTGAAAAGCTCGTGGGCGGCCTGGTAGCCCTCAAGGGCCTGCCTGAAACAGCCTTTTTTATAGTGCCCGGCAGCCAAGGTAAAGCTTTTATGCGCCCGGGCTAGGTCTTTCGGCAGGACAGGCCCGCGGGAAGGGCCGCTGCAGGCGGCAGATGCCAGCAGGCAGGCCAGCAGGAGGATGTTGACCGGAAACCTGATTGGGTTCTTTGGTTGCATCGATGATTCCGGTTGGTTCGGGTTTGTATCTGGACAGGCTATACACTCTCGGAAGGTGAAAAGTCAAAGTAAACCACCGGCCCCAAACGGATGGCTTTCCCAAAACCATCAAGACGTTCAGCCGCCCATCAGCTCGATCAGCCGGCCGCTGGTCTCCCGCAGGTGCTGGCTCATGATCTTGGCTATCTTGAGCACCAGCTGGATGCCCATTCCGGGCAACTCGCGGTTGAGGCGCTCGAAATTTCCCGATGTCATCACCAGCAAGGTGGCGGCAGTGGCGGTCACGGCGGCTGCCGAGCGTGGTTCGCCGTCGATTATGCCCATCTCCCCGATGGTCCGGCCAGGCCCCAGGGTGGCGATCCTGCGGGCCGTTCCGGCCGAATCGAACTTGACCACGTGAACCGCGCCTTCTGCAATCAACACCAGGTAGGGCTCCTTGTCGCCCTCGTAAAAAAGGACGGTCTTGGCCGGCACCTTGTAGACGTCCAGGTAGGCGGCCAGTTTTTTGAGCTGGGTGAAGCTGAACTGGTTGGCCCACCGGGTGGAATCGATCAGCCGGGCCTTTTCGGTATAGGTCAGGTTCTGCCCGGAGTGGGACAGAAGGCCTTTGCCGCCTTTTTTTTCTCCATGGTTGCCCGCCATGTTCCCAGATCCTCTCCTCATTGTTTTTTTATCGGCCTTTAAGGGCAAGGCTTTATTTGCCCCGCACCCTCGGACCGGACAGCCGCCGGCTGCCGTTGACGGCAAGGCAGGGGTTGCAAGTGCCGGGTAATCCTTGTACTTTCAGCGCGTGGTTACGGACCGCCGGCCACCGGCGGGGAAAGGAGGATCCATGATCGAAGGCTGCAGCTTTGGCTCCATCGTCATAAACGGCCGCCGGTATACCCGGGACCTGATCATTTATCCAGACGGCAGGATCGAGGATGGCTGGTGGCGCCGCCGGGGACACCGGCTGACAGCAGACGACATCCGGGCCCTGACAGACAGCCGCCCGGAGGTGATCGTGGCCGGAACCGGGGTTTTCGGCCGCATGAAGCCGGACCCCGGCCTTGCCGGCCGGCTGGAAGAACTGGGGATTGCTTTCGTCGCCCTGGCAAACAAGAAGGCCATGGCCCGTTTCAATGCCGAGCACCGGGCCGGACGCAGGGTGGGAGCCTGTTTCCACCTGACCTGCTGAGCAGGGATGTTCTGCGCCGGTCGCCCGGACATTATACTGAACGATTTATCCGAGGAGGTGTTATATGCTTTCTGTAATTTCTACCGGCAAGGCCCCGGCCGCCATCGGCCCGTACTCCCAGGCGATATCTGACGGCAGAACCATCTGGGCCGCCGGCCAGCTCGGCCTGGATCCGGCAAGCGCCGAACTGGTCAGCGACAATCTGGAAGAACAGGCCCGCCAGGCCCTGACCAATCTGACTGCCGTTTTGGAAGCGGGGGGATTCAGCCTGGACCAGGTCGTGGCCGTGGATGTGTTTCTGACATCCATGGACGATTTCGCCGCTTTCAACAAGGTTTACGAGACCTTTTTCGCCACCCACCGTCCGGCCCGGGCCGTCGTGGCAGTGGCCGGCCTTCCCAAAGGCGGCAGGGTGGAGATCAAGTGTATCGCTTCCAGGGGATGATAAATGGCCCGGTATCTTAGTCGTGTCCCGTGTTTCCGGGCTGCGGCGCAGCTCCACGCCACGCAGGCGACACCTGGCTCTCGAAGTCTTTGCCAGGCCGGTCCGTAGGTTGGGTCTATATTTTTGCGAACTTGTTAAAAATGACCGGCTTTAATGACGACAATTATACCGAGACCAGCAAAAACCGTGTGGCAAGTAAAATCCGCCTGTTTTCAGTTTTTGGAAGGAACTGAAGTTTGTTCAAGGAAAATGAACTGTTAACGATTTGCAAGAAACTGAACATGATTTTTTAAAAAAATTTATCCTTGACAAGCGAGATGATAAAATCTTAATGGTCTGACCATTCCGGCAGAGGCCAGGGTTACTGGTTGTTTTTTTACAAGCATTGTCAAGGTTTTATGGAAAAAATCTTCCGCGCTGCCAGGCAAAACCGAATCTTCGAGGATGTTGTGGAGCAGATCCAGGAGGCCATCATCAGCGGCAAGCTGGCCGTGGGAGACAGGCTGCCTCCGGAGCGCGAGCTGCGGGAGATGCTCAAGACGAGCCGCAGCACGATACGGGAAGCCTTGCGGGTTTTGGAACAGAAGGGACTGATCGAGATCAAGCTCGGTACCGGAGGCGGGGCGGTAGTCAGGTCCGTCAGCGCCGATCAGGTAACCGAAAGCCTCGACCTGCTGATCCGGTCCCAGAAAGTATCCCTCGACCACCTGGCCGAGTTCCGCCGGCAGATAGAAGGCGATACCGCCGCCCTGGCGGCGGTACGGGCCGACAGGGAAGACATAGAACATCTCCGGCACCTGCTGGAGCAGGCCGGCAGGTGTGTGGCGGCAGGCGAAGATGCCGTGGATGATTTTTTGCTGGCCGACAAGAAAATTCATCTGGCTTTTGCCCGCATAACCCGCAACCCGATCTATATCTCCGTCATGAAGACCATTCATGCCAACATCAACCGCTATTTCGAGCGGTTTTTGCGGATGGAGGCCCGGGCAATGCAGGAGAACCTGGCAGACCTGGAGGACATTGTGGATGCGGTGGCCAAGGGCCGGGCGGATCTGGCCCGCAAATTGAGCCGGCAGCATATCGATCGTTTCAACCGGTACATGCATGGCAGGAGCGATAACAAGCGACCCGAACCCCAAACAATCAAACTTTAGAAGAGCTAGCGGATCGATATCTTATGGCCCATCTCGAGCTAAAAAACATCAGCGTTCAGTTCGGCGGACTGTTGGCATTGTCCAACCTCAGTTTTTCCCTTTCTTCCGGCGAGATCCTGGGACTGATCGGTCCCAACGGGGCCGGAAAAACGACGGTCTTCAATGTTTTGACCGGTGTCTACCAGCCTTCGAGCGGGGATGTCATCTTCGAAGGCCAGAGCATTGTCGGCAAGCGGCCCCATCAGATCCTGGCCCTGGGTATTGCCCGGACGTTTCAGAACATACGGTTGTTTTCGAAAATGACCGCCATTGAAAACGCCATGGTGGCGGTGCATGCCCGTTCCAGGGCCGGTGTGTTCGGCGCTATTTTCCATACCCGTTTTCAGCAGCGGGAAGAAGAACAGATCCGGCAGCAGGCATACGAAGCCCTTAAATTCATGGGGGTTGAAAAGTATGCCGACATGATTGCCGGCAACCTTCCTTACGGGCTCCAGCGGCGGCTGGAAATTGCCCGCGCCCTGGCATCCAAGCCCAAGGTCCTGTTGCTGGACGAACCGGCCGCCGGTATGAACCCGGCCGAAAGCCAGGAACTGATCGAGGATATCGGCCGGATTTCCAATCTGGGAATAGACGTGCTTCTGGTTGAGCACGACATGAAAGTGATCATGGAGGTTTGCCATCGTATCGTTTGTGTTGATCATGGCGTCAAGATTGCCGAGGGCCTGCCGGAAGAAATCCAGCGTGATCCCAAGGTGATCGAAGCCTATCTCGGCCAACCGGCCGCCAACGCATAACCTTATTAGCAAGGAGGGATAACAGGATGAGGAAAAGAATTCTTTTCACGGCAGTTGCGGGACTGGCTCTGGTGGCCTTGCTGGCGGCGCCGGCCGTCGCAAAGACTCTCAAGATCGGTTCCATGAGTCCCCTTACCGGACCTTACGCGGCCGATGGCAACGACATTGCCAACGGTGTCCGCTGCGCCATCGACATGATCAATGCGTCCGGGGGAATTCCCGGTTACGACAAGATCGAGCTCTATCCCCAGGATACGGCCTGTGACCCCAAACAGGCTGTGGCCGCTGCCAACAAGCTGATAAACATCGGCGTGGTGGGCGTCATCGGCGCTTATTGTTCATCTTCCACCATTCCGGCCTCCGAGGCCCTGGCCGAGGAAGACATCATCATGATCACCCCGGCTTCCACCAATGAGAAAGTCACCGAGCGCGGCCTGCCCTACATGTTCCGCATGTGCGGCCGTGACGACGATCAGTCCAAGGTTGCCGGCAAGTTCATCAAGGAAGCCCTCAAGGCAAAATCGATCTTCATCGTCGATGACAAGACCACCTATTCCCAGGGTCTGGCCGACAACGTCGCCAAGGAATGCAAAAAGCTCGGCATCAAGGTTCTGGGACACGACCATGTCAACCAGGGTGACAAGGACTTTTCAGCCCTGCTGACCCTGGCAAAGAGCAAGAAGCCCGAAGTCTTCTATATGTGCCTCCAGAACCATTCCTCCGGTTCCCTGATGGCCATCCAGGCCAAGCGCATGGGCCTGAAGGCCAAGATCCTGTCCCAGGACGCCATGTACCATCCCAACTTCATCAAGGTGGCCAAGGATGCCGCCGAGGGCATCTATGTGACCTACGGTTATGTGGACACCACCACCGATGCCTACAAGAAATACGAAGCCCTCTACACCAAGAAATATGGCGAGATCGGCGCTTACGCCACTTACGCCTACGATGCCGCCACGGTCCTGCTCAAGGCCATCAAGAATGCCGGCAGCACCGATCCGGCCAAGATCAAGGCCGAGATAATGAAGATGAACTTCGAAGGAGCTTCCAAGTGGATCAAGTTCAAACCCAATGGCGATTCCAGCTCCAACTACATCGTTTTCGTAATCAAGAACGGTAAATACATCAAGTACTGGGGACCCGAGAAGGGTTTCTTCTAAACCCGTGAAAAGCGCCGGCCGCCGCAGGGCCTGTTCCTGCAGCGGCCGGCCCGCACCAGGTGGCGGGCTGCTTTCTTTCAACTTCAAAACGCAGAGTGACAATGGATTACTTCATTCAACAGTTGATAAACGGCATCACCCTCGGCGGTGTCTATGCCCTGATTGCTCTGGGCTACACCATGGTCTACGGTGTCATCCAGCTGATCAATTTTGCCCACGGAGAATTTTTCGCCGCCGGCGGCTACATGGGCGTGATCCTGCTCAACTGGTTCATCGGCCGGGGTTACATGAGCACCCATCCCATGATCTGTATCGGCGCTTCGGTGGTATTGACCATGGGATATTGCGCTTTTCTGGCCATGGGAGTTGAGAAGATCGCCTACAAACCGCTGCGCAGCGCCTCCCGTCTGGCGGTATTGCTGTCGGCCCTGGGTATGTCGATCTTTCTCCAGAACGCCATGATGCTCACCCAGGGTGTTTTCGACAAGCCCTATCCCATCGAACTGGCCGAGGGCTCGCTGACTGTGGGCGGTATAACCGTCAGCTACCTGCAGGTGATAATCGTGGTCTTCACCGTGGTCCTGCTTGTGGGACTGAACCTGCTGGTTTTCAAGACCCGCATCGGAATGGCCATGCGGGCAACGGCCCAGGACAAGGTCATGTCGTCCCTGGTGGCCATCAGCAGTAACAGGATAATATCCCTGACCTTTGCCGTGGGAGCGGGCCTGGCCGCGGCAGCCGGCATCATGGTGGGTTTCTACTATGGTTCGGTGCGCTACGACATGGGGTTCGTTCCCGGAATCAAGGCCTTTGCGGCCGCCGTCTTAGGTGGTATCGGCAACATCACCGGCGCCATGCTGGGAGGGTTGATCATCGGCATGGTCGAGGTTTTCGGCGCCGGTTACATTTCCGGCCAATACAAGGATGTCTTTGCATTCATAATTCTGATTGCCGTGCTCTATTTCAAGCCGACCGGCATAATGGGCGAGAACGTCGATGATACGCGAGTTTAAAAAAATCGGAAAAATATACGTGTTTGGCATGTTGTGGCTGCTGGGCCTGATCTGGCCCATGGTGGGCATCCACAAGGACGGATCACTGAGCTTCGGCCGGGCTTTTACAATCTGGTCTTACATTGTGGTCGGTACATTCGCCTGTTTACTGCTCTACCTTCTGAACAAGAGCGGTTATCTGGACAAGGCGACCAAGCCCATGGGAAGGGTGCGGGACGATCTGGTGGCCAAGGCCCGGGCTGTTCCGGTCTGGATCTGGACCCTGGTGGCCCTGGCGGCGGCCCTGATCTATCCGCTTTTCACGGCCCGCTACGCCCATGACGTGGCCATCCAGGTGCTGATCTACATAAGCCTGGGTCTGGGGCTCAACATTGTGGTTGGTCTGGCCGGCCTCCTGGACCTTGGTTATATCGCCTTCTACGGGGTGGGGGCCTACACTTACGCCCTGCTGAGCGTGCATTACGGGATGTCCTTCTGGCTCTGCCTGCCCGTGGCCGCGGTCCTGGCCAGTGTTGCCGGCTGCCTGATCGGCTATCCCACCCTCAGGATGCGGGGAGACTACCTTGCCATCGTGACCCTCGGATTTGGCGAGATCGTCAGGCTGATCCTCAACAACTGGATGAGCCTTACCAACGGCCCCAACGGTATTCTCGGCATCAAACCTCCGGGAATCTATGTGCCCAGTTTTGAAGGCGGCTTTCATTTCGAGCATATTTATCTCAAAAAATTGTATTTTCTGTACTATATCGCCCTTGCCATTGCCGTCGTGACCATTGTCGCCGTCCGGCGCCTGAATTTTTCACGGATCGGCCGGGCCTGGGAGTCCATCCGGGAAGACGAGACGGCCGCCGAGCTCATGGGTGTCAACACTTTCATGCTCAAACTGCTGGCCTATGCGATGGGAGCCGTGTTTGCCGGGCTGGCCGGAGCTTTTTTCGCGGCCCGGATGCGTTTTGTCAGCCCGGAAAGTTTCACCTTTCTCGAATCGGCCATGGTGCTGTCGATGGTGGTTCTGGGCGGGATGGGTTCCATTCCCGGCATTATCCTGGGTTGTGCGGCCCTGATAGTGTTGCCCGAGGTTTTCCGGGAGTTCGAGTTGTACCGGATGCTGGTTTTCGGTGCCGCCATGACGGTGATGATGATTTTCCGGCCGGCCGGTCTCATTCCGGCCAAGCGCGTCGGTACCCGATCCGAGGAAAAGGAGGGCTAGATGGCTGCAGAACCGATCCTTGAATTGCAGAATGTCCATGCCAGCTACGGCAACATCAAGGCCCTGAAGGGCGTTTCCCTGAAGGTCTATCCGGGTGAGATCGTGGCCATCATCGGCGCCAACGGTGCCGGAAAGAGCACCACTTTGATGACGATTTGCGGAATCGTTGCCGTGGATGAAGGTGACATCCTTTACCAGGGCCGTTCCATAACGAAGGTGGCTGCCGAAAAATTGCCTGTCATGGGCCTGTGCCAGGTTCCGGAAGGCCGGCGCATCTTCCCGCGCCTTACGGTGCACGAAAATCTCGAGCTTGGGGCCTTCTACCGCCGTGACCGGGAGGGGATCGAAAAAGACATGCAAAGGGTTTACGAACTTTTCCCGGTCCTGAAGGAACGCAAGCGCCAGCAGGGAGGGACCCTTTCCGGCGGCGAGCAGCAGATGCTGGCCATCGGTCGGGCCCTGATGAGCCGTCCCAAGGTGCTGCTGATGGACGAGCCTTCCCTCGGACTGGCTCCCCTGATCGTCCAGAAGATCTTCGACATCATTCATGAAGTCAACCAAAAGGAAGGCACCACCATCTTGCTTGTGGAGCAGAACGCCAACCTGGCCCTTCAGGCCGCCCAGCGCGGTTATGTCCTGGAAACGGGCCGGGTGACAATGGAAGATGAAGCAGAAAAACTGCTCCACAACGCCGAGATCCGCAAGGCCTACCTGGGCGAGTAGATCATTTGCAAGGGCGACCGCCGGTTTTTTAAGGGCGACCGCCGGTCGCCCCTACTGCAAACCGTTTGACAAACCAGCGGGTTGATTCCAGCCCGAACAGCGAGTAATCCACTCCGGCCGGCTCGATCCAGCGGATGTCCGCCACGTCGTCGGCACACCGGATTGTATCGGTTGCGCTTATCTGACAGACAAATGCCAGGTCCAGGGTCCGGTAGGTGATACCCCGGCAGGGATAGATGTTGGGACAGGCGGCAAAATACCGGCAGCCGGTCATCGAAACTCCCAGTTCTTCTTGCAGTTCCCTGGCCAGTGCCTCTTCGGCCGATTCATCAGGGTCGACAAAGCCTCCCGGCAGATCGAGCATTCCGGCTGCCGGAGGATGCCTGCGGACGGTGGCAAGCAGTTTTTGTCCTTTTGTGATCAGAGCGCATACGGCCGCGGCCACGTTGCAGTACAGGGTAAAGCCGCACCTGTCGCAGTGCAGCGGGTTGGTCACGGCGCCTTCGGGCATCTTCTGCCCGCAGCCGGGGCAATACGCAAAATCGAAACCGAATCCGCTGTCAAGCCCGTTTTGTTCACTCTTCATTGAAGTACGGCCTCAGCATGGTGGCGATCTCCTCGGGAAAGGCCATGCACAGGGTTTCGTTGTAAAGGTTGCGCAGGGCCCCTATGTCGGTCGTTCCCAGGGTCTGGTTGAAAAATGTGCGCGGTGAAAACACCAGGTGAAAGCGGTAGTAATCGTCGTTCCGGGTGCCGGAAAAAAAGTTCATGTTGAAACTGTAGATTCCCATCCGGTCATAGGCCCGCATCACCCGCTGCAGGCCCCGGCCAAGATCCATGAGGCGTTCGGAGTTGAGATCCAGGGTGCAGGCGGCATCTTCCACCACCGCAATGACGTCTCCGGCAACCCCCATGGGGGCGTAGGCCGTCATCCAGTGAGTTTTGCCTATTTTGCCCAGATAGCGTTGCCCCCGGGCAGCTTCCAGTTCGATCAGCTCTTCCCAGAAATTGCGCTTATGTTCGGCGCGGAAGTGCCTGGCTGCCTCAAGTTCCTGCCGCAGCAGGTTGGGAGCGCTGCTGGTGGCAAAGATCTGGAGATGGGGGTGAATCACCGAGCTTCCGGCCGGCGGCATGTAGTTCCAGTTGACCAGGTGATAGACCGATTCAGGGTGCCCGGCAGCTTCCAGGCGCCTGAAAAATTCCAGGGCCAGGTCGAAAGCATCGGCCATGCGGCCGGCGGAAAAGGCCGTCATGGGCGTCAGGTGGGTGTCGGCCATGGTGGCCACGGCCCCGATGCTGTCGTAAGGGGCCAGGTTGGGGAAAAGAATCATGTCGTTGCGCTTGAGACGGCCTTCGGGCAGAATTTCCGCCGGAAAGCAGGGAGTGATGGCTTCCACCCGGCCGGGACAGAAGGGGCAGTTGGCCCGGCTTTGAGCAGCCAGCTTTTCAAGGTCGGGTTTTTCCCATTTCAGTTTCATGAAATGGCAGATGCGGGAGCTTCTGCCGGTCAAGGGATCTAAACGGACCTGGCTCGGTATCTTGCGGGGAGCCATGTCCTTCAAGGGGTTCAGCAGAACGGTTTCCTTCTCGATTGCCTCCAGTCTGATCATGGCCGTCCTCCCGGGCAGAGTATCGTCATTTAAACAGACTAAGGTATTTGCATTGCCCGCTCAAGGTCTATTTGCTATTATCCGTCAATCGCCGTTGCCGTCTGAGACCAGAGCAGGACAGGAGGAAGAGATGATTGTGACAAACATCGATCATGTTCCCGGCCAAAATATCGTGGAGCATTTCGGTCTGGTGTCGGGAAGCACCATCAGGGCCAAGCACATCGGCAAGGATATCATGGCCGGCCTGAAGAATCTGGTCGGCGGCGAGCTGAAAGGCTACACTCAGCTGCTCCAGGAATCCAGGGACCAGGCTCTGGAGCGGATGATCGCCCAGGCCCGCCAGCTGGGGGCCAACGCCGTGATCAACGTCCGGTTTTCGACTTCGTCGGTGGCCCAGGGGGCAGCCGAGCTCTATGTTTACGGAACTGCGGTAAAAGTTCAATAAGGAGAGCCGCATGACGAACCTGATCATTTTCCTTTCCCTGATGGTGCTGGGATACCTGGCCGGCAGTTGGGCAGAAAGACGTCATTACCGTTCCATTGCCCAGCGCGAGGCCCAGTGGATCCACTTGCCGGCAGTGACTTTGCCGCAGGCCGGCATAGCCCCCGGCACTGTAGACCATGCCCATCTGGTAAGCGGCAGTGCCGTCATATCGATAGATTATTTCAAGCGTTTCCTGGCCGGGTTGCGCAACCTTTTCGGCGGAACCGTCAGATCCTACGAAACCCTGATCGACCGGGCCAGAAGAGAAGCCGTCTTGCGGATGAAAGCCGATGCGGTTGGAGCAGCGGCCATTGTCAATGTCAGGATCGAAACCTCGACCATCGGCGGTCACGGCAAGCGGGGCAACAAGTCGACAACCTGTCTCGAAGCCGTGGCCTATGGAACCGCCCTTTACCTTAAAGACCGATGAAATACACTCCCCGCCAAGGCGAGACCAATTTCAACGTAAGCCCTTCTTCCATCTGGCGGGAGCTGTTTGTCCTGCTGGCCGGTTTGCTGGCGATTTTAGCCGGCCTTTACCTGGTCATGGGCCTGGTGGTGGATCTGGTGGCAGAGCGCCTTTCTCCTGAATTCGAGGCCCGGCTGGGTGCCGCCGTCAGTCCCCGCTTTCATGTCGTTGGTCAGGATGATTCCCGCCAGCGGTGCCTCCAGCAGCTGGCGGACCGCATTC
The DNA here is from genome assembly GCA_027068085.1 of Desulfobacteraceae bacterium. Classification (GTDB taxonomy): domain Bacteria; phylum Desulfobacterota; class Desulfobacteria; order Desulfobacterales; family Desulfosarcinaceae; genus JALVQM01. The sequence continues at coordinate 13,522 of JAMOUQ010000014.1, read as the reverse complement.
AGGACCGCTGTGTTCATCTGCCATACCATTTCAAGGTGCAGCTGGTGGAAGACCCGCGGATAAACGCTTTCGCCCTGCCCGGCGGTATCATCATGGTGCTGACCGGCCTGCTCGATCGGGTGGAAACGGAAAACGAACTTGCCTTCATCCTGGGCCATGAAATGGGGCATTTCGCCAACCGGGATCACCTGCGCAGGATGGGGCGCACCCTGGTGCTGCTGGCCGTGGTAACGATTGTTTTTGGCCCGGATTCCAGCCTGAATAACCTTGTTACAGGGGCCATGGGCCTGGCCGAGCTCGGCTTTTCCCGGCAGCAGGAGACCGCTGCCGACCAGTTCGGACTCAAGGTGCTGAAATGTTTTTACGGCAACAGTTGCGGGGCCGATGATTTTTTTGCAAAAATTCCCAAAGAGAGCGATCCCGGCCGCTTCGGGCACTATTTTTCTTCTCATCCTGAAAACCGGCGCCGGATCAGTCATTTGAGGAGCTTGAGTTCCTCTGATTGCAGACCCGAAATCCTCAAGCCTTTGCCCGAGTGTATTGTAAAAGGTAAATAGTAATTGTCAAAATGATAGGGCTCTATTATTTGGTCCAATTAACGTATGAGCCATTTCTATACAGAAATTTGATATGGGAATTGGAAGTAAAGCGGCGGTAGCATATTATTTATGGAAATTTGATAAAGGGCAGTAGGTTTATGAAAAAGACCGAACAGGTTTTTCTTTTTGGATTTTTTTTCATCTACGTTGTTCTGGGCTTGACATTACTGTACTATCATGAACCTTGGCGCGACGAAGCTCAAGCATGGTTGATTGCCAGGGATTTGTCATTTTTACGCATACTGAGCCAGATGGGCTATGAGGGAACTCCAGCTTTTTGGCATGTTTTGATAATGCCTTTTGCCAAATTGGGATTCCCATATAAGTCTATGCACGTTCTTCATTTTTTTATAGCGATAGTTATAATATATTTCTGGTTATATAAATCACCATTCCCATTATATATAAAATTGCTATATATTTTTTCTTACTCAATGTTATTCGATTATTGTGTTATAGCCAGGAATTACAACATTTCATTGCTGTTGTTGTTTGTTATTGCTTATCTGTATAAAGAGAGGAAGAGATTTGCTCTAAGGTACGCAGTGTTGATTGCTTTATTATCTAATACAAATGCTCATAGTTTTGGTATAGCTCTGGTGCTTACTTTTATTTTTTACAGGGATGTCATCCATTTGAACATCTCTGTATCGAGGCGATTTGCTCTGCTTCTAATACCTCTGCTCGGTATAATTACGGCATTTTACCAATTGTTGCCCCACCCTGATAATATTTACCATGGCCTTTTTCAATATCATAAGCTCAATGCGCCATTTTACGCCTTAATCAATGGATTTACATCCTTAGTCTTCGATGCATTCTTTTTTGATGGTGTTATTTTAATTTTAGTACTATATGCTATTGTGCAATTTTTGAAGGTGTCGAAGGAAAAAAATTGTGATGTCTATTATATTTTAATATTTTCATATGGATGGTTATTTTATATCTTTATTTGCAAGCACTTTGGTTTTTTCAGACACCATGTCTTTTTATTGAATGTATTTATTTTTTGTTTATGGATTTATAAAAATGATCAGGTGAAGACTGATCGAGATCTATCTGCCGTATTTATACCGTTGACGATCTGCTTGATTGTATCGGTCGTCCATTGTGGTATAATATTCCAAAAAGAGATCAAGTTGCCTTTTTCCGGCTCGACGGACATGGCAAGCTATATAAAGCAGAACGGTTTAGAAAAAGAAATAATTGTTGCCTATAGGGCTCCTCACGCCAGCAGCGTTCTCCCGTACTTTAATAATCTTAAATTTTGGTACGCTGATATAAGAGATTACGGTACTTTTATTACCTGGAATACCGAGTATGAACGCAATCAAGATCTGAAAACAGAAGATATTTTTAAAAGGGCAGAAGATGCTGGCTTAAGCAGAGCTATTTTTTTGTTTAATAAAAGACTTCCTAATGTTTTGTGTAAGAAATACAAGCTGGTATTAGTTTACAAAGTAGATAATGTTTTTGGATATGGTGAAGAAACATTGTTTTTATACAAAAAGATGGCTTGTGAGAAGTCATATCAGTATCAGTTAAGCAGTTAAACAGTGGGACCTCAAGCCCCTGAAGATTGCCAAGCCATAGCGCGGGCAGAATGTGGCTTGAAAAAAGCAACCAAAGGGGAACTATCCGACCAAAGGCCGGCGCAGGATGGTGTCCTTGCGCCAGCGGGCGTCGTTGCGCAGGGGGTATTCTATGGTGTAATGCAGGCCGCGGCTTTCCTTGCGGTGCAGGGCACAGGTGATGATAAGTTCGGCAACGACCGCTATGTTGCGCAACTCGATCAGGTCAGGCACCACCTTGAAATTCCAGTAATAATCGTGAATTTCTTTCTGGATGATCTCTATCCTGCGCCTGGCGCGTTCAAGCCGTTTGTCCGAGCGCACTATTCCAACGTAGTTCCACATCAGGCGCCGGATCTCGTCCCAGTTGTGGGCCACGATGATCATCTCGTCGCTGTCTGTGGTGCCCACCTCGTCCCAGGCCGGAGGCGGAGGAAGCGGTTCGAAGTTGCCTTGTGCAAGCTGCTTTGTGGCATGGCCGGCTGCCCGGTCGGCATAGACCAGGGCCTCCAACAGGGAATTTGACGCCAGGCGGTTGGCTCCGTGCAGCCCTGTGCAGGCTGTTTCGCCTACTGCGTAAAGACGGTGGATATCTGTGCGGCCATGGATGTCGGTTGCCACCCCGCCGCACATATAGTGGGCCGCCGGCACGACCGGTATGGGTTCGCGGGTCATGTCGATGCCGTATTTGAGGCACTGGCGGTAAAGGTTGGGAAAGCGGTTCTTGATGAACCCGGGGTCCTTGTGGCTGATGTCCAGAAAGACCGAATCGTCGCCGCTTTTTTTCAGCTCCGTATCGATGGCCCGGGCGACCACATCGCGGCAGGCAAGATCCTTTTGAGGATCATAGTCCTGCATGAAAGCCCTGCCCCGGGCGTCTATCAGGATGCCGCCCTCGCCGCGCACAGCCTCGGAAATAAGAAAATTTTTGGCGGCCGGATGGTAGAGACAGGTCGGATGGAACTGGACGAACTCCAGGTTGGCCACCGTGGCCCCGGCGCGGTAGGCCATGGCTATACCGTCACCGGTGGCGATGTCGGGATTGCTGGTGTAAAGATAAACCTTGCCGCTTCCGCCGGTTGCCAACAAGGTGATGCGGCTGCTGAAGGTTTTGACCCGGTTGGTCTTTCTTTCAAGTACATAGGCTCCGCAGCAGAAGTCTTCATGGGTGGTCGTGACCGTGCCGCGCTTTATCCGGGTAGAGCGGGTGATCAGGTCTATGGCCACATGATCCTGGTAAACCGCGATATTGGGGTGCCGGAGGACTTTTTCCACCAGCGCCCTTTCCACCTCCCTGCCGGTCATGTCCTGGGAATGGACGATGCGGTTGCAGCTGTGGCCGCCCTCCCGTCCCAGGTCTAGCCGGCTTGCTTTGTCCGGGCCCTGCTTCCGGCGGCTTGTGTTGAAACGCACCCCCAGATCCATCAGCTCCTTGATCAGCCGGGGTCCGTTGGCCACGACCATCCGGACCACTTCCGGGTGGCACAGCCCGTCACCGGCCTTGAGGGTATCTTCCACGTGAAGTTCGAAGGAGTCGGCCTGGTCGAAGACCGAGGCTATCCCACCCTGGGCGTGGTTGGTATTGGAATCGGCGACGCCCTTTTTGGTCACGATGGCGACCGTTCCGTGATCAGCCACCTTGAGGGCGAATGTCAGTCCGGCGACACCGGAGCCGATTACCAGGAAATCGGACTCGATCAGGTCTCCATCTGCAGGCGGAGTCGGATTGTTGACAGCGGCCATCACTTTGTTTCAGCTATGTTAGGATTGAATGTCGTCAAAGCAGGGAGGAGCGCCGCCGGGATCTGCGCGAGCTCATGCCGATGATCCAGCCAAAGAGCAGTACGCCGGCCCCGCTGATGAACCATTTGATATTGTGGTTGCGTTTCAGACGCCGGGTTTCCTCCTCCAGGGCCGCGGCCCTGGCCTTGAGCTCTTTGAGTTGGGCGTTTGCCTTTTCGTATTTTGCCTTGAGCTGCAGGAAATTGGCCGCTTCCTTTTTCAGGCTGTTATAGGTGTTTTCAAGCTTGGCCAGCTTGTTGGAAGTGGCCTTTAGTTGTTGCTCGAGTGTCTTGTTGTTTTCTTTTAGTTCCTGGACCTGCTTTTTGAGCTCGGTGTTTTTTTCGACCAGTTTCTGGTATCTGTCCTGTAGGCGGGCCAGGACTTTGGCCTTGGGTTCCTCATCGGTAAGATAACGGGTCAGCACCCAGCCCTGCTTGCCGTTTTCCAGCCTGACTTCTGTCCATTCCTCGCCCGGGGTGACGACCTCGAGCTGGCGTCCGGAACGCAGCAGGGAAATTATCTTGCGGTCAGGTCCGGGGCCGGTCCTGAGGGTAATTTCGAAGCTGTCGGCCACGTACACGGTCTTGGCGTAAGCCGGCAAGGGCAGGATGCTGATTGTTGCCAGAATTACAATGATGCAGATAGCTGTCTTTTTGTTCATAAGCCGGGTTCTCCATTGGCGCTGATTGTTCGTTGCAAGGGCCTTGTTCCGGTGGCGTATTTTGTGGTCAAAGGGGCGTGTCTGTCAATAATTTCTTTAAAAATCGATTAGCTTATGATAATTTTCCTTTCCAGTGCAAAAGCGCGGAGAGGTGGAGAGGATGATCGTTTTTGACCTTCAGTGTGAAAACGGACATACCTTCGAGGGCTGGTTCAGGGACAGCAGCGCTTATGAAGACCAGCTGCAAAAAAGGCTGGTTGCCTGTCCGGTCTGTAACAGCACCGAAGTCGTCAAGCTGCCCTCGGCCTTTGCCATCAAGAATCAGGCTGCAGCCTCCCGAGCTCCGGAGCGCCCTCCGGCCGCCGTAGACCTTGAACGCCTGGGACGGCATCTGGCAAAGTTTGTGGAAAAAAACTTCGACAATGTGGGTACCGACTTTGCCAAGGAAGCCCTCAAGATCCATTACGGTGTTTCAGAACCGCGCAACATCCGCGGTGTCAGCACTCCCAAGGAAGAAGAAACCCTGCGCCAGGAGGGGATCCGGTTTTTCAAGCTGCCCTTGCCGCCTTCATCGTCCTCTGATTCAGACGCCTGACTTGCCTGTCGCCAGGTTTTCAGAGATTCTCCATGCCAGCCCCGACAGCCGCCTGTGGTCCTGGTTGTTTCTTACGGCCACCCTTACCGCCTTGGCCGAACCGACGATGATGACTTTCTGTTTTGCACGGGTTATGGCCGTATAGAGCAGGTTGCGCTGCAGCAGGACGTAGTGCTGGGTCAAAAGGGGCAGGATAACCACCGGGTATTCCGATCCCTGGGCCTTGTGGACCGAGATGGCGTAAGCCAGGGAAAGGCTGTCGATTTCGGCAAAGCCGTAATCCACCTTTCTTTGACCATACAGAACCCTGACCACCTGGTCTTGAGGGTCGATTTCCAGCACCTGCCCGATGTCGCCGTTGAAGACCTCCCTGGAATAATCGTTGACAAGCTGCATCACTTTGTCTCCCGGCCGGAAGGGCAGGCCGCCTGGGTTCTGCCGGCCCGGGTTCAGGGCCTGCTGGAGAACCTGGTTGAGGTTGATGGTGCCCACCTTGCCGCGGTGCATGGGAACCAGCACCTGGATGTTGTGACGCGGATTGATCTCAAGGTCCCGGGTCCAGCCGGTATTGGTGCAGAGGTCCACCACGCAGCGGACCACTTCTTCAGGATCGTGTTTTTCGATGAAACAAAAGTCGTCGCAACGATCAGGCCTCCAGGGGACAAGTTCCGGCATCCGGCCCGTTCTGACCCGGTGGGCGTTGACGATGATGGTGCTTTCGGCAGCCTGCCGGAAGACGGTCTTAAGTTCGAAGGCCCTTACCAGGCCGGAGGCCATCAGGTCGGCCAGGATGTTTCCGGGGCCGATGGCCGGAAGCTGGAAGACATCACCGACCAGGATCAGCTGTGCCCCGGCCGGCATGGCCCTGACAAGGTTGTGCATCAGGATCAGGTCCACCATGGAGGCCTCGTCCACTATGACCGCCTCGCAATCCAGGGGATCGTCCGGTCCCCGTTCGAAACTTCCTGAATTGAGGTTGTATCCCAGCATTTTGTGGATGGTGGCCGCCGGGCGGCCTGCGGCTCCGGCCAGGCGGCGGGCGGCCCGGCCGGTGGGCGCAGCCAGAAGCACCTTGCGGCCCAAATTCTCCAGCACCACCGTCAGGCTGCGGACAAGGGTGGTCTTGCCGGTACCGGGCCCGCCGGTGATGATGGCAACCGGCAGGTGCAGCGCCCCTTCCAGGGCCTCGAGCTGTTCATCGGACAGGCTGATGGCCAGCCTCCGGCCCAGCAGTTCCCTCAGACCGGTTGCCGCCGGCGGTATTTCCGGCGGCAGGCTCATTTTGGCTGTCAGCCTGCGGCCAAGTTCGCACTCGGCCCGGTGGAGATGGGCCGGGTAAACAGCGGCCCCGCCGTCCACCGTATCCTGAACCAGGCGAAGATCCTGTTCCAGCTGTTCAAGGGAGGCTTTCACGGTATGAAAATCGAGGTTGAAGCGGGCGTCGCAGGCTGCAAACAGGTCGTCCCGGGCCAGGTAGGTGTGTCCGGACTCGGCAGCCTGTTCCAGCAGGTGGCAGATACAGGCCGCTGCCCGCCGGCCCTCGTCGACAGGGTTTTCCATGTGGCGGGCCGCGGCATCGGCTATCAGGAAACCGGCCTTTGGCCAGTCGTCCGCCAGGCGGTAGGGATCTTTTTGAAGCACTTTTTCCCAGTTTTCGCCGTACAGAGTGAAGATTCTGGCTCCGTGGACCGGACTGACACCGATATTGGTCAGAAATTCGCTCAGCCGCCGCATTTCCCGGCGGTGTTGCCAGCCCCGGGCGATCCGGGCGGCGGTCTGGGGCCCGATGCCCTTTACCTCGGTCAGGGCCCGGGGGTCACTTTCCAGCACCTGCATGAGGTCTTCGCCGAAATGTTCCACCAGGCGCCGGGCCAGCTTGGGGCCGATTCCTTTTACGCTGCCGCTTGCCAGCATGCCCTCCAGGCCGGCCAGGTCTTCAGGCATTACGACCCTGCAGGTGCTGAATCTGAACTGCTGGCCGTAGCGCGGATGCTTTTCCCACTGCCCGGTCAGTCTGACCCTTTCACCGGCCCTGGGTGCGGGCAAATGCCCCAGGATTGTTATCTGGCCCGCTTGTCCGCCCGCGTCCAGGCGGGCGATGGTGAAATGGTTGTCCGGATTGTGAAAGGTGACACGCTCGATGCTGCCTTCCAGGGTAATATCTCGGGATCTGGTCATCTGTTAACAGTCCCGGGCCGGAAAACGGGCGGCTTCCGGCCGCCATGTCGCCATTATCCAGCCGGCCGCCTCAAGCAGGTTGGCAAACACTTTGTCAGGTACCTGGCCGGCAGCCCCAAGTTCTGCCAGGGCCTCCTGCCAGTGGCCGGTTTTCACCAGGTAGGCGGCGTTGCAGCCGGCAGCCCTGGCCGCCTGGATATCCTTGGCGCTGTCGCCGATCATGACGGCCTGGTCCAGCCGGAGGCAGTGTCTGGCAGCTGCCTGCAGGAGCAGGCCGGGCCGGGGTTTGCGGCAGGAACAGTCGTCCTCGGGCCGGTGGGGACAATAAAGAATGTCGTCGATCCGTCCGCCGGCAGCTTTCACCCCTGCCAGCAGATGGCGATGGATGCTTTCAAGGCCGGCGGAGGTGATGATGCCCCGTCCCACGGCCGACTGGTTCGTTATAAGGATTACTTTCATGCCGCTGCCCGCAAGCAGGGCCAGGGCCTTGCGGCTGCCGGGGATGAATCTGAATTCGTTCCGGCTCTTGACGTAGTCCGGGCGGTCGTAGTTTATGACCCCGTCCCGGTCGAGGAAAACAGTGTTTATCGGCATACCGTTAATAAGTCACCCCGGTGGTTTACTCGGCCACCAGAAAGGCTTCCGGAAAACCGTTTTTCATGAGGTGTTGCTCGTATTGCTGGGCAGAGGCCAGGTCGCGGCACAGCCCGACCCGCACCCGGTAAAACGTGTGCTGACCGTCGTTGAAAACGGCGATGTGGGCATTTTGGTACAACGGTCTGAGCCTGGCCACAAGGCGGCGCGCGTTTTCAGGGTCTGTGAAGGCCCCCACCTGGAAGGTGAAGTTACCCGAGAAGTAGTCCATTGGCTGATAAGCAGCCTCCGAGCCGGCTTTGCCGGGCCGTGAAGTCCCCAGGGCGACAATTTCCACCGGCGCCGTGCCCGGCCCGACCATTCCCAGCTTTTTGGCGGCGGCATAGGAAAGATCGATTATCCGGCCGCGCACGAAGGGGCCGCGGTCGTTGATCCGGACGCGGACCTTCCTGCCGTTGGCAAGGTTGGTAACCTGGACCCAGGTTCCCAGAGGCAGGGTTTTATGGGCCGCGGTCATGGCGTGCATGTTGTATTTTTCGCCGCTGGAAGTGTTGCGGCCGTGAAATTTGCGGCCGTACCAGGAAGCGGTGCCCCGCTGGCGGAATCCGCCCGCCCTGGCCATGGGTTTGTACCAGGTGCCACGAACCCGGTACGGGCGTGGCTGACCCCTGGAGACTTCGGGTGCAGGTGCAGTCGTGCTGCAGGCTGCCAGAAAGGCTGTCAGCACGGTTATTGTCAGAATGCGCAATTTCAGCGATGGTACCATCTGTCTGCCAGTCGAAACTATTGCTTGGTTTTTTTGTCCAGTGCGATTTTAAGCACATCCATCATCTTGTCGACGAAGTAAAAACGGATTTCCTGGCGCACTTTTTCCGGTATGTCCACCAGGTCTTTTTCGTTCCACTTGGGCATGATGATCGTCTTGATGCCGGCCCGGTGGGCTGCCAGCACTTTTTCTTTGATTCCGCCTACCGGCAACACCTGGCCCCGGAGGGTTATCTCTCCGGTCATGGCCAGATCCTTGCGGATGGTGGTATTTGTCAGCAGGGATACCAGCGCGGTAAGGATGGTAACCCCGGCCGAGGGGCCGTCTTTGGGAATGGCTCCGGCCGGCACATGGATATGAATGTCCTTGTGCTCGAAAAAATCCTCGTCGATACCCAGCTTGCGGGCATGGGAGCGGATGAAGCTCAGGGCCGTCGTGGCCGATTCTTTCATTACGTCGCCGAGCTGTCCGGTCAGGGTGAGGCCTTTTTTCCCCTTCATGGCGGTGGCCTCTATGAACAGCAGGTCGCCTCCGGTGGGTGTCCAGGCCAGGCCCATGGCTACCCCCGGGGTCGTCAGGCGGGCCTTGGCCTCGGATGTGAAGCGCACCGGCCCCAGGTACTCGGCCAGGTCCTCTACCTTGATGGTGACCTTCTTGACCTTGCCCTCTACGATTTTGGCCGCAACCGCCCGGCAGATGGCGGCAATTTCACGTTCCAGGTTCCGCAGTCCGGCCTCGCGGGTGTAGCCGGCAATGATCCGGCGGACCGCGCCGGTGGTGAAACGGATCTGGCTGGCCTTGAGGCCGTGGGCACTGCGCTGCCTGGGAATGAGGTAGCGCTGGGCTATTTTGATCTTTTCATCTTCGGTGTAGCCCAGCAGTTCCAGCACTTCCATTCTGTCCCGCAGGGCAGACGGTATGGTGTCCAGAATGTTGGCCGTGCATATGAACATCACCCTGGAAAGATCGAAGGGAACGTCCAGGTAATGATCTACAAAGGTGTGATTCTGCTCCGGGTCGAGCACTTCCAGCAGGGCCGACGATGGATCTCCCCGGAAATCGCTGCCCACCTTGTCGATTTCATCCAGCATGAAGACCGGGTTGTTGGTTCCCACCCGCCGCAGGCCCTGGATGATCCGGCCAGGCAGGGCGCCCACGTAAGTCCGTCTGTGTCCCCGGATCTCGGCCTCGTCGCGCACCCCCCCAAGGGATATGCGGTGGAACTTGCGGCCCAGGGCCCGTGCGATGGATGCGCCCAGGGACGTCTTGCCGGTGCCGGGGGGGCCCACGAAACAGAGGATGGGACCTTTTGAATCCGGCTTTAACTTGCGCACCGCCAGGTATTCGATGATCCTTTTTTTGGCCTTTTCCAGCCCGAAATGGTCTTCGTCCAGCACCTTGCGGGCCTTTTTGATATCGAGATTGTCCTCTGTGCTCTTGTTCCAGGGAAGCTCGATCAGCCAGTCCAGGTAGGTGGATGTGACGGTGTATTCGGCCGAAGAAGGGTGCATCTTGGCCAGGCGGCCAAGCTCGCGCTCGGCTTCCTTGAGGGCCTCCGGAGGAAGGCCGGCTTCCTTGATCTTGGCGCGGTACTCTTCGATTTCGACCGATTCGTCGTCGCTTTCTCCCAGTTCTTCCTTGATGGCCTTGAGCTGCTGACGCAGGTAGTATTCCCGCTGGCGTTTGTCCATGTCGCCCTTGACCTGGTTCTGGATCTTGTGACCCAGTTCCAGGATGTTCAGCTGGTGATTGACCTGCTTGGTGACTTCCCGCAGCCTTTCGTTGGTATCCAGGATCTCGAGTATTTTCTGCTTTTCCTCGGCCGACGTGTTTATGGTGGAGGCTATCATGTCGGCCAGGGTTCCCGGTTCTTTGAGGGAGTTCGCCATCTGGATTATTTCCGGCGGCAGGCCCGGTGAAAGCTCCACTACCCGGACGAACTGTTTGAGGATATTGGAAACCAGAGCGGCTGTCTCATCGGTGTTTTTCTCGATGTCTTTCAGATGCTCAACCTTCGCCTGAAGGTAAGGCTCGGTTTGCAGGTAGGATTTTATCCGGAAGCGACCCAAACCCTGAACCAGCAGCTGGGCCTTGTTGTCCGGGGTCTTGGCCATCTTCAGGATCAGGGCGCTGGTTCCCACCTTGGCCAGGTGCTTTTTGGGATCGAGCTTTACATCGTCGGGTTTGCTGGATGTCACCAGTCCGATAATGCGGTTGCGGTCCATGGCTTCGTCCACCAGCTGTACCGAATCGGCCTGCATTACCGCCAGGGGCAGGACCATTTTCGGGAAAAGGACCGCATCGTACAGGGGCAGGATCGGCAGTTCCCGGGGCAGATTGTCGGGGTTTAGGTCCGGGGTCGGGAGACCTTCAGACATGAGTACCTCCTTTGCGGTTTGCCATACAGCACTTGTCGGTTGAAAAGGCGGCCTGCCTTGGCATCAACCGTCCATGATGGGTATCTTGTGGGTCCTGTGCAGGCGGAGTTTGGTCATTGTGAGTTTAAGCATGCCATTGCGGTAAGCCGAGACGATGTTTTCAGTGTCTACCGGGCAGGGCAGGTACAGAACCCGCTCGAAGCTGCCGTACTGGATTTCTGCCAGGCGGTATTTACCATTGGGCCCCTTGGGGGCTTCCCGCCGCCGCCCGAATATACGGACTGCCTTGGAGTTTATTCTCACTTCCAGGCCTTCTTTTTCCACTCCGGCTATCTCAGCCACTATCACTATTTCATCGTCGGTTTCCACCATGTCCATGGGTGGGTTCCAGCCGCAGTTGCGGCAGGCGAACATGGGGTTGACCGGCAGGGGGCGGAAAATATCTTCAAGAGTCCTCTCGATTCTGGCCCCGATGCGATCAAAATCATCATCCAGCCTGATTTTGATGTAGTTCATGGCGCACTCCTGTGACTTGTTGGATATGCTAAAAATTTCGGTCCGCTGAGGCGGCAGCTGATCGGTTTCAGATCGGTCGAGCTGTTTTGTCCGCGGCTTTTGCAATCATAATAGGTATTAATCCGGTGATATGCAATGTTTTTCAGCCTCCAGACGGTCAGGGATAAAGCACACTTCAAATTGCAGGCAAAAAGGGCGGCCCATGGATGGAAATCAGTATGGACCGTAAATTGTATTTTACACTTTTTGCCAAAAAGCGTTAAATGTATTTTACGATTCAACAAACCGCTTTTCCTGACTATCGGGATCAGGCAAAAAAAAGAAAACTTACAATACCGGTAGGTTTGTGAAACCAGGAGCTTTGGCCTATCTGGACTTTATGAGCTGTTCTATCGTTTTGATCAGCCCGGGATTGGAATGGAATTGGGCAGCTTCGGCAAACAGCCAGAATTGGTTTGTCGTCGGCTTTTTCTTTAAAAAAATTACATAGCTTTCACCCTCGGCGACAGGGCATTTAGGAGCATTGTCGTATTCGCAGACAAACCGATATGATATTTCCTCGCCCTTGGTAAGGCTTCCTTTGAAACTCTTTGTAACAACACCGTATACCAGACACTGAACATATCCGGAGTCACCCTCGCCCTTGTGATTTCCAAAGACCTTTTCGCTTGTAATTTTTCCAACCCGGATTTCTACTGCCTGTTGGCATCGGGCAAGATTGACCGCCAACAGATCCCCGGGAGGATTTTGAACCTGCTTGTCGGCAGCCAGGGCAGGATTCAGCAAGACAACTGCAAACAGCAAAACAGCGGTGCTTAGCCGGAATAGATGTCTTGGGATCGTCAAATCTTCCTCCATCAGCAAAGGCGGGCGATATCCGGGAAGGCCCGCTATTTTGGATGTAACTATTTCAACTTGGGTTCAATTAACCTTTTTCACTTACTGCTTGTCAAGGCGGAAATATGTGTCTTGCTGATAGGAAACTGTAACGACAGGTTTGAAATACGGGACATGAGCTGCCTGGCAGGAGGCGGTAGAAACCTTCCCGCATGCAGTGCGGGACGTTCTAACCGCCGATTGAAAAGGGTTCCCGGTTTAAGTAAAAAGGGCTGTCATTCAGACAAGCCCTTTTCAAAACTGGCGGGGACGACGAGACTCGACCTGGCGACCTTCCCGCATGCAGTGCGGGACGTTCTAACCGTCAATGGAATTGGATGAACAGATCAAGGACCGGATATAATCTCTTCGTTTGCGGGCTTTGATTTGTTTTTCACGCTTTACAGCAGCAGACCTGTTTGGATGTTTTTCAAAATATACCAGCTTCCATGGACGTTTTGATTTTGTGTATTTGGAACGTCCCTGATTGTGGCGCAAGATCCGCTGTTCAAGATTGCCAGTAGAGCCCACGTAGAAAGAGCCGTCTTTCAGACTTTCCAGGATATAGACAAAAAAAGCCATTATCCACCTGAAAAGAGCCCCCGGTTTAAGTAAAAAAGGGCTGTCATTCAGACAAGCCCTTTTCAAAACTGGCGGGGACGACGAGACTCGAACTCGCGACCTTCCCGCATGCAGTGCGGGACGTTCTAACCGCCGATTGAAAAGGGTTCCCGGTTTAAGTAAAAAGGGCTGTCATTCAGACAAGCCCTTTTCAAAACTGGCGGGGACGACGAGACTCGAACTCGCGACCTCCGGCGTGACAGGCCGGCGTTCTAACCAGAACTGAACTACGCCCCCGTATAAATTTTCAGCGGCCGTCGCAAACCGCATGGCTTACTGCATCCGGTGCTTGGTAGGCGGAACAGGGCTTGAACCTGTGACCCCCGGCTTGTAAGGCCGGTGCTCTCCCAACTGAGCTATCCGCCCGAAAGAATTGACTTCTTAA